>MNJR01000123.1 GCA_001920415.1 Acidobacteria bacterium 13_1_20CM_3_53_8 | reverse complement strand
CTCGGCGCGTTTTCAAGAAACCAATCGCCAAGGTAGAGAGTCGGAACAAGATAAGTCCCGTGCGCTTTCATCAAGCGTATGCCTTCGTCGTCAATTAACGAGCCGTGCTCTATGGAATCAACTCCGGCAAGAACTGCCTGCTTTATTCCTGAAGCGCCGTGCGCGTGCGCCGCGACTTTTCGACCAAGGCGATGAGCCTCAGTGACTATGGCGCGAATCTCTTCGTCGCTGAACTGCTCTGCGCCGGGCGAGTCTCCGCGCGAGAGCACGCCGCCCGTAGCGCAGACTTTAATCAGGTCTGCCCCATACTTCACAATCTCGCGCGTCTTTTGAATGACTGCGGGCACACCGTCGGCAACTCCATCTGCCCTGGAATGATATTCGGGCGCGAGCAAATTCTCGTCGCAGTGCCCGCCCGTTACGCCTATCAACGGGCCGGAGACCTGCATGCGTGGCCCCTGTATGTCGCCAGCATTGATGGCGTCGCGCAATGCAACGTCCGTGTAACCCGGCGCTCCCACGTTGCGCACGGTCGTAAAGCCCGCATCAAGAGTCACGCGCGCGTTCCTTGCGCCGTAGAGCGCCGCGCGCGGAATCGAGATGCCCAATGAAGAATAGCCAATCTGATCCGGGTTTCCCGTAAGGTGCGTGTGGCAGTCCGTCAGACCGGGCAGCACTGTTGCGCCCGAAAGATCAATCACCTGCGCGCCCGCCGCACGACTTGCAAGCTGCGATGCTGGCCCAACCTCCTTGATGCGATCGTCTTCTATGAGAATAGCTTGATCCGTAAGGATGCGCCCCGCACGCACGTCTACTAGATGCCCCGCGCGAATCAGAACTCTCTTCGGCGCGCGCTCCTGCCCGCCTATGCGACCGGAAGAGAATGAAGAGAGTAGAGCGACGAGCAGGGGCAGCGTGATAAGAAAATTTCTTATTTTCATCTTTCCTATTCTCTGAGGAGAAAACTTAAAGGCTATTTCAAAACCTGAAGCAACTGCTCAACCCGTTTGCGAGCTTTCGTCTTTAACTTTGCGCCTGAGAGCGTGAACCCTCAAGTTACTTCAAAGTTGAGCTTTAATAGAATTGAAGGTTCTCGCAAAGGCGCAAAGGAAAACGCTTAAGCTCGCAAAGAGTTTTGAAATGCGCTCTTAGTTGGAACTTCTGGCTTGTGAATCGCAACTATACCTGCCGTGAGCGTCGCGCCGCAAGAGGATTTCGTGCAAGCAAGGGCTGTGTGATAGTTTGGTCTAAAAAATCGTATGACAGATTCAAGCAACAAAGAGGTTGAGGAGAAACGCGCAGCGCGCCCCTCGTCGCTGGACATTTCGGAGGACGAGTTTCATGCAATTTCCGAGAGCGTTGCGGAGATCGTTGAAAAATACTTCGCGCGCGTCGCGGAGCTTCCAGTATTTCCTGACACAAGTGCGGAAGAGATTTCCGAGAAATTCCCGGAAAAACTTTCGGAAGATGGCGAGCCGATTGAAAAGCTGATTGAAGACTGCCGCCGTGTCATAGAGAAGAGCCGTCACAACGGACACCCGCGATTCTGGGGCTACGTCGCTTCTCCCTCGACTCCCATAGGCGCTTACGCAGACCTCATCGCTTCGGCCTTGAATCAAAATGTTACCTCGTGGCGTTCCGCGCCAGCCGCTACGATGATCGAGCAGCAGGTCATGCGCTGGCTAGGCTCGCTCATAGGCTATGACGAAAACGCTCACGGGCTTATGACCAGCGGCGGCTCTCTTGCGAATCTTAACGCGCTCTATGTCGCGCATCGTGTGAAATCTTCAGGCGAGGTTTCGCATAAGGGTTTATGGAACAGGAGCGCGCCGATGACTGTTTACGCTTCCGATCAGGTTCACTTTTCGATTCCGAAGGCGGCGGATGTGCTCGGTCTGGGGCGCGAGAATGTGCGCATTGTTTCATCAGACGAGCGATTCAAACTGGACATGCGAAATTTGCGCGAGCAGGTTGAGCGGGACGAGCGAGAAGGTTTCATTCCCTTCTGCGTAGTGGCAAACGCTGGCACTGTCAACACTGGCGCGGTTGATCCGCTCGAAGAAATTGGCAGCTTCGCACAGGAACGCGACCTATGGTTTCACGTTGACGGCGCTTACGGCGCGCTCGGCGCGTTGGCCCATGAGAAGCGTGCGCTCTTTCATGGCATCGCGCGCGCAGACTCTGTTTCGCTAGACCCGCACAAGTGGCTCTACGCGCCGGTTGATTGTGGTTGTCTTCTCTTCCGTGATGCTGCGCGAGTGCAGGGGGCTTGGACGCAGCACGCTGCGGATTACATAAAAGTTTACGAAGAACGGGACGCCGAAAGTTTCGCCTTCTGGGATTACGGTATAGAACTTTCTAGAAGATTTCGCGCGCTGAAAATCTGGTTGATGCTACGCTACTACGGCTCGCGTAAAGTTTCAGGAGCTATAACGGACGATTGCTGTATGGCGCAATACTTCGCCGAGCGCGTTGAGGCGTCGGAAGATTTTGAACTGCTCGCGCCAGTAGAGTTGAGCATCTGCTGTTTTCGTTATGTGCCAGTCGAGTTCGCCAGAGAATTTCAGGCGGCAAACGATGAGGAACGCGCTTCTCTCAATGAGAAATTGGATGAATTGAACGCGCACATCATGCACACGGTTCAGCGCGGCGGTCTGGCTTATCTATCGAATGCAACGTTGCGCGCTCGCTTCGCCCTGCGCGCCTGCATCACAAACTTTCGCACCACGCGCGCCGATATTGATTCAACGCTTGAGATAATTCGTGAAGCTGCGCGCGAGATTAGAAAGGAAAGGTAAAAGGTAAAAGTAAAAAGGCAAAAGTGTGGACACGCCTTGCAGGCGTGAATTAGAGATTAAAAATGGTTTCCTCCTTACTTTTGCCTTTTACCTTTTTACTTTTGCCTTCTTCTTTGCCGGGTTTTAATGCTGATGATTACGTCGAAGGCTCAAGATGAATCGTATGAGCGAGAACTTGCCGTTGCGCTTGAGCTTGCGCGCGAGGCTGGCGCGGAGATTCTGAAATTTTATGACGAGCCTATTCGCGTCGAGCAGAAAAGAAGCGCGGGCGGGATAGAGCCTGTGACGGAAGCAGACCGCGCGGCAAATGAATTAATCGTTCACAGACTCGCCCGAAAATTTCCAGATGACGGCATACTTGCGGAAGAATCTGTTGATACAGCGGTTCGGCTCAGCAAGCGGCGTGTGTGGATGATTGACCCACTCGACGGCACGACCGGCTTCATTGATCGCAACGGAGATTTTGCAGTCCAGATTGGTCTAGCGGTAGATGGCGAGAGCGTGATGGGCGTGGTCTATCAACCTTTGGCGGACACGCTCTACTGGGCTGCGCGCGGGCGTGGCTCATGGATAGAGAGACCCGGTCTGGAAACTACGCGCGCGCAAGTTTCAGGTAGAAATATTTTAGACCAGATGCGCATGGCCGCCAGCCGCACGCACAGAAGCGCGCGTCTTGACATGGTTGTAGAAAAACTCGGTGTCAAAGAAGAGGTGCGGCGCGGATCGGTCGGCGTCAAAGTCGGCCTCATCGTCGAGCAGCAATGTGACCTTTATGTTCATCTCAGTCCGCGCTCGAAACAGTGGGACACCTGCGCGCCCGAAATCATCCTTACGGAAGCTGGAGGCAGACTCACAGACCTCTTCGGCCAGCCCTTCCGCTACAACGCGCTAGACGTACAGAACCGCAACGGCATCGTCGCCACAAACGGAGCGGCGCACGCGAAGATAATAGAAACCATCGCCCCACTCCTCAAACAGTTCGGGCGTGAACCTATAGACATCAAATAACTGATGCCTCACATGAAGATTTCGTCTATTATCTCTTAACAGTCTGGAGTCTGGAGTCAAAAGCTTTTAGCTTTTCTTCTTCTGACTCCAGACTCTAGACTCCAGACTCCAGACTCTAGACTCTATCGTGGGAATGCGACTGAAAATCTTTCTCATCTTCCTGGCTTGCGGCATCGTTCCGATGCTTTCGGTCAGCCTCTTGAGCTACAGAAACGGCGCGCGTTCGGTCGAAAACATCTTGCGCGGCGATGTGGAGCGCGAGGCGCTGATCGTTAAAAGGAATTTGGAGGAAGCGCTGCGCGAGCGTGAGGCTGAAGTTAAGGCTCTGGCGCGCGTGCAGTCTGTGCGCGATTTCTTGCGCGAGTACGGCGCATCTTCAACTTTGAATAGAAACGCCGCGTCGTCAAGCTCCGGCATCAAAAAAGTGGCTCACACCGAGAGCGCGTCTGCTATCTCTGATTCCGTTTCCGAAAACGAACTGCCCGCAGGTCTGCGCGCAGATGTCAGAAACTTTCTTCAGAGCAAGTCAAACTATTTCACTTCCGTCACCTGCCTGAGCCGTGACGGCTCTACGCGCTTTTGCGCAGAGATCGGAGCGAATGGCGCGGGCGCGAGCGATACGCCTGTTCGTTTCCGAGGGGAAGACATTCGGCTGCAAAGTTCGGAAGCCGCAGGCGCAACGGGCGATGGGCAGACGCTGCTCTCGACTATGGCTCATGACGCTTCGGGCACGTCCGTTCGTTACACCGTGCCGGTTTTTGGTGACGATGCGGGTGAGGGCACGGCGGTCGGCTCGCTGGTGGTCTATCAGAAATTGGATCAATTGATCAGAGAGGCTGCGGGCGACGAAGGGTTTTTCACGCGTGAACGCGCGAATGGTTCTACGACTGCGCCGCGCATGATTCTTGTGCTGCACAACTCCGGGCAGATTCTCTATCACACGAATGCCGCCCATCATTATCAGCCGGTAGCGAGCGCCATGCCGAATTTCAAGCCTGTGGCGGACGCTATGACGAGAGGCGAGACTGGCGCGCAAGTTTATGAGGCTGCTGATGGAGATCGGTGGCTAGTCTCGTATAGGCCGCTGGGCGCGCTAGACCTCTCTATTGCTGCGGCTGAAGACTATACAAAGGCCGTCGCGCAAACGCGTAGCACATTTATCTTGAGCATAGCGCTGTCCGTAATCTCAGGTCTTCTGCTCGCCGCTTTACTGACGATGCTCTTGCGCAGAACTTCGCGCAAGTTGAAGCATGTGACAGAAGGCGCTGTGGCGATTGCGCAGGGCGACCTTGACCAGCGCATAGAAGTGCGTTCGAACGACGAGACGCGCGTGCTTGCAGACAGCGTTAACTTGATGACAGATCAACTGCGCGACAAGATTGCGCACGAGGCGGAGACTCGCCAGTTTGAATCCTTCATGCGAATCTCCGCCATGCTCACGCACGATCTTAAAAATGCAATCGCATCGCTCTCGCTTCTGGTCTCAAACATGGAGCGACAGTTCCATCGTGAAGAGTTCAGGGCTGACGCCATGAATTCGCTCAAGCTTGCTACAGATAAGCTGCGCGCGCTCGTCTCAAAGCTGAGCGATCCTGTAGAGACTCTGAGCGGCGAGCACAAGCGACCGCGCCCGACCAATCTTGTAGAAATGATGCGCCGCGTGCTGGACGCAACAGCCGAGCAGGCGCGCTCTACACATGAGATTGAAACCAGATTGCCAGCGACGCTCGTTGCTGCTGTGGACGCAGACCGCATGGAGAAAGTAATGGAAAACCTTGTCATCAACGCGCTCGAAGCTATGGGCGCTGAAAGAGGCAAACTCACCATAGAGGCTGGCGACGAGGACGCGCAGCATGTCTTCTTCAGCGTAGCGGACACGGGCGCGGGCATGACGGAAGAGTTTCAGCGCACGCGTCTTTTCCACCCGTTTGCAACGACCAAGCGCCACGGCGTAGGCCTGGGGCTTTATACCTGCCGCGAGATAGTGCGCGCGCACGGCGGTCGAATCGAAGTCGAATCAAAGAAAGGCTCTGGCACTTGTTTTCGCGTCGTGCTACCATCCGAACAGATCATGATGAGCAGAGGGCGTAAATCATCCGCCCGGTAACCGGAGCTTTATCACGGTCGTCCTCTCTGAAGTTTCAGCCCAGACATCAAGTATTCTCTCTCAGGCTAAAGTCCTGAAGAGTTCTACCACATCTGTTTACGAAGAGAGTCGTCGTGGACGCGCGCGCTCGGTCGTGCTCTAGCCTGGAGTTGAGAGTCCTATGGGTGAGCGGCAAGAGAAAAAAGCCACTGTGCTTGTGATTGACGACGATGCTGGCGTTCGTCGCGGTCTTTACTGGGCACTAGGCGAAACGTACCGCGTGCTGGAAGCTTCTGCGCGCGCGCAGGCCTGCGAAATTTTGCAGCGCGAGCGCGTTGATGTTGTGCTGAGCGACCTGCGTCTGCCTCCTGCTGTTGATGAGATTTCCGAAGGACTTGCAATCGTAGAAGCCGCACGCTCTCAGCGCCCGCCTGTTCCAGTCATAGTCATCACTGCCAGCGAATCCAAACAGGCCGCGCTGGAAGCCGTGCGACGCGGCGCTTACGGATTTTTCGAGAAACCTTTCAACCCGGAAGAGATTTTGCACCTCGTTCATCAAGCAGCACGTCTTCGTGCGCTCGAAGAAGAGAATCTGCGTCTTCGCAAACTCGTGAGCGCTGATACGGGTTTCAGTCACCTGCTGGGTTCAAGCGCGGCGCTTGAGAAAACTCTTAAACAGGCGCGAGCAGTTGCCACGACCACGGCGACCGTTTTGATAACGGGCGAGAACGGCACGGGCAAGGAGATGCTTGCGCGCGCCATTCACGAAGAGAGCCAGCGCGCCATTGCTCCATTCATCGCGGTCAGTTGCGCTGCTCTTCCCGAAACACTCATAGAGTCGGAACTGTTCGGCCACGAGAAAGGCTCGTTCACCAACGCAACGCAGATGCGCAAAGGCCGCTTCGAGTTGGCAGACGGCGGCACGCTCTTTCTGGACGAGATAAGCGAGCTGACCCAAGCCGTGCAGGTGAAACTCCTTCGTGTGCTTCAAGAGCGCGCGTTCGAGCGCGTAGGCGGCACAAAGACAATCTCGGTTGACATACGCTTAATCGCCGCCTCGAACCGCGACCTGGAACAGGAGGTCGAAGCCGGTCGCTTTCGCCGCGACCTCTTTTATCGTCTGAACGTTGTGCCTCTAAACTTACCCAACTTGCGCGAGCGACAGGAGGACATTCCACTATTGGCCGCGCACTTCGCCGCGAAAGTTGCCGAAAAACATGGGCGCAACACTCCTGAGCTTGAACCCGCTTTGATAGAAGCGCTCGTCGAATACGAATGGCCCGGCAACGTGCGCGAGCTTGAGAACCTCATCGAACGCCTCGTCGTGCTGACTTCGGGCGAAACGCTCGGCCTGGAATTCCTGCCCGAAAAGATGCTGCATACGCTACCCGAAGCAACCGCAGATGAATCCACATTGGACGGCGCAGTCCACGCGCTCAAGCGCCGCATGATAACGAGCGCGCTTCAAGCTGAAGGCTACAATAAAGTCGCAGCCGCGCGCCGTCTCAGCATCAGTCGTTCCTACCTGCACCGCCTCATTAACGATCTGGACATTGAAGAGCAAGGCGGAAGGATGAAAGAAGAAGGGGGTAAAAGGGGAAATGGTTAAAAGGGAAAAAGGAGAAAGCAGTTGTCCTTTCCTTTTCCCCTCTTTCCCTCTTCCCCTTTTCCCCCTCTTCTTCTCCCTTCGTTCACAGAAGTGGACAGATGACGAGCCGTAGTGTCTTTAAGAGTGAACATCGGAAATCCTCTGCAAGATTGAAATCCGCATCTTTCATTAAGAAATATCGAGTTTATTCTGTGGCTTAAAACAATGGTACGTGCGTTGCAGACGAGTCTAAGGGTGAAAAGCTAAAGTGATCGAGGAGGAAATCAAGATGAGACCCAGAATCTTGATTGTAGACGACGACGACGCGATCACGCAGCAGCTCTTTTGGACTTTGTGCGACGAGTTTGAAGTGTTGACGGCCAGAGACCTGCCCTCAGCCGTTCGCAGGGCTACGGTTTACGAGCCGCAGATTTCGATTCTCGATCTGCATCTGCCCCCGGCATTGGATTCGCCAAAGGCTGGACTGCTCGTGCTCGATTACATAAAGGGTCGCTACCCGGAATCGAAGGTGCTGATCGTTAGCTCGGACACGAACGACGAGACACGCCGCACTTGCGAGGCGAAAGGCGCGAACTGTTTTCTTGAAAAACCTTTCGAGATTGAAAACCTGCTCGCTGCGATTCATCGCATAGCGCCCGAAGCGGAACTGAGCGCTTTCTGAGCGTACAGAAAAATTCCTCATCGTGTGAGAGCAAAAGCTTGCGTCACGCATCGTCCGACAGGTTTGAAAAGAGTTTTAGTTGAATTACGGGAACGTGACCCGTCAAAGAAGCGAACCCAAAATGCTCTTTGCCAAAAAGTTTCGGCTTCTCGCTCCCTTTGAGAGGCCGATTAAGCGCACCGCCGGGTCGGTATCCCCTCCCGCCCGCGGAGCCATGAAGCCCCTGTATCCTAAATGACTCGCGCCCAGAGTCGCAGGGGCTTCAACTTTTGCGTAACAAGAATTAAGTCTGGAGTCAAAAGCAAAAAGCTTTTTCTCTTCCGACTCCAGACTTCCTATCACCTATCACCGCTTTTCCGTATAATGTCTTCATGAAGTTTCTTCACATCGCGGACGTTCATCTCGGCTGCCGACGGTACAACCTGAAGGAGCGCACTAGAGATTTCTTTCGCGCGTGGCACGACGTGATAGTCAAATACGCCCTGCCAAATAGGATAGATTTCCTGCTCATCGCCGGAGACTTTTTTGATCGGCGCAATGTCGATCCGCAGGCGATGAATCACGCAGTGATCGGCCTCCAGCTTTTAAAAGATGCTGGAATCCCTGCCATAGCCATCGAAGGAAATCACGACCAACATACGAGCGATGAAATATCTCCGTATAGCTGGATGCGGTCGCTCTCAGGGTGGGGGCTGCTGAAACTACTAGAACCTACGTCTGGCGACCGAAGCCCGATAGCGCTCGTGCCTTGGAATGAGGAGGAGCACAAAGGATCATATATAGACGTTGCCGGTGCGCGGATTTTCGGCTCACATTGGTATGGAAGCAGTATAAATGCTGCAATCCCGATACTGACAGATGCGCTGAGACAAGCCCGCGAAGAGGGGCGCTTCAACATACTGATGCTGCACACGGACATAGAGGGGCACACTATGCGCCCTATGATTCCGGCGCTGCCGCTGGCGAAATTAAATGAGTTGAAGCAGCTAGTTCATTACGTTGCGCTAGGCCATACGCACAAGAATTTCTCGCTGGATAATTGGGCATTCAATCCGGGCGCGCTCGAACCAACTTCGATTGACGAGTACAGGGAAGAGCGTGGCGTTTATCTTGTGGAAGTTGACGACCGCCACAACATCAAGGCCGAGCACATACGCGATTACGTTCAACGCCCGTTTCAGCGCTTATCGTTCGACGTATCGGGCGCTAAAGACCCGGACGAAGTGTTCAATGGCGTGATAGAGAAAGTTAAGCACGAAGGGCGCGTGCACAACCCTGAATCCAGCGAGCCTGCGCCTATTATAGAGATCACTCTGCGCGGCCATCTGGGATTTAAGAATTCGCTTCTGAACATGAATCGCATGCGCGAAGAGGCGCAAGCGTTGACAGGCGCGCTGCATGTAATGATGCGCAACCAGAGCGTGCCCGTAGAATACGCCATCGCCGCAGGCATGGACGTAAACGCGCCGCGCGAAGAGCGCGAACTGCGAATCATAGAAGACCTGATCGCGCGCGACAATCGCTACAAATCGCGCGCGCACGAATTCGCGCAACTCGTCATAAAAGCAAAGCAGCAGGCGCTCGGTGAAGAAGAGCCGGAAAAGATTCTCGAATTAATCTCTCAAGCGCTCGAAGGGCAAACAATTGAGGCCGCAGAAATATCCGGCGATGCTAAGCCGGACGACAACCAGCAATCCCCTACAGCCGCCGCGCTCTCTGCAATCGAGCGAAGCGCTGTAATACAGTGACAAGTGACGAGTGACAAGAATAATTTTTAACTTTTAATTTTAGTAAAAGAATTTAGTACATTGGGAATTAAGTTAACTAATATTCTATTGAATAGCCTACAGCTAAAGCTTTAGGAAAAGTAAGCAATAAGATGTGGGCTTTAGCCAAAAGATTCGGCTAAAGCCGATCAATGTTTGCTTATCTTCTCCACTAGTTGAAGCTAGTGGCAATTCACTGAAATATCACAAAACTTACTTTACAGCGTATTTAGCTTCTTCTTGATATTGAAGACTAGGAACTGATAGTTAATACTGAATTAAAGATTAAAAATTATTCTTGCTCGTCACTTGTCACTCGTCACTGATTTTAATGACTGATGCTTACGAAAAAGTGCGCGGCGTGCGCGAGTTGCCGCTGTTCCCGCTGAACGTGGTGCTGTTTCCGGGCATGCCCATGCCTCTGCACATCTTTGAGCCGCGCTATCGAAAGATGCTGGCGGACGTGCAGGCGAGCGACAATCTTTTCGGCCTATCCTGTTTCGATCCTGAAAACTCACAGACTGAGATTCCGCCCGCAGGTCACATTGGCTGCGTAGCCGAAGTGGCAGAGACGCAGACGCTCCCCGATGGACGCTCGAACATATTGACCATAGGCTTGATACGCTACCGCGTCGAAAGTTACGTAGAGCGCGGCGAGCCTTATCTGGTCGCGCGCGTCTCTTACTTTGAAGATGAAGAAGAGGATGAAGAGTTCTTGAAAAAGCGTTCGCAGGACGTGGCGCAGATGTTCATGAGAATAGCGCGCGCCGTGCGCACCATCAACGACGAGCGCGCAGATTTGCCTGACATCTCGGATACAGAACCGGAACGCCTCTCGTTTCTGGTCGCCGCCGCGATTGAAGTTGATTTGGAAGTCAAGCAGGAGCTTCTTGAATTGCGCTCGACCTCAGAGCGGCTTGATCGTCTGCGCGACTTGCTGGCGCGCGTCGTCTCGTCTTACGAAGAGCGTGCGCGACTTCACGGCATAGCAAAGCGCAACGGTCACGGCGGGAAGAAGATTGACCTAGACTCATGAGCGAGCAGAAGATTCCAGCGTCAAAACCGAGCGCAACAGGTGAACACGTAACCGTCCGTCTGCTCTTCTTCGGCGCAGCGCGCGAGATTGTAGGGCAAGATGAAGTTTCCCTGAGACTCGTCGCGCCCGCCACAGCCGCGAGCGCATTCGAAGAGGTCGTCTCTCATTATCCCACTTTACGCCGCTTTGGCCGCTCGCTACTCTTCGCAGTCAATCAAGAGTACGCAACGCGCGACGCGCCCGTGCGCGAGGGCGACGAACTTGCAGTCTTCCCGCCCGTGAGCGGCGGAGCGGGCGAGCGAGACGCGGAGACGCGGGGACACGGAGACGCGGCGAAAGAGAAGCGGCATGAACAAGAGGCCAAAGCGCATAAAGATTCTGAGAGTCATAACGATCCTGAGAGCAGGGATTTTTTTGAAATTACAACAGAGCCGATTGATGACGGCTCTGTTGCCCGAAGAATCGTTCCGCCAGAATGCGGCGCAACCGTCACGCTCGACGGCTACGTGCGCGAGTGGACGCGCGGACGCCGCACGCTCTATCTAATCTACGAAGCCTACCCGCCGATGGCGCTCCGAGAGATGCAGCGTCTCGTGCACGAAGCTCACCAGAAATTCGACATCGCGCACATAGGCATCATTCACCGCACAGGACGCTTAGAGATTGGCGAAACAAGTGTTGTGATTTCCGCGAGCGCCCCACATCGCCGCGCAGCCTTTGAAGCCTGCGAATGGGCAATCAAAGAACTCAAACGTACCGTGCCCATCTGGAAGAAAGAATTTTATGAAGATGGCGAAGTTTGGGTCGAGGGCGAAGGCGCGCCGGGAGAGTTGATAAGCACTAATGACACACACTCTGATAAAACTTCTTAAGTTGGAATAGCAAATGGCGAAATTAACAAAGACGATTGCGCAGGATTATCCTAGAATCCAAGATGAGAATAGCCCGTATCATGGCTGTCTGGATGATTCCAAATTAATTCCTCATAAAAAGAGAATTAACGTTGATACAATAAAGTCTCTGATTCTTGAGGCTATTGCAAATGCGAGCCGTAAGTCGCGCCGGGAAATCTTGGCCGTTCCTGTCAATGCGACTGAAGAAGAGGTTCAGGCTATATATGAAAGGGAAGGACGTGAACTGTTCAGATATTTCAAGCGATATTGCGGCGATCCGGCGGCTACGGCGCATCAAGTCTTCCGCAAACATTTCAAAGATGTAGGCATAGAGCAGTTCCGCAACAGGACGCTACAAAAGGAGCGCATGAATTCCGGCTGGCGTTATCAGTTTTTGGTGATTGATTGCGCCCGTCATTCACAGCGCTTCCGTAGCGTCTCAGACATAGGTGCGGCTGAAGGTGATTTCAACGCAACGATAGAATTTATTGACAGGCAAAGAAAACCTCTCAGCCTCTATGTTTCAGTCAAGAATCGCAGCAACACAATGGGCGGTCAGGATTGGCCGAAGGCGATACAGGCTTTAGAGAATGTGGCAAAATCCGATAAGAACAGGACGGGCCCGTATTGCTGCGTCTTCGGCATTGCAATGGATCGCGGCACTCGCTACATTAAGCGTGAGTTGAAGACCAAGACTGCACACTCAGTCAACACGGAAGTCTGGCTATCGGATTACTTCTGGCCGTTCTTCGCTAATTACTCTTACGAAGAGATAATGAGGTTGATGCTTGACGTGCTTGTTTCATCTTATGCATCTGATGAATTACCATCTCAGACAGATGTGCCGGAGCACCTCTTAGAATCTTTTGGTGAGAATTGTCGAAAAGCTGGACTGATTGATGAATCAGGTATCTTTATTACGGTTTACGATTGAGTGCGACTTATGTCAGTACCGCCTACGGTAGCGGGCGGGTCATTATCGCAGCCATCACCCGCCCAGCTTAAGCAGGCGGTACTGACTTGCCACGCTTTGTCAGTGGTCGCATGCAACTGTAAACCGTAATAATGATCCGTATAAACTTGTGACCTTCTTTTGTGGAAAGTAGCTGATGTTAAAGGAAGAGAAGATAAATAATGCGCCGAACAATACCGTCGTTGAGAAGAATGGGACTTATTGTAACGTGATTCATGGCGATTGTCGGTCGGAGCTTGCGAACTTTGCCGGCAAGGTTGACTTGATCGTTACCTCACCGCCATACGCTGACGCGCGACGTAAACATTATGACAGCGTTCATCCTGATAAGTTCGCTGAGTGGTTTCTGACATTTCACGAGTCTTTCTATAACGCGCTAAAACCAAGTGGAAGCCTCATCATTAATATCAAGGATAAGGTTGTTGATGGAGTGCGGCATCGTTTCGTCTGGCACACCATAGAGGCTTTATGCGAACGGGGCTGGTTTTCAATTGACGACTATCTCTGGCACAAGACTAATCCAATGCCAGGCTCTTGGCCGACCCGCTTGCGCGATGGCTGGGAATATTGCTTCCACTTAGCAAAATCAAAACGCCCGTTCTTCGAGCCGAAGGCTGTGGAGATACCTATTGGGGATTGGAAACATTCTCGCTTGAGGAAGCTTGGCGAAAATGATTTGAGTCGCCATAACTCAGTTAATGCAAGTGGCTTTGGACGAGACATCTCGAAATGGGTGGGGAAAGAAACAGTCTTACCGTCCAACGTCCTTAGCCTCGCACTCGTTGGAAAGAATAAAGGTCATCCTGCGGTCTTCCCTGTTGAACTACCAGCATTCTTTATTAAACTACTCTGCCCTGAAGATGGATTCGTTGTTGATCCCTTTGGCGGAAGCGGCTCAACAGGAATCGCTGCATTGGCTTTAGGACGCAACTCAGCATTGATAGATAATAATGCTCTTTATTACGAGCAGGCCGTCGAAAGATTATTGCATGAGAGCCTAGCCCAAATTCCAGACTCACCAGAACGGTTTCCTGTTCAGCCCAAACTCTACGAGCCATAAATTCATACAAATAGAACGGCGATATAAACTCAGTTTGTTCAAGCCACTCCGCTGTCATAAAAGCTAGAAACTATCTCATAAATAGTCGCGCCAACATTTTGCATCCAACGCTTACGCGTCTTTAGTAAACTCAAATGTTATTTATGAAATGAGTTATAATTAGGAGTAACCTGAATGTTAAATTGTCGCCCACTGTTCTCACTTCAAAAGATTTCACAAGCGCTCTGCTCCTTCCTGGTGCCGCTCCTGTTAATTTCGTCTACGACGATTGCGCAACAGGCAACAGCCATGCGACTGGCTAAGATAGAGATAGTCGGGTTGCAGCGTTACCAGCAAGAACAAATTATTGCAGCAAGCGGTCTGCAAATCGGACAACATGTGGATGTGGCGATGTTTGATGCTGCGGCGCAAAAGCTTCTGAGCCTGGGCATCTTCAAGAGTGTGAGATTCCGTTATCACTTCAACGACAATCAAATGACTGTGACTTTTCAGGTGGAAGAGGCGCAGGGCGCTTTCCCTGTCATCTTTGATAACTTCGTCTGGTTCAGCAATAAGGAGTTGGCAGATGCTGTACGCCGCGAACTGCCTGTCTTCGACGGCACTGCGCCGGATACGAGCGGCGCGATTAATGCTATCACAAAAGCTCTGGAGCGCTTGCTTCAGGAGAGAAACATTCCGGCTCATGTCGAATACCTGCCTTCGGCCAATCAGGCGGGCGCTAATGTGCAGCATGTTTTCAGCGCGAGCGGTTTGAGCATCCCAATCTGCTCCGTTAACTTCCCCGGCGCTTCAAGCGCTCAAGAAGTCGAGTTGCTGAAAAGGTCTAAGCCTCTGCTTAATACAGAATACTCCATGCAGTTCGTCACAGCATTCGTTAAAGCAAATCTAGTTCCCGCTTACAGGCAGCGCGGTTACCTGCGTGCAAACTTCGCAGCGCCACAGCCAAAGGTTGACCCCTCACCCGCAGGCAACTGTAAAGGCGTGAGCTTGGCGCTGCCGGTCGAAGAGGGAGCGGTTTACAACTGGGCGGGCGCAGAATTAACGGGCAACGCGGCGCTCACGACGCAAGAGTTGGAGAGCGCGCTCGGCATGAGAAGCAGCGAGGTGGCCGATGGGCTGAAGATTGATAAAGGGCTAGAGGCAATGATGGCCGCTTATGGGAAGAAAGGTTACGTTAAAGCCAGGGTGAAAGCCAGCCCGACCTTTGACGACGCGACGCACCATGTCACTTACCATCTGGAGATAACTGAAGGCGCACAGTACCACATGGGTGAACTGATGGTCGTAGGGCTTTCGGAAAGCGATGAGAGGCGTTTGCGAGATAGATGGAAGTTGAAATCGGGCGACATTTACGATGCCTCTTACCTGGACGAATTCGTCAAAAAGGTGGTCATGGAAGGCAGGATGTTCGGCGGGAGGCCAAGAACAGTTGGAATGTCTGCAAGACCGAATCTACAGAGCTTAACGGTGGATGTGACTATAAAATTCAACTGAAGATTTGCAGTTCTAATGAAGTAAAAGCGGCGAGCCGTTATCAAAAACAACTCGCCGCTCGTTCTATTGATACGAAAGAGATTGATTTAGCCTACTGCAACCTCTTCCACTTCCGTCGAAGGCTCGACTAGAGATGCGCTGGTGACTTTATCGCCGCCGTCGGTTTTGATTAGACGAACGCCCTGAGCAGAGCGGCCTGTCTTGCGTATGCTGTCGGCTTCGATGCGAATCAGTTTGCCTTGTTGGGTGATTATCATCATTTCGGAGTCGTCTTCGACGGGGAAGACTGCGACGACCTTGCCGGTCTTCGTGGTGGCCTTCATGTTGATGACGCCGCGTCCGCCGCGCGACTGTAGGCGATAGCTGGCAATCGGCGTCTGCTTGCCGAAGCCCTGTTCCGAGACCGACAGCATTCGCTCTTTATCGTCTTTCGAGACGGGGCACAAGCTTACTACGAAATCGTCCGCGCGCAGGTCTATGCCTCGCACGCCGCGCGTGGCGCGTCCCATCGGGCGCACGCCCTTCTCGTCGAAGCGTATGGCAAGGCCGTTGTGCGTTGCTATGAAGATGCGTTTCGTGCCGTCCGTTAGAACCACATCTAATAGTTCGTCGCCCTCATCAATGTTGATGGCGTTGATGCCGTTCAAGCGTATGTTCTGAAAATCGGCAAGAGACGTTTTCTTGATGATGCCTTTTCGGGTAACAAGCATGACGTAGCGCCCTTCGGAAAATTCGCGCACGGGCACGACGCCAGCGACCTTTCGATTCGACGGCAAATTGATGAGATTGACTATTGCCTTGCCGCGAGCCGAAGCGGCAGCGTCCGGCACTTCGTGCACCTTCAACTTAAAAACCTGACCGTCGTCCGTGAAGATCATCACGTAGGCGTGCGTAGAGGCTATGAAAAGGTGCTCGACGTAATCGTTGTTCTTGCCGGTTGACGCGCCGGAGCGACCCTTGCCGCCGCGACCCTGTCGCTGATAGGTAGTAATCGGCGTGCGCTTGATGTAGCCGTTGTTCGTGACCGTGATAGCAACGTCTTCGTCTGCAATCAAATCTTCGATTGAAAGCTCAACGCCGGAATCAACAATCTCCGTGCGGCGCTCGTCGCCAAAATTACTCCTCACGTCTTCCAATTCTTTGATGATGACTCTACGAAGGCTCGCTTCGTTCCCAAGAATCTCTTCGAGTTCCGCTATGAGCTTGATGATGCTCTCGTACTCGTCAACGATCTTCTTTCGCTCAAGCGCGGAGAGACGGCGCAGTTGCAGGTCTAGAATCGCCTGCGACTGAGCTTCGGAAAACTCAAGACGTTTCATAGCTTTCTGAAGCTTTCCTAAGTAGCCAGCGAGCGTCAAATCCGACGGGACGCCTTTCCACTGCTTGACCTGGCTCATTGTCTCCATCTGCCCCATCAACCACTGCTTCGCTTCTTCGACCGAGCGCGCATTGCGTATGAGAGTGACGATGTAATCGAGCGCGTCAATCGCTTTCGTTAAGCCTTCAAGAATATGAGCGCGTGCGCGCGCCTTTCGCAGTTCATACTCTGTCCTGCGCTTTACAACCTCGCGTCGAAAGTCAACGAAGGCTTCGAGCATCTGCTTCAGATTAAGGACGCGCGGCTGCCCGTTTACGATTGAGAGGTTAATGACGCCGAACGATGACTGCATAGGCGTCAGCTTGTAGAGCTTGTTCAAAACGACCTGCGGCACAGCATCGCGCTTGAGTTCGACTACTATACGCATGCCATCGCGGTCTGACTCGTCCCTGAGATCAGAAATGCCGTCCAGCTTCTTCTCGTTGACGAGGTCGGCTATGCGCTCAATCAAGCGAGCCTTGTTGACCTGATACGGAATTTCCGTGATTACGATTGCGTCGCGCTCCTGCGTGCCGCGCCCTATGCGATCAATTGCCGCACGCGCGCGAAGCTGAAGCACGCCGCGACCTTCAAGGTAAGATTTCTTAATCTCCTCGCGCCCGTATATGAATCCGCCCGTAGGAAAGTCAGGCCCAGTGACTATCTTCATCAAGTCCTGAATCTTTATCTCAGGCTTTTTCAGCAGCGTGATGGTCGCGTCAACAATTTCGGTGAGATTGTGCGGCGGAATTTTAGTCGCCATGCCAACGGCGATTCCGTCCGAGCCGTTGATTAGAAGATTCGGAACGCGCGTCGGCAGCACTTTAGGCTCGCTCAGAGATTCGTCATAGTTAGGCTGGAAATCAACCGTCTCTTTTTCGATGTCGGCCAGAATTTCAGTCGCAAGCCGAGCCATACGAATTTCCGTATACCTCATTGCGGCTGCGGCGTCGCCGTCAATGCTCCCAAAATTTCCCTGACCGTCAACGAGCGGGTAGCGCATGTTGAAATCCTGCGCCAGTCGAACGATAGTGTCGTAAACTGCTGCGTCGCCGTGCGGGTGATATTTACCGATTGTGTCGCCAACGACGCGCGCGCTCTTCTTGTGTGCTTTGTTGTAAGTATTACCGAGTTCGTGCATAGCCCAGAGCACGCGTCGGTGAACGGGCTTGAACCCGTCACGCACGTCCGGCAGCGCGCGACCTATGATGACGCTCATGGCGTAATCAAGGTACGAGCGCCTCATCTCGTCTTCAATATTTATATAGTTTCGATCCGTCGTTTCCATTCAATAGACCTTTCAAGTACAATTCCGTTTCGCGCGCTGTCTGGCCTGATGCACGGTCTTCACGACTTCGCTCCGGCATAAAAATTTGTCCAGAGGGGCTACAGGTTTCATCTCAACTCGGGCGCGAAACGTTAAGCTAAATTCGGGTTGTTAAGGTACTCGTCCGGCGCGGCCAATGGCGCAAGTCTGAAGTACAAGATATTGTAGCAGCCAGAGAGGCTTTTGGCAAACCCGTGAACAGCAATAAAAGCCAATAAAATCAAGGGGTTTAGCCTGTTTTTGAGGCATGAAAAACCGTTCAGATAAAGGTACAATATCTAGCCAGTCAAAAGGGAGTTTCAATCTAGATTCAAGGGGCTAATTTTTCGTTGAAGTTCGAGGGAAAATCCAGACGTTTGCGCGAGCGTTTGCCGCTGAATCTGCCCGTGCGTGTGCAGTGTCAGGAGAGCCTTCAACATCAGTGGGTCGAGATGTCGCGGCTGATTGACGTGACGCCCTTTGGCGCGCGCTTTACGATTACTCGGCCTACGGAGCCTGGACGATTGCTATACCTGACGCTGCCTATGCCGCGCCAGCTTCGCTGCTTCGACCACGTGGAAGATCAGTATCGTGTCTGGTCGCTCGTGCGAAGTCTAAGGGCTATCCCGGCGGAGAAAGACAAACCGCCGCGCTACGAAGTTGGCGTCGCTTTCGTCGGTAAACATCCGCCAAGAAGTTTCCTTCTTGATCCAAAGATACGCTACGAAGTTGCGTCTTCGGCCACAGAGTCCGGCCTGTATGGCTTGAATGAAAGACCAGACCTCTCGTCTCCGAACGTGCGCCGCGTTGACAAGCCTCGCCCGGAGACGCGCCACTTCATCCCCGTAGAGGTAACTGTTGAGGCGCTGGACGAAGACGGGCGCGTGGCAGCCAGCGAGCCTACAGTTACGGAAAACATCAGCCGTCGCGGCGCAGCCGTCTTCTCTTCATTAGACATAGAGCGGGGCGCGTTCGTGCGCGTCATAAGCCATCAGTACCAGATTAGCGTCATAGCCGCAGTGCGCGGGCGTCGCCTGGGGCCGGACGGCATCCCGCGTCTTCATCTGGAATTCATTGACAGAGAGTGGCCGCTGGAAGGAATCGAATGAAAGGATTGGTTCATTGATTCATTTATCCATTGAATCAATGAACCAATGGGTCAATGAAAAAATCGGTGAAGATTTCAGTTCCGCGCGAGGTGTTGCTTGTTGAAATAGAGCGGCGCTGTCTTGACCCGCAATGCGGCGAGAGGGTGCGTCTAGGGTTGACGAAGGCAGAGGCTCGCGCCTATCGTGGCTTCTCCTGCGAGCGCTGCCAGCGCTGGCACGACGACCGCTTGACCCGAAACGATATTCCAGATTGGTGGGAGGAGATGGAAGGGATGAGGGATGAGGGATGAAAGAAGGGCAGAGGGATGAGGGATGAGGGATGAATAAGAAGAAATGAAAGCGTCAATACGCAACAGGCTCAATTCTTATTCATCCCTTATCCCTCATCCCTCTGCCCTCGTTTCATCCCTCATCCCTCATCCCTCATTTGTTGTGGGCGAGACGAGCGCGAAAGCGGGGGGGCAGAAGCAGAAGAACGGCGCGGGTGGTGAGCCTGCTATGCTGCCTGCGTGGTTTATTGATCTGGTGCGACCAGTGGGGCGCGCTCTTTCTCGCCTGTTGTGGAAGATCAACTATCGAGGGCTTGAGAATGTACCGCAGACGGGCGGACTTATCATAGCGTCGAATCATCAGACTTACATAGACCCGTTCTGGCTGGGCTTTCCCATAAATCGGCCTCTGCGCTTCCTGGCGTGGAGCGAGATTTTCGACTGGCCTGTGGTAGGGAAGTTGATAGAACTATTTGGCGCGTGGCCCCTTGAGATTGAGCGAAGCGACCCGACGGCCATACGCCGCTCGATTCAGTGGCTGCGCGGAGGAGGCGCAATCGTTATCTTCCCAGAAGGCGGGCGCGAATATGAGGACGGAAATCTATTGAAGTTTAA
>MNJR01000020.1:24513-33767 GCA_001920415.1 Acidobacteria bacterium 13_1_20CM_3_53_8 | reverse complement strand
AAGCGCTAAGAGGAAGACGCTCACTTCCAACCATTGATGAGATGAGTAGAACAACTGCGAGCAGCGCGAATAAGAAGAGACAGACGCGAACCGTGCGTCCGAGGGTTGTTCGAGTTCTTTGCGAATCAATCTCCATTCTCTCTATCTTAAAGGCCATATTTATAACGCGAGCAGACACCCAACTCTTTGCGGACTTTGCTCTTTTCTTTGCGCCTTTGCGTGAACCTTCAACTCTCTTGATACTCAAGATTCATGTGAATTGAGGTTTCTCGCAAAGGCGCAAAGTTAAAGGCTTAAGCTCGCAAAGAAAGATTTGAAACATACTCATGGTTGTTTTCGCGGAGCAGTTAAACAGCCTCTCTCTCAAAAAGCTTCGGGATGAAGAGAGCGCGCCATCTGCTCTAACCCCTCTATCAATCTAGGCCCGGGGCGTGAAAGAAAATCGCCGTTGATGCGATAGACGTGTCCTTGAATCGCAGCAGGAGATTTTGCTAGCGGCGCGGCCACCTCAGTGTTTCCGCCTCCCATTGAATCTGCCGTCGCCAGTATTACCGCCTCCGGTTGAGCCGCGAGCGCAGTCTCGTCGCTCAGGCGCAGCCACTCGCCTTCCACATCCTGCGTGACCGACACGCCGCCAGCGCGCCTTATCATGTCTGTGATGTATGAGCTTTTCCCTGCGGTGTAGAGCGGCTCGGCTGATAGCTGGTAGAAGACGCGAACGGGTTTTCTTCCCTTAACTCTCTCTTCGACTGCGGAAGCGCGCGAACGAAGCAGAGCGGCAACTCTTCCGGCCTGTTCCTGTTGGCCTAATAACTCGCCAAGCTGCTCGACCGAGCGAAAGACAGTTTCCAGATCGTGCGCGTCCGTAACAAAAACCGTGATGTGTTGCTGCTCCAACTGCTGTGTGAATGCTTCAAGTTGCGATGAAGTTGAAAGAAGAACCACCTGCGGGCGAAGTGCAACGACGCGTTCAAGGCTGGGATGAATCGTATCCCCGACTTTTGCCACAGTTCGTGCTTCCGGCGGGTAATCGCAGAATGTCGTGTCACCAACGAGGCGATTGCCAGCGCCTATGGCGTAAACAATTTCGGTGAGATTCGGCGCGAGCGAAACGATTCTATCAATCTTCGCAGGCAAGCGAACGTGGCGGCCAAGTCCGTCCAAGACTTCGCGCGTTTCAGTCGGAGCGGTCGTAGTCCTGTGATATGAACAGGCGCAAAGCTGTAGAAGCAGAGCCGCGAGAATCGCTAGCGAGCAAAGCCTACTTGAACTCTTTTTTGAAATTTCTAGCGAAAACAAAAAACCCGCCGCTCCTTTCCCCCAGCCTCGAAAGGCTACAGGGCGTGCGACGGGATTTTCCAAAAAATTTTCCCACGTGCGACCTGAACACCCTTACGCGAGGCGCTCAAAAGGTTGCAAATGTGTATGGGCAGGTCTCCTGGCTTAGAAAGTAAAAAGGCAAAAGGTAAAAGGCAAAAGTGAAGAAGGTTGAACGCCTTCCTTACTTTTGCCTTTTACCTTTTTACTTTTTCCTTCTTCACAGTGGCGCGACCGCGCGGGATTCTCACCCGCTTCCCTATTCTCCCCGCTCTTAAGCACGGGGCACCCGAACACTTACATTTTCAAATGAACAGAAAAATCCTTTTTCGACGGCGCGCAACTTATCACGCGCAAGCGGTAAAAGTCAAAAGGTAAAAGTAAAAAGGCAAAAGTAAGGATGAAACCATTTTTAATTTATAATTCACGCCTGCAAGGCGTGTCCACACTTTTGCCTTTTTACTTTTACCTTTTGACTTCTCTTTGCCTTTTACCTTTTTACTTTTGACTTTTCTGTCGGTTAAGATTGCGCGCATCTATTTTCTGAAGGAGACTTATAATACTCGGATGATTAAGACTGTCGAATGGACGAATGAAGGCGTGAGCATGTTGGATCAGCGCCTGCTGCCTACTGAAGAAAAGTATTTGATATTGCGCTCTTACGAAGAGGTCGCCGACGCAATCAAGAAGATGGTCGTGCGCGGCGCTCCTGCAATTGGCGTCTCAGCGGCGTTCGGTCTTGCGCTCGGCGCGAAGCAGTCTGTTGGAACTTCAATCGCAGACTTGGAATTCGACTTCGACTACATGTGCGAAGTCATGGGCAGCACACGACCTACAGCAGTGAACCTCTTCTGGGCAATCGAGCGTATGCGCCAGGCGCTTCGGCGCGCCAAAGAGAAGACGCAGGATGTTGAAGAGGCGAAGCAGATTCTTGTAGACGAAGCTCTGAAAATTTATCAAGAAGACCTGGAATCAAACCGCGCTATGGGTCGCTTCGGCGGTGAGCTTTTACAGGACGGCGCGACCGTACTTACGCACTGTAACGCTGGCGCTCTGGCAACGGCGGGCGACTACGGCACAGCGCTCGGCGTCATACGAGGCGCGCGCGACCTTGGAAAGCGCATAGCGGTCATTGCGGACGAGACTCGCCCTTTTCTACAAGGCTCAAGACTGACCGCATGGGAGTTGAGCAAAGACCAGATTCCCGTCACGCTGATTACAGATAACATGGCCGGGCACTTTATGAAGCAGGGTAAGGTTGATGCAGTAGTCGTCGGCGCAGACCGCATAGCGGCCAACGGCGATACGGCCAACAAGATCGGGACTTACATGGTCGCCGTTCTGGCAAAGCGTCACAACATTCCCTTCTACGTCGCCGCGCCAGTATCAACGCTAGACCTTTCGATTCTGACCGGAGAAGAGATTCCAATTGAGGAGCGCGACGCAAAAGAGGTAACGCATGTGCGCGACCAGCAACTCGCGCCTGAAGGAATTGAAGTTCACAATCCTGCATTCGACGTGACGCCCAACGAACTCATCACTGCCATCATCACAGATCGCGGCGTCGCGCGCGAGCCATATACACAAAGCTTGAAAAAGCTGGTCGAGAGCGCTGCTGTGGCTTGATTATAAGTTTCAAGTTTCAGGTTTCAAGTTAGGAAAGCTTTGAACCTGAAACTTGAAACTCTATTATTTTGCGAATCGGCTCTGCTCCCACCATTCAATCGTGCGGCGCAAGCCCTCTTCCAATCCAATCTGCGGCTCGTAGCTTAGCATCTCGCGCGCGCGTGTGATGTCGGCGAGGCTGTGGCGCACGTCACCTGCGCGCGGCGTTTCATATCGCGCGCTCACTTCCGTCTTACCTGCAATCGTTTTCAGAGCCTCCAGCAACTCGTTCAGCGTAATCCTCTGCCCGTTTGCTACATTAATAATTTCGCCCACGCCTTTCGTAGTCTCCGCCGCGCGCATGTTCGCGTCAACGACGTTCGCAATGTACGTGAAGTCGCGCGACTGATTGCCATCGCCGTAGATGACTGGCTGCTCGTTTGTGAGAAGAGCGCTGATGAAGCGCGAGATTACGCCTGAATACTGCGAGCTAGGGTCTTGGCGCGGGCCGAAGACATTGAAGTAGCGCAAAGATACGGTT
Organism: Acidobacteria bacterium 13_1_20CM_3_53_8; assembly: GCA_001920415.1. Classification (GTDB taxonomy): domain Bacteria; phylum Acidobacteriota; class Blastocatellia; order Pyrinomonadales; family Pyrinomonadaceae; genus 3-1-20CM-3-53-8. The sequence goes on along the minus strand of MNJR01000020.1, from coordinate 30,304 downwards.
TCTAGATTGTAGTTGCGCGTGAAAACCTGGCAGTAGTATTCGCCCACGAGTTTGGCAACAGCGTAGGGAGAGAGAGGGTCTGGCCTCATCCCTTCCTCTTTGGGAAGCTGTGGCTGGTCGCCGTACGCAGAGCTTGAGGCAGCGTAAACAATTCTGCGCACACCGCGATTACGCGATTGCAAGAGGAGCGAAAATGTTGCATCAACGCACGCAACATGAGTTTCAGTGGGATTATCAACCGAGCGCGGGACTGACGGGATGGCTGCTTCATGAAAGACAAGCTCAACATCTTCGAGCGCGCGGCGTGTGGCATCTTCATCTGCGAGGCTCGCCTGTATGAAATCGAACGCGCCGTCAATCTCCTCCAGATTTTCGCGGTGTCCCGTCGAAAGATCATCAATGACACGCACGCGCGCGCCGCTTTGGACAAGCGCCTCAACCAGGTGCGAGCCTATGAACCCCGCGCCGCCTGTAACAAGTACGATTCCAGAGAGCATAAAACAGTTTTTAGTTTTCAGTTTTCAGTTTTCAGTTTGGCTGTTTCTTAAAACTGAAAACTAAAAACTGAAAACTGCCTTTTTCACCTTCCAACCCCTACATAATCGAAGCCAAGCTCGTGCATGTCTTCGGGTTCGTAGATGTTGCGCAGGTCTGCTATCTTTGGATTCTTCATCAAATCCTTCACACGCCTCATGTCTAGCGCGCGAAACTGATTCCATTCTGTGATGAAGACCAGCACGTCTGCGCCGTTGGCTGCGTCGTACTCGTCTTCGGCGAAAGTTATGTCGTTAAGAATTTTCGCCGCTTCAGGCATCGCCGCCGGATCGTAGGCGCGAATTTTCGCTCCTTTATCCAGAAGGGCGCGAATTATCTCTATTGAAGGAGCCTCGCGCATGTCGTCCGTTTCAGGTTTGAAAGAGAGACCGAGCACGGCTATGGTCTTGCCCTTAATGCCGCCTACGAGTTTCTCAATCTTTGGAACCATTGCGGCGCGCTGCTGACGGTTTGCTTCAATCACAGCATTGACTATACGGGATTCGCATCCGAATGAGCGCGCTGTGGCTGCAAGTGCGCGCGTGTCCTTCGGAAAGCAGGAGCCGCCGAAGCCCGGCCCCGGATGAAGGAATTTGCTGCCTATACGCTTATCCATACCCATCGCGCGCGCAACATCGTGGACATCACAGCCAATTGAATCGCAGATGCTGGCGATCTCGTTTATGAATGAAATCTTCGTAGCAAGGAAAGCGTTCGCGGCATACTTGATTAACTCCGCAGCTTCGAGCGAGGTGATGACAACAGGCGTTTCTATCAGATAGAGCGGGCGATAGAGGTCTCGCATGATTGCTATGGCCTCTTCGTCGCTACTGCCGATTACAACGCGGTCTGGGCGCATGAAGTCGTTAATCGCTGCTCCCTCGCGCAAGAATTCAGGATTAGAGACGATGCCGAAATTGGTCTTGATTTTCTGATGCTCGCGTATTAGACGGCGAAGGCGTTCGCCCGTCCCTATGGGCACTGTTGATTTTGTGACTATAACCTTGTAGCCGTTCATGTGCTCGGCAATGGAGCGGGCGGCAGAGTTAATAAAGCTCAAATCCGGCGAGCCGTCTTCTAGCGGCGGCGTTCCAACTGCCAGAAAAATTACGAGCGCCTGCTCGACGGCTGACTTGATGTCTGTTGTGAAACGCAGGCGACCGGCGTGGCTGCTCTTTTCTACTAACTGCTCTAAACCCGGCTCGTAGATGGGCACGTCGCCGCTTGCCAGCCGCGTAATTTTCTCCGCGTCAACATCAACGCACGTCACTTCAACGCCGAATTCGGCGAAACATGCACCCGTAACCAAACCGACGTAGCCAGTGCCAATAACAGCTATATGCATTCTTCTCTTCTGGAAAAAACCGTTTCTGAAAAAAATTCTGTTTCTACATGCAAAACCTTGCGGGTCACGCGCACAGATAAAAGGGCGTGACCCGCAAGGTTACAGTTCAGCGGGCGTGCACTTGAATTTCTCTTTGCACGCTCCGTCACGAGTAATTAACGAAAGACCTGTTTACTTGGTCGGGCTGACTACAATGACTGTACCGCCAAAGTTCAGATCGTTGTTCGAGTTACGAGCTGCAAGGATGGCCGCAGCAATCGCGCCGCCAGCAGCCAGTAGCAACGCTGCAAGAGCGCCACCGCTGAGCTTGCTGAATGTCTCTTCGCGACGAAGTCTGGTGCAGCGAGTTCCGGGCTGTGCCGTGCCTGCGTCGCCGGTCTGACCGGCAGCGATCTGTTTTGCATTGCTGCCAGCACGAAGCTCAACCTTGCCAACTTGAGTGGCGACGATTGTATTGCCGCACTCTACGTCAACCGTGAAAGAATCGGCCTGAGAATTGTCGGCGACCGCCGTGCCGTCATGCGTTACTACGCTCGCGGCGATTCCCTGCGGGGACGACACTCGGACGCGCCCTGCGTCCAATGCAACCGTTACGCTCGAATCGTTAAAGTTAACTCTAGCGCTGGAGCCAGGCAGCAGTTCAACGCGGCCAAGCTTGCCCAGGCTGAGGGTGGCGCTCGAATTGGGCGCCGTTGTGATGGTGCTGTCGGTGAAAACGGTAGCGCCGGAGATTGCGCTCTGGCCGTTGACGGTAACCTGGCCGGATACCGAAAGCTCGCCTGACGGCCCTGTCTGCCCTTGCGAAGCCAAGCTGACCATCGAGTACATGCTCAAGATGGCGACTGCTAGGCAGAACGCTATGGACTTGCGGCTCCAAGTTCTGCTGATCATTTGAAGTTCTTCCTCCCGTTTGTGTGAAACAAAAAATTTTCAAAGCGCACCGCGAGCCTCAATGAGCTTCGCGGGAAACAGTGCATCTGCCGACATAGCCAGACCCGTCTCAGCGACAATTGAGACCGCCCGCGCGGACATCCTTAAAAGAAAGGCATTGAATAAGCCCCCCGAGGGCTTTAGTCTTGGCTTTTTTACACGAAACTTAGCCCTGTGTCAATAAGCATTTACATGAATTTTGTCAATAAGTTATCACGCCAATTTGCGCCCAGAACATTGTTTTCCGCCCGGCGGGGGTTCAGCGGCGCTTCTGGCTGTGCCCTTATTGATGAAAAAGCCCTGTCACTGAGCCTTATCTGTAAATCTCAATCACAGGCTTTCCGTCCGCGTCAACGTAACCGCGATACATGCCCTGAGAGTTGAACGCCATTGCAATTTTACCTTTTTTTCCAAGAACGATTACACCGCCAGTGCCTCCGAGCCGTCCCACATTTGCTATGACAGCGTCAGCCGCGTCCTGAATAGATTTACCTTTGAACTGGACTAAAGCGCTGATTTGATAAGCGACAACTTCGCGTATGAAATATTCGCCGTCGCCCGTTGCCGAGATGGCGCACGTTTCGTTGTTGGCATAAGTGCCCGCGCCTATGATGGGCGAATCGCCTACGCGACCGAATTTTTTGTTGGTAGTCCCGCCCGTAGAAGTCCCTGCCGCTAGATTTCCCTGATTGTCCAGAGCAACAGCCCCTACAGTTCCCAGTTCGTGCTCGAAAGGATTAGGGCGTGCGCCACCGCTTCCAGCAGGACTGCTCTGTCGCTGTCGCTCCTCCTCTTGCTTTTTCTTCAACTCGTCCCATCTTCGCTGCGTAAAGAAATATTCCTGTGGAACCAACTGCATTCCGTTCTGCTTTGCGAACTCTTCAGCGCCGTCGCCCACCATCATCACGTGAGGCGAATGCTCCATGACCATGCGCGCGAGTACAATTGGATTTTTGATATGCTTGACGCCAGCAACTGCACCGGCCTTCAATGTACGCCCGTCCATCACGGAAGCGTCCAACTCATTTGTCCCTGCGTTTGTGAAGACAGCGCCTTTGCCAGCATTGAAGAGCGGTGAGTCTTCCATGATCTTGATTGCTGCTTCAACTGCGTCAAGACTCGCCCCTCCGTTTTCCAGAACGTGATAGCCTGCCATTAATGCCTCTTCCATCTTCTCGCGGTACTCACGCTCGCGCTCCGGCGTCAACGTGCTGCGGCTTATGACTCCCGCGCCGCCATGTATCGCGAAGGCTATCTTCGGTTTTTTAGTCTCATTTCCAATCCTGCTATTCGATTTAGAATCTGCGGAGCCGTTTCGAGTGTTCATAATCAAAGAGGAAGAGACGAGCACAAAACTGAATGCGAGCAACAGACCTGCTCTACATGGACGCATATCTGGCCTCCACAAGAACGAGAATTAAGTTTACCGAAGGGGAAATGAACAGGCAAAGAATAGCATATTCCATAAGAGAAAAGGTAAAAGTCAAAAGGTAAAAGTAAAAAGGAAGGCTGAAACCATTTTTAATCTTTAATTCACGCCTGCAAGGCGTGTCCACACTTTTGCCTTTTTACTTTTACCTTTTGACTTCCCTTTGCCTTTTACCTTTTTACTTTTGACTTATTTTTCGTCTTGACCAGTAGAAGTAGACAGGTAAGCCGAGCAGTATAAGAATGAGTCCGCTGAAAGATTGTTTCGGAGTCGTCCATAAAGTGTTTACCAGCAGCCACGCAGTGACGAGTAGAAAAAGCGCTGGAACTATTGGATAGCCCCAGACTCTATACGGTCGCTCGGCGTCCGGCATCTTCTTCCGAAAGACGAAAACGGTCGCGCCTGTTAATCCGTAGAAAATCCAGAGCGCGAAGATTGCATAATCCGCCAGAAAATCGAACGAGCCTGTGACGATGAGAATTGAAGTCCAGAGCGCCTGTAGAATCAGAGCCATTACGGGCACGTGCGTCCTGGGATTCAATCGCGCCAGACGACGAAAGAAGAGTCGGTCGTGCGACATTGCGTAAGGAAGACGAGCGCTCACTAGCATCCCTATGTGAAGCGTTCCCAGACTCGACGCCATCAGCGCAGCAACAATAATGCTTATCGCTATCGGCCCTAAAAATTTCAGCGCAACTTCAATCGCGACTGAAGACTCAGCCGGTACGTTCGCAATTTCCGTTGGCGTGAGCACAAAGAAGTATGCGAAGTTGATGAAGAGATAGAGGACGATTACAACGGAAGTTCCGCCGATGAGGGCGAGCGGAAGATTTCTGTGCGGATTCTTCACTTCGCCTGAGACGAACGTCAGATCGTTCCAGCCGTTGTAAGCCCAGAGCGCGCCGAGCATGGCCGCACCGAAACCCGTAAGACCTGAGCGCGCCGTCATGTCTACACCCGTGCACGCGCCGCCCACGTTCGACAGAACCAGATGACTCCAATCTCCATGAGCGTAGAAGAAAGCGCCAACGCCTATTCCGACCACAGCCAGAATCTTAACCGCAGTCAAAAAGGTTGCTATACGACCGCTGACTATGACCGCCGCGCAATTGATAAGCGTGACGAATGCGAGCGCGCCCAGCGCGACCAATTGCAGCCGCGTGAAGGTGAATTGCCAACCCAGTAGATTATGACTGAAGATTGTCTGGCTAAGAGAGTTTGCTACAAGATTGTTGAGGAAGATTGCGAACCCTATGCTGATGGCTGCAACTCCGCCTGCGCGTGCTACGAAGAATTGCATCCAGCCGTATAAAAACCCCAGACTCGGTCCGAATGCTTCACGAAGAAAAACGTACTCACCTCCTGCTCGCGGCATCATGGCCGCAATCTCCGCGTAGGTGAGCGCGCCAGCCAACGACAGCAGACCCGCCACGACCCAGACCGCAAGGACTTTTCCGGGCGTGCCCACGTTGCAGGTCATCACGCGAGTTTTTAGGAAAATTCCAGTGCCTATGATGTTGCCTATTACGATTGCTGTGGCGGGTATGAGAGTT
>MNJR01000020.1:0-24507 GCA_001920415.1 Acidobacteria bacterium 13_1_20CM_3_53_8 | reverse complement strand
TACTTCACATCTTCTTTCACTCTTCCTGAGCGTTTCTTTTCCGAAAAGCTTCCAGGGCTTGCTGTGCTAAATCTTCTGACACCGTGACGCGGAAAGGATGTTTGGCGACGAAAGGCGGAACACGCCGCACCTCCGCGCCGAGTGATTGAAAGGCGCGAACTGCCTGCTCGTCACTCAGTTCTTCAACTCCGAACGAGTCGCTAGCGCGCTTCAATGCGCCGCGCAGACGGTCAAGCGGAAGATCGCGCCCGGCCAGCACTTTACCGCGCGCCTGAAAATCGCCGAGCGCGTAGAGCGCTACTTCTTCTGCGTCGCTCGCGTTCCGCCCTTTCCTGCTCTCGAAGAGTGTCGGCTGGCGCATCTACCTTAATAGTTTTAAGTTTTAAGTTTTCAGTTTTTAAGTAAGTAGACAAAAGTTCTTTGACAAAGAGATCAACTGGTCAGCCAGAAGTTGCCAGAGAGCACTCCAGCTTTCCGTAATCGTTCCTGCCGACCCATCTCTAGCAGATAACGGCACGCACTATCGGCAGATGCATCAATAGAGCATGTCGGACGATCAGCTAAAGCGCGTCCTTTAACACTGCGCCACAGATGATCCATCGCATTAAGTTCCGATGTGGCTCGCGGCAGGAGCCGAACCGCGATGCCGAGTGTCGCCGCCAACTCAAGGCTGTCTTCCGCCGTGTGTGGCGTCCCGCGATCTTCAAACAACGTGATATGCCAGAAGAGCCAGTGTGCGCGAATCATCTCCAAGAAGTATTGATGCGTCACGGCATCCCAGACTTTGGTGATCAAGAGCAGCACGTCACCGCTGCGGACGTTAATCGCTCCATGCAGAATCCGTGTGGCCCGACATCCAGTGACAGGGACGCAGACCTGCTCTCTGACCCGCCCGTAGCAGCAAACGAGCGGTGGAGTCTCGGTGATGATGATCTCATCGAGCATCAGCACGACGACGCGCGAGTTTCCCCAGAGGCCGCGTTTTAGCCCCCTTTGGCTTGTCGCCAGAAAGGATGGCGCAGTGCCAGCTTATGACGAGGCCGTTTCCATACAATCTGTAAGCGTGTCAGAGCGCGGTTGACACTTTTCGTACAGACTGTCAGGTGATGCTGCTGCGACAAGTAATGTTGCAACAAACTGGCCGTCCAGATCGTCGAGCGATAACCAAAGTCGCGCGGGTCTTGGTCAATGACTGCATCAATCAGCGGGTCAATGATGCCGCGTGCGGTGCATGGACGACCACCACGCTCCTGATCGGCAAGGCGAGCGACAATTTCAAGCGGGTCGCGCTCATCAAAGCGGGTGCACCAGTTGTAGATACTCTGGCGGGTGACGCGCAGACGATCCGCAACCTCTTCGACACTGTCGCCTTCATCGAGCCAGAGCAAGGCTTGCGCACGTCGCCACTGCCGAGGGTCGTCAGTCGAAGTTAGCAGATGTTCCAATAGCAGGGCTTCTTTGGAACTAAGACTGACCATCACCATCGCTTCACCTCTTTCTCTGTAGGGAGAAGCGAAGATGTTATGTTTGTCAAAGAACTTTTGTCCACTTACTTAGTTTTCAGAAAGAAGAGCGAGCTTCTAACTTAAAACTGAAAACTTAAAACTTAAAACTGTTCTTACGTTAAGGCGATCCTACACGGCGCGGTCTGCTCGTAGCTGTGCCAGTATGCTGCGCGCTGTTGCCTGCTTGCGTGGTCGTTGCTGTCCCTTGCTGGCTATGCTCAATCAGATCGGCCTGTTCGTAAGGGTCTAGACGCGCAAAGATGTAAAAGAGTTCTACAGATCGAACAGTGCCCAGGAATCTGAAAGTGTTACTGAGAACCTGTCCCGTCCCGAAAGTTCCGGGGCGCGGAGGGTTCTCGAAAATCGTGTGGAACTCGTCCGGCGTAACGGCTTCGAGTTCAGGCAGGTAATCGTTTCTGGTTTCGCGCGCGATGCGCATTGCCACCTGCCTGAGCGCGCGTATGCGATTCGAGTTGCGCACGTAATAGTTGCGGGTTATTTCGCGGCGGCTGACGCGGTCGTCAACCACCTCCTGCTCGTTCTTCAGGTAGCCCAGATAAGCTCGAACCACTGGGCCGAACTCCATGTCTGAGTTTTGCCTGCTCTGCGCAGTCGCTATGTCGGGTAAGCATAAGAGCAGAATCACGAGCGAGAATAGAGTTGTCGCTCTTCCGGCTTTCTTCATAACCTTCTTGCACCTGCTCAAATTGGAATCTGCTGGGGGATTTATTTTTAGGGAGTTTAGCACAATTCGCTTGAAAAGGAATCGTTTATTCTCAAATTTATCAGGCGAGACGCGGCGTAGATGGGACATTTTCATCAAGAGAGCAATAGAAAAGCTCTTTGCGTTCTCGCTTTGCGTCTTTGCTTCTACAGCGTGAGATAGATTTTCACGCAAAGACGCCAAGACGCAAAGCAGAAGAGCGCAAAGAGTTGAGTGTTTGCTCATGGATGTTTTGTTCATAAGTGAAAATGTTCCACTACTCGTAGGCGCTTCCGATTGCGTGCAGTTTGCTAGCGGTGATACATTTCTACAGAAAATTTTTCATTCATTCTCGGACGGCGCGGGTGAGTTTCATGTCCGATAGTTTCATTCTTGATGAGAGTTTTGCTGGCAAGCGTGTGGCGCTGGGCGTTACGGGCGGCATAGCAGCCTACAAAGCCGCCGAAATTCTACGCGGACTTCAACGCGCCGGGTGCGTTGTGCGCGTCTGCATGACGAAGAGGGCTTGTGAATTCGTGACGCCCTTGACGTTTCGCGCGCTCTCTGGCTCTCACGTCATCGTTGATGATTACGCGCCGGACAATCCAGACCCGATTGCTCACATCACCTTTTCGCAATCGGTTGACCTTTTCCTAATAGCTCCGGCCACGGCCAGCATCATAGCCAAGTTCGCCAACGGCATAGCAGACGATTTTCTCTCTTCAACCTACTTGGCCTCGACTGCGCCCGTCATCATAGCGCCCGCAATGAACACTACTATGTGGCAGCACCCTGCCACAAGACGCAATCTGGAGACCTTGCGCGCTGACGGCGTTCACATCATTGAGCCGGATTCGGGCGAGATGGCTTGCGGCACATTTGGGCCGGGACGTTTGAGCGAGCCTGAGATTATCGTCTCGGCTGCGCTTAGCCTTTTAGGTAAGAGCGGAAAGACTGTGACGCGCGATCTTGCCGATGAAAGAGTTTTAATAACAGCCGGAGCAACGCGCGAGGCGATTGATCCTGTGCGCTTCATCTCTAACCGTTCCGTCGCTGGCGTCACGAGCGCCGAACCGCCTGCGCAAGTTCGCGTGTTGAAGGCGACTTCGGCGGAAGAGATGCGAGCGGCTGTGATGAAAGAGATTGGAAGCGCATCTGTTTTCATAGGCGCGGCTGCCGTTGCAGATTACAAGCCTGTTGCTCCGGCTTCCGAAAAGATAAAGAAGACGGACGCCGAGCTAACATTAAAACTCGAACGCACAGAGGACATTCTTGCTGAAGTTTCCCTGAATCGTCATGAGGGACTTATTGTTGTTGGCTTCGCCGCAGAATCTAGCGACGTGATTGCGAATGCGCGCGAGAAGTTTAGGCGAAAGAACCTGGACATCATAGTGGCAAACGACATAACCGGCAAAGGCGCTGGCTTCGATGCTGAGACAAACATTGTGACACTGCTCGCGCGTGAAACCCTTGCGCCCATCGAACTGCCTTTGATGTCAAAGCTTGAAGCCGCGCACCGCATCCTTGACGAGATAGTGCGTCTACGTGATTCAAATAATCGCCTGAAAATTCATTCGATGAGTGGAGCAGCGACTTCAAGCCAGTCTTAACGAAAAAATCTTGAGCAGCGATAGTGTACAGATTAAGCCAGCGCCGCGCCGCGACCCTTATCGCCTGATTGGCGAGATGTTCGGCGGGCGTTACCGTCTGGAAGAGTACGCTGGCGCTGGCAGTTTCGGCGCAGTTTATCGCGCGACTGACCAGCGGCTTGGTCGCACCGTCGCCGGAAAAATCCTGAAGCCCGATATAGAAGAGAGCAACGCAGCAGGAGCGCGCGAGCTTTTTCAACGCGAGGCTCTGACCGCAGGGCGTCTCTCGCACCCGCATATAGTCGCCGTCACGGATACAGGCGAAGAGGCTGGCTTCGCTTACCTTATAATGGAATGGTTGGAAGGGCGCACGCTCGAAGATGAATTGCGTGCGCGCGTGTCGCTCACGCCTGAAGAGACGGCGGCGCTTCTTGCCAGCATCGCGGACGCGCTTTCTACTGCGCACGACGCAGGGATAATTCACCGCGACATCAAGCCCTCGAACATTCATCTGGGACGACACGGGCGCTACTTCGTAAAGGTTCTGGATTTTGGAATAGCCAAAGTCATCAAATCTTCAGCCGCAGCCGCAAGCCGCATAGCCGGAACGCTCTCCTACATGTCGCCTGAACAATTAGGCGCTGACGCGATTGATCATCGCTCGGACATATACGCGCTAGGCATAATGCTCTACCAGATGCTAACGGGTTCGCTTCCCTTTGACGGAGAGACGCAAGGCCAGATTATACAGCAGCATTTCGTAGCGCCGCCGCCGCTGCTTCAAACCGTGCGCCCGGACTTGCCGCCTAAGCTTTCGCAGGTGATTCAACGCGCGTTGAGCAAACGCCCGGAAGATCGCCAGCAATCAACCCAAGAGCTTTTCCGCGAGTTCATAGAAGCGCTTCAGCCTGCACGGGCTGCGCGTGATTCGGCTTTTCAAGCTAGAGAGACGCAGATAGCCTCGGCTAAGCCAGAACCAATCGCGCGGCCAACGGCAGCAGCTTTGCCGCCAACGCCCGGCTCTGCTTACGCGCCAACCGTTGCCGCTCCTCTTGCCCCTGCGACGAATCAGGCAGGCAAAGCGACTGTTGCTATGGTTGACCGCACGGCTGAAACTCTGGTGCAGCCGGAAGTGGCCGACCACAAACAACACGCGCGCGTGCGAAAGTTCGCAACGGTAGGCGCAGTCCTGCTTCTGCTTTTCAGCATCGGCCTCAGTTTTCTTGCGCGCTCTATGGGATGGTCGAATGCGCCTTACCCTTACGATGAGTTTGTTCTCGCGGTCGTACCGCTCGCCGCGCGAGATGCAATTTTTGGAGCGTTTCTTGGCGCTGCCTTTTCCGAACTTCTGAGACGAGGCGACCGATGGTCAATCGCAACTGGGCAGCGCGCGCGAGCGTTGATTGTTCATGGAGCAGCAGGCGCAGCCCTATTGATGTCGCCTTTCGTAATTTTACGCACGTCGCTCATTATGCTTCCATTAACTCTAGCGCTCATGGGTTTCGCGCTGGGCCTACTTATTTGCAGCGTTCGCATAGGCGCAGACTTTGGAAGGCAAAGGGCAAAAGTAAAAAGGCAAAAGTGAAGAGGATGAAATTAATGCTATTGCTTAACCTCTCTAAATCTGAGAAATGGTTTCAGCCTTCCTTTTGACTTTTACCTTTTTACTTTTGCCCTATTGATGATTGATGATTGATGGTTGATGAAGACTCTAAAGAACTGCGGTCTCTTATAGAAGATACTGCCGAGTATGTTTCTTACCTGCGCGAGCTTGGCGTTGCAGGCGTAGAAGAGTTTGCAGTAGATGAAGACGCGATACCTTCTGCTCGAAAGCCTGATACGAGAATCGCGCATGAGAAATCTGTGGCCTCCGTGAGCCATGCGCTTCGACGTAATGCGGAGGCTGCAACGGAAAAAGTTGCGGATGAAGCTGCTCATCCAAAACCATTTGAGAAGAGCGCAATAAAAAGCGCTGCTGGATTGACCGAGATGGCTAAACGAACTCCAAAAAGAACGCCTGAGCTTGAGCCGCCGCCGCCGCAGGAGACTCTTTTCGGCGAGATTACGCCGAAGGACGAGGCGAGTCTGCCGCAGGTGAACGAAACTCTAGAAGACATCTGGAACGACATAGGCGAATGCACGCGCTGCCCCTTAAATGAAGGTCGCACACACGTGGTCAACAGCGAGGGGCATCCTCGCGCGCGCCTTATGTTCGTAGGCGAAGCGCCGGGCGCGGACGAAGACGCTCAGGCTCGCCCATTCGTAGGGCGTGCCGGGCAACTTCTAAACAAGATCATCGAAGCCATAGGCATGAAGCGCGAAGACGTCTTTATTGGAAACGTCAACCGCTGCCGCCCGCCGCAGAATCGCACGCCCACACTGGCCGAAGCAGCAACTTGCAAGCCCTTCCTTCTGCGCGAGATTGCAGTCGTTCGCCCCGAAGTGATAGTCGTCCTCGGTAACACCGCAATGAAGAATCTGCTGGACACTAAGGAAGGCATCACAAAGATGCGCGGCCAGTTCCTGGACTATCGCGGCATCAAGGTCATGCCCACATTTCATCCGGCTTACCTGCTACGCGACCCTTCAAAGAAACGCGAGTGCTGGGAAGACATGAAAAAAGTGCGCGAGTATCTGGACGGCAAGAAACAGTTTTAAGTTTTCAGTTTTAAGTTTTCAGAAAAGAGCGAGCAAGCTTGTAACTTAAAACTGAAAACTTAAAACTGAAAACTGTTCTTAGTTATGCAGTCTTCACTCTTTGATTCAAACACGGAAGCTTCGGGCGAGGCGCTTGAGCAGATTTTCGGGGATATGCTGGTGCGCGCTAAAGCTATGCCGCAGTTCGCTGGGCGCGTTTTTATCTTGGGAGAAGGGGCTGTTGGCGCGCGCGTGGCCGTCGTGGGCGAATCGCCCGGCCCGCCCGATGTGAGTTCAGGGAAACCTTTCATGGGGCCTGCGGGTCAGATGCTTGATCGCATTTTAGGGTCAATAGGCTTAAAGCGAAGCGACTGCTATTTGACGAACACCGTGAAATACATCTCTACGGGCGACGAGATGACGCCTGAAGTTTTGAATTTCTTTATTCCATATCTTCACCGCGAGATCGTCGCTGTTCATCCTAAAGTCATAATCGCATTCGGCAACACGCCCACGCGCGCGCTGCTTCGCACCAAGAAAGGCATCACGCAGATGCGCGGCGAATTCCACGACTACAACGGTATGAAACTGATGCCAACATTTAATCCCGCCTACCTGCTGCGCGATCCCACGAAAAAGCGCGAGGTGTGGGAGGACATGAAGAGAGTCAGGGATTACCTTTCTTCCTGACTCTGTTAATATCTCCAGCCGTAGTAAGGCAAAAGGTAAAAGTAAAAAGGCAAAAGTAAGGACAAAGCATTTTTAATTTATAATTCACGCCTGCAAGGCGTGTCCACACTTTTTCCTTTTTACTTTTGCCTTTTGACCTCCTTTTTCCTGTGCAGCAAAAAATAGAAAAGACTGTAACGCAAAATGGACACGGCGCTCAGTCGCGCCTAGCGCCAGCTTACGCAGAAGTTGCCATCCCGCTTCATGTGATGCAGACGTTCACTTACCGCCTACCGCTCTCAACCAGAAGCGAGGCGCGCATAGGCTCGCGTCTTCTGGTCGAGTTCGGTCGAAAGAAGGTGACGGGTTACATCGTCGCGATGATGGATGAGCCTGATTCTGCCGTAGAAATTTCGGACGCTGAGATTAAGGACGCGGAAGAGTTGCTTGATGCAGAGCCACTAGTGACGCCTGACGTTCTGGAGATAACGCGCTGGGTCGCAGATTACTACGCCGCGCCCTGGGGCGAAGTCCTGAAGGCCGCGCTGCCCGCAGGATTGAACGCTACGGTCGAACAGGTTCTTTCCATCACTACGGAAGGGCGCGACGAATTGGCGCGTCTTCCTCATGCGCGAACAGTGACGGCGAAAGCATTGACCCTGAAAATTCTTGCGGACGCGGGAGAGACGAGTCTGCGTTTTATAGCAAAGCATGTTGGTGAAGCGCGCGCTCGCGCCGTCGCACGCGAACTTGAAAAAGTCGGGTGGATTCGCATAGCTCATCGCGCGCGCACCGTCACGGCCAAGCCTAAGCGCAGAAAGGCCGTGCGCCTTCTCCCGCCTGAGATGCACGCCGAAGCCGACGCCGCTCGCTCGCTCACAGCCGCGCAGCGTCGAACAGTCGAAGCGCTGATGAGTGAAGGCGGCGAAGCGGCTTTCGCCAGTCTGGTTGATAAAGCGGATGTGAGCGCTTCAACGATTCAGAGCTTGGAGAAACGGCGTATAGTTGAAACTTTTGTGCGCGATGTAAGACGCGACCCGCTTGCGAATGTTTCGTTGCCTGAAAAGGATGATCTGCGCTTGACCGAAGCGCAATCTGAAGCGCTGAAGAAGATTGAGACGAAGATTGAAGTGGGCGATTACGCGCCCTTTCTTCTTCACGGAGTGACGGGCAGCGGCAAGACTGAAATCTACATACGCGCAATGAGCGCAACGCTACAGCGCGGTCGCTCAGCCATGATGCTTGTGCCTGAAATTGCATTGACGCCTGTCTTCTCGCGCCGCCTTCGCGCACACTTCGGCGATCAAGTGGCAATCTTTCATTCATCTTTGACGACAGGAGAACGTTTCGACGAGTGGAGCAGATTAAAACGGGGCGAAGCGCGCGTGGTCATAGGCACGCGCTCCGCAGTCTTCGCGCCTGTCTCTGATCTAGGATTGATTGTCGTTGACGAAGAGCACGAGACCTCTTATCGCCAGCACGAATCGCCCTATTACAACGGACGCGACACAGCCATCGTGCGTGCTAAGAAAGAATCTGCCGTCGTTGTGTTAGGCTCTGCCACGCCCTCGCTCGAAACTTTTCATAACGCGCGCACGGGAAAATACAACTACCTTCACCTGCCCAATCGCATAGCCAACCGCGCTATGGCGCGTGCGGAGATAATTGACATGCGCTCGGTCTTTGCGGAAAAGGGTAAGTCAATTGTCTTCTCAGACCGGCTGCTGAAAGCTATTGAAGAAACCAACGAGCGCGGCGAGCAGTCAATCATTCTTCTAAATCGTCGCGGTTATTCCAGCTTCGTGCTCTGCCGCTCCTGCGGCGAATCAATTCACTGCCCCAACTGCGACGTGACTCTCACTTTTCATCGCAGCGAGCGCAGCCTCATCTGCCACTACTGCAATTTCCGCCGACCGACTCCCCAGAAATGTCCGAACTGCGACGGCGTCTACATCTATTTCGTTGGCGAGGGCACGGAGCAGATTGAAGAGATTCTGAAAAAACATTTTCCGAGTTTGAGAATAGCGCGCCTAGACCGCGACACGACAGCGCGCCGCAAACTCTTCGAGCGAACGATTCTTGAGTTCGGCGCGGGCGAGCTTGATATGCTGGTAGGCACGCAGATGCTAGCCAAAGGGCACGACTTTCACAACGTCACGCTGGTCGGCGTGGTTTCAGTTGATGCAGGGCTTGCGCTGCCGGACTTTCGTTCGGCTGAAAGAACGTTTCAGTTGATAACGCAGGTCGCAGGCAGAGCGGGCAGAGGAAGTCTGGCGGGGCGCGTGCTCGTGCAGACATTTCACCCGAACCACTACGCGCTGCGCCATGCCTGCGCGCAAGATTTTTTCGGCTTTTATCAGGAAGAGATTCGACACCGTAAGACCATGAGCTACCCGCCGTTTGTCGCGCTCGCATCACTTATGATTCACGGCGACGAGCTAGGTCGCGTGCAGCAAACAGCCTCGCGGCTCCGTGAATCTTTAGACGATGCGAACAAAGATCGCGCGTGCAGAATCCTGGGGCCTGCTCCCGCTCCTCTCGCGCGACTGCGCGGCGAGCATCGCTACCAGATTCTCATCAAATCCCGCAACCGCCCACAACTTCGTGAGGTCATTGACATGGGCTTCGCAGACGCTGCGTCGAAAGGTTGCGACACGCGAGTCGTCAACATAGAGATTGACCCGATTAGCTTGATGTAATTTTCGTTCCTATTAAATCATCTTAGCGAGCTTAAGTATTTCCCTTTGCGCCTTTGCGTGAAACAGCAATTCTCTCTAAGCCCAAGAATCATGTGAGTTGCAGGTTCTCGCAAAGGCGCAAAGGAAAGAGCAAAGACCGCAAAGGGTTGAGCTACTACCTACAAGTTATGAAATGAGTTCTTATATTGAATTGCACAATAAAATACGGAGAACAGATTATCCACTAAATCACACGCGCACGACACTAAACATAGCGACTGACTTCGTGTCGTGCGCGTGTGGCTTCGTGGACAGCTTTTGCTGAATCTTATTTTGTTCTGCAATCCGGTATTAGTCGCATCCAACTTGGCGTGGGCGTCCCGGTTTGCGATAAACTTCGGCGCATGAAACTGAGAGAACTTGCGCGACTGACGGGCGCAGCCTTTGACGAAAAATACGGCGACATGGAGATTGAAGGAGCGGCTGGCCTGGACGATGCATCAGAAGGCCATGTGACATTCCTTTCCAATCCGCGCTACACAACACGGGTTCAGACGACGCGCGCTTCCGCGATTTATGTTGGGGAAGCGATTGAAGTCGAGCGTGACATTGCGTTGCTGCGCGCGCGCGACCCTTACCTTGCTTACACGCGCGCTCTTAGGCTCTTTCATCCCGAACCCGGAATCGCTCCTTCGATTCATGAAACCGCCATTATTGATCCTTCAACAAAAGTTGCCGACGATGCATTCATTGGCGCTCACGTCGTCATAGGGCGCAATGTTGTAATCGAATCAGGAGTACGAATATTTCCGAATGTGACCATCTATGACGGCGTGAGCATAGGCGCACGTTCGACAATTCACGCGGGCGTATCTTTGCGCGAAGGAACTGTCATAGGTGAGCGCGTCATCATCTACAACAACGCTGTCATAGGCTCGGACGGCTTCGGCTATGCTAAGGATGAAGAGGGGCGATGGCTGAAGATTCCGCAGGCGGGGCGCGTCCGCATTGAGGATGATGTTGAGATTGGGGCTTGCACTACGATTGACAAAGCTTCTGTGGGCGAGACGCGAATAGGGCGCGGCACAAAGATTGATAATCTGGTTCAGATAGGCCACTCATGCACGGTTGATGACGATGCCTTGATCTGCGCTCAGGTGGGACTTGCGGGAAGCTCTCACATAGGACGCCGCGTTGTTCTGACAGGACAGGTCGGCGTAGGGGGTCATCTGACAATCGGCGACGACGCTATGCTCTACCCGCAGAGCGGCGTACATAACGACATCCCTGCCGGCAAACTCGCCTGCGGCTCTCCAGCGATTGACAACCGCGAGTTCGCGCGCTCAGCAGCAGTCTTCAGACGGCTCGGCGATGTCCCGCGCGCCATACGCGCTCTGGAAAAAAGGGTCGCTGAACTTGAAAAAGAATCAGGGGCATGAAAAAGCAGGGTCTATACATTCTCCACTATCATGGCAAGCTATAAGCAGAATAGATGTCCACTAAACCATACGAAATGACACGAAGTTCAGGCAGATTATTTCGTGTGGTTTCGTGTGATTTAGTGGATAATCTTATTACTCTTTTTTCCGTGCAAGCTGGTGTCACTTTGGATTTGCTCGTCAAGCAACCGCTCAGCCTTTAGCGAGCTTAAGCATTTTCCTTTGCGCCTTTGCGTGAAACAGCAATTCTCTCTAAGCCCAAGAATCATGTGAGTTGCAGGTTCTCGCAAAGGCGCAAAGGAAAGAGCAAAGACCGCAAAGAGGATTTTGAATGGTTTAAGTTACGCCGCCGCCGTCAACTATTATGACTTCGCCGTTCATGAAGCTGTTGCGATCCGAGACAAGGAAGGCCGCTATTTCCGCAAGCTCTTCCGGGCGACCCAGGCGACCACGCGATACCCAAAGCTCGTGCATCTGCAAAAGTCTGTCGGGCAGCGTGTGCGCAAGGTCTGTGTCGAAGATGCCTGCTGCTATTGCGTTGACAGTGATGCCGAACGTTGCCGCTTCGCGCGAGAGGCATTTGGTGAAACCTATCATCGCAGCCTTAGAGGTTGCGTAGTGAACCGATGTGGGAAGCGCGCGAATCGCTCCTATGGAAGTGATGTTGAGAATCATTCCATTGCGCTGTCGTATCATCTGTTTGTAGATAGGCTTGGTAACGGCGAAGAGGCTGTTGACGTTCGTGTTGATGACTTCATCCCACGCGCGATCCGTGGTGGTTGCGAAATTGTCGCCTCGATTAATCGCGGCGTTGTTGACCAGAATATCTATCCCGCCCCATTCTTCGACCAATTCTCGCGCAACTTTTTTCATCCCTACGCGGTCGGTTATAGAAACCTTAAAGCCGTGAGCACGATGACCGTGTGAGGCGATTTTGGCTTTAACCTCTTCTGCCAAATCTTCGCGCGCGTTGAAGCTGAAGGCCACGTCTGCGCCTTCGCGCGCAAAGACCTCGCAGATTGCGCGGCCAATGCCGCGTGTGCCGCCCGTCACGAACGCACGCTTGCCTTCAAGCAAAAGACTCAACTTTAAGCTTCTCCGAAAAACCCGCGTCCGTTATGGATAGGAGCGGGCAGACTTTTGAAAATTTTCTTGGCTGGATTAAAACCCGAATCGCCGTCTCGCGTCAACGTGGGAGTATAGCTTCTATACTGCGGTCGTTTCCACCGCAGCAGTCTCTTCGTGAGTCATCACAGGTTGAGGTATCAGCGCGGCAATCTCTTCAACAATCCTTCTGGTTGAATTAGGAATCGCAAGGCCGACCGTAGCCGCGCGCATGGCTGCGTAATGTTTGGAATCATCAACCATCCGGCGTATCACAGGAACTATGTCCGATGCTTTTTGAAGAAGCACGCCTGCGCCGCGCCTTACTATGAGGTTGGCCGCCCCTGCCTCCTGCGGCATAGGCGGCGTGATTGCATCTGCGATGATAGGAAGCCTGCATGCAAGCGCTTCAAAAGTGGTCAGGCCGCCGAGTTTCGAGACCATCACGTTGGCCGCGCGCATCAACTCTTCCACCTGATCCGAATAACCTATGACTTTTACTGGGAAAGGAGCTTTCGAGGCTAGCGACTCTGCTTCGGCTCGAAGCTCCTCGTTCCTTCCTGCGAGAAATATTGCCTGCACGTCCAACTCGCCGCGCACAAGCTCTGTGAAGATTTCGGGGATATTTCCGCCGCCAGCCCAGCCCGCGTTAACAAAGACTGTGAATTTTTCTGGATCAAGTCCCAGGGCTTTGCGCGCAGCCTGCGCAGCATGCTCGTCTGGAAACTCGAACTTCGGATGAACGGGCATGCCTGAAATCTTTATGCGTTCAGGCGCTATGCCGTAATCAATAAGCTGCTGACGCGCCTCTTCGCTCGCCACCAGATAGAGAGAAACGTCATCGCACGCCCAGCCTTTCCAGAATCCATAACAAGGGTCTGTCACAACGGTGACGAGTGGAATTTTGTCCGCTAGATTCAATTCTTTAAGGACTCGCGCGATGCCGTGCTGTGTAAGAGGATGAACGCTAACGACAACATGCGGACACCAACGCTCGAACATCTCTTGTAAAAACACTACTGTACGCTTGTAGAAAAACTCTCTTGTCTCAGGACGAAAGCGATTCACAGCCCAGAATAGATACTTCATCCAGTGCTGACGGTTTCTGAGCACCCAGTTGTAAATACCGACCAGTTTAGCCGTGATGTGATGCGATTCTTCAATCGCGCGCACCGTCCGAACGGCGTAAGACTGCCCTTGGAAAAACTTCTGCACGCCCGCGACGATTGCCGCAGCAGCCGACCGATGACCGCCGCCCGTGTCGGACGAGATGATAAGAATTTTTGGAACGCGCGAGCGAAACATATACTCAAACTTTAATCGGCTTCCAAGGTAAAAGTAGTCTCAACATCGAACTTAACGTCCGCATTGTTGTCACGAATCGTGGCCTTGACTTTGTACTTACCCACAGGGTCATGAGCGCTCATGCGAAGAACAAGGTTGGCAACGCTCAGTTGTAGATTCTGTGGCGGCGGCGCATGCTGCTTCCAGAGTTCCAACCCTTTCCGTTCGGCGTACAAACTGCCGTCCGGCTTATAAACATCAAAATCCACTTCGCAATCGCAGACGCCCGCGCTGTTTGGCTTGCAGCCTGCAAAGAGAATGAATGCTCCGAAAGGCTGATTCGGTTTGACGGAGGAAATGGTTTCGATGTTGGGCGTCTCCGGTCTTTGCCACATATCAACAAACTCTCGTGGCCTCTCGACCAGAATGAGATGCGCCCCAAAGCCTTTCACAGACTTACGAGCAGCTTCGTCTTCTGTGCGCTCGCCATTCCTTTGCCACTGGCCGAAGGACGGCTGAGCAGCGATAAGAATCAGCGACAATAGAGCGACGAAAACTCTCATGATATTTCGATAAGATTAGACCGCGGTCGGAACATTTTCACCATCATCTAGTAAGCTTTCAATATGAAGCTCCATTGCCTCTACAATATTGGCGCGGGTTTCATCCATCGTCGCTCCAAACGTGTGGCATCCGGGCAGCACGGGGACAAAAGCGTGAAAGCCTTTCTCATCCGGTTCGATCACAACCGTAAATTTATACGTAGCCATACTCCTCTTATACCTTAACACTCACCCCATCAGCTTGCTCGCTCTCGCGCCCCAGCGCCTTACTGGCTTTCTTCATCTCCTTTTCAAGCCTCTTGATCTGAATCAAGTGCTTCGGGTTGAAAGGCAGGCTTGGGTAATAACAGTTCGACTCGTGCGTGCAATAGCAGCCGTTCGCAGCATGTTTTCGGCGCTCTTTCATGGCGGGCGAGAGCCATAGCTTCTGAAAATCCCAATCGTATTCCCTTAGATTTCCAATCGGCTCAAGGTTCTCGCATGAAGAGAGCGTGCCTTCGTCGTAGATGACAGCGCCAGCCGTGCCAGCGTAGCAGGTCAGTTGCGCCTTCTGCTCCTCTTTCGTCTTCGAAATCAGGCCGTGCATGTAGATGTCAATCGCAGCCTTGAAGAATCCTGCGTCACCGCCGTAATTATTCTTTATCGCGGCGTGGCGCGAATCGTCGTCAATCATCTCGGCTAGCCGCGCGTAACGCGCATGGTCAATCTGCAATTCAACGGGGTCTGCTGACGGAGGCCTGATGTAGTTGAAGTTGACCTTGTCCGGCTTCAATTCGTATTTCAGAAAATCGTACCACTCGAAGATAGTGTCCTGATTAGAATTCATGAAGCAGGTGCAGGTCTGAATGTCCAGCCTTCTGTATTCCTTCTTAATCGTCTGCAACTGACGGGCTGTGTCAATCGCAATATCCCACGAGCCGTGTTTCTGGCGAATCTTCTCGTGCTGCTCTTTCAATCCGTCAATTCCTAACGCAACCGTTACATTCAGGTTCGGACACTCTTCCAGAATGCGCGTCACGTCCGGCATGATTCGCTTCTGAATCTGCCCGTTCGACATCAGGTAGACGGATTCGAGCCTGTTATTTTTGTAGAATGCGCGGACGACTTCGGGCAAATCTTTTCTGGTGAAAGGCTCGCCGCCAGCGAGTATGAGCACGCCAAGGTTGCCGCCTAGAGTTTCGGAGATTTTTTCAATCTCGTGCGTCTTCATCTGAAGCTTCTTGCGCGGACGGTCGTCCAGCTCGTCCGTAAAAAAGCAGTGCGTGCAGCGCATGTCGCAGACTGAAGTGACGAGTATGTTCAGAAGAACGGGCGCGAACGGTTGGCCCAAAGCGAGTTTCGCATATCGCTTCAAAAGCTCACGGGTTGTGTAATCCATTAAAACCTCTTCAAAAATTGCGCTCTAAATAACTGAGCGCGCTGCTGATGTGTTGCCAAAAGTCAGGCGACACATCAACCGTAACTGATAAGCCATTTAGCCATCATTGTCAACACGCAAAGAAAAGGCAAAAGTAAAAAGGTAAAAGGCAAAAGGGATAAGGACTAAAGCTTTTTAATTAAAAGATGGTTTCAGCCTCACTTTTGCCTTTTACCTTTTTACTTTTGCCTTTATTAGATGCTACGAAGCGCGTTCGCGCTCGCCGCGCACCTGTATTCCTAGCGCGCGCATACGGCGATAAAGGTGGCTGCGGTCAACGCCCATCAATTCGGCTGCGCGCGAGACGTTGCCTTCGGCTTCGGCCAATTTTCGCTGAATGAATTCGCGGTGATAAGCTTCGGTCGCATCCTTGAATGACGGGAAACGGAAAGATGCTGCGGGCGGTTCTTCGCCGCCAAGCGTAGGAAGATCGCCCGCCGTCACCTTAATTTTGCCGTGCATGATGACTACGCGCTCCACTGTGTTCTTCAATTCGCGCACGTTGCCGGGCCAAGCGTAGTTCTGCATAGCCTCTATGGCATCCGGCTCAAAACGTTTGGCTCGTTTGCCGTAAGCGATTGAAAATTTCTGATTAAAATGTTCTACGAGTTGCGGAACGTCTTCAAGGCGTTCGCGCAATGGCGGCAGTTCAAACGGTATGACGTTCAGGCGATAGAAGAGGTCTGATCGGAAAGCCCCTTGCTCAATCAAGAGGTCAAGACGCTTGTTCGTAGCAGCAATCACGCGCACGTCCACGCGTACGCTCACGGTGCTTCCAACAGGTTCGAACCTTTGCTCTTCCAGAGCGCGCAAGACTTTCGCCTGCACGCGCGCGCTCATATCAGCAACTTCGTCCAGAAAGAGCGTCGCGCCATCGGCCAACTCAAACTTTCCCTTCTTGGCTGCGGTCGCGCCAGTGAAAGCGCCTTTCACGTGGCCGAACAGTTCTGATTCGATAAGCTCTTCGGGGATTGCGGCGGAGTTGACTTCTATGAAGGGAGCGCTGGCGCGACGTGAGCGCGCGTGAATTGCGCGTGCAACGAGTTCTTTTCCTGTACCCGATTCGCCGTAAATTAGAACACGCCCGTCTGTAGGCGCGACCACCTCTATCTGCTTGCGAAGCGCGCGCATGGCTACGGATTCGCCGACCATCACGTATTCCTGATTCAATTCCGCGACCAACTCAGCATTAACACGCTCAAGCTCGCGTTGGCGCAACGCATTGCGAATCGTCAGAACGGTCTTTTCAATTGAGAGAGGTTTTTCTATAAAATCGAATGCGCCAAGTTTCGTTGCGCGCACGGCAGTCTCTACAGTCCCGTGCCCCGAAATCATAACGACCGCCGCGTCCGTTGCAATCGCGCGCATACGTTCGAGCGTGTCGAGTCCATCAATTCCAGGCAGCCACACGTCAAGAAGAATGCAACCATATGCGCGTTTCTCAATGGCTTTCAGACATTCTTCACCGCTCGCAACCGTGTCGGCCACGAAGCCTTCGTCTTCCAGCACGGCTCGCAGCGTCTCGCGTATGCCGCGCTCGTCGTCAACAATGAGTATTGATTGTGCCACCTGAAGACTAATCTCAAATTTGAAATTTGAGATTTGAAATGAACAGTTTTGAAATGAACGATATTGTAAAAAGATTCAAGCGCCCGTTGCAGGAAGTTCTATAGTGAATTTCGCGCCGCGCGGGCGGTTCGATTCCGCTCGTATGCGCCCGCCATGCTCCGTAATGATGCGCTGTACGATTGCCAGCCCCAGCCCTGTGCCGCGCCCGCGCGTTGAAAAGTTTGGCTGGAATAGTCTGGAGAAATCTGAGCGCGATATGCCGTGCCCTGTGTCTGTGACTTCGGCAAGCAGCAGCCCGCGCGAAGGGTCATGGGCGGTCGCAATCGTCACACGGCGCTCGCCTTCCGTGTCTGCAATCGCTTCCAGCGCGTTATCTATCAGGTTGACGAAGACACGCCGCATCTGTTCGTTGTCAAGCATCGCAGCGGGAAGCGTGCGCGCAAGATGCACGTCCATACGAATGCCGTCCAGACGGTCTTCGTAAAGCGCCACAGACTGTTTGACCGCTTCATTCAAATCAGATTGTTCGAGCCGCGCGTGCGGCAATCTGGCAAAGCGCGAAAACTCGTCAACCATAGCTTTTAGTCCTGCGACCTCTCTGGAAATCGTCGCAGTACATTCTTCTACAATCTGCGAGACTCGCGCGTGCTCTTCCGCAGAGTTTTCGTTGTGACTTCTGCCGTCAGAACCATTCGCTCCGTTACGAAAATTTTTAGCGATGCGCTCCGCAGAGAGTTGTATGGGAGTGAGCGGGTTCTTTATCTCATGAGCCATTCGGCGCGCGACTTCGCTCCACGCTGCTGCGCGTTGCGCGGCCAGCAACTCAGTCAAATCTTCTATGACGAGGACGCAGCCTCGCCCGACGTTCGTAGGCGAACCGAGAGCCGTTGCCGTCAACGCGGCGGGCATGGCGGATTCGTCCGATGATAACCCGCGCGTTAATTCCGTCTGCTCCGTCGCGCGCCCCATGCGACGAGCGCGGCGTAGCAATCTATCAAGCACCGCAAGATCTTCCGAAGAGAGAATTTCGGAGAGAGTAAACCCGCTCCTGTGGCTCTTGTCTGCGACGTGAAGCATAGCAGCCGCAGCCGCGTTTATGGTCGTCACGCGGTTCGTTTCGTCCAAAGAGATCACGCCCGTTGATAAAGATTCCAGCACGGTCTCTATGTAGTTGCGCCGCTCCTCAAGCGCAAGATTCTTCTCGCGCAACTCCTGCGCGTTCGCCTCAAGTTTTCGACGATTCTCCTCAAGCTGCGCGGTCATCTGGTTGAACGAGTCCGCTAGAAGCGCCAACTCGTCGTCGGCAATCGTAGTGACTCTGTAACTCAAATTGCCGCGCGCAACTTCGTTTGAAGCTTCCGCAAGTGCCTTGATTGGTATGGCTATTCCGCGCCCAAGATGAATCGCAGCCCATGACGAAGCGAAAAGCAGAAGCAGCGTCATCAAGCCCAGCGTTGAAAGCCCCTGAAGACGAACCTTTCTTTGTCGCTTAACAAGACGGCTATACTCGCTCTGCTTGCTTGAAAGTATTTCGCGCAAGGTAGCATCGTTGTGATGAGCACGCGCGACCAGCAGGCTTTGGCCTCCGCTCAGAGGCAGAATCGAGACATCGAATTTTCTCTCGAACGTAGCGAGCGGCGCGTTACCGCCCGCGCGCACGCCGTTCATCTCGCGCTCAAGCTCTGCGCGTTCGGCATCCGGCATAGCAGCTTCGCTGTGCGCAAGAACATCACCCGTAGCACCTCTGATTGAGACGGCAGCGAGGCCGCTAGATTGAACGACACGAGCAAGCACTGTGTCGTCCTGAACATCTGTTTGCTGGTTGAGAAGCACTGCCAGACCCGCGCCGGTCTCATAAAGGCTCTGAGCCTGATCGCGGTCTGACTCGCGCTGCAAATCGCCTGCGTCTCTTTCTATCTCTTCGGGAATGCGCCCAAACCATTTTTCAAGCGAGCGGTTCAGAAAAAGGTACGAGAAGACGGCCATGCCCGTGACAGGCAGAAGGCTCATCGTGATGAAATAGACCACCAGCCGCGTCTTTATCTTAGACCCCAACTGTCGCTCGCGCCTTTCGCGCCTGAGTTTGAGAAGGCTGCGCACGAAGATGAAGGAGAAGACTATGAAGGCTGCGAAGTTTAGCGACGAGAGCGCGTAAAGCAGAAGCGTATCTGACGCCGTATCAATCGAGACGATTGACCACAGGCCGAATGCCTGCTGTGCCACTAGCATGAAGAGCATCAGCAGCACAAGTCCGCCCAGAAGCCACGGCGCAGTGCGACGCCGCGCAGAGGTTTCTGCTTTGAGCTTCTCTTCTGTCTTTGATTCAGAACCCATAAGAACAGTTTTTAGTTTTCAGTTTTCAGTTTTCAGTTCGCGGTTTTCAGTTTTCAGTTAAGAGCATGTCGCTTCTTTCTGAAAACCGAAAACTAAAAACTGAAAACTGTTCTTACCGCTGCTTCTGAATTTTACCACATAGATGCCCGGCGGTCGCGCGCGCCTTTATGCCCTTGCGTGTGCAAATCCTGAGATGCTTCGTTAGAATGCCCATGCGTTCTAAACATAGTTCGGCAATCAATCATCTAATGGAGCTTTCAGACATCTTTATAAACGATGCGGGTCGCCTGCGTAGCGGCTGGCGCTTCGCAATCTTCGTGGCCGTTTATCTGCTGCTCCTCTTTCTAATCACTGGAGTCTTTCAGGCGGTTCTCTACTTCAGCCCACGCGCCATTCGTCAAGCCGTTTCGGGCGACTACGCTTCTGAATTTATCTCCGCTGCAATCTTTTTTCTAATCGCTGCAATTGCTGGATTGATATGCAACAAGTTTCTGGAAGAGTTACCTTGGCGCGCTCTCGGCTGGGCATTTTACAGCGGATGGACGCGCGACCTTCTCTTCGGCGTATTGATTGGTTCACTCTCTCTTCTACTTGCAACAGGCATCTCAGCGTCAGGCGGCAAATTACGCTTCGCACTAAATTCTTCGGCTCTGTTTCAGCCGGTCATAAAGAATATTCTCTCATCGTTAGCTGTCTTCATTCCCGCAGCCGCAGCCGAAGAGATGCTTTTTCGCGGCTATACACTTCAAACATTTACGCGAGCGAAGTTAGCATGGGTTGGCGTCATTGTTACATGTGTCGCGTTCTCGTTACTTCACATGAATAACCCGAACGTCGTGCCCGTCTTCACTTTCATCAACACGGCGCTCGCTGGCGTGTGGCTCGCCGTTGCCTATCTGCGCACGCGAAGCCTCTGGCTTCCGCTCGGCATACATTTTTCATGGAACTGGACGATGAACTCTTTTATGGGAATTCCAGTCAGCGGGATAACTAAATTCGCGCCTGCGCCTCTTTTCCTCGCTCTTGATTCAGGCCCAGCATGGCTCACTGGCGGCGATTACGGGTTAGAAGGCGGCGCGGCCTGCACGATTGCGCTGCTCGTTTCCACGCTCTTCATCTGGCACGCTCGCTTCCTCAAGCCTTCGGAAGAGATGCTGCGAATGACCGCAAACGAGAACCCTAAGCGGAAAGATTCAGTCTCGATTTTCGAGCAGCATGATGAGGACAATCCTTTGACTTGATTTGTTGCTACGAAGGGACGTTTATAGAAACCTTCTCTGCCTCCAGAACGTTTAAGTTCCCGTCAAATTAGGCCACACACGGGCAGACTCCCCAGCCTCTCAAGCCATTTTGACCAGCCTTGCAAACCTTAATCAGCAAGCCACAGAAAAAGCGCGGGCGAAATTTCACTTGAGTTCTACAAGAACCCGTTAACACTTTTCCGTGAAGAAGCGTCTTTATGGCTGAACGACGGGACGCTGCCCGGCAAGGTAATCTACTTTTCTACGAAGGTCACAGAATGTACGAAGTCGAAGCGGTAGCAGACACGCTCATGATGGTTGGCAAGAACCAACCTGAAGACGCGCGTTCCGAATCATTCGACTCACCTTCGGTCGCGCTTGTCCGCGCAGTGCTCAAAGGAGATCGCGATTCGTTCGGTCAGCTTTACGACCTCTATGCGCCCATGGTTCACGGCATACTTCTGGCGCGCGTCCCCGCCACTGAGGTTGACGATCTTGTGCAGGAAGTCTTTCTTCAGGCGCTCAGAAAATTGAACACGCTGCGCGACGCAAACGCTTTCGGCGGCTGGCTTGCGATGATAGCCAGAAACCGCGCTATGGATTTTCATAGAAGACGGCGAGCAGGCGAGGAGTTAACTGAAGAGATTACGACGCAGGTTGCTGGGCGTAAAGAAGAGGCGGTTGAAGTTTTAGAGGTCATACGTCAGCTTCCTGATGCTTACAGCGAAACTCTTGTGCTGCGGCTTGTTGAAGGGATGACAGGCCCTGAGATAGCCGCGCGCACTGGACTTACACCTGATTCGGTTCGCGTCAACCTTTCGCGCGGGATGAAGATGCTGCGCGAGAGGCTTGGGAGAGGAGGAGCCTAGATGAGCGACTATTTATGGGACAAGAGCGGCGAAGTTGACTCTGAGATTGAGCAGTTAGAAGAGTTGTTAGGCACGCTCAGCCATCGCCCACGCGCCGCAGCGCTTCCTGATTCGCTGCTTTCGCAACTGCGCCCGCGCGCCTTCGCTCACTGGTCTGAGCTAGCTGCAGCCGCCGTGCTGATCCTGATGGGATTCACAGGATTGTGGATTAGCTTGCAGCGTCTGGACGCTCGCGCTGAAATCTCTGCGCTCGCGTCGCAAGATGTTTCCATCGCGCCTGTTGAACCCGGCAATATTTCAAGAACAACGCTAGGGGCGGCGCACGAAGTTAAACACCACAGCAGATCAAACGCTGAGCTTTCTTACGGTCGCAACATTCGACGCAGGCCGCCATTCTACGAAGCTGCAAACAGAAACGGGATTCACACTCCAGTGCAAACGAGCAACACACGGCCTGTCAACGAAGCAGCCAGCGTTCAACCGCAGATGAGCGCAGAAGAGTTGGCGGAAGCAAGGCGTGCAAGAGATGAGCTTATCCTCGCGCTTCAGGTGGCAAGCGCCAAGCTCAACCACGCTCAGCGCAGGGCGCAGAGCCTTAACAGCACTAACCCCGGTCTTAATCCATAACGAACGGAGCAGGTAATGAAATTTTTGGAGGACTCAACCATGAAACTTTTTGGCCTCGCGCTCTTGCTTGCACTGGCCTGCGCCACAGCGTCGGCCCAGAGCGGCAGGATAGAAACGAGCGGCATTGACCACCTGGCTTCGCGCGCCAGCGAGACTGTGGACATAAACATGGACGAGCGCCTGCTACAGATGTCCGCACGTCTTCTGTCCAATCAGGATCAGGACGAGGCCAGGATTCGTGAATTGATAAGCGGACTGAAAGGAATCTACGTCAAGAGCTTCACGTTCGACAACGAGAACGAGTACGCCGAGGCGGATGTGGAAGCTATTCGCTCGCAGCTACGCGCGCCCGGATGGTCTAGATTCCTGGGCATACACAGCCGACACGACGGCGAGAACGTAGAAGTTTATGTGTTGATGGAGAACAACCAGATCGCCGGGCTTGCGATTCTAGACTTCGCGCCGAAAGAATTCACCTTCGTCAACATAGTCGGCCCGATTGATCTAGAGAGGCTGAGCCGAATCGAAGGTCAGTTCGGTGTGCCGGACTTCGATCTGGTGCGCGAGTCCACCCCGACAAGAAGAAACGAGTAGCCGCGATGTCTACAAAAACAGTTCTGAAAATTCTATTGCTGCTCGCTCTTCTACAAATTTCCCGGTCAGTAGGCGCAGCGCAGACGGGCGAGTACAACGCTATAGTCAAACTCGTCGAGAATTTTTATCACGTGAAGCACAAGGGGCTGCCGCTGCTCGCACGCGCCGGGATGAGGATCGCTCGCCCCAACGGGGTCAAATCATTCAAGCTGGCGACTTTCGAGAATCAGGATTTTTCTGCCGCCGGACAGTCAGATTTTTACGCGGCAATGAAGATGACGCTCAACGCGGAATGGAGACCGCTTCTCCAGATTCGCTCGCGCCAGGACGGCCAGCAGACCTATGTCTTCACCAGGGAAGCTGGTGATCAGTTCAACGTCCTCGTCGTCACTATAGAGCGGCGCGACGCGACCGTGCTTCAAGTCGAAGTCGCGCCGCAGGCTCTAATCAGGTGGATGCAGAACCCCGAACAGATGAGCAGATCGTTGATTGACGAGGCCACGAATTCATCAGAGCCGTGAAGCGGTTCATGGCTTGGACGGTTTTCATCAATCTGAGCGCAGTTCAACAACTCCATAGCGAGCTTAAGCATTTCCCTTTGCGCCTTTGCGAGAACCAACAATTCTTATCAATCTTAAGATTCATGAAAATTGCAGGTTCACGCTTTAGAAGCAAAGAAAAGAGCAAAGTGCGCTAAGGATGGAATCACTGTTAACGATTTTGAAATTATTCCTTTTTGCATTTTTCCGAGGAGGCAGGAGATGAACAGAATCCGACTCGCTTTACTGATTGGCTTGATAGCCCTTCTCTCTAACTCGACTTCCCTACGCGCGCAGGAGCGGGTGGCCGACACCGTGCGCATCAATACGCGAGTGGTCTTCCTCGACGCGCTCGTTAGAGATCGCCGCACGGGTTTGCCCGTGACCGACCTGCGCCCCGAAAATTTCGAGGTGCTTGATGACGGCCAGCCGCGCTCCGTCTCCTACTTCACGCGCGAGGGACAGTCGCGCAAGCCGCTCGCTCTGGTGCTAGTGCTTGATCTGCGCAGCGACGGATCGGGGCGCTTCCTTCGGCGCACGGAAATTCTCGAAGCCATTGCGGCTGAGCTTGCGCGTCTTCCGTCAGGCGATGAAGTGGGCGTACTGGCGCTGGATTGGACATCTTCCACGCCGTATCGCAACTGGCTCACAGGGTTTACGAGCGATGGCGCGCAGGTGAAGGCCGCTCTCTCGCGCGTACCCGAACTCATTCAGAATGGCGAGCGGCGCGAGTCTGCATCCTCAAATCGGAATTCTCGCCCGAACGATGACACTCAGGGCAGGATGAGTATTTCGGTCGGGTCAAATTCTTCGAATCAATCTGGCGAGCAGGCCGCGCAAGCTGCGAACGGCGCACATGTGACAACGCTTCCGAGCAAGAAGGGCGTCAGGGTCATTCGTAGAGAGACGCCGAACGGGACTGTTACGATAGAGAGAATCAGTCACAACGGGCGCGCGCAGGTAGGAATGGACGATCAGGTCGGCTTGACCATGACGATTTCTGACGTAATAAGGCGCGCGTCCAGCGAAAGACCCAACTCGCAGCCCGCAATCGTCTGGATTTCCGATGGCATAGTGCCTGTCATCTTGGAGGAACGCGTCGAGGCCGAAGCTCTGTTGCTACGCTCGAACACTATGTTCAGTTCG
>MNJR01000136.1:40534-93608 GCA_001920415.1 Acidobacteria bacterium 13_1_20CM_3_53_8 | reverse complement strand
CTTCGCTCGTCTCTTTCTTCGCTTACGCGATTATTCCAGATAGCGTCAGACCGCAATACTTCGACAATCTAATCAGCGGCATCTCCATCTATCTGGTTGGCCCAACGCCCCTGAAACTTCTCTTTCAAGCGTTCATAGTCGTCGTAGGCTTTCTGATGCTCGCCGGGGCAGTCAACACCGCAATCATAGGCTCGAACGGAGTCTTGAACCGCGTCTCGGAAGATGGCGTGCTGACGGATTGGTTCCGTGCGCCGCATAAACGTTACGGCACGACCTATCGCATGATTAACATGATAGTGCTGCTGCAACTCGTCACTATCATAGGTTCTCGCGGCAACGTTTATGTTCTGGGCGAAGCTTATGCGTTCGGCGTTATCTGGTCGTTCGCATTCAAGGCGCTGGCAATGCTTGTGCTCAGATTCAAAGACCGCAGCCCGCGCGAATGGAAAGTGCCACTGAACATCAGGCTGGACGGTTACGAAATTCCTATTGGACTGGGCATCATAGCGGCGCTGCTCTTCTCAGTTGCCGGAATTAACCTAATCACGAAGCAGGTGGCGACCATTAGCGGCATTGCCTTCACGCTCATCTTCTTCAGCATCTTCCTCATCTCCGAGCGCATAAATGAAAGAAAGCGCGGCGCGGCTGCGCACGTCGAAGTGGATCAGTTTCGTCTGCAACAACAAGAGATCATCTCGAACGAGACTGTAGAGGTGCGACCCGGCAACGCGCTCGTAGTCGTGCGCGATTACAACACGCTGGATCATGTGAAGAAGGCTCTTGAGATGACGCACACGGGTAAGCGCGACCTCGTAGTGATGACTGTGCAGGTGATGAAGGGGCCAGACACAGGATATGAGCACATTGGCGAGCAGCACCTTTTCACAAATTACGAACAACTGCTTTTCAGCCGCGTCATCGCGCTCGCCGAAAAAGCTGGCAAGCATGTTGATCTTCTAGTAGTGCCCGCATCGAATATCTTCGACGCCATAGCTCAGACTGCTGCGCATCTTGATTCTGCGGACATCTGGGCAGGCCGCTCAAGCGTGATGGAGCCTGAAGAGCAGGCGCGGCGTTTGGGCGAAGCTTGGGAGCGGCTACAGAACAAGCCCAGGCATCAGGTCTGCTTTCACGTCGTTGACACGGACGGCCACCTTCACGAATTCAACATAGGTGTGCACGCGCCGCAACTCACAGAAGACGACATCAATCTCGTTCACAATCTCTGGCTGGACGCTACGAAAGAGAAGGACGTTGAGGACTTTCATCACAGAGAGGTTGTCACTGTGGCGCTTGAGCGTCTTGCCGAAGAGATGAAAGGGAAAGGGCGCAAAGAGATGCTTGACCGCATGCGCACTCTGGTCGGCAAGCGAAGCCGTGCGGAAAAGAAGGAAGGTGAGGACGGTGGCGCGTGTTGAGATGTATGAAGCCAACAGCGCCCTACGCATTCCCGTCGAAGTTATAACGGAGAATGGGTATTGCATCGTTCGCTCGTCCGATTTAGAGGAGATTAACTTAAGCGCGCCGGGAGATTATCACTTCATCGTGTATGAGCCTTCGGACGTGGAGCATTTGGTAGTTGTCGAATTCACCGCAGAGGCAGTGAAGATAGTTGAACAAAGGATGCGGCGTCGCCTCTCGCCCGAAAGCTTGTTCTGGGTGGAATGCGCCGAGCGATCCTTAGCTACATATTTGTGGGAGAAGGATTGCTGTCCGCCCGCAGACCGCCTCACACTGAAAAGCATCTGCATTGATGACCTTGAAGTAGCCCGGCGCTGGGATGGCAATTGAAGCGAGAGTGCGCTAGCCGTAATAGAGATTATATACTTGCGGCGAAGGCTTGCCTTAAATTTCTTGCATTACCAAATCTTTCAACTTAAAAATAGCGCTGCTTTAGCTCTATAAGAGTTGCGCCAGCCGTTTGTATCCAGATAAAATTCCTTAACTTTACGCGGGCTACTCTTACATTTCTCATACAAAGGAGAAGCGATGAAAAACTATCAGACCATGCCAGCCAGTATACCTTGGCAGTTGCTCAAGTCCACTCTAATTAATAACTATGCGGTTGGTGATATTGACGGCGACGAGCGCGAAGAGATCATCACGCTCAGTGACGACGGCACATTTCTGCTCATCTTTTCATATTTCAAATACGGTGATCTCTCTTCATCACTTAGCGACACGACGTGGGGGCAAGTCGTCACCATGTGGACGAGCAAGAACGTTGTGAGTGGCCCAACTTCTAGCTGGACGCTGAGCGCAGACGATCAAATTTTCGTCGCGAACATAGATTTGAGTAGCTCGGGGAGCGAGGTCGTCATATTCAATCCGAACACCTCTAGCTTGGGTGTGCTGAAGTGGACAGGCACAGAGTTGCAGTGCGTATGGTTTAGCACACAGGAAATTCCGGGCTACGGGTCGGCGTCCAGTTGGGTCATGACGCCCGGCGCTACCAGCCTTACGCCCATATCACTTGCTGTTGGTGGCGAGACGGGCTTCGTTATTTTTGATCGGCTATTTAGGAGAATCGGAGTGCTGGATTGGATGGAAGACGCTACGACTTCCGGTAATCTCTGTTGCATATGGCAGGCGACGGGAGAGGTTTTTGAAGGGCTATCACCTATGGAACTCGTACCGGACGATCAATATTTCGGTGTGAACATGACAGGCCTTTCGCATTCTGTTATGAGATGGAATCCTTCTATGGCGCTTTTTGCGGCGCTGCAATGGATAGGGAAACTTGAAGTGGTCTGGTCTGGGGGCGGGAGCGTGAACGGCGCGGTCACATGGACGCTCGGCGCGGGCGATAGGTTCTATTGCGCGGACGTTGACGGAGATGGCGCAGATGAGATCGTTGCTGTCGTTACAGTGACTGACGCTACCATTCCTGTGGGCGGAGTGATAGGTGTGTTCAGGTGGAGTAACAGTGAGATTGAATGTATAGGCACTCAAGGATTGCCGGGCGCAGTCAACACTCCTCTTTTTCCGCGCTTCACAGATGGAGGGCAAAGTTCTAACCATATAGTTATCTTTAATCCTGAAGGATTCCTAGGCGGCACACAGGAGCCTCGCATATCTGTCTTTCAGTGGGATAGCGATAACCATCTGGCCTTAGATCAAGGCTACAGCGTAAACGCAGTAGCCGCTGGCGAGAATAGTAGCTCTTGGACGCTCAAAAACAGCGACCAGTTTTTCTGTGCGGATGTGGATGGCGACGGTGATGATGAGATCATAGCTCTGGCTGCGTCCGGCGCGGCAATGGGCGTGTTCAAGTGGAATGGCTCAGAGCTTCTGTGCGTTTGGCAGGTTTCTACTGTTGTGAACGGCTGGGGGTTGAACCTTATTGCCGACGCGCCTGCGACGCCTTTCCCGTACGCTCAAGAATCGTTCACCACGGGTGACCAACCGGCAATTTATCAATTCATCAGCAATGAACTCTACCAGACGATTCAAGCGAAGGTTTCAGATTGCGTGTGGTGTAACGACCAATCGCCTTGCTCGCAGAATGATATTAGGAGCTGCTACAAGTGCCTTGACAACGATGATTTCGTAGCGCTCCTGAAACAGTTGCAGGGGCTGACGGTTGATCCAGACTACTCTGCTACGGATTGGTCTACGGTCACCGCAGCGCTCACGCAAGATTTCATGTACGCCTACGCTAGCTACTGTCTTGATTCGGCGTCTCAGGGAGACATCAGGGCGGAGTTTCTGAATCTGAACAAGGCAGGCGATTTTGCAAACTATCAAACTATACTGAACGAGGCCAACGGCGATTCCATCCCGCCCATGCCGGGCGCTCCGGCTTCGGATTGGGCTGCGATGAAAGCGGCGCTCGCAGAAGAGTGCGGCTGCGTTGACGATGTTATGAATCTGATTCACAACATGAACACGTTCGCTCAAGACCTTGAAGATTTGCAGACGGGTGAAGTGTCTACTGTCATCAATAACGTTGACAGCGATGTCCAAAGCCAGCAGAGTTCCGCCGCCCTTTTCTGGATTGGCGAGATAGCAGACTCATTGATTTGCGGTGCTTCCGTAATACCGGAGGAGAAAGAGGCACAGGGGGCGCTGGCAATGACTGCGTCGCTATTCGGAACTGCGCTCTCTTCAACTAGCGCTAACACGCCGCCTCAAGAGGTGATGCTCACCGAGTACGAGCCAACTATAGAGCACGAATACGAAACCAGCATCGCCAATAATAATCAGAACGAGGTGATCGTGCTGCAAGACGCGTTCAAACTTCCATTCGTCAACAGCCTTGCCAACGCTGCATGGACGTGGCCGCCGGAATTCACAAACAGCGCATCTGGTGATTCCGACCCGTCGGCTCTGCTTGATCTTACAGCTACGCAGAATGCCTACAGGCTAGACTTCTACAAGATGATTATCCCGGCGCGCTTCAAGATTATGGTGTGGAACAGTGCAGATGATTCCAGGCCTTACTACTTGGCGGGTGGAAATCGTATCGGGTGGGAAACCTATTACATAAATGTGCCCTCGCAGGCTGTCTACACGGAGAGCGTTGGGCACAATGAATGGAATATTTACGTTATTTTCGGCGGGAGCGATGATGCATCCAAATCCGGTTCCTGGATATACCCGACTACAACGCTGACGGACGATCTGTTCCAGACTCTGGGTGTCTCGAAGGAGGATTTCTTCAAAAGACTGGCCGGGTGGAACACTATACAAAGCATCACCTATGAGCCTTCATCGCTTTAGCTTAAGCTCCAGGAATCGCAATGGCGGCGAAGTCACTCGCCAAGCTGAACGGTACGACCCGTGCCGCTAAGCGGGTGGCAGAATGTATAAGTTAGAGTTCAAGGGAAGCAAAGCGGAAGACAAGATTAAGGCTGCCAAGCCAGAGTGAATTGACGCGATGGGAATGTATATTTTCCGTGCCGCAGATACGAACTTCAACATCAAGAATGTGAGGCTTCGCATCGGATTTAAATCTCTAACTTGTATTCCTTACTTATTATGCCGTCAAAACTGTCTGTCTGGTGAATGGAGTCATGCGGAAGGAGTTTGTATATCCACTTACGCTTACCGATAAGCGGTGCAGCTTTGCACCACGCTTGGGCCGCTTTCGCCTTGCGCTGTACTGTTTCATCTTTTAGTTCGTCGGCGCTTTTCACTTCCAGAAGGTAAAGCGTTTTGCCGTCGTCGGCAATGAAGTCAGGGTTATAGTCGCCCGCAGCATAGAAGATTGGCATTTGCCCGATGGGAATGCGCGCCCAGCGCTTGATCTTCGGCTCACGTTCGAGGATGTCTGCGAGCCATTTCTCCTGTTTTGAATCAAACTCTGCTTCAGGGTAGATGGTCTTTTCATATCCCGTCAACAAACATTTCTTGCAACTATCGTCGGGCGCGTCCTTGTAGTGCGGCGCAACATAACCTTTCGGCACGCTCTTCGTCCATGAACGCCACGCTAGGGTTTCGCCGGTTGGCTGATAGATGATGTGCGTTTCAGCGACGACGTTCTCGTCAATCTGATCCACAAGGTCAGCGACAATCTCCAGCGCGTGCGCCTGCACGATGTTTTTCCATTTAGTCGAGTCTGCGCTGAGCTTTTTCATGTAGCGTTGAATCAATTTCGGCACGAGTTTCATATCGCTTTCGTCGCTGGAACTGATGCTGTCCGCTTCGTCAAAGACTGTGCGGTTGAGATAACGCAAAGGGTCTTCGCTCATTTCGTAAGCTGGAACGTCGAAGGTGCGTTGCTCCGTGCCGCCGAGAATTGTGCCGACGAGTGTTTGCGCCACTTCGCCGAACGCGCGACTTGGCTCAATCTCAAAATCTTTCAGGCGTCCGGTAGTATTGTAGTGAGTAGCAAGTTTCGGAATTTTGATAAGATAGGGCGAATCTGTCAACGGCTCGATTGTGCGCTTTTCTGTTTCGGCCTTGTCCCTTTCCTTAATCTCTTTCGTGCGAATCGGGACACCGAACTTTGCAGCGTTGGCCTGCGCGTCACGGACGATAGCGGCGAAATGGTCATGTGCAGCGATTTCAAGCGTGTCTAAATCCTCATCGCCAGTCTGCACGCCGAAGGGAAGACGCATTCCGCGCCCTATGGTCTGCTCGGTCAGGATGTCGGATTTTGCGGCGCGCAACGGGATGATCGTGTAGACGTTCTTCACGTCCCAGCCCTCTTTGAGCTTGTTAACGTGAATCACTATCTCTTTATCGTTCGTCGGGTCTTCGAGTTTGAGCAAGCCGGTTATATCACCTTCACTTAGTTCGCCGGTACGTGAGTGTGTGACGATAGTTTTGCCTTTGTACTCGCCTCCAAAAAATTGCTCGGATTCGATATATGTGCGCACTTCTCCGGCGTGGTTGATGTCCTTCGTGCTGACGAGGACGATAGGCAACAGGCGCGGCAGTTGATAGTTTTCGCAGTAGGCTTCGAGCAGAGTCTTCTTGCGACGATGGCGAGCCACGCCGTCTTGTAGTTGCGCCCGCTCAAATTCTCCGGCGTGCATGTCGCGGCGACCTAAGATGACCGGAATCTTGATGAAGCCTGAAGGCTTTGACGGGTCTGCCAAGTGTGTTGAAGCGTCGCGGATTGCTTGCCCCAAGTCGTAGCGGTAGATGATGTTCTTGCCGATAGGTGTGGCAGTGAACTCTAAACCTAGTAGAGGCTTGAGCGCGTTGACTGCTTGCATGGAAGCGTCTGCGCGGTAGCGGTGCGATTCATCCATGAGCAGCACGAGGTCTGGAAGCTTGGCGAGCAGGTTCGCCATACTGTCGCCTAGTGTTTCACTCGTGCCGCTCTTGCCGCCGTGAAAGCGGCGTTGCTCGTTCTTGTTGCTGAAGGTCTTTTCGACGTTAAAGACGAGAATGTTGATGTAATTGTCGCCGATGATTGAAGGCAGACCGCGCAAGTGATTGCCGACCGATTCGCGTTCGTAGTCGTCGCCTGTGATGAGTTCAAAGGGCGGCATCTCCGTATAACCTTCAAGAGCATATTTCGGATTGCCGCGCCGGAAGTTGGCGATGGTCTTTTCATAAACCGTGCTGCCTTTGGTGAGGATGAAGAAGTTGCGCCAGCCGCGCGTCTTGTGCAGGTAAGCTATCACAGCGCCCATCAAGCGCGTCTTGCCGACTGCGGTAGCGATGTGAAAGCCGAACGAGGGAAACTGCGTATCGAACCGCTCGAAGCCGCCGCGCCCAGCTACTTCCGCTTCAATCTCCAACAATGATGCGCGTAAGTCGGGAAGGTCTGCGAGCAGCGCGTCAAGCGACTTTAGTGCAGCCTTCTGCGGTGTCCGCAAAGCGAGGTCTTGCGTGATTTGATTGACGACATTCATTTGGCCTCTCTCCATCGCGCTCTCGGTTCACCAAACCACAGGCGCAAGGCGACTTGTGGCAATCGCTGGATCGCGCGTCAAGCATGCGGCGTTTAGCCTGCGCGCGACGCCGACGATAATGCGGTCGTGCATTTCGGGAACTATTTCGTCTGTCTTAAAGTCGAGCGTGTCGTCCACCGTAAAGGGCACAAACTCAAATTGTCCGCTCTGGCGCAAACGGTTGATTTCGGCAGCGAAGTCGAGCGGCAGCTTCAGCTTGGCAATGACGAAATAAAGCTCCGCCGCGACAATTGCCGGAATGTAAATCAAGGCGTGTCCAGCGTCTGCTTCGTCAAACGCCGCGCTTGCTGCCTTCGATAGAAGCGGCGAGTCAGTAAGATACCAGAGAAGCGCATGTGTATCCGTAACGTAATGCTTCACGATTGCTCGCGCTCCAAATCCTTCAACTCCTTTTCCCACTCGTTGCGTACCTCACGAATTGCCACCTCTGTATCAGCATCCGGCGGGAGCGCATCACGCCAGATGCCGCGCAAACTCTGCGGCGTGCGTTGATGTGGGTCGTCACTGTGACGGCGTAAGCCACGAGCAAGATGTTCAACGAGTCGCAGTTGTTCTTCGGGCGAGAGTTGTTCGGCCAAGCGTGTGACGTGGTTTAGGTCTGTTGAACTCATAAGGCATTATAACTTTCCGGCATAGGTTTCAGGCAATAACCTTAAGCGATTTGGCGGTCACGCTTTGGCCCGCGTGCGCCGTTCGTCGTCGGCAGCAGGTCGCGCGGGATGTGCTTGAGTTGCAAGCCGTCGGGCAGCGAGAGCTTGCGTTTGGCTTTCATGCAATAGATGGTGAGCGCTTCGTCTTCGTCGAGTTCGGAGGCGAGCGCGTCAACATAAGGTTGCGTGACGATGCAATCGGTGATGTGCGCGTAATGGCGACCGCGCACGCCATGACGTATGCCGCGCCCCAGCAGCTTGAAACCTTCCTGCAAACAGACGGCTTCGATGAGTCGCCCGTTGGTGTAGCTCAATCGCCAGACGCCTGTCTCGGCGTCTCTCTCGATTAAGGATTTGCCGAGCGTGTACGAGCGGAAGCCCCCACCACCCTGCCAATTCATGGCTTTAGTAATTCCAGTATTATCAGTGCCAGCTACTACACTTTGTAAGCGCGGAAGAATATGAGTGCTGGATTGTTTGTTAGCTTCAACCAAAACCCAACGGCGGTTCATTTTGTGCGCCACTGCCCCCGTCGTACCAGAGCCAGCAAAACAATCGAGAGTGCAATCGCCCTCGCTAGTGGCAAGCTCCAAAATTCTTTTTACTAGCCCCTCTGGCTTTTTACCCTTGGGGAAATCAACGCCGCCTTCCGTATGAAGATTGTTAGAGAGTATGTCGCTCCAAATTGACGTTAGTGGTTCGCCGGCAATGTATTGACCATCAATCAATTTTAGCTTGTCTGAATAAAATAATATTCGCTGCCCTCCAACTAAATAGATATCAGAGTATTTTTCTCGCTGAAGGCACATTATCTTATTAGGGCGATCTTTGGATTGGTCAATCAACTTTCTAGCTTCAGCACTGACACCTTCATAATCAGGTCTAGCAAGCTGAACTACGTTATTAGCATTGTGTAGGACGAAATCATCTAATTTGGTTTCGTAGTCTTCTACTTTCTTGGCTTTCTTCTCCGGTAACCCTAACGAAGCAGCAAATGCTTTACTTAGAGTAGTGAACTGCCATTGGTCATACGGTTGGTTAAGGTTAACAATAAACTGCCCGTACCTTTTATCTCGCTCGCGTCCAGTGAACACGCGATTAAACTTCCACTGAGATTTATCCTTGGCATATACGACAATGAAATTTGAGGTATTCACAACCCCAGGGTTAATGGCTTTATGTCCAGTTGCCGAACCTTGCTTAAAGGTAACTATTGAAACTCTATTCTCGCGCCCAAATATTTCGTCAGTTAGTATGATGAGATTAGCGAGATGTGTATCGTCAATATGAATAAAGATTGCTCCTTCTTCATGTAACAGGTCGTGCAAAAGATCAATACGGTCGCGCATCATCGTCAACCACAGAGAATGTTCCAGCGCATCGTCATAATGCTCAAAAGCCTGTCCTGTATTAAACGGCGGATCAATGTAGATGCACTTGATCTGTCCCGCATAGCCGCTCTTCACCAGCGTCTTGAGCGCGTACAGATTCTCGCCACTGATGAGAATGTTATCCGCCTCTTCGTCGCCGTACCTTCCGGCTTCAATGAGCAATCGCGGCTGCACTTCCTCATACAGCACTTGCACGGGCGCACCCGTCTCTTCATCCCGTATCAGCGCGTAGCCGTCGTGCTTGCCCGCCCAGTTCAATTCGAGTCTGCTTTTCATTTCTGCTGTCTGATGAGATTGCTAGAGTGTCATGTATTAAGTTTCAAACTGAGTTGTATGCTGGCGCAGCCAACTTTCTACTTCATCAACTTTCCACTGGTCTGCTTCAACCGCCAGAACAAGCTCAAGAGTTTCCGCATTCGAGGCAGAGAGCTTGTAACGATTGAGCCGGAGAAATTCGCGCATGATTACGGTCGCCGTTCTTTTATTGCCGCCGACCCAAGGGTGATTCTTAATTAACCCAAAGCAGAGCGTCGCAGCTTGCCGGATAATGTCCGCATTTTCATAAACGGCAGCGTGCTTCGGGCGCGCGAGTGCGGACTCAATCAGAGCGCGATCATCTACACCGAAGTGAGATTCGCCGAAGTAGCGCATGATGACGACATGAATTAAGACCGCCTCCGCATAGGTGATGTAGCGCATCAGTTCAGTCGCCAAGCCGTTTCATCTCCGCGAAGGCTTCTTTGAACTGTTCACAAGTTTCTAAAACTGAAGCCTGCATGTCGGGCGAGAGTGGCGGCAGAATTTCGTAGCTCATGCCGCCTTCATGCGGATACATAATGATGATGGAGCCTCTGTCAACGCCCATTACTTCCGCCATCTCTGGCG
This sequence comes from Acidobacteria bacterium 13_1_20CM_3_53_8, assembly GCA_001920415.1. Taxonomy (GTDB): domain Bacteria; phylum Acidobacteriota; class Blastocatellia; order Pyrinomonadales; family Pyrinomonadaceae; genus 3-1-20CM-3-53-8. The sequence goes on along the minus strand of MNJR01000136.1, from coordinate 83,312 downwards.
GGACTTCCATGATCCAGCCGCGCCCTGTTTTTTGTGGTGATAGCACATCGCTCATTTTGTCCTACTCCTTGCCTTTTTTGGTATTCATTATAGTGCTTATATGCCCGCCCAGTTCAATTCGAGTCTGCTTTTCATTGTGATGGCTTATGAGATTGCGAGAGTGTGCCGCAATGCATCGTTGATTTCCGTCATCCCTGTCAATGTTCCGATAGTACGATCAATCTCTGTTTCGCGAATAGTAGCAAGGTTATCCGTCATAATCACAGAGTCCATGAGGATTCCGGCCTGTTTGCCTGTGCGCCGAGTTCTGTTTGAGTGTGACACGGCTAGGATGACCGGCTCGCGCCATGTTTGACGTAATCATAGCCACAATAGTTTGAGCCATTCCTGTGGCAAGGTTGTCTGCTTGAATGACGAGGGCGGGGCGGCGCTTGGCTGTGCGAAGATTTGAATCGGGGAAGAGCACGGGTACGACCTGCCCACGCTTATAGGGCATCGTAAGCCTCCATCTCTGGACGCTCCCAATCCTCTGCGAAAGTTTGCAGGCGTGCGCGCAACCTTGCAGCCTGCTCCTCGTCTATCCCGCGCTCCGCCAGATTAACGGCATCCTGCGTCACAAAGGTTACTACAACCCGCGCCTCTTCAACGTCGGGTGGCGTCTCCAACAGTTCCACTTTACCGTCGCGGTAGATGCCTTCTACAGTCTTTGACATCGCTCATACCTCGCTTCTTTATAATAGCTATATTTTATCCGATGTAGAAAGTATATACGATCAGGTTCGGCGGGTGTGGCGATGAAGCATTAAGGCCATCAATCTGGAATGCCTTAGTCTTCTGCCCTTTCATCAAAGCGCACGTTGCGGTAGATGTCGCCTAGGCTCATAGTGAGGCCGACGGACTCGAACGCGCATTGGTCATTGGCTTCGGTGAAGATTTCCGCCTGCCACTCGCCAACAGTTCGGCGGTGAAGCTCGACCATCATCCCTTCCTGCGAGATGAGCGCGTATTCCTGCACGCTCGGACAGTTCTTGTATGCGGCAAGCTTCTCGTGGCGGTCTATACGTTCGGTCGTGGGACTCAGCACTTCTATGATGAGGCGCGGCTCTGTGCGGAAATAAGGGTCGCTGCCCGGCTTGTCGCATGTGACTACGACATCGGGGTAGTAGAACAAGTCCGGCGCAACGCGGATTTTCATGTCGGCCATGAACGCTTCGCAGTCGTCATCCGCAAGATGACTGTTCAAGCGTGCCGCGATATTAAGCGCGATTCGGTTATGACGCGCGCTTGCGCCAGCCATAGCGTAAGCCTGACCGCTCACGTATTCGTGACGCACTGCGCCGTCTCGCTCTCCTGTTAGATAGTCGGCGACGCTCAAGATGAATCTTTCGCTAGGTAAACTCATAGACCAGACCCTCTAACAGATTCTTACATAGCCTGCCGCTAATTATCAAAATTATTGATATAGAAATAACACGGCTCTGGACTAACGATACTTAGAGAAAGAGTCTGTGCGAAGTGAAGTTGAATTGAGCTTTGCACAAAACGGGACTGAAATTTCAGCAGCATGACGCATCGCTTGCGGAAATGAGCGGTCGAAGATAGGCTGGGTAAGGTGACGCACTGATCTTTAAGCGCGAGGTGAGAGCATGCGAGATGAAAGACGAATGAACTTGTGCCGTGAGAGCAGCTTATTGAAAGGGCTGGCGGCGGGTGTCGTCGCGGGGCTGGTTGCATCCTGGACTATGAACCAGTTTCAAGCTCTGTGCAGCAAATTGATGGAGGATGAGAAGAGGCCGCACGGAGCGCAGAGCTTGCAGCAAGGCTCGCCGGAGCACGGCGTTGGGCAAGAGCTAAAGGAGCGCGGCAGCGACAATGCGGCTGACAATGCGGCTGTTAGAACGGCGAACGCCGTTTCAGAACTCGTCTTCGATCACAAGATGACAAAGAGCGAGAAGGAGTTGGGCGGCGCAGTCGCGCATTACGCTATGGGAGTGACTTCGGCGGCTATCTATGGCGCGGTGGCCGAGTTGATACCGGAGTCAACCGCCGGTCTGGGATTACCGTTCGGCGCTGCCATATGGGCCATAGCCGACGAAGGCATTGTGCCCGCGCTCGGATTATCAAAGCTGCCGACGGAGTATCCTGTAGAGATACACGCCTACTCGCTTGCTTCGCATCTAGTTTACGGTTTGACAACGGAAGTCGTGCGGCGTGGTCTGCGCAACGTCCTCTGATGATTCTGTATGAGCGTGTAGCTGCGCCTGTAAAGAGTTAGTGCTGATATAAAGATAGGAGTTACGCAGTTGAAGCGTCAAGTCAGTACCGCCTGCGGTAGCGGGCGGGTGTTTTATGCTTTGGCTTGCTTGCTAACCAAACCAATACCCGCCCGCTACTGCAGGCGGTACTGACAAGGCTTGCGTTTTCTCTTCGTGTGATTTCGTGTGGCGCGCGTGGATAGTTTTCGTTTGTTTCCTATTCTTCTCATGAGCCTGAGATTCTATGAGCGCGACTGAAACAGCCCTCCTTCATTATCGTCTTGATGCAAGCCGCAGTCGTTTTACAGTGCAAGTATTCGCGGAAGGGTTGCTCTCAGTCTTCGGCCACAATCCTGTCATAGCTGTTCGCGGCTTCGGCGGCGACGTGAAATTCATGCCCGGCACTTTGGAATCGGCTTCGCTGCTGATGCTGGTCAGAACAGATTCGCTAGCTGTTGCCAGCGATGTAAGCCGTAAGGATCGTCAGGAGATTGAGAGCAAGATGCTCAGGGAAGTGCTTGAGATAGCGAGATACCCGGAGATCGTTTACATGAGCACACGCGTCACGCCGCGCCGCATTAACGAACGACGGTATCAAATCAGAATCAACGGCCAACTGTCGCTGCACGGTGTCGCGCGCGAGTTTCCCATTAATGCGAATGTATCGGTTGGCGATGGTGGCTTGCGTGCGCGCGGCCAGTTCACCTTGCGCCAGAGCGACTACAACATCAAGCCCGTATCGGTCGCCGCTGGCACGCTCAAAGTCAAGAACGAGTTGAAACTTTCGTTCGACATTATTGCCAGTGAGCAGTAAGCAGTAAGGAAGAAGGTTGAGAGGCTTGCTGTCTTGAATATAATCTCTCAACTGTGAACGCTGAACAAATCTACTGCTTACCGCTTACCGCTTACTGCTTACTATTTTTATGCTCTCAACCATTTCGATACTCGCTTTCGGCTTTGTGCTGGGGCTGAAGCATGCGGTTGAAGCCGATCATCTGGCTGCCGTTTCTACGATTGTCAGCGAGCGCAAGAGCATCTTGAGTTCGTCGCTGGTGGGCGGTCTATGGGGCGTAGGCCACACCATCTCGCTCGTCCTCGCTGGAATCCTGATCATACTTTTTCACATTGAGATCGGCGAGAGAGCGGCGCTGGCGCTTGAGTTCTGCGTTGGTCTTATGCTGGTCGCGCTCGGCGCAAATGCCCTCAGAAAACTGGCGCGAGGAGGCCATGTTCATCTTCACGTTCACAGTCACGGCGGACGCGAGCACGTTCACCCGCACATACACGATGGCTCGCCTGAGACAGACCCGCATACGCATCACGGCCTGCGTCTAGGTGCGCGCTCACTTGTCGTAGGCATGATTCACGGGCTGGCAGGGAGCGCAACATTGATGTTGCTGGTTCTCTCGACCATTCACCAACCGCTCGTAGCGTTTACCTATATTATTGTTTTCGGCATAGGCTCAACCGGCGGAATGATGTTGATGAGCGCGCTCGTAGGATTGCCTCTTTACCTGACGGCTTCGCGCTTTAATCGCGCGAATCTAACTGTGCGAGGCTTGGCCGGTCTATTCAGTTTGAGCTTCGGACTGTTTATGATTTACGAGATAGGTTTCAACAAAGGTCTGTTTCGCTAGCCGGGCATGTAGAGCATGAATAGTCTGATTAAGGATACATCTATAATTTTCGAGCTGGTGCTAATAGGCTTTCAGGTGCTCATCTGGGTCTCTTTGCTGGTTCTGACGGTGTTCGGCTACGACTGGCTGCATCTCTCCGGTCTGAAAGAATGGAGTGGTGAACTATCTGTCGCGCTTATAGGAGTTGCGTATATGTTCGGCCTGATGTTTGACAAGGCCGTAGGTGCATTGCCTTATAGCTGGGCAATTGGCGGGAGCGCTCTGACTAAGATTGGTGAAGACCCAAGCCCTTTGGAAATGCGTATGGAGATACTTGCTAAAAAGCCTGAAGCCTACGAAGTTATTGAGCAACGAATAAACCGCCATCGCCTAGTACGCTCGACTGTTTTCAATCTGGCGCTGATTTCGCTCTCGGCTCTGGCCTTCTTCAAAGCGCAGCTAGGTTTCTCTGTACGATTGTTAATAGTTCTTCTCTTCCTCTCCATTATGTTCGTAGGTCTCTCGCTATTCACCGGACGCCGCTCGGCAGAGACGCTCTACCTTGAATTGCTTCATACATACAGAACGATTAACGCATCCAATCCATCTGATTCAGGCGAAGGGACAGATGCCAGAGACCGCGCCTGATAATGGCATGCACTGTCGCCCGAAATCTTTTGTCAGCTTAAACGCTTTCTGCTGCTTATCTATCTGCCTGGGTCGCGCATATAAACCGAAACTCAGGGCTTGTTCATCTTCAGTTTATCCTGCGAGCGTTACAATCTGAACTCGAATTCAATCGTATTGATATAATGTTCTCCGGCAGAAGAGGAGTTTCCGAGAGGTGCGTATTTTACTGGTCGAAGATGAGCCGAGCGCTGCAAAGATGCTGGCGAAGGGATTGCGCGAGCAGTCTTACGCTGTTGACGTGGCGGAGGACGGCGAGGCGGCTCTCTATCAAATAAGCGTCTATGATTATGATCTGGTTATCCTGGACGTGATGCTGCCGCGCAAGGACGGCTTCGAGGTCTGCCAGGAGTTGCGTGCCGCAGGGTCGTCCATTCCCGTGCTGATGCTAACGGCGCGCGACGTGGTTGATGACAGAATCGCTGGGCTTGATTCGGGCGCAGACGATTACCTGACAAAGCCTTTCGACTTTGGCGAGTTGCTTGCGCGCGTGCGCGCTCTGCTGCGTCGCGGCGAAGCGTTGCGCTCGGAGATGCTTGTGGTCGCAGACCTTGAGATTGATACGCGCTCGAAACGTGTCAGGCGTGCCGGGCACAATATTCAACTCACGGTCAAAGAGTACGGGTTGCTAGAATATTTCGCGCGTAACGTGGATAGAGTTCTTGGCCGCGCCGAGATAGCCGAGCACGTCTGGGACGAGAACTTTGACATCTTCTCAAATCTAATAGAGGTCTATGTTCAGCGCCTGCGACGGAAGATTGACGACGGTCACGAGTTGAAACTGTTTCAGACGCGACGCGGCGAAGGCTACGTTCTAACCTGCGAGAACGAAGATTGAAATGTTCGACTCCGTGAGAACACGTTTGATGCTCTGGTATGTGGGCGTGCTGGCGCTGGTTCTTATAGCCTTCAGCATCACAGTCTATGCTCTGCTCGCAGCCATCCTTTACGACAGCCTGGATACGGAACTGGGCGCGACTATAAATGAGACAAGTCTTTCGCTCGTTCATGAAATAGCGGTTGAAGGCAAGGGTGGACGAGATGCAGCCGCGAGCGTGCTGGACGAACACATAGCGCCGCGACAGGCTGCGGCCATATTCGACTCGGAAGGAAATTTGATTGCAGAAGACACAGCGCAGGGAGGTATTCATGCGACGCTGCCTTCCATGAATCTGGTGCCTCAGAGCGATGCTGAGCTTTACACACTACCTTCAGGGCAGGGAAATTCTGTCACGAGTCGTCGGGTCGCAATCAGGCGCGTTAACATTCCTGCGACCAATAACTCTTACATCGTAGTCATCAGCCAGCCGTTCGATAGAGTGAACAGAGAGTTGAGACTGTTTCGAATCATCCTGGCGCTGGCCGTGCTGGCTGCTCTTGTGTTGACAGGGGCGGGCGGATGGTTTCTGGCGCGCAGGAGTCTTGCGCCCGTAGTAGAGATGACCGAGCGCGCGCACCGCATTAGCGCCGAAAATCTGGAGCAACGATTGCCGCTCACCAATCCGCACGACGAGTTGGGTCATCTCGCAGCGACTTTCAACGAACTACTGGCGCGCCTGGACGATGCCTTTGGGCAGCAGCGCCGCTTCATGGCAGACGCTTCGCACGAACTACGCACGCCGCTTTCTGTGATGCGCACGGCTACGGGCGTTACGCTTGAAAAAGGTGAACGCAACGAGAGCGAGTACCGCGAAGCCTTGCAGATTATTGACGAGCAGGCGCGACGCCTGACGCGCATAGTCGAAGATATGTTCACGCTCGCTCGCGCAGATTCGGGACGCCGCGCCGTGAATTTTCATGATTTCCGTCTGGACGAGTTGATCTATGAAGTAATGCGTGCGGCTGAAGTGTTGGCGGGGCGCAAAGGAATCAGGATTGATGTTGGCAAGTTGCCGTTGATGCCCTATCACGGCGATGAAGGGCTGCTGCGACAGATGCTCATGAATCTTCTAGACAACGCCATCAAACATACTTCGTCGGGCGGCCTGGTCTCTCTACAAACGGAAACGCATCCCACGCGTTACACCATCATCGTCATAGATACAGGCACAGGCATTCCAACGGAAGCGCAGTCGCGGATTTTTGATCGCTTCTATAGAGTTGACAAAGCCCGCTCGCGCGCTTATGCGACGGAAATAGGCAGCGGCGCGGGACTGGGTCTCTCAATCGCCCTATGGATTGTAGAGGCGCATCACGGGCGGCTTGAACTCCAACGCTCAGACCAGACAGGTAGCGCTTTCGCTATCTTTCTGCCTGTCAACAACTCACACTAAAAAGGCAAAAGTAAAAAGGTAAAAGGCAAAAGTGCGGCGGAAGCCAACCTTTTTATTAAAATTGGTTTCAGCCTTCCTTTTGCCTTTTACCTTTTGCCTTTTTACTTCTACCTTTTATTGCGGCGTTTCGACTTCCGCAATCAACTGCACTTGAGAAGTGATGTCCAGTGAGCCGACTTCGATTGGCGTCGGTCTGGCTTGCGCCCCGGCGGCCATAGTGCGTATAGCATCAGTGTTTTCGTAAATTGGACGAATGACAGCGCCGCCTTCCTGCACTTCTATGATGCGAGTGACGCGCCCGCCGAGCGCCTGCGCGACTGCCTGAGCTTTGCTCACAGCTTCGCGCGTAGCCTCTGTAAGCGCTTGCTGCTTGGCCTGACGATCATTGCGAAGGATGAACGCAATGCTCTGAACATTATTCGCACCGGCCTGCGCCGCAGCATCAATCACAGCGCCGACTTTGCTTAAATCGTTGAGCGTCACCGTCACGCTGTTGCTAGCCTGATAGCCTGTTATAGTAGGCGGTTGATTCTGGTTGTATACATACTGCGGCTGCAAGTTGTAGCCGCTCGTCTTCACCTCAGCGCCAGCGCCCGCCGCCGTCTTCAATGCGCGCACGACCGCGTCCGATTTGTTCGCGTTCTCCTGCTGCGCATCAAGAGCGCGCTTGGATTGCGTCACGACCGCTACGTTGACTATAGCTGTATCGGGTTGCGCCTGAATAGTTGAATCACCTGAAACGATGACGCGCGTCAGACGTGGCCGAAGCCCATTTGTGACCTGTGCGCCTGACGCGCCCTCGTCGAAAGGGCGCATCGTTCTGACCTCGAACGGCGTGCCCTCCATCTGCGTAGTGATAGCGTCCGGTCTGGGTTCGCCAGTAGCTTCAACCGCCTGTCCAACATGAAACCACGATTCATTCTGAAAGCGCTGGAAGTTCAGCACTAGATATTTTTCGGAATCCGTCTGAATAATCCACCCGCCACCTTCCACAGTCCTGCCCAGCCGCCCGCGAACCGTTATCTCTTTTGCCAGAGCTTGCGCGGACACTGCCGAGATGAGCACAATCACGCTCAACAGCATCAGAACTTTTCTTCTCATCATAATTTCTCCCTCTCTTATTTTCATCACGCTTTTAATTTCGAAGAGAGTTTACGCCCATTCCGTGCGCAACGAGAAGAACGACAGAGCCTCACTCTTCTTGCGCCACTGGTTTGCCCGTGCGCGCCGAACTGCGTTACGATTTTTACGAGATGAAACCTTTCGAGACAGGATTCGGCAGCTTCAAAAGACCCAGACGCACTGGGCAGGTCGTTACAGTCGGTCGCGTGCGCGATGTTCCAGAAGGGCGCGGCGCAACCGTAGAGCTTCTTGACGGATCGGAGCTTGCGCTTTACAACGTAGCGGGGAAGTTCTACGCCATAGAAAATTTCTGCCCGCATCGCGGAGCGCCGCTCGCAGACGGCCAACTCTGCGGCCCTACAGTCATGTGCGACTGGCACGGCTGGCGCTTCGACCTCCGCACGGGCGCGTGCCTCAACAACGCTGGCGCGGTCGAAACTTATACGGTCATCATCGAAGACGGAATGATTAAAATAAAGATTTAAGGCAAAAGTAAAAAGGTAAAAGGCAAAAGTGTGGACACGCCTTGCAGGCGTGAATTAAAGATTAAAAATTAGAGTCGAAAGCTTTCTCTTAACTTTTGCCTTTTACCTTTTTACTTTTGCCTTAATTTCATTCTCCATCGTTGCCGATTGCCTCTACGGGGCATGCGGCCAGAGCTTCATCACACTGCTTGCGCTCCTCTTCCGTTTCCGGCTGCTTGAAGACGAAAGAGTAGTTATGCTCGTCCGAGCGTGTAAAATTCTCCGGCGCTGTGTCGCGGCACACGTCGCAGTCTATACATGCCGTGTCCACATAGTAAGAGCCGCAGACGTTTTCCGGCACGCGATCATTCCTATCAGCCATAAATGCGGTTATAAGTGATAAGTGATAAGTGATGAGAAAGAGCGTTTGTCTTATCACTCATCACTTATTACTTATCACGGCTTGGTCATTTCTTCGGGCTTGACGTACTGGTCGAACTGCTCGCCCGTGAGCAGGCCTAGTTCGATTGCGGATTCGCGCAAACTGATTCCCTTCTTGTGCGCGTTCTTGGCAATCCGTGCGGCGTTGTCGTAGCCGATGTGTGGGTTGAGCGCTGTGACGAGCATGAGCGAGTTTTTCAGATGCTCGTCAATCCGCGCGCGGTTGAGTTCTATGCCTACGACGCAGTGCTCTATGAAACTGTGGCAGGCGTCTTTCAAGAGCCGTATGGAATGAAGCAGGTTGTGAATCATCACGGGGTTGAAGACATTTAATTCGAAGTTGCCCTGCGAGCCTGCGAAGCCTATGGCCGCGTCATTGCCCATGACCTGCACGACCACCATTGTCATAGCCTCGCTCTGCGTAGGATTCACCTTGCCCGGCATTATTGAAGAGCCGGGTTCGTTTTCAGGCAGCACAAGCTCGCCCAGTCCTGCGCGCGGCCCAGATGCCAGCCATCGCACATCGTTCGCAATCTTCATCAACGACGCCGCGAGCGTTTTCAGAGCGCCGCTAGCAAACACTATCTCGTCATGAGCCGAGAGCGCCGCGAACTTGTTCGGGTGCGACTTGAAAGGCAGTCCAGTCAACTCCGCAATCTTCCGAGCCGCGCGCTCTGCAAATTCAGGGTGAGAGTTCAAGCCCGTTCCGACAGCAGTGCCGCCTATTGCCAGATCATAAAGTCCGGGCAGAACCATCTTCAATCTTTCTATGTCGCGCTCAAGCAGATTGGCCCAACCGGACATCTCCTGCCCTACGGTCAGAGGCGTAGCGTCTTGAAGATGCGTGCGCCCGATCTTCACAACATCTGCAAACTCTTTCGCCTTAGCATCAATCGCGTCGCGCAATTCTTGAACGGCAGGGATAAGCTCGTTCATCTCTTCTGCGGAAGCGATGTGCATGGCTGTCGGAAAAGTGTCGTTCGACGATTGCGACATGTTCACGTCGTCGTTCGGGTGAATGGGCTTCTTCGTTCCCATGACGCCGCCCGCAATCTCAATCGCGCGATTCGAGATAACCTCGTTCGCGTTCATGTTCGTCTGCGTCCCGCTGCCCGTCTGCCATATTTTCAGGGGAAAGTGCTCGTCCAACTTCCCTTCAATCACCTCGTCCGCAGCCTGCGTAATCAAATCAGCCTTCTCCGCCGCAAGCTTACCCAAATCCTGATTCACAAGCGCCGCAGCTTTCTTCAAAACGCCGAGCGCGCGAATCAACTCGCGCGGCATAGTGTCGTCGCCAATATCGAAGTGAATCAGAGACCGCGCGGTCTGCGCGCCCCAGTATTTATCCGCAGGGACTTCTATCTCGCCCATTGAATCCGTTTCGGTTCGCACAGCGCCGTCACTCTTTTTTAGTTCGGTCGCATCTTTAGACATATTCAGAATTCATCCTTAGTCCGCTCTTCCGGCGGCACGGCCACACTCTTCTATTCCTGATTAATTATATTCGCAAGATGCGCGGCTGCCTGCGGGTTCAATTGTTGAAGCTTCTGCTGCATCTCAAGCGCGCCCTGACGGTATCCTATGACCAGATAAGTTAACGCCAGATTGTAATAGTAAGAAGCATCCTGTGGATTAAGCTTTATGGCCTTCTGATGATAAGCCACAGCCTCGCTCGCTCGCCCTGATTGAGAGAGCGCAACCGCCAGAGCGTCATACGCCATAGCGTAATCAGGTTTGAGACGAATAGCTCGCCTGTAAGCGAGTTCCGCATCACGGAACAACTTCATCTTATTATACGTGACGCCCAGATTATAGTAAGAGTCCGAAAGCTTTGGCTGAATCGAAATCGCTTTTTTGAAAGCTTCGACGGCGCGCTGGTACTGCCCCGTAGCCCCAAGAGCCTGCCCCAGTCCGTTGTATGCGGCAGCGTTCTGCTGGTCTAGCGTAAGAGACTCTTGGAAGGCTGCGACTGCTTCCCTGTATTTCTGAAGAACCAGATATACGTTTCCCAGATTATAGTTTGCCGAAGCCTCTGTCTGAGCATCGTTACGCGCTATAAGAATCGCCTCGCTGTAATCGCGAATAGCGTCTTCGTAGCGCCCACTTTGCGCAGCGCTCAGTCCTGTTTGCAAAAGCCTCTGAGCTTCCGACGGCGCTGGCCGAACTCCTGCTTGCTGCGACTGAACGACAGGCATAGCCGCGAGCACGAGCAGAAACACGAGGAGCGCTTTGAATGTTTTTTGATTTCTCACCAGCTCACGTTACTCAGCAAGTGGTTTTATAGATGCGACAACCCAGTCTGCGCAAGCAGACGGCCAGAGTAAAGCCACAGACGAAGCCTGAAGGGCGTAGTCTGTGGTACACATTTGAGAAAACAGTTAGAGTCTGCGTAAGCAGGCGACAGATGTTTACGTTGTTAACGAATATCTCTAATCTTTGCCTCTCTGCCGTCTGCTTACGCAGACTCCTACTCTATTCTCAACCTCTACCACAGACTCCGCCTGCGGCTTCGTCTGTGGCTATATTCTATCGTCTGCTTGCGCAGACTGAGTTGTTTCTCATACATCATTCCGCATAACATGACTCAGCCTAAAACTTCCTGAAAATTGCGCGTACATTTTAAGATAAATGTTGACGGATACTCACAACCGAAATTATAGTGCATCATCCGCCACAGATGTTAGGGGTGCTTACAGGTTTCGCGGCCATGTTTGCAATTTCATTCAGGAGGGTCAATCGAATGCTCAGATCGCTTTTCTTGTTACTTCTCTTAGTCGTTTTCGCCCACGCAGCTTTCGCTCAAAATACACAGAACACTCAAAGCACTCAAGGCACTCAATCGCATTTTGAATACTTCGTAGGCTACACATACGAGCGCGCAGACACAAACGCAGACCAATTCAACACCCCTGCTATAAACACAGGCGCGGGCGTCATAGCCCCTACCACTTTCACGCAATCGCACGCAGGCTTCAACGGCTGGATAGCAGAATTCGTAGGGAACATAAACCACACAGTAGGCATAGTAGGAAGCGCCAGCGGCGTGTACCGCACTACGACCATCACGGATACTAACGGCAATGCGTTTCGCGCGCATCTGCATCTCTATCAATTCCTCTGGGGGCCGCGCTTCAACATGCACACATCAAGCCGCGCCGTTCCCTTCGCGCACGCTCTCTTCGGCTACGCGCACATAGGCGGCAGCGTGGATAATTTCGCGGGCAACAGCCGCACCAGCAACAACGCTTTCGCAATGGCCTTCGGCGGAGGCGTAGACGTGGAGGCCAACCACCGCGTGGACGTGCGCGCCTTTGAATTCGACTACGCCCCGACCTTCTTCAACAGCAGGCGTCAAGACAATTACCGCTTCTCCTTCGGAATAAAGATCAAATAAAGCATCGAAGCGGTTAAAATCCCTCCCCACTTATAACGAAAGCTGGCGCGCTTTCTATTTAGCGCGCCAGCTTATATTCAAAGCAAATCTACTTGGTTAAAAGCACTAAAACTCAGAACATAATCTTCAACTACCAATAGCACAAGCACGCCAGCCTACAGACAGAACGCTCGCGCGAGAAAAGTCCGCACGCCGACCGCTAGCATCCTAGTTTTCGATGGCATCAATACCCACAACTCCGCTTGAGAAAGCTTCACTCTCTACTCTCTCCAAATCGCCGCGCGTCTTCTCGGCTTCAGGCGAACCAAGTTCCTCAAAGATGCTCAGGGCTTCACGAAACAACCGTCCCGCCTCCGTCTTCTTTCCTTGCTTCTCCGCAACTAAGCCCAGTGAACGCTTGACGCTGCCGATAAGAGATTTAGCACCCAACGCCTGCGCCATTTCTAAAGACTTATCAAACAGAGATCGCGCCTCAGTGAAACGTCCCTGCGCTACTCTCAACTTCCCTATACTCTCAAGACATTGAGATATATTTTTCTTGTCTCCCAACTTTCTGAGAATGATTAGACTTTGGTTGAAGAGGTTCTCGGCCCCCGCTAAATCTTCTTCATCCAAACTGATCATTCCTAACTGGTGCAATCCGATAGCAATGCCGCTCTGGTCGCCAAGCTTCTTATGAATCTCTAAGCTCTCGTTGTAAAGTCGGCGTGCTTCTTCTATCTCTCCTTGATCTTGCGCAAGTCTCCCTAATTCGTGCAAGGTGGTGGCGATACCGCTCCTGTTACCAATCTTCCTCTCTATCTCCAAGCTGTCATTGTAAAGTTGTCTCGCTTCTTCCAGTTCTCCGCGCATTTGAAAGATTATTGCCATGTTGTGCGCGAAAACCGCTATATTCGCTTTTACTGCCGAGTCATGTGCTGCTTTTAATGCCTGCTCGCCGCTGCGTATTGCTTCCTCCCAGTAACCATGTATATAAAGGAACTGTCCAAACGCCAAGACAATTTTCATCACACTCTCCCAATCCTTTGAATCGAATGCTACATTCAGAGCGGCTAGCACGTTATCTTTCTCTGATTCCAGCGCGTTCAACTCTGCGGCTGTTGGCTTAGCATTCGCTTTTGCAAACCGTAGAAAGCGTTCCACGAGTCGCTGGCGAAAAGTTTTGGAGCGTGGGTCTCTAGAAAGGTGCGCTTCTGTCAGTGCGCGCGTGAGACCTTCAACGGTCAGGCGTTGGCCGCCATCTGTCTGCTTCACCAGCCACAGCGAGGCTAAAGTTTGCTGCGCCTTCTTGAATTTTTTCTTGTCTTTATCTTTACCTAATCCTGCTACTTCCCCAAGCATTGGACGCGTCGCGCTTGGCCGAAACAAGGAGAGGGCAAGGAGCACCGCGCGTCCTCCTTCCGCCATTTGCGGCAGATTGAAAGAGCGATCAAAAACGCGCTCGGCAGCTTCGCCCACTCCATGAGCTAATTCATCAAGCACCTCTTCCGGCGCTTGCGCAAGGTTAATCTGTGCTACTACCCATTGAATCAATAAAGGTACGCCCTCGACTGTTTCAATAATGCGTTCACAGACAGATTCTGTGAAGATAGAGGGATCAGCAGTCTGTTCTATCAGTCGTTTCAAGAATTTGTGCGCTTCCGTTTGCAACATACCTAAAACTGGAATGTTGCGCGCAACACTAATCTTCTGTCTCGTGATAATAAGTGACGAACACGGCAAACGATGCGCTAAATATTCTGCAGATTGTGTTTCCTGCTCTTCAGGAGTGATTGTCTCGAAGTTGTCCAAAACGATGAGCATCGGCGCGGAGCTAATCAAGGGTTGCAACGCCTCCTCTTTCTGCGCAGCGGCAAGCTTCATTAACTCCGGCTGCCCCAATTGACGCGCAATCTCGTCAAGCAATGTTGGAAAGCCGAAGTTCGTATGCTTCTCCGCATCCACCCAGAGAATACGACGCGCGAAAACGTCCATCAGACCATGCGCCGCTTCGATTGCGAGCGTGGTCTTGCCAACTCCGCCCGCACCCGATAACACAACCAACTGTCTCTTATGCGGTGCGAGTTCATCTTTTAACTGCTGCAAGATGTCGCGGCCTTCTCTATCTTGTCGCTCGACAAAATCCACGATGAGAGTACGCGGGATAAAAGGCAGGGGTGAGATAGGATTGCTCGATGGTGCACGTGAAGTGCGCTGTAAAGGCTCGTCTTTAATAACGGCAAGAAGCCTCCGGTAGCTCTCCTCAAATTGAGCATCATCCCTGAAGTCTATGTAAAGAATATGCTGCACGAGCGCGGGAATATCGCAGTCGCGGCGAAGCAAAGGAATCAAACGCTCCTGCCGCGCTGAAACAGCAATATAGTTAGTCACTAACCTTTCTAACTCAACCCACGCTGATGCTATCGCTTCGGGTGACATGATAAGGCCAACCTTGCGACTCTTCGGCAAGGCTTTCTCAATTTCGAGAGGGATAGATTGACCAGGGCGAATATCCCACGGGGAAAAGAAGACTCTAAGTTTGCGTCCCAGCCAATCTTCCTTCTCAAGACGTTCGGCTAGTCTCGCCGTCCAATCCTCATCAGCGTGATTGTGACTAAGAAAGATGTCGTACTCGTATGTGGTGAGGTTCGACATTTGTTTATCCTCAGTCTGATTCTATCGGAGCGCCAGATTCTTTCCAAGCTTTCCACCCGCCCGCCATCGAATAGACGTTCGTGTAGCCCATGCGTTGAAGCACGTCTGCGGCTAGGGCTGAGCGGTAGCCGCCGCCGCAGTAGAGTATCAATTCGGTCTGATGGTTGGGGACGTGGGTTTCTATGTCGCGTTCGATGATGCCTTTGCCGAGGTGCTCTGCTCCGGCGGCGTGGCCTGCCTGCCATTCGTTGTCTTCGCGCACGTCTATAAGGCGCGCGTCCTTGTTCTCGGAAATACGTTTTCGGGTCTCTTCAACTGTGACTTCGCGTATTCGAGATTTGGCGTCGTCAACTACTTTCAGGAATCCGGGAGTGTGTTTCATGGTTTTTGGGAAACTCCTTGGCTGAGATTTAGAAGTTCGAGGCTCGGATGATAACGCTTTTTCTCTTCAAATGAACCGGAAGAAAGAAGGCAAAGAAAAGGCAAAAGGTAAAAGTAAAAAGGCAAAAGTGTGGACACGCCTTGCAGGCGTGAATTAAAAATTAAAAATGGTTTCCTCCTTACTTTTGCCTTTTACCTTTTTCCTTTTGCCTTGAAAGCGTGCGCTCTGTTTGTCGGAAAATCGTTGGACAGTCTATAATACTTCTCTTTCAAGAAAGCACCGAACTTAAGCAATGCGGTTGCGAAGCGTGCCCTTTTTGCCAGAGGCGCGCGTGCGCTTTTGTGAAGGCCGACGCTGGGAGATTCGACTATGAAGAGAACAGAGATTCAGGGAAGCATGGAGGAGGCGCACAACCGTCTGTTGCGGGCGATTGACGGGCTGACCGAAACGGAGGCTACGCGCAAGGGCTTGAACCCGCAGTGGTCTGTCAAGGACTGTCTTGCGCACATAGCTGCGTGGGAAACTGTGGGCGTTGGTGTGGTCGGCGATATAGGCAAAGGCACTTGGAAGCCGCAGGAGATTGACCGTGAATTCATCAATGGCTTCAACGCTCGCGCGGTCGAAGAGCGCAATGACCGTTCAATGCGCGAAGTGGCTGACGAGTACAACGGCGTGCACGCCGAGATGGAACAGGCTGTCAAAAGTCTGCCGGACGAGATAGACGAATCCTCGCCCGCCTTCCATCTGGTAGAACTCCTGCTCGTAAAACACCCCACGCATCACGCGGCGCAGATTGAAGAATGGAAGAAGACGGTAACAAGTGAGTAAGAGCAGTTTTCAGTTTTCAGTTTTTAGTTTTCAGATAAGAGCAGTTCGCTTCTTTCTGAAAACTGAAAACTAAAAACTGAAAACTGTTCTTTATGGAGAGATATGGCTACGGAACAGTTTGATGTAACGATTATTGGAAGTGGGCCGGGCGGGTACGTCGCGGCGATCCGTGCGGCGCAGTTGGGTTTGAAGGCTGCGATTGTCGAGAAGGATAAACGGCTGGGCGGGACGTGTACGCTGCGCGGGTGCATACCTACGAAGGCGCTGCTGATGAGCGCGCATGTTTACGAGCAGATGCAGCACGTGGCGGATTTTGGCGTGCAGGCTTCCGAGATTCAGCTTGCATTCGCAGACGTGCAGAAGCGCAAAGAGAAGGTCGTGATGAAGAACTCTAAGGGCATAGAGTTCTTGATGAAGAAGAACAAGATAACGGTCTTCAAGGGCACAGGCCGCCTTGCGCTTCCCGGTAAAGTCGAAGTCACAGGCGAAGACGGGAAGAAGCAGACCATCAACACGCGCAACATCATCATAGCAACAGGCTCTGTCGTGCGCCCTATTCCGGGATTTGAGACGGACGGCGAGCGTGTGGTCAACTCGGATCACATTCTTGAATTAAAAGATGTCCCAAAATCTCTGGTCGTGATGGGCGCGGGCGCTGTGGGCGTTGAGTTCGCGTCCGTCTATTCTCGCTTCGGCGCGGAGACTACGATTGTAGAGTTGCTGCCGCGTCTTCTGCCTATTGAAGACGAAGAGGTGTCGAAAGAGCTTGAGCGCAGTTTTCGCAAGCGCGGGATAAAGTCGCAGGTGGACACGAAACTCGAAAAACTTGAGAAGACGGACAAGGGCGTGCGTCTGACTGGCAAGACTTCAAAAGGCGAGGCGGTTACATTAGAAGCAGAAATGCTGTTGGTCGCAGTGGGTCGCGCGCCTTACATCAACGGCCTAGGCGTAGAAGGCACTAAGATAAAGGTCGAGCGCGGATTCGTACAGGTGGACGAGTTCTATCGAACGGGCGAAGAGAACGTTTATGCCATAGGCGACGTTGTGCCCACGCCGCAACTTGCGCACCTCGCGTCGAAAGAGGGAATAGTTTGCATCGAGCAGATTGCGGGGCAAAAAGATGTACGCCCAATTAACTTGCGCCACGTTCCTTCCTGCACCTACTGCGATCCTGAAGTCGGCTCTGTTGGACTGACCGAAGCCGCAGCGAAGAAAGAGGGCTACGATGTGAAGGTTGCCAAGTTCCCGTTCTCTGCTTCAGGCAAGGCGCGCATACTCGGCGAAGAAGAAGGTCAGTTGGAATCAACCGCCGAAGAGTTGGGTAACACAATGCACGCGCACCCGACCATATCGGAAGCCGTCATGGAGGCCGCCGAAGGAATTCACGGGCTGACCATACATATATAAGGCAGTGACGAGCAAGAATCATTTTTAATTTTTCATTTACATAAATTAAGTGAAAGCAATTAGCTTCTTTCTGTAAATTGAAAACAAATTGAATTAAAAATTAAAAATCCTCCTTGCTCGTCACTTGTCACTGCTTTTATGAAAGGTAAATCAACTTCACCTGAAAAGGACGGCGCGCAAGACAGAATCGCGGCGAGAAGCTGTACGAGCGAGACCGTGTTGAAGCCTGACGAGCTTTTGGAGCTTTATCGTTATCTGAAGCTGACGCGGCTGGTCGAAGAGCGTCTTGTTAATCTCTACCGCCAGACGAAAGTTGTGGGCGGCGTGTTCCGCTCGCTAGGTCAGGAGGCTACGGCTGTCGGTTCTGCTTACGCTCTTCGTCCGCAGGATTTCATTACGCCCTTGATTCGTGATCTGGGCGCGGTGCTGGTGAAGGGAATCCGTCCGCGAGAGATTTTCGCGCAGTACATGGCTAAGGCCTGGGGGCCGTCGGGCGGACGCGATTTGAACATTCATTTCGGAAATGTCCAAAAGGGTTTCATTGGGCCAATCTCTCATTTAGGCGACATGATTCCCGTGATGACGGGCGTGCTGTTGGGCGCGCGTATGCAGAAGAAGGATACGGTTGCCCTGGCTTATATAGGCGATGGCGGCATGAGCACGGGCGCTTTCCACGAAGGGTTGAATTTCGCTGCCGTTCAGAAACTGCCTTTGATAGTCATGGCCGAGTACAATCACTACGCCTACTCCACTCCCACACACATGCAGACTGCTGTTGAGAATCTTGCGGACAAGGCCGCGGGCTACGGCATACCCGGCCACATCGTTGACGGCAACGACATAGTGGCCTGTTATGAAGTGACTCGGAAAGCTGCGGAGTATGCGCGCGGCGGAGGCGGTGCGGTTTTGATTGAAGCCAAGACTTATCGCCGCAAAGGTCACGCGGAGCACGACGACCAGCGATATGTTCCTGAGGGCGAAATCGAATGGTGGGAGAAGAACAACGATCCAGTTGACCGCTACGAAACATTTTTGATTGAGAGAAATGTTGCCACGCGCGAGCGGTTGGACGAAATCACCGCTGACGTGCAGCGCGAGATTGACGAAGATGTTGCGTGGGCGGAAAGCTCTCCTATGCCTGATGCTGAGCAAGCGGCTCACGGAGTTTTCGACAACTCAATCGTGCCGCCTGCGTTTCGTCCAAAGGTTTTAGAAAGATGACGCTCAAACCTGCTGACGTGAAAACTAGATTCGAGACTCACAGCGTTGCGACGAATCCTGCCGTCGCCAATCAAAGCGCGCGAGCTTCTGAAAGGAGCAGCAGTTTGGTTTACGCAGACCTTGAGCTTATTAATGGCGGCGACTTGGCGTTGTACCGTTGCGGTTATATCAAAGAAGATGAGATTAAACGCATGACGGTAAACGTGCTGGTTGACAGCGGCGCTCTGATGCTGACAATCAATGAAGAGATTAAATCACAGCTAGGCTTGCAGAAGGTTGACGAGCGTTCGGCGCAGTTGGCCGACGGAACGGTTCTTAATTTGGATGTGGTTGGCCCCGTCGAGGTGCGCTTTGCAAACCGTCGTTCTAGCGTTGATGCGATGGTGCTGCCGGGCGACGCTGAACCGCTGCTCGGCTCGATTCCTATGGAAGACATGGACATGCTCGTTGACCCTAATCAGCAGCGTTTGATTGTCAACCCTAAGCATCCGTACATCATTCAACATTCATTGAAGTAGTTCAATAATCATCGAAAATTTTTCAAGGTAGCTTTGCGATAACAGGTTAGCGATTATGTCAACAGCAATTAAGAAAGAGCACAAATCGAACCCTCCGGCGCGCGGCGGCCCGGCAACAATGGTCGAGGCGATTCGTCAGGGCATCTGGGAAGAGATGGAGCGCGATCCGGCTGTGTTCGTCATAGGCGAAGATGTTGGCGCGTATGGCGGCGCGTTCAAGGTTACGGATGGATTGATTGACGAGTTTGGCGAAGAGCGTGTGATTGATACGCCTATAGCGGAGGGCGCGATTGTGGGCGCGGCGTGCGGCGCTGCCCTTATGGGAATGAAGCCCGTTGCGGAGTTTCAATTCATTGATTTCATCTCGTGCGGGTTCGATCTTCTGACAAACTACGCAGCGAAGTGTCGCTATCGCTGGGGAGCAAACATTCAAGCTGTCTTTCGCGGCCCGTGCGGGTCTGGCGTTCACGCTGGCCCGTTTCATTCACTCAATGCGGAATCTTTTTTCATGAACACGGCTGGCTTGAAGATTGTAGAGCCTTCGACCAGTTACGACGCGAAAGGTTTAATCAAAGCGGCTATACGCGATCCAGACCCTGTGCTCTTCTTCGAGCACAAAAAGCTCTATCGCCTGCCGCGTCTCAGAGAAAATCTTCCCGAAGATGATTACATAGTCGAAATCGGAAGAGCGCGCACACGCCGCGAGGGGCGCGATCTTTCAATAATAACTTTTGGCGCGATGACGTTGACGGCGCTCGATGCGGCTGAAGAGTTGGAGAAGGAAGGATTGGACGTTGAAGTCATTGACCTGCGCACGCTCGCTCCCCTGGACAAGGAAGCAATACTGGCGACGGTGAAGAAGACAAGCAAGGTGATGGTGCTGCACGAGGCTTCGCGCACGGGCGGAATAGGCGGAGAGATAGCGGCCACAATTGTCGAAGAAGCTTTCGAGTGGTTGGACGCGCCCGTGGTGCGCGTCGCCTCTATTGACACGCCCGTCCCTTACTCGCCGCCGCTCGAAGACTATTACCTGCCGCAGACGAAAGACGTGCTGGAGGCAGCGCGCAAGTTAGCGGCGTACTAAAGGCAGTTTTCAGTTTTTAGTTTTCAGTTTTCAGACAGGAGCGAAAAGCTTTTCACTGAAAACTGAAAACTAAAAACTGAAAACTGTTCTTGTCGCTGTTTTAGGGAGGAGCACAAGCAATGCCGAAGTTCTTAATAGAGCGGGAGATTCCGGGGGCTGGAAACTTATCAACGCAGGAATTACAAGCCATCTCGCAAAAATCCTGTAGCGTGTTGCAAAGCATGGGGCCGCAAATTCAATGGGTGCAGAGCTACGTCACGGGCGACAAAATTTACTGCGTCTATATCGCGCCCAACGAAGAGACCATACGCGAGCATGCATCGCAGGGCGGATTTCCAGCCAACCGCGTTTCCGAGATCAAGTCCATGATTGATCCTACTACGGCAGAGTAAGAGCAGTTTTCAGTTTTTAGTTTTCAGTTTTCAGAAAGGTCAAGGCTAAAAACTGAGAACTGAAAACTAAAAACTGCGAACGGAGTGAGCTATGAGCACAGAGGTTGTGATGCCGCAGATGGGCGAGTCCATCGCGGAAGGGACTATAACGAAGTGGTTGAAGAAGGTTGGCGAGCGCGTTGAGCGCGACGAGCCGCTCTTTGAGATTTCTACGGACAAGGTTGACGCGGAGATTCCCAGCCCGGCAGCAGGGACTCTGACGGAAATTAGATTCAAAGAGGGCGACACGGTCGAAGTGAACACGGTTGTAGCCGTGCTAGACGGCAGCAACGGCGCTGGCGCGCAGGCACAACGAGCTACGGAAGCGCCCGCGCAGGAAGTCGCACCGCAGCAGATGGCTAAAGAACCTGAGCAGGCTGCGCCATTAGTCACGCCGCCACCGCCGCCACCTCCTACGCAGCGGCCTTCGACTCAAGCGCCTGCTGCACAACAGCAGACTCAAGCCACCGAAGCCGAAGCAGCGCAACAGAGCGAAGTCGCAGAGAGAAGTTACGAAACGGGACGCGAGGGCGCAAAGGAAGAGGCGCAAAAAGTTTCGCCAGAAACGAAGGCTGCGCCCGAAATGAAATCTGCGCCGACGGTTGAAGAGTTGCGCCGCACGAAATCCAGCCCGCTCGTTCGCAACATAGCGCGTGAGCATGGCATTGACATCTCGCGCATAGAAGGAACGGGCGCGAGCGGGCGTGTTACGAAGAACGACATATTGAGCTACATGGAATCGGGCGCGGCTGCTCAAACCGCTCCTGTTGCTCCCGCAGAAGCCTCGCGGCCTGTTGCACCGTCGTACACTCCCGCACAACTGCCGGCATTGCAGCCCGGCGAAGGCGACCGCGTGGAACAGATGAGCGTAATGCGCAAGAAGATCGCAGAGCACATGACGCTCTCGCGCCGCACGTCGGCTCACGTCACTACCGTTTATGAAATTGACATGACGCGCGTTGCTCGTCTGCGTGACGAGAAGCGTGAAGAGTTTCAGCAGCGCACAGGCACGAAACTCACCTACATGCCTTTCATCTTTCAGGCCATCACACAGGCGATACGAAAATTCCCGGTCTTCAACTCGCAGGTCTCTGGCGATCAGATAATCTACAAGCGCGACATAAACCTGGGGATGGCCGTAGCGCTCGACTGGGGCTTGATTGTGCCCGTGATTAAGCGCGCAGACGATCTTTCAATCTCAGGGCTGGCGCGCGCTGCAAACGATCTTGCGGAGCGCGCTCGCACTAAACAGTTGAAGCCGGACGAAGTCGCGGGCGGCACGTTTACTATAACCAATCCGGGCGTGTTCGGCGGTCTCTTTGGCACGCCCATCATCAACCAGCCGCAGGTCGCAATACTCGGCGTCGGCGCGATTGAAAAGCGACCGAAAGTTATTACATCGCCCGAAGGCGACGATTACATAGCCATACGAACCATGGCTTATTTCGCGCTCTCGTTCGACCACCGCATCATTGACGGCTCGGACGCCGAAAAGTTTCTAGGCTACGTCAAGCAGATTCTTGAAGCAGGAGAGTTCACTGTATAAAGTCAAAAGTAAAAAGGCAAAAGTTAGGACAGGCCTATCGGCCTGAACATTTAATATTCAACTAATCTGTAAAAACGGTTTCAGCCTTCCTTTTGCCTTTTACCTTTTTACTTTTCCCTTTCTTTGCAGTTCTGTGGCGGTTATCTAATCTTTCGCTTATAACGCGCGGAAATTGGCTTTTCTTCTTATAAGCTGCTTGACTTAGTTTTTTGGTTAGATAGAATTTCGTCGTTCTTAGGCAAAGTCCGTCGATGTTCTTCCTATGAGTCATTGCTCGCGTGCTCCTCTTCGCTGGCGCGAGACGGAAGGCTAAAGGAATCGTCGCTACTCGCTCCCAAGCTTTGCCAGCCCATCGCGCTCATTCGTAAAGATGGCGCATCGGGGCCAGTCAGTAGGAACGTGCGTTGAAAAGCTTCGCGCGTTTCAGCCAAAATTTTCTATAGATGGAGATTAATTATGAATATTAGAAATTCCCGACAGGCTCGCTTTGTGGCTTTACTCTGCGGCCTGCTGCTGAGCTTTGCCACGGTTAGCTTCGCACAGGATTCAACCCAGACGACGACAAGCGCCACTCAAACCACAATACAAACCGCCAGCACAACCCGTGCGCGCTCCGTAACGAGCGGCCAGAAGATGAAGATAACAGGCATCGTTGTGCGCCGCGACGCGGACACTTTTACTGTGCGCGATACGACGGGCGTTGACACGGTCGTTCGGCTGACCGATGCGACCAGCGTGAAGACCAAAGGCGGCTTCCTGCGTGGCGGCACGAACTACGGGCAGACGAGCATACTGCGCGGACTGCGCGTTGAGGTGCAGGGACGCGGCGACGACTCCGGGCAACTCATAGCAGAGCAGGTCAGATTCTCGGACACAGACTTGAGAGTCGCGCAGTCAATCGAATCGCGTGCGACTCCCTTAGAAGAGCGCACCAGCACCGCCGAGAACAGAATCGGTCAGGTAGAGCAGAACGCGCAGCGCCTCTCTGGACAGATTGACGAGTTGGCTGCTGTCTCCAACGCAGCGCGCGGCGGAGCACGTGCAGCGCAAGAGACTGCTGATGCGGCGGTCGCGGGCGTGAACGCCACGAACGAGCGCATATCGTCTCTGGATGATTACGTCCCGCAGGAAACGACCAGCATCAACTTCGGTGTAGGCAGCGCTGTGCTCACGCGCGATTCCAAAGCGAAACTGGATGACCTTGCGCAGAAGGCTCTGAACGCCAGAGGCTACGTGATTGAGATAGCGGGCTTTACGGATTCTACTGGAAGCGTTGAGCGCAATCGCCAGTTGAGCCAGCGCCGCGCAGACTCGGTCGTGCGCTACCTTGCCGAAAATCACAGGATTCCGCTACGCCGCATCGTCACGCCTTTTGGCTACGGCGAATCGCAGGCCGTCGCGGACAACCACACACGTACGGGTCGCGCCGAGAATCGTCGCGTAGAAGTCAGGGTGCTAGTCAATCGCGGACTCACACAGCCCGCGCCGACAGTTAATGTACCCAGTCAGCCAGCGACGCAGTCGTCTTCGACGCCGCCCGCGACTACACCAAATCAATAGTGATGAGTGATAAGTGATGAGTGATGAGATAAGAAAAGGGGTGAATGGTAAATAGTAAATGGTAAATGGAAGAACTGCTCTTTCTATTTACCATTCACCATTTACTATTTACCTTCTTATCACTCATCACTATTCACTTATCACTTTTCTTTCAGCCATCCACACGCCGTCGGGCGGCATCCATTTGAAGGGGCGCAGGCTCAGACATCGGTAGCGCGCGGCTCGTCGGCTTGGAGGTTTGGCTTTGCTAAGGTTGACCGGGAAAAATCTCAGGAACATAGCGGTGCTGGCGCTCATCATGTGTGCGCTGGCACCTCTTTTTGTATTTACTATCGTGGGACGCGCCAGCACGGCTCAGAATTCGCAGACGCAACGTAGCACTGTAGCGCCAACAGCTTCGCCCGAAGATGTTCCTCCTGTAATGCCTACGCCAAAGCCAAAGCCATCTCCCACTCCGGCGGGTGTGGATGATAATGACGTTGAAGTTGTGCGCGTCACCTCGAACCTTGTTATGGTTCCTGTCTCGGTCGTAGATGCCGGAGGCCAACCTGTTCTTGGTCTTAAACAATCCGATTTCACTATAGAAGAAGAGGGTCACGCGCAGGAGATAGCGCAGATAGGCGACCCCGATCAGGTTCCGCTCGACATAGCGGTTCTATTCGACGCGTCATCGAGCGTGAGAGCGCGCCACAAGTTTCAGCAGGAGGCCGCCGCAGGCTTTATCAAGCAGCTTTTAAAGCCAATTGACCACGCCGCGATCTTTTCTATCAAAGAGCAGCCCGTACTCGAACAGCAACTCGCTTCCGCAGATGTTGCTGCGGCGAAGCTCCTGAAAATTCAAGCGGCGATGGGGCCGACGCCTACAGCCTTTTATGACACCATCATACGCGCGGCCCATTATCTGGCCGAGAACTCTGCCAGCAATCACCGACGCGTAATCCTTACAATCTCGGACGGCGAGGACAATTTCAGCGAGCAGATAAGGGACTCATCTATAGCCGAGGCCGAAGCGCTTGGTCGCGCGCAGAATGAAACAGATCGCCAGAGAGTGCGCGCCTCGCGCCGCAAGTCGCAGGAGGAGCTTCACCGCCGCGCGCTCGTAGAGGTTCAGCGTGAAGTGGAGCGCGCCGACGCAGTCTTTTACTCGATTAATCCATCCGGGCCTTCGTATCGTTTGAACGAGATAAGCACTCGCGCCGAAAACGGAATGGAGAAGCTGGCGGATACTACGGGCGGCTCTGCATTCGTACTGGAGAATTTAGAAGACCTGCCGGCAGCTTTCCGTCAGATTGCAGGTGAGCTGCGCTCGCAATATCTTCTGCAATACTACTCTGGAGACGAATCAAGCAACGGCAGATACCTTCACATAAAGGTTGGCGTGCCCACGCACCCAAACTTGCGCGTACGCGCGCGCCAAGGCTACTACACTAAGCGAAGATAAAAGCAGTTTACAGTTTACAGTTTTCAATAGCTCGTTAGGCGAGGACGGTGCAGTTGTCTGTTCAAGATTGAGCACCCATCCTTCTGAAAACTGAAAACTGAAAACTAAAAACTGTAAACTGTTCTATCTCATTCCCGCCAGCACGTCCGTCAGCCTGTTCAAGACTTCTAGCAGATACCTTCCCGCCTGATCGTAGCGATTGACTTCCACCTGCTCTTCGGCGGTTGCGGCTGCGTCGGCCACGCCCAACAGTTTCGGGTAGAAGCGGCGCAGGTCGCTTGAGCCGCTGAACATTGTCTCAAGCTCGTCCATTCTAGCCTTGTAATTCTTGAAAGCATCTTGCAGTTTGGCCTTGTTCCGCTGAGCCGTCTCGGATGTTGCCTGCTGGTTGCCCTGCGCTCCGGCTGCCTCGTTGCTGGCAAGCTCTCTTGAGATAGGGCCGTAGAGATAAAGGAACTGCGCGAGCGATTTTATCTGCTCGGCCAAGCGATCTGCGCCTGCATGAACGTCGTCACCTGGCGTCGCGGTGGTCGTAGTATTGCGCCCGCGCCTCTGCTGATTGGAAGTGGTCGTCCTGTTTCTGGTTTGCGCCTCGACGAGCGCGGGACAAAGTATCAGGCAAGCCAGTGCAAGTATGAGAGCTTGTTTCAAAACGGTGTTCTCCTTTTCCCGATCTGTTTTACTCAAACTATTCCTCTCTTCACCACAGCGTCAAGTGCGGATAAAGCAGTTTACAGTTTTTAGTTTTCAGTAGCTCGTTAGGCGAGGACGGTGCAGTTGTCTGTTCAAGATTGAGCACTCATCCTTCTGAAAACTGAAAACTAAAAACTGTAAACTGTTTTTTGCTACAATCTCTATAGATGCGAGAAAGAGTGTTGAGAGTTCGACATCTGGGCTTGATGGAGTACGGCGCAGCGCTCGCCGTGCAGAAAGAGTGTGAGCGCGGTGTGATGACTGGCGAGCAGCCGGACACGCTTCTTCTAGTCGAGCACCCGCATACTTTTACTTTAGGGCGAGGCGCGAAACACGACGGGATACTTGCGACTGAAGAGATGATGCGCGAGCGCAGAATCGTGGTGTTCGAGACCAATCGCGGAGGCCGTGTCACCTATCACGGTCTGGGCCAACTCGTAGGCTATCCTATTATCAATCTGAGTCCAGACCGAGAAGATGTTCACCGTTACGTGCGTGACCTTGAAGAGGCAATCATGCGCGCGCTCGCGGATTTCCGTATAGAAAGCTTTCGCATCAAGGGCTTGACGGGCGTTCACACCACGCGCGGCAAGGTCGCGGCCATAGGCGTTCACATTGCGCGCTGGGTCACAACGCACGGCTTCGCCCTGAACGTCAACACAGACCTCGGCTTCTTCAATCTAATCGTAGCCTGCGAAGGCGAACCCGTGACTTCCATGAAAGAATTGCTGGGGCGCGAGATTGATATGAAAGAGGTGGGAAAACGAATCATTGTGCGCTTCGCAGAAGTTTTTGAAATGAAACTTCAAAGACAGTGACAAGAGAGAATAATAATTTTTAATCTTTAATTCAGTATTAAGCTTTCAGTTCATAATCTTCAGTATTAAGAAAGAAGCTAATCGCTTTTACTAAAAATCTGGAATTAAAGATTAAAAATGATTCTTGTCACTCGTCACTGCTTTTATATGCTGACCATTGAACTCATATACGAAGCGCGAGAGCGCATACAATCTTTCATTCATCGCACGCCCGTTCTAACCTCGCGCGCGTTTAATGAAACAACAGGCTTTCAAGTCTTCTTTAAGTGCGAGAACTTGCAGCGAGCGGGCGCGTTCAAGTTTCGCGGCGCAACGAACAAGATCAGGTCTTTGTCCGATGAAGAAAGACGGCGCGGCGTCGTGGCATTCTCGTCGGGCAATCACGCGCAGGCTGTTGCGCTCGCGGCGCGCGAGGCCGGAACACGCGCCGTTGTGGTCATGCCTTCGGACGCGCCGCAGTCGAAGGTCTCGGCGACGAAAGGCTACGGCGCAGAGGTCGTGCTGTTTGATCGCCAGCGCGAGGATCGTGAAGCAATCGCCCTGAAGATTGCTGAGCGCGAGCGTCTGGTCGTCGTCTCGCCCTTCGATGATTTTCTTGTGATGGCAGGGCAGGGAACTTGCGCGCTTGAGCTTTTGGAAGAAGTCCCGGATTTGGATTCAATCGTTACGCCTTGCAGCGGTGGCGGACTTTTCGCCGGAGCGAGCACTGCCGCTAAAGCCATCAATCCGGAAATACGCTGCTTCGCGGTCGAGCCTGAATCGGCTGACGACACGCGACAGTCTTTCATAAAAGGCGAGCGCGTCTCGATTCCGCCGCCCCCGACCATAGCAGACGGCCTGCGCATGCAGACGCCCGGCGCGCTCACTTTCCCAGTGACTCAGCGAAACGCTGAAGACGTGTTTACAGTTTCAGACGAAGAGATTATAGCCACGCTCAAGTTCATACTCTTCCGCATGAAGATTCTTGTGGAGCCAAGCGGGGTCGCAGGCGCGGCGGCGATTCTATTTAAGAAGATTCCAGAAAATGTGAAGCGCGTTGGCGTAGTTCTGTCGGGCGGTAACATTGATCCTGAGATGCTTGCTAAACTTCTCATACGCTCGAACGACAACGCAAACGCTAAGGTGATAGAATAATTGCATCAAACTTTCGGAGTAATTAAAGATTGAGCCGCGAACTGAGAGTTCTAAACACTACGCGCACGAAACCGCGCCAGCCTAAGCCTGAGTGGCTGAAAATCCGTCTGGGCGATCCAACTAATCAGAACCACGTGCTGAATCTGATAGAAGGGTTGAACCTGCACACTGTCTGCCAGGAGGCGCGCTGCCCTAACATCTTCGAGTGCTGGACTGACCGAACGGCGACCTTCATGCTGGGCGGCGACACATGCACGCGCCACTGCGGATTCTGCGCCGTCAACAAGGGCGTGCCTGCGTCGCTCGATACGGAAGAGCCGCGCCACGTAGCGGAGGCCGTGCGCCACCTTGAATTAGCGCACACGGTTATCACTTCCGTGAATCGAGATGATTTAGTGGACGGCGGCGCAGCGCACTGGGCTGAGACCATTCGACAGGTTCGCGCGCTCAACCCTGATTGCAAGATAGAAGTTCTGATTCCTGATTTCAATGGTGACGAGGCTGCGCTGAATACTGTGCTGGACGCGCAGCCGGATGTGCTCAACCACAACACAGAGACGATTGCGCGCCTTTATCGTCGCGTTCGTCCAGATGCAGATTATCAACAATCTCTAACTTTGCTTGAACGCGCGGCGCGTCGCCGTGATGAAGAGCGGCGAGGGATGTTGACGAAGAGCGGCATCATGGTCGGCCTTGGCGAGACTTTCGATGAGGTCGTGGAGTTGATGAAGGATTTACGAAAATCTTCGGTCAACATCATGACCATAGGACAGTATTTACAGCCTTACGAACGTCGTCTGCCGGTTGAGCGCTTCGTCACGCCGGAAGAGTTTGAAGAGTGGAGAAAGATTGGCATGACGATGGGCTTTCGTCACGTAGAATCAAGCCCGCTGACTCGCTCCTCTTATCACGCGCGACAGCAGGCGGAAGATACTCACATTACAGAAACGCGAATTTGATATAAGTCTTAAAGCGGTAAATGATCCACTAAGCCACACGAAAAGACACGAATAGAACCGCTCGTTTCGTGTGGCTTAGTGTGGTTCGTGGATCATTTACTCTCTTATAACTGTTTCATGTTAAGGAAACGTCCGAAATCTTCTAAGCTCCAATAATTTTCTTCACGGCATCAACGGCCTCGCGCGGATTTTCGGCAACGACGACATCATCACCTCCAAGCGATTTGAAGAAGGCTTCGCTCTCTTGATTCAACTTCAATAGAACGACCTTCTTCTTAGCTTTCAAAGCAAGCGCAATCTCGGAGGCCGTGCCAGCGCTCATGCCGCACGCTACAACCGCTCGGCTCGAAAGCACGTTGATGTTATTGCGCGCCTGCCCCATGTCCGTGAAGATTGGAACATCAACGGCCTCTGAAACATCTCTGGCAACTTTCGACGGAAGAATCCCGACGGTCAATCCGCCAGCCGATTTAGCGCCGCGACTTGCAGCGTCCATCACGCCCGCGCTTCTTCCGCCAGTGACCAGCACCCAGCCCTCGCGTGCTATGAGACTGCCAAGCTCGAAAGCCGCTTTCATCTCATCTTCGGTCGCGCCATCGCCCGGCCCCATCACGCCTATCAGTGTCTTGTTCATTTTGTTTACCTTCCTCACCCGTCCGCCTTGAATCGGAGTCCGATGACCTTCAAAAAACTTCATTGACAGCTTAAAGTATTGGGTATAGGATTCGTCCGTCACCCAATTCCTCGCAGGTAATCTAACCCGCTGACAGCCAGTCAGTTTTTCACGAAAGGAAACCTCAAGATGAAACTCCCTTACCCATCCCGAAGTATATACTTCACTGTAGCCGCGTTCGGCGTCCTCTGCATAATCCTAATAGGCACGAACGTCCGGCGCTCAACAGCACTACAGCAAAATAATCTAGCGGAGATGAAGCGGCATTTCCACGCACGCATACGCGATGGAGTTGGGCGCGAAGTTCAATTCGCCTCACTGGGCGATTCATTTGGAGTCGTTCGTGATTCCGTCAATTCGGTAGACAATTTCATCTTCAAGCGCTCTGGGGTTAAGTTGAGCGGTCCAACCAAGAATCGGCTGGCCGCTATGGAAGCGAGTACGCTGTCCGGCGCTAGACGACGGCTCACCATGTCCGAACTCAGTGATGTACTTTCTGAGACCGCGCTCGAACGCTTATCCAGACTCAGTGACCAAGAGATCACACACGTTGACGACGCTCTTCGCGGCTTTAATGCTCCTGACTTGCCGGAAAGTTTCCGCCGTCGCACCGCGATTAAAGCCCAAGTGGGGATGAGCACTATCATCTCTTCGGAGAGATTCGTAGCAGAGATGAAAGCCATGAGACGCAGAAGTATTGAAGGGGCATTCAGGGACGTGGCTCACAGAGCCGTCGAGGACAATGTAAAGAGAGTTGCGCGCGTGTTAAGCGGAGCTGTGCCTGAGCAGTTCGGCGGAGCGTGGAATGTGGCTAATGATACGGAAGGAAGTATGGGCGTCACGCCGCTCCAAGCCGTGCTCATAACTTATTCGGCAGCCAGCCAGGATATTTTGTGCGATTCGGAAGAGAACTTGAATAAGCGAATGCAGGGAATACAGGCAGGGCTAACCAGAGTTAGCGGACAAAACTACCCAAGTCCTGACGGACACACAGCGTACGGGGTGAACGGCTACTTAGTCTCCTCCCCGCTCGACATAGTTTTCGACGAGCGGACTGTGAACTCGATTTTGGACAGGATTGAAGAAAGGAGCGCATCATGAATCGAATAATCATCGCGCTCTTTTTCATCCTCTTTCTAAGTGCGTGTGTAGACACTCAGACTTGTCGAGTTACCGGTCTAGTGGCTCATGAGTTCTACGAATATACGTATACAGGCTCCGACGGGAACACGGTAAATGGATCTTTTGAAGCGGATGACAATGGAAACCACGATATAGCGAATGTTAGTTCCGGTGTTAATTGTGGGGACATAAGGACTGACATGGTTTTAGTTGGTGAAGTATATTAGCCATTCAGACCTGCCTTGCTTCTAACCTTCATCCGGTCTTCCGACTTTAGAAAAGGCTACTTTCAAAGTAGCTTTTTTCTTGCAAAGTTAGATCGCGCAAGTTTCAAAGAATCTTAAGGCTTAATTTTTTGATAGGCTGATAATATATCGCTAAGCTATTATCCGAACATCTCATTAGAATGTATATATTGAGGTTTCTAATGAAGGCTGTCATCTTCAAAAATCATGGTGGGCCTGAAGTGCTCGAATATGCTGATGTGCCGGAGCCTGAGATAAGGGCGAACGAGGTTTTGGTTGAAGTGCGCGCGTGCGCTCTGAATCATCTGGACGTGTGGGCGCGCGGCGGTCTTCCCGGCGTAGAGATAAGATTGCCGCACATTCTAGGCAACGACATCGCGGGCGTGGTGCGCGAGGTCGGAGATGTTGTTACCTGGGTGAAGCCGGGCGACAATGTGATGTTGCAGCCGGGCGTGTCGTGCGGCCACTGCGTGGAATGCTTGAGCGGTCGCGACAATCTTTGTCCTGAGTACGACATCATAGGCTATCGTCGTAACGGAGGATACGCCGAGTTGGTCGCTGCGCCCGGCGTGAACGTCATACCGAAGCCTAAAGATTTAAGTTGGGAAGAGGCTGCTGCGCTGCCGCTCGTGACCGTGACCGCATGGCACATGCTGGTTACGCGCGCTGGAGTTCAGCCGGGCGAGGATGTTCTGATTCACGCGGCGGGAAGCGGCGTGGGTTCTGTGGGGATTCAGATTGCAAAGCTGCGCGGAGCGCGCGTGATTGCTACGGCGAGTTCGGACGAAAAACTTGCTAAAGCGCGCGAGCTTGGCGCGGACGAGACTGTAAATTACACGAACGCTGATTGGCCCAGAGAAGTTAGACGATTGACGGCGAAGCGAGGCTGCGACGTTGTGTTCGAGCACACGGGCGCAGAGACGTGGCCCGGCTCAATTCTGGCGCTTGCGAAAAATGGAAGGCTTGTGACGTGCGGCGCAACCTCCGGCTACGATGCGCGCACGGACTTGCGCCAGCTTTTTTATCGCCATCTCTCATTGCTAGGCTCGTTCATGGGTTCAAAAGCTGAACTGCTTCAGGCTATAAAATTCATCGAGAGCGGAAAGATTCGCGCGGTCGTTGACAGTACGCTGCCTTTGAAAGAAGCGCGGCGCGCGCACGAGTTGATGCAGGATCGCACCCAATTTGGTAAACTCGTCCTCGTTATGTGAGAAGGCAAAAGGAAAGGCAAAAGGTAAAAGTAAAAAGGCAAAAGGGATAAGGCTAAAAGCATTCTTATTAAATATTGGCTTCCTCTTAACTTTTGCCTTTTACCTTTTTACTTTTGCCTTTCATTTGCCTTCTCCTTTTTCCGCTCTCAAACCAAGAATCGTTTCATACGAAGAAGTCGGCACTTTTTCGCCGACCTGAATAAAAATCATTTTGGAGAATAATCAATGAAGACTCGCAGAGTTTTGTCCCAAAAATTGCTGCTCGCTCTTTTGTTGGCAGCAATCATCACGAACGCGCCGCTTCTTCGCGCTCAGAATCCGGCGCAAGCCTCGGGCGCGCCCGCTCAATCGTCCGCCACAGTTCTTCCGCAGGGCGTCGAGCGCGTGACGAGCGTCGAAGGGATAACGGAGTATCGTTTGCAAAATGGACTGCGCGTGCTGCTGTCTCCAGATATGACGAAGCCCACGACCACTGTGAACATCACTTACATGGTAGGCTCGCGCAACGAGAACTACGGCGAGACGGGCATGGCGCACCTACTGGAACACATGATGTTCAAGGGAACGCCGAAGCACAAAAACGTCCCGCAGGAATTGACGGAGCATGGCGCGCGACCGAACGGCACAACGTGGCTTGATCGCACCAACTATTACGAGACATTCGCTGCGACCGACGAGAATCTGAACTGGGCTTTAGAGTTGGAATCAGACCGCATGATTAACTCGTTCATAGCCCGGCGCGACCTGGACAGCGAGATGACCGTAGTGCGCAACGAGTATGAGCGCGGCGAGAATAGCCCCGTCAACATAATGATCGAGCGCATGATGTCAACGGCCTTCCTATGGCACAACTACGGCCATTCAACAATAGGCGCGCGCTCAGACATTGAGAATGTGCCGATTGAACGCTTGCAGGCTTTCTATCACAACTACTACCAGCCGGATAACGCCATTCTGCTCGTCGCAGGGAAATTCGACGAAAGCAAAACTCTCGGTCTTATCCAAAAATATTTCGGGGCTATACAGCGACCCGCCCGCGTGATTCAGAAAACTTACACGGCGGAGCCAACGCAGGACGGCGAGCGCGAAGTGACCTTAAGGCGCGTGGGCGATGTGCAGGCCGTAGGCGTCGTCTATCACGTCCCTGCCGGTTCGCATCAGGATTTCGCTGCGATTGATGTGCTGAATCACATACTGACCGCAGACACAACGGGAAGGCTCTACAAAGCTCTGGTCGAGAGTCACAAGGCGACCAGCGTATTCGGCTTAAATTACCAACAGCGCGAGCCGGGCACTGCCATCCTCGGCGCGGAAGTCCGTCAGGATACATCGCTAGACGCTGCGCGTGACGCGCTCATTCAAACCGTTGAGAATTTTTCGGCAACGCCGCCAACGCGCGAGGAGGTTGAGCGCGCGCGGACTTCGCTATTGAAGAACGTTGACCTGACGCTGAACAATTCGGAGCGCGTCGGCCTTGAATTGAGCGAGTGGATGGCTATGGGCGACTGGCGCTTGTTCTTCATTCACCGCGACCGCATACGAAAGGTCACGCCCGAAGATGTGCAGCGCGTGGCCTCGCAATATTTCAAACCGTCGAACCGCACGCTCGGACTCTTCATCCCGACCGCGCGCCCTGACCGCGCAGAGATTCCGCCCACGCCGGATGTCAACGCGATGGTGAACAACTATCACGGCGAGGCTGCCGTAGCATCTGGCGAGGCGTTCGACCCGTCGCCCACGAACATAGAGTCGCGCACGGTTCGCAATGCAGCGCCAAACGGCATGAAGATGGCGCTGCTGTCAAAGAAGACGCGCGGGCAGACTGTTATCGCAACTATGACGTTGCGCTTTGGCGACGCGCAGAGCTTGATGAACCGCTCTGCGGCGGCGACGCTCGCAGGACAGATGCTCATGCGGGGGACTACGAAGCACACGCGCCAGCAGTTGCACGACGAATTCGACCGATTGAAAGCGCGCGTCGTTGTCGTGGGTGGGGCAACTCAAGCGCTGGTCTCCATCGAAACCACGCGCGAGAATTTCGGGGAAGTTCTGAAGCTAGTCGCTGAAGTCTTGCGCGAGCCTGCGTTTCCCGCAAACGAGTTTGAGTTGCTCAAGCAGGAAGTGTTGACAAATCTTGAATCGCAGAAAAGCGAGCCGCGTTTCGTGACGGCGACAGCCTTCAATCGCCACGTCAACCCTTATCCTAAAGGCGACGTGCGTTACACTCCCACCTACGATGAAGATGTAGCAGACCTGCGCGCCGCAACTCTCGACGACGTGAAGAAGTTTTACACGGACTTCTACGGAGCATCGGACGCGCAGCTTGCGGTCGTAGGCGATTTCGACGCGCAGGAGATTTCCAAACTCGCAACAGACCTTTTCGGTAGTTGGAAGAGTCCCAAGAAATTTGCGCGCGTGGAGAGCGTCTACACGGCGGTTCCCGCTCTGAATCAATCATTCAACACGCCGGACAAGGCGAACGCTTCATTCATCGCCGGGCTGAACATGAACATACGCGACGATGATCCAGACTATCCTGCGCTCGTTTTGGGCAACTATATGCTTGGCGGAGGATTTTTAAATTCGCGCCTTGCCACGCGCATACGCCAGCGCGAAGGCTTGAGCTACAGCGTAGGCTCGTCGCTCTTCATCAGTCCGCTGGATCGTTACGGCAGCTTCACAACGTTCGCCATCTACGCGCCGCAGAACGTGGAGCGATTAGAAGCTGCGTTCCGCGAAGAGATTCAGCGAGCGCTCAGCGAAGGTTTTAGCGCCGAAGAGGTCGCTGCTGCCAAGTCCGGTTTTCTTCAAACTCAGCAGGTCAATCGCGCGCAGGATTCTGCCCTTGCGCGTAGACTTTCGGCCTACCTGTTCTTAGGTCGCACGCTCAACTGGGATGCAGAGTTCGAGCAGAAAATAGCTGCGCTGACGCCAGACCAAATTTTAGGGGCGATGCGCCGTCACATTGACCCTACGAAGATTGTCATCATCAAGGCTGGCGATTTCCAGGCGCATCCGCCCACCGTAGCAGCGCCTGCTGCAACGCCAGCGGCCAGACCTAATCCGTAAAGCTAATGCGGTGAAAACGGAATAGAGCGCAGAGGAAGCACCGAAGAAGAATAAAATATTTGAGATTTGGAATTTCAAATTTGAGATTTTAGATTTGAAATTTAAGATTAAAAAATCTCTGTGTAATCTCAGTGTTCTCTGTGCCTCTATGGTGAATCATGCTTCCCATACATTCAACTGAAAAATGCTTTAGAAGCTAACGAAGGAGAATCGCGTGCGCGACCG
Source organism: Acidobacteria bacterium 13_1_20CM_3_53_8 (assembly GCA_001920415.1). Taxonomy (GTDB): domain Bacteria; phylum Acidobacteriota; class Blastocatellia; order Pyrinomonadales; family Pyrinomonadaceae; genus 3-1-20CM-3-53-8. Next base: position 47,859 of record MNJR01000136.1, on the reverse strand, counting down.
ATACAACCGCAGAGAATTTTTGAAGCAAGGCACGCTCGCAACAGCGGCCACACTTATCTCCGCTTCGGTGCTGGATGCCTGCGCCGCGCAACCTTTGCAGCTTGAGCGAAGGGGCGCTGCCAAAAAAGTTGTCATCATGGGCGCTGGCTTGGCTGGCATGTCCGCAGGTTACGAGTTGATGCAGGCAGGGCACGACGTGACTATTCTAGAAGCGCGCACACGCCCCGGCGGTCGTGTCTTCACCATACGCGACGCTTTCGCCGACGGTCTAATTGCCGAAGCGGGCGCTGGTCGCATCCCTATGGATCACGACCAGACGCTTCGCTATGTAAAACTCTTCAATCTTCAACTCATGCCTTTTTATCCGAGCGAGCTTCCTTTCGTACACTATCACGACGGGCGGCGCGAAGAGGTTCAGTGGAAACCTTTCAAAGAGGCGCTCAATCATTACCTGGGTTTGAATCTGGGACAATCTAGCGCGAACTGGTTCAAGATAGTCGGCGGGAACGATCTGTTGCCGAAAGCCTTCGCCGCAAAACTTTCAGAAAAGATTCTCTACGGCTCGCCCGTGCGCAAAGTAGAGCAGGACGAGCGAACGGTTCGCGTAACTTTCACGCAGGCTGGCGCGCCGCAGACGATTTCGGGCGACCGACTGGTCTGCGCAATTCCTTACACAACTTTGCGCGATGTCGAAATCTCTCCGCCGTTCTCCAAAGGAAAGCAGCAGATGATACGCGAGCTTCACTATGATTCGGCCTCGCGCGTCTATTTTCAGACGAGAAAAAAATATTGGCTCAATAAAAATCTGAACGGCTTCGCCATCACAGATCACCCTATGGAAGTCTGGAACCCTGCGCATAACCAGCAGGGGCAGCGCGGTCTTTTGGGCGCATATCTTCGTTACGAAAAATCGCAGGCGATTACGGCCATGCGCGACGGTGAACGATTAGCGTGGACGCTAGAATATCTGGAAAAAGTTTTCCCAGGTCTTCATGAACATGCTGAAGGCGGCGTGACCAAATGCTGGGACGAAGACGAGTGGGCGCGCGGCGCTTGGGCGCACGCAAACTTCTTCGAGCTTCTGCAAATCACCAAGCCCGAAGGACGCGTGCACTTCGCTGGCGAGCACACCTCTGCGAACGCATCATGGATGCAGGGCGCGCTCGAATCCGGCAACCGCGTTGCGAAAGAGATTAACGAGGCGGCATGAACCTGATTGAATAGCTGCTGAATCTCTCTGTTAGTATAATCATCGGCGGAGGTGCAATCATGAATTACAAAGTTATCTTGCACGAGTCTGAGGAAGGCTACAGTGTTTCATGTCCTGGGCTGCCCGGTTGCTGGTCTCAAGGCGAGACGGAAGAGGAAGCGCTAGAAAACATTCGAGATGCCATTCAGGAATATCTCGCTGCCGTTGACGAGCTTGTGAAGGATTAGTTACTCATAAGATAATCCGTGTCGAGGAAAATCATGAAAAACAAGTACCAAATTCTGCCTAGCACTCCGATTACAAAGAAGCCTGCGAGAGCCGAAATCTCAGACGCAGAGTTTCGCCGTCGGTTGAAGCGAATTTCCGAGTGGAGGAAGAAGCGCCTTGCCGAACTTCGCGCCAAGAATACGCGTTGAGGTTTATGTCCCCATCCGCTACGAATCTGCCTACCAAGACACGCTTTCGGTGATTGCTGTCAGTGCAGGACTAGGCGAATGATCACCTCAGCCTCTTACCTTCCCGGAAAATCTTCAACATTGAACCTCTTGCGCTCGGCGTCTAAATTTTCAGGTGTGAACTCGAAATTTGTTCCGGCGATTATCTTACGGCCTCCGTCAGTCTTAACCCATTGGTTCGTGCGGTCGGGCGCGTTGGCTTTCAAGTATGTGATGTCGTCGGCGGTGAAGACACCACCATCTCTACGCGAGAAGACGTAGATGCGCGCGAAGCGTGCTGTGCGGACTTGCTCAAGGCTTCTCTCGTAATCATCGAAATTGTGCGTGGATGAAGAGACGTTGGGGGAAATGGCTGCGCTGCTTGAAGGGGCAGGGCTGATTGCTGCGCCGCCATTTCTGCTCTTTGGTTCACAGCCTTGCTGAGAAACTAGAGCAAGTAAAATTAGGCTCGAAGCTATCTGTCCGAAAACTCTTCTCACAACTATTTGCCGCTCGTCTTCAAAGGCCTGACACTGTTCGTCCCTTGCACGCAAATTATTCAAGGCGCGTTGTCTTCGTCATCCGGGCTGTTGTCGTCCGGTTCGTCGCCTTCGTTCTGGCTGTTGTTGTTCTCGTCCTGATTCTCTTCGGCAGGCGGAGGCTGACCCTTCTGGTCGCGTATGTGCAGCACTGTGCAGTCTTCGTCCTCGTAAACTTTCTCAAACCAGCCGCTGTCCATAGCGGCATTATAGAAAGCGTCGTGAATCTCTTCGTTGTCTGTGAAGATGTAACGCGCGCCGAAGCGGTCGCGTATTATGGGGCCGGGATCATTATTCTTGCCGAGCGTTATATCTTCGTAGAGCTTAGACAAGTCTGCGTTGCTATCGAGCAGGTAGGTCGGATCAAGACCGGAGACGTAGCGGTGCGTCGTGTCGTAGAAGAACATTTTGGGGAAATCGTCCCAGTCAGTGTTGAAGACGGTCTCGCCTTCGGGCACGTTCGCGCGAATCCACTCCATCCCGCCTTTGTAGCGATCCGGCGGCGCTTCTTCCGCAATCTCGTTCGCAATGCCTTTCACGCCTAACCACTTGATGCCCTGCACGTTGATGTAAAGGATTCCGAGCAGAAAGACAGTGACGCCTGCGGCCACGCCAAGCTTCCAGTATTCGTAGCGACGGCGCTCAGCCCTTTCGTCCTCTCGCTCTCCCGTGTCCAGAAAAGGTTTTAGCTCATCCATCACATCCGAAGGCAAGCGTGATAGATGAGTGCGCACGCCTTCCAGTATGGGTTTTATAGAGAAGGCCGCGAAGAGCACTGCGAACGGCGGCCAGTATTCAACGAAGCGGCGATAGCGGAACGAGGCCACCATCAAAATGGTCGAGAAGATCAGAAGAAAGAGCGAGCGTTCGCTGCGCTTCTTATCCGCCCAGTCGAATGCTATGTAGCCCACAAGCATCGCAGCGAAAGCAATCAAACAGCTTCCCAGAAAGTACCAGCTATCATACGGATACCACTCCGAGCCTACGCTGACGGCGAAGTCTCCCGCCTTTGCCTTCATCAAAAAATGTTCGATGAAGAGGCGCACGTTTTTCGGGAAGTACGGGTTGATTATGAAGCCGGCAGCCGTGCCAATCATCATCCACAACACGGCGCGCCACTCCAATTTTCTTTCGCTCCACCAGACGACCGCAGCCCAGATTAACGTGGCTCCGCAGAGCGTTATGAACAGGCTGTAAGTCCAGACGTAAAGAAACGTGAGCGGCAGAAGCCACACGTACTTTCTCTCGAACAGCAGATAAATTCCTATCACCATGAAGATGATGGAAACCGGCGGAGCCTTCGCCATGTTCAGCCTGTAGAGAAAGGGCGCGCTCGAAGCCAGAAGCGCTACGAGCCAGACGATTGGATAACGTATGCGATAGCGTATGACTAGCCAGTAGCAGGAAAGAAGCGCGAGGCTTGCAAAGAGAGTGGCAGCGATTTTCGCGCCCAATCTAAGATCGCCAAACCATGTGAAAGGAATTTGCAGAATGTGAAATAGCAGGTGATGGTCAACATAGTTCTGCGGGTTGAGCGTAGTCAGCGGCAGCCACTCGAAGCGCGGAGGGAAATGCTTGGCGCGCATGCTCTCCCACAACAATCTGCTCCATCGTATATGATAGTAGCCGTCGAAATCGCCACAACAGATGCCCTGCGTCGAGAACTGAATTTTTCTGATAACAAGGCCGATGGCTACAGCGCCTATCAGAAGATAGACCATGCGCGCGAAGCTTTCGGTCATCCAGAAGGGATACGCTTTTGTACCCGTTTTTATCGCCTTTGCCCCGCTTTCTGTCTCCGCACCCAAAGGCGTCTCGCCAATGTCCTGCATAAATTTTTTACGATTATCCTCTCCGGCACTCTTCGGTTAAGCTAATAAACAGCGCGCTTCAAAATATCATGAAGCCTGCGAAAGATTGAAGGAAGAGAGGAGAAAGTCAGGTCAGCACTTGCGCGCTGATTTTGAATTTTTAATTCACGCCGCAGGCGTGTGCTGATTCTGCGCTTCAGCAGCGAGGCCGCCATAGCATCATTGCTTCTTAGCGCTTCGCTTCTTGTTCGCCCTTTTCTTCGCTCCGCCCTTTTTGCGTGCTCCTTTAGTTGCCGGACGCCTGCGCTCTTCCGCTCGACTCTCAAGAAGATGCGACAGGTCAACGCCGAACGTCTCTTTTATCTTGCCCATCACCATGGGCAGCATGAATGTTTCGCCTACGACCGCTAACTCGTCGAAGAGGTGATCCATTGTTGATTGCGCTTCGGAGCGACGACGCCTGGAGGGAGGCGCGACGTTGCGCGCAACGGCTATGCTATAGCCTACGACCAGGCCGAAGGTGACAGCGCCTATGCCCCAGACCACAGGGTTTTTCGCAAACTGCTCGCGCCAGTCTAGCACGTCCGAGACTGTCTCCTTCACAGCTTCATACTGATCCGATACGGTCTCTTTAATAGCCTCAACCGTATGTGTCAAAGACTCGCGCGCCTCCTCCATCTGAAGCTGAAGCTCTCGCTTGCTTGGCTCTTTAGAATCTTTTGCCGTCTTGGATTTTGTAGCCATCACCGAAAATTCCTTTCCTCATTAATTGTCGCACAGGCTGAATCTTGCGTGTATGATATAAACTCCATTTCGCAAATGTAAGAAGAGAGTATTACGGGTTGGTGAAGGTTCGTGGCATGATGAACAAAATTTCTACGGGCGCAGAGTTTAAGGAGCGCGATGGTTTAGTTCTACCCGCAAGCTATGGCGGCGTGGAGGCCGAGTACGAATCTGTGCGAGCGGGCGGCGCAGGGCTTATTGATCTTTCGTCGCGCGGGCAGATTAATGTTAGCGGCAGAGAGGCCGAGCAGTTTTTGAACGGCCTTATCACGAACGATGTTAAGACTCTGAAAGATGGCGCGTGGATGAATGCAGCCTTTCCGACTGTGCAGGGGCGTTTAATCGCTTTCGCGCGCGTGCTTCGTCTAAAGGATCGCTTCCTTTTCGACACAGAAGGGGTGATGCGCGAGAAAGTTCTAAAAGCGCTCGAACGCTTCACGCTCGCTGGCGATTTCCACGTAGCAGACCTTTCAGACGAAGCTGCTGTCATATCGGTTCAGGGCGCACGCGCAGCAGAAATTGTCAGCGCAGGTTTTGCAGACGAGGATGCGGCAGGCGTTGAACGCAATCGCGTTTTCACAGCGAAGTGGAGAGAGAAGGATGTTGTAATCATCCGAGCGACGCACACGGCTGAAGACGGCTTCGATCTTTTCGTCAATCGGGCGGACGCTTGCTCGCTCTGGGAAAATCTGAAGACTAGCGGCGCTAGACCCATTGGCTTTGATGCTCTTGAAATTCTTCGTATAGAAGCGGGCGAACCGCGCTACGGTCTGGACATGGACGAAACGAACGTGATGCTGGAAGCAGGTCAGGACGATGCGGTCAGTTTTACAAAAGGCTGCTACGTAGGCCAGGAGATAATCGCCCGTATACACTGGCGCGGGCATGTCGCCAAGCGGCTCGCAGGCCTAAGCGTTGATGGCGAGATTCGTCGCGGCGATAAAATTCGCAACATGGAAGGCAGAGAGATTGGCCGCGTCACATCCGTCACCTTCTCGCCCGTTCTTCAAAGAACAATCGCGCTGGGGCTTGTCAAGTACGATTACCTAGCGCCGGGAACGGAAGTGAAAATTTTAAACGAAGAAACAGAGCGTGCGGCGCGCGTTGCAGAACTTCCTTTCGTGCGCGGTAGCTGGTACAGCGCGGAGAAGAGCGAATGAGCGAGCAGGAAGCGCATGAAGCTACGAATAGCTCGCGCGACCTAAGTTCTGAGCAAGCGCGGCTGGCCTATTCGATAATTGAATCGCTCCTTGAACACACGCGGGTCGTAAGCGATCTTGTAGCGCTAATGGCGCAAACGCTTGACGAAGACACGCAACGCGCTCTGACGCAGACGCCGCACTGGGCTGCTTACCTCGACAGCCGTCGCGCTCTTGAGCGCACGCACGCAGACGTTGAGAAATTCGTAGAGATTATGAACAGACTCTCAGGCGAAGACGAGCAAGCTTGAAATTTCTTACTGCTGCGCTTCAATTTCAACGACAAGTTGCACCTGCGATTTCACGTTCAATGAGCCTGCTTCGACAGGCGTCGCTATTAAAGCCCTTTTAGCGGCGAAAGACATATTCGAGTTTGCTTCCGCATCAGAGCTTCCTGCCATTGGCATGTCTGCTGGACGATTCACAGTACCTCCCTCCTGCTCCTCTACTACACGAAGGACGCGCCCGCCGAGCGCCTGCGCGATTGATTGCGCTTTACTCATGGCCTGTCGTGTGGCGTCGGCCAGAGTCTGACCGCGCGCAGGGCTGTTCTCGCGCAAGATGAATGCGACGCTTTCGATGCTATTCGCGCCCGCCCTTGATGCTGCATCAATCACAGCGCCGACGCTATTCAACTCGCCCAGCGTGACGGTCACAGTGTTGCGCGCATCGTATCCTATGATTTTCGGAAGGTGGCTCCCCGCCGCACCCTGCACAGCATGTATGACAGCATCACTCTTTCGCGCGTTCTCCTGCTGTGCGTTTAGAGCTTGCTGACCTTGCGTCACTACCGAGATGACGACCACAGCCGTATCTGGCTGCGCCTTAATGTTCGACTCGCCCGCGACCGTTACGCGAGTCAAGCGCGATTGCTTTGAGCAAGCTGTGACGAAAACGGTTGTGAACGTTAACAGAAGCAGCGTTGCGAGATGGAGATTCTTCATTTAGGTTTTACCCTCCTTTAGCGGCAGCCTGGTTAATATCAACATGAGGAACGCACTGGTTTTCCTGAACTTGCAGGTTAGACACACCTCTATGCCGCAAAGTTCCAACACTTCTCCTTCTATCGGATTATTCTCTGCTAGGCGTCGGTAGAATTATCTAAGCGATAAGCAATCTCTCAGGCTTTGCCTTAAGAGCATACGCCTCGCTTCACTGTGCTACGAAATTATAAATAAGCGTGCCTGTTACTTTAACAGGTTGACCACCAAGCTTCGTCGGCGAGAACTTCGCAGAGTACGCAGCTTGAACTGCCGACTGTTGCAGCAATGGATGGCCTGACACGGCACGAGCCGATATGACATTTCCATTCTCGTCAACCGTCACCTGAACGACGACCTGTCCGGAAG
>MNJR01000136.1:0-40424 GCA_001920415.1 Acidobacteria bacterium 13_1_20CM_3_53_8 | reverse complement strand
GCGGGAGTGTTAGTGGCCGTTCCATTATTGTTGCTCTGGTTGGACAGCCTGCTCGTCAGATTGCAAAGCGATAGCGCAAAGGCGAAGAGGATGATGACCAGTGTGCTTTTCATCGTTTCGTTCTCTTCCCGTAAGATATATAAAAGAGCAGAAGACTTCTATGCTAAGCGGTAAGCGAAGTCAATGAATTCGCTAGCCTTTTACCGAAAGCAATCGCTCGGTCTGCACTCTCAAAAAAGCGAAGGCTGATCTTCGAGCGAAGCTGCATCAGTCACATCTTGTCCCAGCAAGTTCTTCAACTTATTCGCGCTCGCGGGAGCGTGCCCCTCGTAGAAGTTGCTGAAGTATGCGTAAACGTGCGAGACGCGATTGCATAAATTCACAATCACTTTCGCCCATTCGCGCAGGTTCTCGTCTTGCGCTCGCTGCACTTCACGAAAGCGCGTAAGATTTCGCTCTCCCATCCATCTTATGTATGCGAAATCGGCTGCGGGTTCTTCCGCGAGCCGCCACATCTCCTCGCGCTTTATCCATTGCCCTTCGACGAGTGCAACTGCGACGTTATGTTTCGACAGAAGGTCAATCACTTTCTTGTGAAGCCAATCTGAATTGCGAAATTCAACTGCAAATCGCATCTCGCGCGGCAATCTTTCTAGAAAATCGCGCAGCGCCGTAGCGTTCTCAGGCGTCAGTATGAAATGAGGCGGCAACTGAATCAGTGTGACGGCGAGCTTTTCGCCAAGAAGCTGCGCGCGGTCACAATAGAGCGAAAGTTCTTCAAGGCTTCCCGCACGAAGCGCCCACTCATGCGTAATCACCTGCGGCAACTTCAGGGAGAAAGTGAACGAGCGCGGCGTGCGCTTGTTCCAACCATCAAGCGTCTGTGTAGAAGGGACTGCGTAAAAGGTCGAGTCAACTTCGACCGTGTCGAAGACGCGCGCGTAAACCGTAAGCATGTCGGCAGCGCGCGTACCCTTCGGATAGAAGACGGGTGCTACGCCTGCGCCCGTAATCCAGTCGTCGTAATTCCAACCCTGACAGCCCACACGAACGCAAGGTAGCAAATCAGCTTTCACCATCTTCATCTCTCCTCAAACTTCGCAGACGATTTTGGATTTTCGATTCAATTGATAATGAGAGGCATGCTGTTAGAATATTCTTGCCTTCAATCGAAAATCGCAAATCTAAAATCCAAAATCATTCGTTGATGATATGGTGTCATAGTTAATCCCATATAGGGTATCGAAACAGTTCGGCGGCGCGAATCGAATTGTTGCCGCGCGATTATAATTTTATTGCGAGGCGCGAGTTCGCGCAGAAATTTCATCAAAAACAGGAGCATTGCGCTATCCTTATTTGCTCTTTCGTATCAGCGCTAAATCTGGTACAAAGATTGCCATGAAACTTAATGCCATAATTCTGGCAGGAATCTGCTAACGAAGGAGAAGCCCAAGAAAATGATTGCCACGAACAAAATTTTACCGATTGCTTTAGTGGCCGCGCTCTTAGGCGGTTCCGTAGGCGCTCTGGTCATGCACAGGAGCAACACGGAGCCTGCTAACACTGCGGCGACCACGCAGGCTGCTACTACAACGCAGCCCACTACGACGGCTCCGGCCAACAACCTGGCTGCGACTCCCGCGAATAGCACGGATCAGTCAACGCTAGCGAACATGACGCCGGATGAGCAGTTGGCTTATCGCGATGGCTTTAACGACGGTTTCAATTCAGCCATAGGTCAGACTGGTACTGCAACAGGCCGCACAGTTGTCGAGCGAACAGTTGCGCCGACGCGTGTCGTTACACGCACACGCTACGCTCGCTCTCGCGGTGTGGCATCAAACCGCGCTTACTATGATTACAGCCAGCCGCGCGGGCGTACCTTCTGGCAGAAGCATCGCAATAAGCTGACGGTCGCTATGGGTACGGGCGGTGGCGCGATCCTTGGCGGACTCATAGGCGGCAGGCGTGGCGCTGCAATAGGCGCGCTCGCTGGCGCGGGCGGCTCTGCGCTCTACACCTACAAGCTGCGCCATCGCAGCCGTCGCTACTAAAGATGAGCAGGAGGCTTCGAGCGTGTGCGACAAGCTTAAAAAATTGGCGCGGCGCTCAGTCTCTGCTTTTTTGATAGTTCTTACAATAACCGCATGGGCAGTCTCTTCAAAGGTGGCTGCCCATCTGCATGCCCGCGAAACTCAAAACCCCGCAGACGTAACACGCATATTCGGCAACGGCTCCGCAGGGCGGCGCTCTTCATCTTTTCGCAGACTGCCTACACCGGCTCGTTTCCGCTACGCGAGCGGTAGAGGGCTGATAGTCAAAGCATGGGTGAACAACGTTGGCCCATTTGATTTCGCCATTGATACGGGCGCAGGCTCTACGATTCTTTCCGAGAGAGTTGCGAAGGCCGCGCGCGTTCAGATACATGTCGGGCGCGGGGGCACACTGGGCGGGCTGAGCGGCGCTGCGCCCGTCGCAACGCAAGAAGGACAGATTAGAAGCCTTGCTATAGGCGATGAGAACAACCTGTTGCCATCGGGCGGCGCAGTTCTAGTTACCAGCCACCTGCCTATGGATGTAGATGGTGTGCTTGATCCGACTTCTGCCTTCTGGCCGCTTGGCTATGTAGTAGACATGCCGCGCGGCGAGATAAGCGCTTTCGATCCGCAAACTCAACCGTTGAATGCAGCGCAAACTCCGCGCGGCGGCGCAATCGTCCCTTGGCTATTTGATTCAGCGCGACCGCGCCCGTTCGTTCTGCTTGATAACGGAAGACGCGCTCTTCTAGATACAGGCTCTGGCTTCGGACTGGGTTTGAGCGTGAGCGCGGCGCGAGCGTTGGGCGTCATTTCGCCGCGAGGAAGAAGCGGGCAGAGCGCTAGCGACCTTGCAGGTGGGCAGATAGCTTCGCGCCGAATCGCGCCCGTCACCGTTCGCATAGGCTCGCTGGAATTGCGCCGCATTCCTACGGACCTTCTCTCTGGCGTTGATACGAGCGCGCCGATTATTTTAGGGCGAGAAGCGCTGCGCCCGTTCCGCTTGACTTTCGACCCCGTTAGCCGGTTAATCGAATTCGCGCCGGACGAGCGTGCAGGAGATTAAAGGAACAAGGGGGCGCTACCAAGATGTTCGTCACTTCAACGCGACGGCTCACGAATCTATTCCTATCGCTTCTTCTCATGACAGGCTTGCTGCCTATTGCGCGCGCGCAGCAGCAGCCGACGCAACCGGATGCGACACGTCAGCGCCGCGCTTCACAAACTCCAACCACTCAAACCCCTGCAACGCAGCCTTCGCCAAACGTCAATCAAACGGGCGCGCAAGATGATACGGATGTGGTGCGCGTTGATACTAATCTGACGAACGTGTTGATGACGGCTCTCGATAGAGAGCATCGTTTCGTCACCAGCTTACGCCAGGAAGACTTGCAAATTCTTGAGGACGGAGTTCCCCAAAATATCTCTATCTTCGAGCGAGAGACAGACCTGCCTCTCTCTCTGGCAATCTTGATTGACACTAGCAAGTCGCAGGAAGTTTCTTTACCGGACGAGAAGTCTGCGGCCACAGCTTTCGTAGAATCCGTCATACGCCCGGACAGAGACAGGGCGGCCATCATCAAATTCACGGGCGAAGCGGAAGTCGTGCAGGAGTTGACGAACAACATGGCGGTTTTGAAGAAGGCTATTGATCGCGTGAAGATTGAGTTGCCGCCGGGCAACTGTGAAGAGCCTGCGATGGGTGATGATCTAAAATGTCATACGGGAATCTGGGACGCCATCTCTGCCACGATCACAGACCTTCTTTCGCAAACGCCTGAGCGCACGCGCCGCGCTATTATACTGCTCACGGACGGCGATGATACCAGCAGCACTACGAAGAAGCAGGAGGCCGTTGATCTAGCAAATAAATTCAACGTGGCGATCTACTCAATCGCTGTAGAGGATCGCGCAAACTATCCTTACAACGAGGGTGCGCTACGCAAAGTCTCGGACGGCACGGGCGGTCGCGCCTTTCTCCCCGACAGAGATATTCCAGACAGGGCTGCGCTGCTGGCGGCCTTCGCACAGATTCAACAGGAACTTCGTTCGCAATACCTCATAGCCTACTCGCCAAAGAACAAGGCGCGCGACGGCTCGTTTCGTAAGATTAGCATTGAGATTATCAACCCCACGCTGAAGAAGCAGAAGCTGAAGCTTCTATATCGTCAGGGTTATTACGCCAGAACGCAGGCGCGAAGCTGACGGGTTTCAAACAGCTTTCACTTCATCGAACTTTCTTGCAGCATCATCACTACCTCGCGTTCGCGCCCACCATCGAACTCGCAAAGAAAGATTCCCTGCCAGCGCCCCAAAAGTAGTTCTCCATTCTGAAAAGGCACTGTGACGCTTGAGCCTAACAGACTCGCCTTGATGTGAGCGTCAGAGTTCTCCTCGCCGTGACGAAAACCCATTCCATGCTGCGGCACAAGTTTTCTCAAGGCCAGCAACATGTCGCGCTGAACATCCGGGTCTGCGTTCTCGTTCACAGTCAGCCCTGCGGTCGTATGCCGCACATACAGGACGCACAATCCATTGCGCGCGCCCGACTCTTTAAGTCTGCGGCGCACTTCGTCCGTGAACTCCACCATCTCTTCGCGCTCGCGCGAGCGCACTTTGATTATGTACATACTCTCTACGGATTAACTAAAGCAGCGAAGCTTTCGCTCAATGTGTCAGCCGGTAGCCCAGCCAGACACCGAACATCCAAGGCGCAACTACAAACAGCAGCATAGAACCATAACAGAGAATTCCGACCACCATGCTGAGCAGACAACCCTCCCGCTCTTCCTCAATCACCCTCCACTCGGCTCTGTTACCGGAAGACCTTCTCCACTCGATGTGCACGTTAAAGAGAGCGCCGACCAAACGTCGCAGCAAGCGATCAATTATTAATAGATAGAAGGCAAGCCATACGAGGCTGGCGATAATAATCGCTGCCCAAATCAGAATCTCTCTTATGTTAGAACTTGTCGGCATCTATTCAGTATTAGCCGTCCGTGCCTTTGCACATTATTTCATCTTCATTTTCAGATAGAAACGGAAAAAGCCTCTGATCAAAAGATCAGAAGCCTTCCTATGAGCGAAAAAATCTTTCTCTAATTTACGCGCTAGCCTTTGCGACGCAAGATAGCCCATCCCGAAGGAAGCACGGCGGCGGCGAGCACTATCTTGATGATGTCGCCGACGAGAAAAGGCGCAACGCCGAGCATAAAAGCTTGCGCGAGACCGAAGAAACGCGAGAGCCAAGCCCAGCCGCCTAGCAGAATTATTATAGAGCCTATGAGCATCGCGGCAGCAGCCGTAAGAAATCGCCTGTCCCAACCGCGCTCGGCCAATGCGCCTACTAGAAATGCAGCAGCCGGAAACGAAAGCAGGTAGCCAGACGATGGACTGAACAGCAAGTAGTGAACGCCGCCCGTCCCAGAAGCGAAGAAGGGCAACCCGCTCGCGCCTTCAATCAAGTAGAGCAACATGGCGAGCGCGCCCAACCTAGAACCCAGCAGCGCGCCCGTCAGCAACACCGCAAACGTTTGCATAGTCACGGGCACGGGCGTGAACGGCAACGGCACGGCCACCTGTGCGGCGAGCGCCGTCAACAAACTGAAAGCGACCACGAGCGCAACCCCACGCGCCCAATCCATCGGCGCTAGCAAAGCGCCCGCGAATGTTTCAACTTTAGCGTTTTGGTTCATAAAATAAGTGATGAGTGATAAGTGATGAGTGATGAGATAAGAACCAGTTTTTTCTTATCACTTATCACTCATCACTTATCACCGCTTTTCATGTTCTCATGCTCAACACAGGGCACGGAGCGTTGCGTATGATGTACTCAGCCGTGTCCGTCATCGTCGTGTCGCCGCCGCAGCAAAGCGCGGTCGTGATTGCTATAAGGTCTGCATCTCGCGCTGATGCGTACTCTACTAATGCGTCGGCCACGCCGCCGCGCAAGGTTTCGAAGTCTCCGAAATATTCGGAAGCGCCTGCTTTTGCGAAGAACTCTTCCAGCGTCTTGCGCCCGCCATCGGCTGGTTGCTCATCGCCCTCTGCGAAGACGCAAACTGCTTCGAGGCTCGCGCCGGTTTTGCGCGCGATGCTGGCGGCAACATCCAGAATGTTGCGCGAGCCTTCAGTCAAATCCGTTGCGAAGATTATGCGCGCGAACCTGTCAATGGGGCGCGTGGTGCGCCGCGCGCCGTAGAGCCGAGCTATGATCGTAGGGATTCTTGAATCGCGCGCCACCTGCTCGGCCACGCTGCGCCCAAGAAAAAATTGAGCAACGTCCGAGCGACCGTGCGATGCCATCACTATAAGATCGCACGCGCGCTCATCTGCGTCTCGCATGATGACCTCGGCAGGGTCTTCGTCCGAGCGCCTCGGAACTATAGCCACTTTCATAGTGACGTTGGGCCAATCCGAGCCGAGTTTCGGAAACTCGTATCGTGTAGTCTCAGTTACGTGCGGGTCGCCGCCGCTTGCTATGTGTACGGCGTGAATGGTCGCGCCGAATTTCGCGGCGAGCGTAGCGGCCAAGGGGAGCGCACTATTGGCGACCGCCGAAAAGTCGGTCGGGAATAGTATTGAGCGGATGTCCTGCATGAGACTGCGAGCACCCCCCGGAAAAGCGTTGATATAGAAAAATGACAGATGACCAGCTCAGAATAAACTTTTTCACGCCACCTGTCACCATTCAAGGCAAAAGGTAAAAGTAAAAAGGCAAAAGTGAAGAAGGATGAAGAGAGTGCTATTACTTCTCTAAAACTTAAAAAGCGGTTTCCGCCTGACTTTTGCCTTTTACCTTTTTACTTTTGACTTTATTAGTCTGCCGCAATCTCTTCTCTGTCCGCGCCCATCTCGCCTATGGCCTTGAATCGCTCGGCGCCGATTCTCATACCGTAGAAAGAGCGCCAGACGAAGAAGAGCGAAGCGATGAAGAACGCTGCGGCCAGAAGTTCGTTGAGCGATGGGTCACCGTTGCGACTCGCCCTGAGACTCTCGGCCAACTCTACTGCGAGAAGGCCGAATAGCGTGGTGAACTTGATGACGGGGTTCAGTGCCACAGACGAAGTATCTTTGTATGGGTCGCCAACGGTGTCGCCCACGACAGTGGCGTCATGCAGCGCCGAACCTTTTTGTTTCAACTCCACCTCGACGATCTTCTTCGCGTTGTCCCACGCGCCGCCAGCGTTCGCCATGAAGATGGCTTGATAGAGTCCGAAGATTGCGATTGAGATTAGATAGCCTATGAAGAAAAACGGCTCTATGAAGGCGAAAGCCAGAGCGGAGAAGAAGACCGTTAGGAAGATATTGAACATACCTTTCTGCGCGTATTGCGTGCAGATTTCCACGACCTTCTTGCTGTCCGTCACCGAAGCCTTCTCTACGCCTTCGAGCTTGATGTTGGCCTTGATGAACTCGACCGCGCGGTAAGCCCCTGTGGTCACGGCCTGAATCGAAGCGCCTGTGAACCAGTAGATAATCGCTCCGCCGGTAATCAATCCGAGCACGAACGGCGCGTGCAGCAGCGACAGGTTCTGCGTGTTCACCGTCAGGCCGTGCGTGAGCGCCATAATGATGGAGAAGATCATGGTCGTAGCGCCAACGACAGCCGTGCCGATTAGAACAGGCTTCGCAGTAGCCTTGAAAGTGTTGCCCGCTCCATCGTTCTCTTCAAGAAGATGTTTCGCGCGTTCGAAGTTCACTTTCCTGCCAAACTCTCTTTGCACTTCCTCTTCGATGTTCGGCACCTGCTCGATTAATGAAAGCTCGTAAACGGATTGCGCGTTGTCAGTGACGGGGCCGTAGGAATCAACGGCAATCGTCACAGGCCCCATGCCAAGGAAGCCGAACGCTACCAGGCCGAACGAGAAGACTGCGGGCGCGACCATCAACGCGCCAAGGCTCTGGTCTAGTAGGCCGGGGGCTGCGGGCGCGCCGATCTGGCTGATGCCAAAAGCTATGCCCATTAGTATGACAATGCTTATGCCAAGCCAGTAGCCCGAAAAGTTTCCTGCGACCAAGCCTGAAAGTATGTTGAGCGACGGGCCGCCTTCTTGCGAAGAGATAACGACCTCTTTGACATGACCTGATTCGGTCGAAGTAAAGACTTTGACTAATTCAGGAATAATCGCGCCCGCCAGCGTGCCGCACGAGATAATCGTAGCGAGCTTCCACCAGAGCGTTGTGTCGCCGCTCAAGTCAGGGATTATCAGGTACGACACAACGTAAGTGAGCACTACAGAGATGAGCGACGTAATCCATACAAGCGACGTTAGAGGTTTCTCGAAATTCATCACGTCAGCTTTTTCGTAGCGCGATTTCGCTATAGCTTCATTGATGAAATACGAAGCTGCGCTCGCCACGATCATCATGATGCGCATGACGAAAATCCAGACGAGTAGTTGAACCTGCACGGTCGGATTGCGCACGCCTAGCAAGATAAAGGTGATGAGCGCAACGCCAGTCACGCCGTAAGTTTCAAACCCGTCCGCCGATGGGCCAACGGAATCGCCAGCGTTATCGCCCGTACAGTCTGCAATCACTCCGGGGTTGCGCGCGTCGTCCTCTTTAATCTTGAAGACGATCTTCATAAGGTCTGAGCCTATGTCAGCTATCTTCGTGAAAATGCCGCCCGCAATACGAAGCGCCGCCGCGCCCAGAGATTCGCCTATGGCGAAGCCTATGAAACACGGGCCAGCGTAATCTCCGGGGATGAAGAGCAGGATGCAGAGCATGATTAGAAGCTCAACGGAGATGAGCAGCATTCCTATGCTCATGCCCGCGCGAATCGGGATTGTATAAATCGGATAGGGCTTTCCTTCCAGACTTGCGAACGCCGTGCGTGAATTTGCGAACGTGTTCACACGTATGCCGAACCAAGCGACGCCGTAGCTTCCGCCTATTCCAATCAAACTAAAGAGCAGGATGATGGGCAGCGTGATTGCGAGCGGTTTGCCGGGCACGGGCGCGAGCACGCCGAAGTAGAGCACTATGATTGCCGCTATGAATGCCCAGAGAATCAGAATGAATCTGCCCTGCGTTATCAAGTAGGTCTTGCACGTCTCGTAAATCAATTCCGAAATCTCTCGCATGCTGCGATGCACGGGCAGCTTCTTCAAGTTCATGTACATCATGAGGCCGAAGCCCAGACCGAGCGCACAGAAGATTAGACCGACAAGCAGAAGCGAGTGGCCGCTGACACCTAAAAATTTAACGCGCGAAAGGTCTGGCAACACCAGATTGGCTTCACCGCCCGCCTCATGCGAAACAGCCTGACGCGATGGGCCTGCGCCGCGCGCTTCAGGCGGAACGGGACGATTCTGCGCAAGCGCGACGGGCGATAGCGTAGTCACCGCCATGCTAGCTAGAAGCGCGAGCGCGCCAAGACTCGCGCGCCTGCGAGTTAACAGATTCTTTTTAGAGAGCGCGGCGAAACCGAGCATGAATAAAGTGATGACGAGGAGCAGCAATACTTGAGTAAGCAAGATAGACCGATTCCTTTCCGTATCATTAAAGAAGATTGCGCGGGGGAATGCCCGAAGCCCGGCTTTGCGGACAGTCAGCTACTTGGAAGACGCATGTGAGCGCATCCCTTGTTCATACTGCACGAAAGCTAAGTCGCGCTAAAAGGAGATTATTATTGCCGATTTTGAGTATGACTGTCTACCGCGCGGGAATAATGGTCGTATGCGATGTTGTGTGGAAAGCTAATCATGCTTGCGCTTCACTCTGCTTCTCACCCAGAGACGGCGTACCTTTGTCTCGCAATCGCTTGAAGGATTGAATGGACAATTTGAAGCCAGCAATCTTCATTTTCGCCGCTTCAATCTTTTTCTCGGCATTAAAGATTACCGCATCCCCGCCCGGTTAAGTCAGACTTAACTTTCGTGTGCAAGTTTTTGTTGACTCTGGCTTTCATACGTCATATACTCCCGTTCAATGACCACGGACTATTACAAAAAAGCGCTTGAAGCGGCGCGAAAAGAACTTGCTACGTTGGAAGATGAGCGTGCCAAGCTGGATAAGCGTATTACACAACTGAAGCAAGGAATCGTTGGCTTGTCGGCTTTGGCTGGTAATGAAGATTCGGGTGAGAAGCCTCAAAGTATGATGGACGTTCTTACTGGCGTCGGAGTAGAAACGGGTCTCACCGATGCCACACGAATGATTGTGAGCGCTTTCGGTATGCCCATGACGCCCGTTCAGGTAAGAGATGCGCTTCTTAACTTGGGTTACGACTTGAGTGGCTATTCCAACGTTGTAGCCTCTCTTCATACCATTATGAAAAGGCTCGGCAAAAATAAAGAGCTTATTGCGTTGCTTGACGATAATGGAAAAGCACTTGGGGCATATCAGTGGAATCCAGATAAACCTTTGCCAAGACTAAGACCAAATAACTATACACGGAGCATCGTCGAAAATCTTGCATCCGCTACAGACAGTCCTTCAGCTACGGTCAGGCGTTCGACTGTTATAGACCCGTTTGTGGGACAAGGAAACGTAGATTTTGTTCTTACAAATCCACCATATGCAACTCCAAAATCTGGAAAGCCGCAGAGGGCAAAGGCTAGTTCTCAGAGAAATAGAAAGATAGCAGAAGAGGCGGCAAAGAAAGCAGTAGAGAAATTTTACAAAGGTAAGAAGTAAGGTTCTTTGAATTAGCTGAAATAGTTACATGCCCAAAAATCAAGAGTAGAAGTCGTAAGGAGTCAGCGTTACAAGTATGAGGAAGAGATTTGATTATCGTAAGATTCCAGACTATACAAAGCCGTCGAAGTCTTGGGTGAAGCGCCCGCTACTCCAAGTAACTCTCTTTAATGGCGCGAAGCATCAGGTGGTAATCAGTTTGGTAGATTCTGGCGCGGACGTTTTCTTGTTTCACTCTTCTATTGCTGATCGTCTTGGAATAGACATGAAAAGCGAAAAGCCCGTGAGCATTGACGGAATAGCAAGCGGACAGCCGATTGAGGCTTACTTTCACACGGTTCAATTACAAGTTCAGGATTTCCCGGATAAGATTGAGATTCAGGTGGGCTTTACTGAGTCGGATGGCGTGGATGGCTTGCTCGGTCAGGTTGGATTCTTTGAGAACTACAAGATTACCTTTGAACGTTATCGCGGCTGCTTCTGGGTGGAAGACCGTTTAAGTTAGCAGTGTCGGGACATAAGCCCTGTCAAAGCGACGGAGTTTTAATAGGGCGGCATCTGGAAATCCTTTCTCTTCAGCCTCGCGCATAGCTTCAACCGCATCGTCACCGCTGCCTACAATAGTCTCTTCGCCGCCATTATTTGCAATAGCAACCCACTTATCCTCGTACTTCGCCAACTCATTTAAGAAGGCTAATTCTTTCTCATCAATCGCGTCTTCTATCATATGCCCTCCCCGATACCACCGGGAGTGAATAAGCCTATCCTAAGTGTATATCTCGCATACTTACAGGGTCAATCCAGAGCCTCCTTAATTCTTCCCATTAGATCGTTCCGGCCTCAGCCAGACTCGATTCCGATATTGTTTCAGGTCGCTTGCCGCCGCCTACCCAGCGTCGGATTGAGTCAGCCATGACTACGACAGCTGCGACCATTATGATGGCCGTTAGTGTGGAGTTGATGTAGCCTTGCGTGGCGGTTTGAGGGATTTGCGTCATGGGCCAGAAGATGTCTGTGATTGATTCCCATCCGGCGACTAGCGTGGTAGAGCCTACGAAGGAGAGCGGCACAAGTGTTACCCAACTGTAGCGTGCGCGGCCTGAGTTTATGATGACTGTTGTTGCTACGCACAGGGCGACTGCGGCGAGGAGTTGGTTGGCTATGCCGAACATGGGCCAGATGGTTGAGATTGAGCCTGACCAGATGAACGCAGCCCAGCCAGCGACGACGAGCACAGTGGTGACGATTGCACCGGGTTGCCAGTTAGGCTCCTCGAATTTTCGATAAAATCTTCCGCCGAATTCTCCTACGAGGAAGCGTGCGACGCGTGTGCCCGTGTCAATCGTTGTCAGGATGAAGAGTGCTTCGAACATTATGGCGAAGTGATACCAGTATTTCATAAGCCCGCGAAAACCTGGGATGGCATCGAAAATTTTCGCTATGCCGAGAGCGAGAGTAACAGCGCCGCCCGTGCGACCTTTCAGATTTCTCTCGCCGGATTCCGCTTCCAGACGGTCAATCTCTTTGGGCTGAAGATCGAACCCTTGCGCCGTGTGCTCGTCAACCATGCGAACGTATGCTGCCCGTTGCGCGTCTGTCGCCTGCTGCGTATTGATTGCGAAATAGTCGCCCGGAAAAAGTGAGGTCGCGGCAATGAGCGCAACAACGCCTACGACTCCCTCCATCAACATTCCGCCGTAGCCTATCACGCGAGCGTCAGTCTCTTTAGCAATCATCTTCGGCGTAGTGCCCGAACTGATTAGCGCGTGAAAGCCGCTGATTGCGCCGCACGCAATCGTGATGAAGACGAACGGATAGACTTTGCCGGGAATAACTGGCCCGCCACCGGCTACGAAAGGCGTGGTGGCTGGCATCTGCAAATTCGGATGAACGAGAATTACTCCTAGAATAAGAAAAGCGACCGTGCCGATTTTCAAGTATGACGAAAGGTAATCGCGCGGGCACAAGAGCATCCAGACGGGAAGCACCGAAGCGATGAAACCGTAAGCGGCCATCATCAAGGTGACGGTGTGTTTTGAAAATGTGAACGATGCAGCCCAAGACGAATCAGCTATGCGACCACCTAGAAAGACAGCGAGTAGAAGTCCTACGACACCGATTACGCTCGCCTCCGCAATGCGACCTTTGCGAAAGCGGTACATGTAAAATCCCATGAAGAGCGCGAGCGGGATTGTGAAGCCAACGGTGAACGTACCCCACGGGGATTCGGCCAGGGCGTTAACGACAACGAGTCCCAGACCTGCTAGCGCTATGACTACTATGAAGAGAATCGCTATGCCCGCGACGATGCCCGATAGTCCGCTAATCTCCGTGCGCGCAATCTCGGCAAGCGATTTTCCTTTGCGACGAATGCTCGCAGAGAGAATCATGAAATCGTGAACTGCGCCGCCCAAGCAGACGCCTATCACAAGCCACAGCAAGCCCGGCAAGAATCCGAACTGAGCAGCGAGCACAGGCCCAATCAGTGGGCCAGCGCCGGAGATTGCCGCGAAGTGGTGGCCGAACAGCACCCACTTGTTCGTAGGATAATAGTTGTGCCCGTCGTACATGGTCTTAGAGGGCACAGGGCGCGTGTCGTCCAACGCCAAGACCTTCGCCGCGATGAAAGCGGAATAGTAGCGGTACGCAATCGCCATCACGCACAGCGCGCCGACTATGATTGGCAGAGCGTTCATCAGATTTCATCCTCCGTGCTGTAAGACTATCTATGCGCCTGTAAAAACGCAATAAGTAGGTTTGACAATTTGGTTCTCTTTATGAGAACCTTTATCTATAAAAGTTAGCTTAAATTCAAAGAGGTGATTAAAGAAATGAAAGTAATTGTTTATCACAGGAGAAAAATATCTAATGAATATTATTGGTTTGGTAGTAATCAATCTCTTTATTGAACAGCATCCTGATGTCCGGTCTTCTTTGAATGTTTGGATTAAAGCAACAAGCAAGGCTAGGTGGAAAAATATAATTGAAATTAGACAAATTTATTCGCATGCGGACGCAGTTGGCACTTGCACAGTATTTAATATCAAAGGCAATCATTACAGATTAATTACTAAGATTAATTATCGAACACAAACTGTATCTATTGAGAAAGTTTTGACCCATGCGGAATACGATAAAGCAAAGTGGAAGAAGGGCTGCGACCGTTAAGCTAAGCCCGCAAAGATACGGCAGGCTGCTTGCCAGAGTGCTGCCCGTTCGAATCGAAACAGAAGAAGAGAATAATCGTATGCTTCTCGAAGCCAGAAAACTGATCGAGAAGGGCGATAATCTCACGCCAGAAGAGGAAACTTTACTTAAGCTCTTAGTACATCTTATTCAGGAGTTCGAGCAGAAATTTTATCACATAGGAGAAGCGACCCCGCATGAGGTTCTTAGAGAACTGATGGCGGCACGGGGACTTAAACAGCGCGATCTCTGGCATCTCTTCGGCTCGAAGGGCGTTGCTTCGGAAGTCGTCAATGGCAAACGCGGCATTAGCAAGGCGCAGGCGAAAGCTCTAGCCGAATTTTTTCATGTCTCACCCGAACTCTTTATCTGATAGATACAAGCGTTGAGCTTTTTCTGCTTAATCCTTCAATCAGTCTTCGTTGATACTTTTCATCAGATTTATATTGCGCGCGGCAAGCTCTTCGACGAATGAATCCGGCGGGACGCAACGCTCCTGCGGGATTGCGCCTTTCTGTTCTATGTCGCCGCGCGCCATCATCTGCGCGATGATTGAAGCGGGAAATGCTGTCGTGCGCATCATCGCGCTCAAGCCCGTTTCCGGGTCGAAGCGGTCAATGATGTGATAACGCAGCGTCTGACTTCTATTTTTAGAGATTCCGCGAAACTCTACGAGGATGAGAACGAGGTCGGGTTCATCCGCAGGCAGATGACGAAGCAACATATCGCCGAGCACTCGACGTGGGCTTACGCGCGCGCCATCAACTTCGATCATTTCACTGCTTGCAAGACCCAAATCAATCAGCAGCTTGAATTGCGCGCAGTGGCCGGGGTAGCGAATTGTTTTGTAATCAAGCTCGCGCACGCTCCCTAAGAAAGTCTCCGGCAGCGTCGAAGTGCCGCCCGAAGTCTGAAAGGCTTCCACGTTGCCGAATGAAGGAAAGTCGAAAGTCTCAATCTCCGTCATAGAATCAACCTCTACGATTCGGCCATCGCGTATGACGCGCGCTCGCTCGACGTACTCGTTGATTAAGCCTTCGACCGAGAAGACTATCTGATAATTGAGCGGCGGGCGCGGATTTTGAGGAAGGCCGCCAACGCGGATGTGCACCTCTTCAAGCTCATCGAACGCTTGCGCTCCCTGCGCGACGAGCACTGAGACCATGCCGGGCGCGAGTCCACAGTCCGGTATGATGTTGATTCGAGCGGCACGCGCCTCTTCGTCCAGAGCTAATTCCGCATCAACGACAGAGTTGTTGCCGCCCAGATCGCAGAAGTTTACGCGCGCTTCTATGGCGGCGCGTGCAAGCTTCAAGTTGTGAAAGTATGTGACGCAGCTTATCGCAGAATCATGGCCGCGCATCAAAGCTGAAACGGCAAGCTCATTATCAACATCAATCTCGGCAGCGCTAATCTTATCGCTTCCGATTGTCGCAGCGACCGCTCGCGCCCGTTCCAGATCAATGTCCGCGACCGTCACGGCTTCAACTTGACGGCTGTGCGCCAGATCGTAAGCCGCGCCTAGCCCCATGCGCCCCGCGCCGAGCACCAGAATCTTCATTTAAACTTACTCTCCACTCTCAAGACGCATCGTCTGCCCCGCTCATGTTTTGTGAAGTTCCCATGACAGACCCCGCGATGCCAAGCAACAGTCCCACAGCAATGAGCGCAAGGCCAATCAACGCCCGGTTGTGATCCTCGCCAGCCGTCATCGCTTCTCGCAAGAGTGTGCGTGGCCCTGCGTCGTGCGGGATTGTGAAGAGACCAATTGCAGTTGACAGGAATCCGAGCGAGGCTAGTTTCAATGGAAACGGAGCGCGCGATGGCCGCCCTATCTTCATTCCGATTGCGCTGTGCGTGTAGCCGAAAGAGGTGTAGATGGAAAGACCAAGCACTAGCCAGCCTACGAATCGCCACCACGAAGCGGGCGGCAGGTAGTACATCAGGAAGAAGCAGGAGACAGCGCCGAGCATTGGGAAAATCCATGGGCCAAGGGGCACGCGAAACGGCCTGTGTCTGGTAGGGTCTTTGTAGCGCAGTATGATTATGCCTATGCAGACGAGGATGAATGCGAAGAGCGTTCCTATGTTCGTCAGGTCAACCATCTCGTCAATGCTCATAAAAGCGGCGAAGCCGCCGACCAGCACGCCCGTTATAATCGTAGTCACGTGCGGCGTCTTGAATCTGGGATGCACGCTCGCAAAAACAGAAGGCAGCAATCCGTCCCTAGCCATTGAGAAGAAGATGCGCGGCTGCCCCAACTGAAACACCAGCAGCACAGCCGTGTGCGCCACCACAGAGCCGAAAGCGACAATCGTGCTGGGCCACGTCACGCCCTGCGGCGCAACGTGCGAGAGTGCCATAGTCAGAGGCTCTGCCTGCTCGTTCGATAATTTCTGGACGAGTTCGTTGTAAGGAATTATTCCTGTGAAAACGGCTGCGACCACAACGTAAAAGATTGTGCAGATGCCTAGCGATGCTATGATGCCAATGGGCAGATCGCGCGCAGGATTCTTGCACTCTTCCGCTACGGTCGAGACGGCGTCGAAACCTATGTAGGCGAAGAAGACCACAGCGGCTGCGGCAAGCGTGCCGTGCCAGCCCGTCGGTTGAAACGGATGATAGTTGACCATCATCTTCGATGGCGAAACGTAATAGAGCGCCATGCCTATGAAGAAGAGCAGCACGATTATCTTCACCATCACCATACCGGCGTTGAATTCCGCGCTCTCCTTGATGCCCCACACCAGAACTATAGTGATTAACGCGACGATGCCGAAGGCAAGCAGATTGAAGATAATCGCGTGGCCGAAGATGTGCGGCGCGCTTCCGAACTGCTCTGCATACGCGGCAGGATTGGTCTCCGCTAGCTTGGCCGCAGTGCGGTAATCAGTCCCCAACCATGCAGGAATGTGTATGCCAACGCCGTCCATAAGCGTGCGAAAGTAGTTAGCCCAACTGATAGCGACAGCGACGTTGCCTACGGCGTACTCAATAATCAAATCCCATCCGATAATCCATGCGACGAGTTCGCCCAGAGTGGCGTAAGAGTATGTGTAGGCCGAACCGGAAATCGGAACCATCGAAGCGAACTCCGCGTAGCAGAGCGCCGTGAAGCCGCAGACGATTGCCGTGATAACGAACGAGAGCATCAGCGAAGGCCCCGCGCCCGGACGGCTAGCATCGCCCGCCGCAGCCGTGCCTACGGTTGCGAAGATGCCAGCGCCTATGATCGCGCCTATGCCTAGCAGCGTGATGTTGAATGCGCCAAGCGTGCGTTTCAGGGCGAACTGCGGGCCGCCCGCCACCGCCAGAATGTCGTCCAGATTTTTCGTGCGAAAGATGCCTCGAAGCAAAGTTTTATTCTCCTGAGAAGTATTCTAAGGAAGGTGATAAGAGCAGTTTTCAGTTTTTAGTTTTCAGTTTTAAGAAAGGAGCGAAATGCTTTTAACTTAAAACTTAAAACTAAAAACTGAAAACTGCTCTTATCACTTATCACTAAATTCATGTCTTGCTTGAAGTCCGAGCGTGCAAAAGCTGTAAATTTATCGCGCGGAGCATAACATAAAAACAGTTTTAAGTTTTTAGTTTTCAGAAAGGTGTGCGATGCTTTTACTGAAAACTGAAAACTAAAAACTTAAAACTGTTTTTATGTTATGCTCCGCCGCACGAATTTTTTCAACCGTTATGCGCGAATCGAGCGATACATCCAGTCCTCTTTACGAGAATCTTGATACGAGCTATGTGAATCTGGCGGAGTTGCTGCGATACTTGCAGCGCCAGAATTTCGCGGGTCGCGTGCGCGTCGAGTTGGACGAGTATGATGCTGATGTGTGGCTTCGCCCCGGACTGAAGCCGCAGGTGCAGGAAAGAGACCGCTCGATGGGGCGCGTGGCAGAGGGCGAGGGCGCGCTTCAGCGTCTTCTTGTTCGCGCCACCGATCCCGGCGGCTCCATAAGCGTTTACACCGAGACGGAAGAAAAGTTTGAATCTGCACTTGTAGAGCGCACGCGCGCCGAAACTTTTCATCGCCCAGACTTCGGTGCTGAGTCATACGGGGACGCGCAAGCTGAAGAAGATTTCAGGGAAGAAGAGGAGTGGCAAGACCTGCTGCGCGCGAGCGGGGATTTGATAGCAGCGGTCGAGCGCGCGTGTCTGAGCGCGGGCGCAGATTTTCCCGCCATTTTCAGGGAAATTAGTTTTGAACTCTCGGACGATTACCCGTTTCTTGACCGTTCGGTGACCGGCTTCGATTATTCGCACGGCGCAGTCGAGATCGTGGGCAGGCACAACAAGAGCGCTATACTCGGCGGCATAGTCGAAGTCCTGCGCCGCACGGTCAATCGCGTAGCCACAGGCGGGCGCGAACGCAACGTGCGCGAGCGCGTGGCGCTTGAGTTGGCCGTGCTAGCGCGCCGCCGTGAAGCCGCGCTCGCACGCTTTCAACTTCTACAGCAACTTGACCGCATAGCTGGAACGAGAGTTGTATGAAAAGAGCAGTTTTCAGTTTTCAGTTTTTAGTTTTCAGAAAGAAGAGAAATGCTTTTTACTGAAAACTAAAAACTGAAAACTGCTCTTTTCACTGAGGTAAATATGTTCAAGTGGAGCGCGTTCTGGACGACTTTCGGCGCATTGTTTATTGCGGAGATGGGGGACAAGACGCAGTTGGCAGCAATCACACTTGCGGCTGAAACGCGCTCGCCCCTGTCCGTATTCGTAGGCGCAGCGCTGGCGCTCGCGCTAGTCTCATTGATCGGCGTTGCAGTCGGCACGCTCTTGGGGCAATATCTGCCCGAAAAGCTCATACACAACGTTGCGGCGATTGCATTTATAATCATTGGTGTCTTGATGCTTTGGGGAAAAATGTAAGAACAGTTTTCAGTTTTTAGTTTTCAGTTTTCAGTAAGAAGCGAACCGGCTTTTACTGAAAACTGAAAACTAAAAACTGAAAACTGTCCTTATCACGAGGGTTTCATGTATCCGTTCAGAAACATTCTCTTTCCGACAGATTTTACGCAGCACGCGCGGGCGGCGCTGAAATATGCGGCGGCGTTTGCGCGCGAGGGTGGCGGTCGAATAATTCTTTTCAGCGTTCAATCGGGGAGCGTGCCGCCGAATCTTTTGACGCTGCCGGAGCGCACGTTTGACGAGCCTGACAACAGGTGGCTGGGACAGTTACGCGCGGGCGTACATGATTTGATGAGCGATCCGCTACTGGCAGGGCTTGAGGTCGAGCCTGTGATAATCGAGGGCGAGCCTGCGCCTGAGATAGCGCGAGCCGTGCGCGAATATGACATAGACCTCGTGACGGTCGTCACACACGGACGCAAAGGCTTGTCCCGCGCGCTGTGGGGTTCGACCGCCGAAGAGATTCTTGCAGAAGCACCTTGCCCTGTGCTCATCATTCGACCGCCGCAGCGCGACTTCGTAGAGCATAGGGACAGTCACACTGAGATTCGATTGAACCGCATCCTGCTAGCAACGAATTTCCGTCCGAGCGCAAACATGGCCGCTAAGGTCGCGGGCGAACTGGCCGAGCGCACTGGCGCAGAGCTTCACGCGCTCTACGTCATAGGCGATTACATGGATCAGGTGGCCGAAGTCTTTCCCGAAACCATCGCGCCATCGCTCCAACGCCTGCGAGAGTACGTGCATGAGCGCATGCATGTCTTCGCAAGCGAGGCTGGGATGCGCGCTATCACGCATATCAGAGAGGGACGGCCTTACGAGGAGATAGTGAGACTTGCCGACGAGCGCGACGTTGACCTGATAGTCATAGGCACGAACGTCCACGCCTCGCTATTCGGCGGCACGCCAGTGCTCGGCCCAGACATAGAGCGCGTAGTACGCAACGCTCCCTGTCCAGTGCTTTGCGTTCCCGCCGGACGAGTCGTCACGCCGATTCCGGCGGTCGTTCCTCAACCCGTGCCGCAAACGTGAATTTAAGAGATAGAGGCTGAGATGCTTGCAAGCATCTCAGCCTCTTCTTTGCTTAAATTGCTGTTACGCGCGGCGCTTATTACTCAAAAAGATTGTCAACGGGCATTGTCCAGCCCGGCACGGCTGGTTCAGCCTCAGCCAATTCACCGCGACGGTAGATCGTAGGATTCTGCGAGTCATGCGCTCTATATACTTTGATAATATCCGTTCCTAATAAATCAACATCCCACACAACCTGAGTCCCTGCCGCAAAGTAGTCGGCTATCTTCTGCGTGATCTCTCTCTCAGCCTTTGGTCCATAATCATTCTCGCTGCGCACCTCTGCCGCAAACGCTGGCGCACCCTCAAAGAATTTCATTCCACTAGATTTCCCGATATAAAAAGCAGCATCAGGGCTGAATGATTCACGATGCGGCAGATTGACTTTGAAACCAGCATTATCCGTTACAGCACGGCCAAGCTTCGTCCTGCGCGCAAATTCACGCAAGCTGACGAATATCTCACCGCCAGCAAAATTGGGTGCATCACCTGTGGGCGACATTAAGATGACCTCTCCATTGACAATCTCCGCCTTCTGATTGTCAGGCACATGATACAAATCTTCTATTGTCGCATTGGCTTTCGTACTCATAACTGTACCTCTGCAATCATTCTAAACATAATTTCATCCGCACGCATCCATATTGTCGAAGTGATCCGCTTGCTTGCTCCAGCCAATCTGCCCGCGCCGATTCTTGACTTTGACCCACCATATAGTCTGCGGCTCACTTAACATCTGCATGTGTTCATCTCCAGTATCATTTGGTGATGAAGGCATATAATCCGCATAAATCCGGCCATGAAACCAGAATTTATAAATCCCTTCACCTTCGTAACGTAGCAAATACAGAACGTCCCCTACTTTGACTGAAACTTTACGCCCGCCTTCCCCTAACGTAGTCGCCTTCTTAATACGCACTTCACCAGGCTTCAAAGTTATGACTACTCCTGTTAAGCCAGTAACAGGATCACCTTTCTTAGCGCTAAACACGACAGGCGAACTCGTCGAGCGTTGCTTATAGAAAATAGTGTCTGACTTGACTATCCAACGCCGGTAAGTACAACACTCGAAGGGACAAGCACCGTAATCTTCATAGTAGCTTGGCGGAGATTGATGGGAGTTTTGTGTAGAGTAAGCGGTAACCCCGTTCAATACACAGCAACACGTCAATATAAAGATTGCAAACTTGCTCATATAAATTTTAGGACTTTCCATTTCGCCCTTCATTAAGAATTCTATTAATACATTCATTCTCTGATCCATCTAAAGGTCAATGGATTCCATTATACTCTTACGCGCTGGCGGCTATGTTGAGGCGGTCGAGTTTCAGGTAGAGGCCGCGACGTGTGAGGCCGAGTTCGCGTGCGGCGCGCGAGATGTTGCCTTTGTGCTTGCGCATGGCTTCGGAGATCATGCGGCGCTCTAATTCTTCCGTTGCTTCGGCGAGCGTGACATTCTGGCCGGAAGAGCCTGAGATGACGTTGAGCGGCGTGATGGAGGGTTGCGGCGAGATGGGCGAGGCCGTTCGCTTGAGTTCGGGCGAGAGTTGGTCGGGCGTCAGGATTGTGCCGTCTTCTGCGCGAGCCACTACGCGCTGAATCTCGTTACACAACTGTCGCACGTTGCCGGGCCAGTCGCAGACCATCAGCAGGTCAATCGTCGGCGGCGTGACGGTGATGTCGCGCCGACCGAATTTGGCGGAGTAGTGGTTGATGTAATAGTTGACGATTGTAGGAATCTCTGAGCGGCGCTCGCGCAACGGAGGCACGCGAAGGCGAATCACGTTCAGGCGATAGTAAAGGTCTTCCCTGAACTTCCCATGCGCGACCATCTCTTCCAGGTCTGTGTTGGTCGCGGCGATGATTCGCACGTCAACTTTCAAGGGGCGCTGCTCGCCCAGAGGTTGAATCTCGCCCTCTTGCAAAAATCTCAGAAGCTTGGGCTGAACATCCAAAGGCAAGTCGCCGATTTCATCAAGAAAGAGTGTGCCGCCAGCAGCAGAGCGAATCATGCCGGGAGAATCCGAAACCGCGCCAGTGAACGCGCCGCGCTTGTAGCCGAAGAGATAGCCTTCCGACAGTTCTTTCGGAACGGCTGTGCAGTTAAAAGGTACGAACACTTTATCGCGGCGCGAAGAGATAGCGTGAATAGCACGCGCGACCAACTCTTTACCTGTGCCCGATTCGCCAGTGACAAGCACGGTCACGTCCGAAGAGCGAATCTTGTGAACCTCTTCTACAAGGCGCGTCATCGCAGGGCTTGAGTGAATGAAGCCGGGCATCAGGCTTGAGCCTGTCAGAGTGTCCTGCACCTCTGTGCCGTGACCCGATTGCGCGCGTGCGCGCAGCGCGCAAACGTCCATGCCTAGTTCGACTACGCGCAGCAGTGGTTCGAGCGACACGCCGCCGGGAAACTGCGCACGCTCGCGTGGCGAAGTGAAGAGAATCGCGGGCGTAGAGTTTGACGAGCGCAGCGTGATGATTGATGCGTCCAGCTTCTTCTCTAAAATTTTTCTCTCTCCAGCATCTTCCCATCCGAAGAGTTGTTCCGCGATTCGCTCGCTCTCCGTGCTGGTCGAGCCGTGCGCGAAGACTGTCTTCAACTTGCCAGCCCCGCCCGGCTCGAAAATCACTACGCGGCTTGCGCCCGTCTCCTGATGAATGACTGCGACGAGTTCTCGCAGCAGAAGCTCGCGCGAGGCTACGGCTTCGGCCAGACGAAGCGTGAGAAGCTGTGTGAGAGCGGAACTCTCTCGCTGGCGTTCTGGAGCGTTGCGGTCTAATGAAGCGAGCGCTTCTTCTGCGAGCGATAGATCAAGGTGCGCGCCGAGTTCGCGGAAAGTGTGCGCGGCTAGCGAGAGGTGCTCGGCGGCACGTTCGGGCTGCGCGAGCGAGCAGGTTCGTCCCAGTTCGTAATGCGCACGCGCGCCGCGATAGCGGTCGCCTAGCATGTCGAAGATAGAGACGCTGCGGCTGAAATGATGAGCCGCGCGCTCTGCATCCTGTTGCACCATTGCGAGCGCGCCGTAAAGGCGCTGCGCCTCGCCGGCTATCGCAAGGTCTGTT
Source organism: Acidobacteria bacterium 13_1_20CM_3_53_8 (assembly GCA_001920415.1). GTDB lineage: Bacteria > Acidobacteriota > Blastocatellia > Pyrinomonadales > Pyrinomonadaceae > 3-1-20CM-3-53-8. The sequence continues at coordinate 17,511 of MNJR01000136.1, read as the reverse complement.
TCCGAATCCGTAGTCTCGCTCGAAACTTTCTGAAGTTCTGTTTCGCACTCTTTCAAATCACCCAGCGCAAGATGGGATTCCGCAAGCAGCAGGCGCGATTCGTATATGGCCTGACGGTCTCCAATCTGCTCTGCGAGGGCAAGCGCCTGTTGGCCCAAACGAAGCGCGCGCGTCGCATCATTAAGCAGCAGATGAGAGCGCCCCAGCTTGAGCATGGGCTGACCCGCGTACCACTTGTTGCCGTGTTTCAGCGCAAGCTCTACGGCTCTTTCAAGAAAGCGTTGGGCCTCTTCTATGTTGCCGCGCCACATGTGAAGCTCGCCCAGAGAGTCCAGCACCATAGGAAGCTGCGCGCTGTTCTCATCAATTTCAGAAGCTAGCTCAAGCGCGTAATCCAGAGCCTTCTGCGCGCGCTCCCAGTCGCCTATGACCAGAAGGTTGATGCCCAGATTGTTGTAGCCCAGAACAGCATTCCTCTTATGCTCTGTGCGCTCGTAGTAGCTTATGGCCTTTTCAATATGGCGTATGCCTTCCTGCGGTCGCTTCAAAAACCAGCACGCGCCAGCCATGTTCGCGTAAATCTTGCCGAGCATGTATGGCGCAGGACGGTCGCCTACCAGCTTCGACGCTTGCTCGAAATTTTCTATAGCTTGCTCATACTTGCCCTCAAGTATGTCCGCCATAGCTATGCCGAAATAACTTTCGGCCAGCCCGCGCCAATCGCCAGTGCTCCTGTAATGCTCCAGAGCCTTCTGCGAATGGTCGCGCGCAATCGGGTACTCGCTGATGTGGCGATAGACGCGCGCGAGCGCAGCGTAGGCCGCGCCCAATTGAGCATCGGATTCATTCTCGGTCGCGTCGCGCAGCGCGGCGTTCAGAAGCGCAATGGCTTTCGGATGATCGCCAGTGTAGTTGTGCGCCAGTCCTATCTGCACGCGCATGGTGGCGCGCGTCTCCGCATCAAGTTTGGCGCGCGATTCCGTAGTCTCGTACATCGAGACGGCTTCTAGAGATTCGCGGTATCGCCCCTCCATCTCCATCGCTGCGGAGAGAAGGCAGCGCGCGCGCGCCAGCACAGAAGGCTCGTGCCTTGCGGCAGACATCAGGGAAGTCAGGCGGCTTTTGACTTCCGAAGTGAGTCCCTGATCCAGCAGCAGTTGAATCTCTTCAAGTTCAAGCGCAATCTCTTCTACGGATACGCGCCCGCGCTGGTTTTTGCGCAGTCGTTGACGAGCGTCCGCAAGGTCTACGACATCAGAGCTAGACCTTTGATGAGATTCATCGCCCGTGTGCAAACGTTTAGTCATTGCAGAGTTAATAAAGGATGAATCGGCAACTCATTTCAGTTACTTTACATGGTTGCAGACTTGAGGGTGTTTCTTCTAGAGTGCGGCTCGCTTCCCACAAGGCGCGCCGCTCTCTTTGATCTATGGCGAATGTAACATAGCACAGCGAAGAGCGTCCAGAAGAGCAAGGGCGGCGGGGCGCAGGGGCTATTCATACTCAGATTCCAATGCAAGATTCTCAACATGAGCGAAGGAGATTATCCACGAACCCACACTAAACAACACGAAGAGAGATGCTCATTTCGTGTCGTTTCGTGTGGATTCGTGGATCGTTCTCTTTTTGTCGAGAATGAATAGTCCCTGGGCGGGGCGGCGTGCGCCTTGATGATGAAAGATTGATGATGAAAGTTATGCTGTTGTGCTAAAACTTGGCCGTGATGATCTGAAATGATGAGTCCGCAAGTGGAAGCTAAAGAAGATAGAGAGACGGGCAGTTCGCGCTGGCGTGTGCTTCTATTGCTGGCGCTAGCGGAATTGCTGGGGATGTCGCTGTGGTTCAGCGCGTCAGCAATCGTGCCCGCGCTCAAATTGGAATGGCATCTGAGCGAGTCGGCTGCCGATTGGTTGACGCTAGCAGTGCAGCTAGGGTTCGTCGCGGGCACGCTCCTGAGCGCGCTCTTCAACCTCCCGGACATCATAAACTCGCGCCACCTCTTCACGGTCTCGGCCATCTGCGGAGCAATTGTGAACGGCGCGTTCGCGCTTCTTGCTCATGACGCCACAACGGGAATCATTCTGAGATTTTTGACGGGAATGTTTCTCGCAGGAGTTTATCCGCCGGGCATGAAGATCATGGCGACGTGGTTTCGTCGTGGGCGAGGGTTTGCGCTGGGCGTTCTGGTGGGCGCGCTCACGCTCGGCAAAGCTTCGCCCTATCTGGTCAACGCAATCGGTAGCAGCGCGTGGCGTGTGAACGTTGCAGTGGTCTCAGTGCTTGCAGCAGCAGGCGGTCTAATCGTTCTACTGTTCATACGGGACGGCCCCTTTGCTCTGCCGTCTGCGCGCTTCGATTGGCGACAGGTGACGCGAATCTTCGAGAATCGTGGTGTACGCCTTGCGAACTTCGGTTACTTCGGCCACATGTGGGAGCTTTACGCTATGTGGACGTGGATGCCTGTCATGATTCGCGCGAGCTTGAGCGCGCGTGGAAGCGCGCCCACGTTGGCCGAAGCCGCGTCATTTCTTGTTATAGGCGCAGGAGCAGCAGGTTGTGTTGTTGGCGGGCTTTTAGCAGATAGAGTCGGGCGCACGCTCGTCACATCGTGGGCTATGATTGTGAGCGGAAGCTGCTCGGTCATCATAGGTCTGCTCTTTGAATTGAATCCGTTGCTTCTGCTCACGGTCGCTACTATATGGGGCGCGAGCGTCGTTGCGGATTCGGCGCAGTTCTCGACCTGCGTGACGGAGTTGGGCGATCCGCAATATATGGGCACAGCGCTGACACTGCAAACCTGTTTGGGATTTTTGCTAACGATGGTCTCGATTGAGTTGATACCTCGCGCGGTCAATGTGGTCGGCTGGCGCTATGCGTTCGCCATACTCGCCATTGGCCCAATCTTCGGCGTCGCGTCAATGCTTCGCCTGCGCGCATTGCCGGAAGCTATGAAGATTGCGCAAGGAAAAAGGTAAGGCAAAAGTAAGAACAAAGCCTTTATCCCTGATTTTTAATGTATGAGGAACACGTCGTAAGCCCAACGTCCCAAATCCCTATGATTCACTCCATAAACTTTTGCCCTGTACCTGAACTCATTACCGTACTGATCGCGCCTTCTCGCTGCTCTGTAATCAAGTGAAATGCTCTCTACACCAAGCTCAGATAAAGCGTGCAACTCATTAGGCTCAGAGATGCCATTGTGATTCGTGTCTTGCCAGAGGCGAAGCTGCGAGTAGGTAGCGTCACGGCTATCAATCATTCCATCCTCATTGCCTCCGTTTGATGTCTTATCGTATTCGGCTAGAGCAAGGAATCCGTTTGGATTAGGTGATGATGGTTGTGGAGTGAAGTTACCGAACAACTCTGTTCCATCATCAATCGTGCCGTTGCCGTTGCGGTCTAAGACTAGCCATGCATCATCTGAATTAGCAGCAGTCCATGCCAGATGTTCAGCCGTAGCATCAGCGTTAATGTCGAAGTTCACGCCATTCTGTGCATCTGTTAGTTGAAAGCCATTGCCTTGTATATCTATTAAGATAGGACTAGTGCCCGAGCAAATACATTCACACCATGACCTACTCCAGAAGGAACTGGCAGGACACCCACCCTCCGGCGGGTCTTCGCAAACACCGGCACCGTAGGGTCCGCCGCCAGTTTCAATACTGCAACCTCTGTAATGTAGATCGAAGTGACCATCAGCCGCACGTGTATCGTTGTCCTCTCCTCTGGCATCTGCAATATCGCCAAATCCGAGGGGCGCGCGATCAACTCCCCGTGCACCATCATGTGGGTTTGATGAAGGACAGTTGAAGTTAGTAGCTTTACTGCCCGGCTGACCGCCCAATCCAGATGTTCCGGGAAAGCCGCCATGACCTTGGTTTCCGCCAGGGCCGCCTCTTCCTCCCCACACGGAATGAATAATTGTTCCGATGAAGTTATCTGGGACTTTGACGTTAATATCTGCGCCGCTTCCACCTGGCCCACCGGGGCCGCCGTTCCCCCCTTTTCCGCCTTTACCTCCTTGTCCGGCCATTCCGCCATTGCCGCCATTACCCGCACCGCCTTGGTCACATGTGCAATCGGCTCCGTTACCGCCTCTTCCTCCATCTGCGCCGAGACCACCCGCGCCGCCCCGCCCACCTTCTCCGCCTTGTCCTCCATCACCACCGTTGGCTAGAAAAGTGTAAGTGCCAGTTCTGGAATTGATAGTGGCCGTAATGGGTCTTGCGTCGCCACCTTTGATGCCTCTTTCGCCTACACCTCCTGCTCCGCCCGTGCCGCCTTGACTACCGGGAAATCCGGTTAAACCATCTGGATTACCACACGCTCCGTTATCGCCCGGAATAGATGGGCTTGGTGCTCCACTGCTTCCCGTCTCTCCCGTGCTCCCGGTCGGCCCGGTTGCGCCCGGTTCACCGCTCTGGTCAGTAGTAGTTTGCAAAGAGGTTCTTACAAATCCAACGCGGGTGGTCTGCTGTTGCTTCTTAAGCCACTCCTGTTGGCCTTGACCGCTGGTATCAATGGTAATACTCCAATCTTCTTGTAGCAGATGCGGAACAAATGGCTTTGTCGGTGTTGACCCGTTGAAGCTGACTCTAGAGAACGACTCTCGTTGATTGTTCATGGCAACTTCTAAAGTCGTACCTAAAGCGCCTTCCATAACCACAGGAAAGAAGTAGACGTTGTAATTACCTTTTATGAGTCCATTATGTCCTTCAAAGATTATCTGATTAGCAAGGAATACTGTATCTCCAGTAAGCTCCACTTTTTCAGGCAAGTACAGGATATTGCCAAGCTGTACACCTTTCACCTGTTTGTTTAGCCGTCGCGTTATCTGCATCTCAGGCATCTGGGCAAGCTTGGGACCAAGTAAATCTTGCCATCTAGAACTTAAAAGTAAATCTGGATCAAACGGCACTCCTTTGCGTCGTAGTAGTTCGCGCCCCGATTTGAAATTCTCTGATAGTCGAGCATATCGCTCTCTGGGTGAAGGGGATGTTTCTAATTGTTGTGAGGGAGTTTGCTGTTGGGCGAGTAGCTCAGTGCCATTGGTTGTGCGAAAGTTTACTGACCAAACCAGCAATGATATGAGGTAAACTGAGAGTAAAACTCTTTTCATGGTGGGGTCTCCTGATTAACCGCTAGAGGAATAAGGCAAAGCGAAACTGTCGTTCCATTGATCCTAGTAAAGAAAGGATAACATGACTCAGCGTTGCGATAAATTACATGCAACTTGACATCATAGGTACTGCATTAGCCATCGCTATCGGCTTGAATGTCAATTAGTAATTAAACAGGAGCAGGACTCGTTAAGGAGTTGAGGCTCTTGCTTAACAAGCTTGCTAGACACGGGAACTCTACTCTCGCTTATTTTGAGAGTCAAGAAACTTCTTCCCATAGTAATCTCCTATCTAAAGAACTTAGAGCGCACTGCAAAATCTAGGCATAGCCACCGACGCCTGAACCTCTCGCCAAAGCCGGAAAGAGAGTAAATGAAGACGCGAGACGGCACAGGCTTTTCACGTATAACTCCCTTGCCTTGACACACTTTGCAGCCGCCGTTATCATCTTCGTTTCCGCTTTAGTGTGGATTTTCGTCCTATAAGCCTTATGTTTGAATCTTTGTCCGACAAGCTGAAGCGCACGCTCAAGAATTTGAGGGGCGAAGGTGTGCTCACACGCGAGCATGTCGAGGCCGCGCTGCGCGAAATCCGCATGGCGCTTCTTGAAGCGGACGTGAATTACAAAGTCGCCAAAGACTTCATCGCGGCGGTCAAAGAGAAAGCGGAAGGGCAGCAGGTCTGGACCGAACTGAAACCTTCGGAGCAGGTCGTCAAGATTGTTTACGATGAGTTGGTGGAACTGCTCGGCGGCACATCTTCACGCCTTGTCTTCACGAAGCAGATTCCAAATGTAGTGATGATCGTAGGTCTTCAAGGCTCTGGCAAGACCACTTCGACAGGAAAAATCGCAATGTGGCTGGCGAAGAATCAGGAGCGAAAACCGCTCTTGGTCTCTACGGACGTTTATCGCCCTGCCGCGCGCGAGCAGTTGAAGGTGATAGCACGCGCTACGGGTCAATCAATCTTCGAGATGCCAGAGACGAACGACGCGCGCACGCTCGCGCGCGAAGCTTACAAGCACGCGCAACAGACTGGCTTCGACACTCTTCTGATTGATACAGCCGGGCGACTTCACATTGACGATGAGTTGATGGAAGAGCTTGTGGCAATCAAGGGCGAGACCAAACCGATTGAGATTCTGTTCGTGGCGGATGCAATGACTGGTCAGGACGCAGTGCGCTCTGGCGAAGAGTTTCATCGTCGCGTTGGAATCACGGGCGTCATGCTGACGAAGATGGACGGCGACGCGCGCGGTGGCGCTGCTCTTTCCATAAAACAGGTCACAGGCCAGCCCGTAAAATTCGTAGGCGTGGGCGAAAAGTATGATGCGCTCGAACCGTTCTATCCAGATCGGATTGCGCAGCGAATCCTTGGTATGGGCGATGTGCTCTCGCTCATTGAAGAGGTTCAATCGAAAGTTGACCAGACGGAAGCCGAAGCGCAACTTAAAAAACTTCAGAAGAACCAATTTACGCTCGACGATTTTCGCGCTCAACTTCGTCAGGTAAAACGGCTAGGCTCTTTCTCAAAAATCATGAAGCTGCTGCCCGATCAACTTCTAGGCGGCATAGGCATGCCTGAGCTATCGGAAGAGCAGACGGCGCAGATGGAGAAGGAATTGAAGCGAACGGAATCTATCATTGATTCTATGACGGCGGAAGAGCGCGACAATCACATCATACTGAACGCGAATCGTCGTCGCAGAATCGCTCGCGGCTCAGGCACTCAGGTTGCGGAAGTGAACGCGCTCATCAAGCAGTACACAGAGATGCGCCAGATGATGAGGCAGCTTTCCGGCTCAGGGCTTTTCGGCGGAGCGAGCGGCGGAGGCGGCGGCGGAATGAAGGGTCGCATGATGCGGCGCATGGCCGGGATGATGGGCATGCCAGACATGAGCGGCATGATGAATGATGACGGTGACTTTGACGGTGGCTCGCTGCCACAACTGCCCGCCGCGCCATCGCGCAAGAAATTGAAGAAGAAACGGAAGAAGAAAAAAAGGTGAATGGTGAATGGTAAATGGTAAATGGATTAAAGCTTTTTCTATTTACCATTCACCATTCACCCTTTTATCACTTGGAGGATTACGACTTGTTAGCAATCAGACTTATGCGCATGGGCGCGAAGAAGCAGCCTTCGTACAGAATTGTAGTGAAGGAGAAGCTTTCAAAGCGCGACGGCGCGTACATAGAAAATCTGGGGACGTATAACCCCACGCGCAACCCTGCGGAGATAAACTTGAAAGCAGACCGCGTGCAATACTGGATAGAGCGCGGCGCGCAGCCTACGGAGACCGTTCGCCGCATCATCAAGCAGAACGCCAAGGCGCAAGCTGAAACAGTCTAGAGTCAGACTGGATTTTCGATTTTAGATTTGCGATTTTCGATTGGAAGAAGCGCAAAAGCTTTTAAATCTAAAATCGCAAATCTAAAATCGAAAATCAATCTGGCTCCAGACTCTAGACTTTTATGAGAGAGACCGTCGAGATGATCGTCAAGGCAATCGTGGATGACGCCGAGGCTGTGGACGTGCGCGAAGTGGAGAAGGGCGGAACCACCTTGATAGAGATTCGCGTAGCGCCAGACGACATGGGCAAGGTCATAGGCCGTCAGGGTCGCACCGTTCGAGCCATGCGCTCGCTGCTTCACGCCGTTGGCACGAAGCGCAACCGTCGCTACGTTCTGGAAATCGTGGAATGAATGAAGGCGAAAGGCGCAAGCTCGATGCTGCTGCTGATGAAGAGTTGGTCGCAGTCGCCTTTATTGTAAGGACGCGCGGTCTTCGCGGCGAAGTTATTGGGGAACTTCTGACAGACTTCCCAGAGCGCTTCGATGGCCTTGAACGCTTGATAGCAATCGCGCCCGATGGACGCCGCGAAACTCTTAAGCTTGAAGAGCACTGGTTCCAGAAAGGGCGCGTCGTGCTGAAATTCGCCGGGTTTGATTCGATTGAAGAGGCCACATCGTTAATAGGACGCGAACTGGCCGTGCCCGAACGCGAGCGCGTGCCGCTCGGTGAGGACGAGTTCTACGATTGGGAGCTTCAAGGCTGCGAGGTCGAGACAATCGAAGGCGAACGGTTGGGGACGGTCACTGAAGTGTTGAAGACGGGCGGCGTAGAGATGCTCGTCGTGAAAAACGAAGATGGGCGCGATTACCTGATACCACTGGCCGAAGAGATTTGCGTGGAGATTGATGTGAAAGAGAAACGGATTCGCGTGGACGCGCCCGAAGGAATGTTGGAATTTTAGATTTTGGATTGCCGATTTTGGATTAAGAGCTTGGGAAAATCCCCTTAAGGTTTCAAGTCCCGAAGTTGTTAGTCGCAAAACCCAATCCAAAATCCAAAATCTAAAATCCAAAATGAGATTTGACATCATAACCATCTTCCCGGACTTTTTCCGAGGCGCTTTCGAGCACGGGATAATCAGGCGCGCCGAGGCCGCCCGGTTGATAGAGGTGAAGTTGCACGACCTGCGCGCTTTCACCAGGGATAAGCACAGGCAGGTGGATGACAGGCCGTTCGGCGGCGGCGACGGGATGGTCTTGAAGCCGGAACCGATCTTTGATGCAGTCGAGAGTTTGACGGGAGCGAGCGGGCGCGAAAGTTACAAGCAGGGAACTCGCGTTGTGTTGCTCTCGCCGCAGGGTCGCGCGTTTACTCAAGAACTGGCAGAGGAGTTGGCACAGAGCGAGCGCTTGATCTTAATCTGCGGTCGCTACGAAGGCGTAGACGAGCGCGTAGCAGATGCTCTGGTGACGGACGAAATTTCTATTGGAGATTACGTTCTGTCTGGGGGCGAACCGGCAGCAGTCGTACTTGTTGACGCAATTGTGCGGCTCGTGCCCGGCGCGTTGGGGAGTGAGACTTCCGCCGCGAACGAATCTTTCACGGGCGGCCTGCTGGACTTCCCGCATTACACGCGCCCGCCGGAGTTTCGCGGGATGCAAGCGCCGGAAGTTCTCTTAAGCGGACATCACGCCGAGATAGAACGCTGGCGGCGCGAACAGGCGCTCAAGAAGACGAAACGAAATCGTCCTGATCTTTTAGAAAACGCAGAGCTTGACGAACGCGACAAAGCTCTGCTTGAAAAGTTTGATAACGATATTTGAGTGATAAGATGGTGAAGAAGAGCGACGAGAAAAAATCTTTAATTTTTAATCCCTAGTTTTTAGTAGAAGCAAATGACTTCTTTCTTAATACTAAAAACTTATAATTAAAGATTAAAAATTGTTCTTATCATTCATCACTTACCACTTCTTTACGGAGTAAAGACAAATGAACCGCTTAGATGCAGTTGAGAAGGCGCAGTTGCGCGAAAAGATTCCTGCTTTTCAGCCGGGCGATACGATTCGTGTGCACGTGCGTATCAAAGAGTCTGAGACTAAAGAGCGCTTGCAGGCGTTCGAGGGTGTGGTCGTGGCGCGCAAGCATGGCGGCGTGCGCGAGACCGTGACCGTTAGAAAGACAAGCTTCGGCGTCGGCGTGGAGAGAATCTTTCCGCTGCACGCTACGATAATTGACCACATTGATCTGGTTAAGCGTGGGCGCGTGCGCCGCGCCAAACTCTACTACCTGCGCAACCTGCGCGGTAAGGCCGCGCGCATACGCGAGCGCGACACGCGAAACTCCGCGAGCGAGCCTACGCAGAAAGCAGCAGCAGCGACTAAAGAGTAATGGACGACGCAGGGGCACGGTTGGAAGAGACACGGAGACGCGGGGACGCGGAGACGCGGCGAGAAGAAATAAACGAGTCTTCCGAAACTATTTCTCACCACGCCCCAATATCTTCCGCTCCCCGCGTCCCCGCGTCCCCGCGTCTCCGTGTCTCTTCTTCATCCCTTCGCAGGCGTCGCAGGCAATCTGCCGTTTGCATGGCCTTTGAAGACGAGGCGCGCGCGCAAGGATTCCAGTTCATTGCAGGAGTTGATGAAGTTGGGCGAGGCGCGCTCGCAGGGCCTGTCGTCGCTGCGGCAGTCATACTCGATTCCGAAAAACCTCTGCCCTACTGTCTGGACGATTCCAAGCGCCTCACAGCATTGCAGCGCGAAAGAATTGCTGATGAGATTTTGCAAACTGCGATCTGTTACGCAGTGGGACAGGTTGAGGCGGACGAGATTGACAGACTGAACATTCTGGGCGCGACGCGACTGGCGATGATGGAGGCGCTCGGCCAGCTAACCCCAAGCGCAGACTTCCTGCTCATTGACGCAATCCAGCTTAAAGAATCCGCTCTCCCGCAGAAGGCTATTATCGGAGGCGATTCAGTTTCCGCTTCAATCGCCGCCGCTTCCATTATAGCGAAAACTTACCGCGACTCTCTGATGCGCGCGTTCCATGAAGTCTATCCGCAATATGGTTTCGCGCGTCACGTGGGCTACGGCACGCGCGCTCATTGGGAAGCATTGAATGAGCACGGGCCGTGCCCGCTTCATCGAAAAAGCTTTCGCGGCGTACTCGCTGGCAGAGAAGGCAAAAGGTAAAAGTAAAAAGGTAAAAGGCAAAAGGAAGGCCGCAAACCGCTTTTAATAAGAATTTGGCTTCCCCTGACTTTTTACTTTTACCTTTTTACTTTTACCTTTCCTTTGGTAAACTCTCCGGCCAGCGCCATAATTTTCCCTCAGTCCGTTGTTCTGAAAATAGCGTTACGGGAGCTTTTTTGTGCGAATCGCCATTGACGCGCACTCTGTCGGCACAGGTTCTTTACGTGACCAGACGCGAAGCGGTCGAGCGCTTTTCGGGGCGTTGGCCCAACTTCGCGGTTCAGATGACGCTGCCGCACACGCCGCTCGTGCGCATACCGCTAACACTCGCGGCTGAGTTGCGACGCCGCCCCGTTGATCTTCTGCACGTGCAATTCACTGCACCGCCTTTTGCACCCTGCCCGGTCGTAGCTCTAATCCCAGACCTTGCGTTCGAACATCTACCGGAAACTTTCAAGCGACGCAGCCGCGTGCAATTACGCCTGACCGTGCGACGGACTGCGCAAACAGCAGCGCACATCATCACGTGCTCCGACTACTCGCGCCGCGACATCATGGAAACGTACAGGGTCGAGCCGGAGCGAATCACTACTATACCGCACGCCGCGCCCGCGCATTTCAAGCCCACGTGCCCCGAAGAGGTTGCGCGCGTGCGTGACCGCTACCAACTCGAAGAAGGCTACTTGCTCGCCGTCGGTTCCATTCAGCCGCGTAAGAATCTTGTGCGTCTAGTGCATGCGTATGAAAACTTGCAACACGCGAGACCGCACGATAAGCTTCCGCAGCTTGTCCTTGTTGGAAAACACGCATGGCTCTATGGTGAAACCTTGCGCGCGGTCGAAACCTCCACGGTTCGCCGCAGAGTAGTCTTCACGGGCTATGTGTCAGAGAGCGATCTGCCGGGTCTTTACACGGGCGCGCTAGGCTTCGTTTACCCTTCTTACTTCGAAGGGTTCGGGCTGCCCCCCCTTGAAGCTATGCAGTGCGGTGTGCCTGTGATTGCGGGCAATCGAACGAGCTTGCCGGAAGTCGTGGGCGATGCGGGGCTGCTCGTTGACCCTTTCGATGAACAGGCAATCGCGGACGCAATCGGGCGCGTGATAAGGGACGAGAAATTGCGCGACGAACTTAAGAGTAAGGGGCTTGAGCGAGCGCGCCTCTTCGACTGGCGCGAGACGGCGCGCCGTACGCTTGAGATTTACGAGCATGTGGGACGCGCATCTATCGATCGAGCGAAAGCGGTAACGTATAGCACGTGATAATTTTGAGAGAAGAAGATGTTAACGATTTTGGATTTTAGATTTTGGATTTTGGATTAAGTCTTTAAGCGATGTCGAACTCTTAAATCCAAAATTCATGATGACAGCTATTCCAATCTAAAATCCAAAATCTAAAATCCAAAATCTGATTGGTCTTCTCATGCGAATAGCGATACTGGGAACACGCGGGGTGACTGGTGGCGCGCGGCCACGAGGTCACGGTCTATTGCCGCTCGCACTACGTCTCTCCTCGTCAACTCGAATTTCACGGCGTGCGCCTGAAAGTCCTGCCCACGATTCACCACAAGTATTTCGACACGGTGGTGCATACGTTCCTCTCTGCGCTTCATTCTATGAAAGAATTTTATGACGTTGCGCTCGTATGCAACGCTGCGAACGCGCCGTTCGCGCCCATGCTCAGGATAGTGGGCACGCCCGTAGCGCTAAACGTTGACGGCCTCGAACATAAGCGTAAGAAGTGGAACTGGCTCGGCAGGAAATACTACGTTCTTACCGAAAGGCTCGCCACCATGCTGCCCAATCGCATAGTTAGCGATGCGCGCGTGATACAGGACTATTACCGTGCGAAATACGACGCGCCTTCGACCATGATCGCATACGGCGCAGAGGTCGAGCGCCGCCCCAATCCTGCGATAATACGCAAGTGGCGCGTAGAGCCGCAGCGCTACGTACTCTACGTCTCGCGCCTTGAACCTGAAAATAACGCTCACCTGGTCATAGAAGCTTTCAAAAAGGTGCGTACTGCTTACAAGCTTCTCATCGTTGGCGATGCGCCCTACGCGCACGAGTACATCAGCGACCTTCGCGCACGCGCGCGCCGTGATCGTCGCATAATCTTTTCCGGCTTCGTCTTCGGCCAGGATTATAGAGCGCTTCAACAGAACGCCTACTGCTACATTCATGCAACGGAAGTCGGCGGCACGCATCCTGCGCTATTGGAAGCTATGGGTTACGGCAACTGTGTTCTGACGCTCGCCACGCCTGAGAATCTGGAAGCAGTCGGCGAGGCTGGCATTCCTTACAGGGACGAGACAGAGTTGTCCGAACAACTTCAGCGCGTGCTGCGCGACGGCTCTCTGGTTCACTCCTATCGTCAGCGAGCGCAGGCACGCGTGAAAGAACTCTATGATTGGGAAGGCGTGGTTGACCGTTACGAAGAGTTGTTCGCGGAACTTACAGGCCGCGAGATTGCGCCCGCCGTAGAAATCCCAGCTCCAGTCACAGACCGCGACGCAGCGGCTGTAAGAAGAAAATAATCGTGTATAAGACGCGACATCAAGCCGTCACGATTCATAGTTTAACGTGAGTTCGATGTAAGACGAAGTGCGAGCAAGTGAATTATCCACTATAGCAATTCTCAGTTGAGTGCGACTAAAGTCAGTACCGCCTGCGGTAGCGGGCGGGTCATCGTCGCAGCATCACCCGCCCGCTACCGCAGGCGGTACTGACCTGACCGCTTTGCCGCAGCATTCGCATTCAAGTGAGAACCGCTATAAATCACACGAAGCCACACGAAACTGATTGAAGCTCGTCTTCGTGTCCTTTCGTGTGATGCGCGTGGACAATCTCTTCCTCTCTTTTGATTGCAACTTGGTATTAATAGTTCGCCGCCGCCTCACAATCAAGAACAGCTTGAATATCTATCTTACTGCTTTCACGTTCGCAGGTCGCGCGAACAGGGAATCGGGGAGGGGGCGGTTGAATTCGACCGCCTCGTAGTTGACGCGGCTCGTCTGCTGATTCGCGCTGAAATGGTCAATGACGAAGGGAACTGTGATGTCGCCTATCTTGATGTACTGCGCCAGACGATCCTCTTCTATGGTCTCTTCGCCCTCATTGTTCTTCTTCGTGTAGATGGCCTTTGCAGGTAGGTTATCACGCGCGCCTATCTCGAATTCTACGGTGAAGCCGTCCGGGTAAGTTAGCTTAACGGTCTCGTTCCTGCGCCCAACGCCTGCCTCGCGCCTTCCCACGTAAGAAAGCTGCGCGCCCTCTGAGCGCCAGTAGCCTCGCAGTAGATTTTCAACGCTCGTTCGTATTGAGATGCGAAAGTCTTCGACCATGTCCGGCGTCACGCTCTTCAACGTCTTGGCCGCGCCGTCGAATAGCCAGCCCGTCGCGCCTGTGTTGGTTTGAATGACGCGCCCAACGCGGCTGCGAAACTCCGTGCGCTCCCTGTCCGGGTAAGCTATGTAGTCTGTGAAAGCTATGGGATCGCCCGACACGCCATTCTTGAACGGAGTGAAATAGCCGCGCCCGACCACAGTCTTCACATTCATGTAGCTTGCGCCGCCCAGCGTTGAGAGCGCACGCGCGACTATCTGCTCGGCCTTCGCATCCGTGTTCGCTGGCTTTGGCGCAGCCGTTTGCGCCAGCGCGGAAAACATAAGGAAGCAGATTGAGATCGAAACAGCGAGAGTGAAGGGAATCTTCTTAAAAATTATCTTCATAGCGAGAATAAGCCGCGTTAGCGGCCTAAGTGAATTTAGCCCAGCTTTGAAAAGCCGGGTGAGAATGCCAGCGTCAGTTATCATGTCGCGCTAGCGACGTATGAACTAAATAGCTTGTTCACCCGTCGCTAGCGCGACGCTCTCTTCTGCTCGACGCTTTCCCGGCGTTGAAACGCTGGGCTAAAATCAAGCCGCCGCTAGCGCGGCTCATTTATGCACATTCTTCGCTTATCTTAACGGAAACTTTGAGACAAAGTTAAGGGGCTTCAATGAAACTTTCTCACTGAAACCCCTCGCGTTCAAACGCGCTCGCCCGCAAGCGTGCGTCTTTAATTCACGCTAATGTGGTCAACGGGCTTAACCGTGACTTCGCCCTCTTCCACGTCCACTGCGAATCGCGTGGCCGTCTTCCACATTGTAGTTATAGGAAGCTTCACGCGCTCGTCAATGTGTCGCTTCAAGAAGCGAGCGCCGTAAGTGGGGCTGAAACCTTTCTCGGTCAGCAGGTCAACAGCGCGACTGGTTATCTCTACGAGCTTGCCCTGCTTCTCCATCTGACGCCGCAGTTTTCCGAGATAAATCTCGGCTATTAAACGAACCTCATCCATAGTCAACGGCGAGAAGACGATTATCTCGTCAATGCGATTGCGGAACTCTGCCGAGAACCTGTTCTCAGCAGCCTTCATCACCTCGTTCTTAATCTGGTTTACATCGCCCAGCGTCTTCGTGCCAAAGCCCAGAGGCTTCTCGTACTTCTTGAAACTCTCAGAGCCAAGATTTGAAGTCATAATCACAATGGCGTCGGAAAGATAAACTTTCTTGCCGCGCCCATCGGTCAACCATCCTTCGTCGTAGCCTTGTAGGAACAGATTCATCAACGTAGGGCTGGCCTTCTCAACTTCATCGAGCAGAAGAACCGTGTATGGGTTCTCGCGCAGTTGCTCAGTCAGTATACCGCCGCGCTCGCTTCCTACGATTCCGCGCGGCATGCCTATAAGTTTTTCGATACCTATGGTTCCGTCCTGATATTCCGACATATCAATGCGAACCATCTTCTCTTCATCGCCGAACATGAATTCGGCAACGGCCTTCGCCAGTTCAGTTTTGCCAACGCCCGTTGGGCCAAGGAATAGAAGAACGCCGTCCGGTTTGTAGTGGTTCTCCTTGAGCGGCCCCTTGTTCAAACGCAGGCGTTGCGCTACGGCCTTGATGGCTTCCGTCTGACCTATGACGCGCTTCGACAACTCTGTTTCCATATGAGCGAAGCGGTCGTTCGTGTCGCGGAAGATCATGTCGCGCGGGATGCGAGATTCCTGCGAGATGACCTCGATGATGTGCTCAGGTTTGACTACGAGCGTGTGCGGCTCGTTAATCTCAACCTTAACGGCAGCCGTATCCAACCAGCCGATTGCCTTGTCCGGCAGGTGCAGGTTGCGTATGTACTTTGGAGCCATCTCAAGCGCAGTGTTGATTGCGTCGTCCGAGATAGTCACCGAATAGTTCTTCTCAAGACGCGGGCGCAAGCCCAGCAAGATTTCTCTTGTTTCGTTCAAAGAAGGCTCAGCAACCTTCACAAGACGGAAGCGTCGTGCGAGCGCTTCGTCCTCGGCTATGTACTCTTTATATTCCGTCAGAGTGGTCGCGCCTATGATGCGCATCTCGCCGCGCGCGAGCGCAGACTTGAACATGTTCGCTGCATCACTTGATGTGCCGAGCGCAGCGCCAGCGCCTATAATCGTGTGCGCTTCGTCAATGAAGAGGATCAGGTTGTCGCGCTCTTTCACCTCGTCAATGATGCCCTTGATGCGCTCCTCGAACATGCCGCGCAGCATTGTGCCCGCGACGAGTCCGCCCATCTGCAACTGCACTACGTGCGAGCCACGAAGGCGCGCGGGAACTTTGTCAGGCTCAAGCTCAATCAAACGGGCAAGCCCTTCGACCACAGCCGTTTTGCCCACGCCCGGTTCGCCTACAAGCATGGGCGAGTTGGCCCGCTCACGATGACAGAGAATCTCTATCATCTGCTGAATCTCCTGCTCGCGCCCAATCGTAGGCGGCAGCTTGTCCTGTCGCGCAAGGCGATTCAAAGAGACTCCGAAATGTTTGAGGTAGGGAGGCAACTCAAACTTCTTCTTGTACTGCTCTTCTTCCTGTTCGCGTATGAATACGCGCGCTCTTACGTTCTCCACAACAGCCTCCGGGTTCGCGCCGAGCGTCCTTAACATCTCGACGAACAATCCTCTTTCATCTTGCGAGAGAGCCAGAAAAATATCTGTTGCTTCAATCGTGCGACGCCCCTGCGCTCGCGCGCGTTCCATCGCATGCTTGAAGAGATCCGTGGTGTCGGGGGCTATTTTGAATCCTTTGCCGACATGCTGCCGACTCATTTCGAGACGCTTTTCGATATTCATTTTGACTGAGCGAGGGTCAAGATGAAGATCGCGCATGGCTGAATTAAACAGGTCTGATTCTTCTGTTGAGAGCGCATGAATAATGTGCTCAATAGAAACGTAATTCTGATCGCGGCGGCGCGACTCATTCAGCGCGTTCTCAAGTATGCGCTGGCCGCTGTCGCCGAACTTATCTTTGTATGCTCCAAGGTCTATCATCTTTTTCTCTAGTCAAAAATGTTAAGAGAGCGATTCATCCAAAAGCTTAAACGTCACGAGAGTGACAAATGTTTGACGATCATGTCTTAACTTTCGTCAAACAAATTTCAATCGCTCCAAATCAGCAATCAAACTGACCCTTGAATTAGATGCGAGGCGGTGGCGCACCGTTGCGTTTCGGTGCATCCTCACTATACCACACATTACGCCAGCAATTTCTCTGCCATAAAAACCTTTTTTGGGAAAAAGGGGAAAGGGTAAAAGGTGAAAAGAAAGAAGATTATTACTCCCTCCTTTTTCCCTCTTCCCCTCTTCCCCTTTTCCCCTCAAAGCTTTTAGTAGTCGTAATCTTCGCCACCCTGCATCGGCTGTGCTGCCCGTTTAGGCTCAGGCGCGTCCGTGACAGCAGCGTCAGTCGTCAGCATAAGACCTGCGATTGACGCGGCGTTTTGCAGCGCCGTGCGTACAACTTTCGTAGGATCAATTATGCCAGCCGCCACCAGATCTTCATACTCTCCAGTAGCTGCGTTAAGCCCCTTCGCGCCCTTAGACGCTTCGACCTTGCC
>MNJR01000041.1 GCA_001920415.1 Acidobacteria bacterium 13_1_20CM_3_53_8 | reverse complement strand
TCCGCATTCCGCAATCGAATGGAGGCGTTATGTCTGGCAAACTGCGTTGGTCGGTAATCATCCTAGCAGTTCTATTCGTAGTCTTGCAGTTCGTAGCAAGACCTGCGAAGACCAATCCCACGATAGATCGCACCAAGTCTATAGAAGCGAACACGCATATGACGCCGGAGGTCGCAACGATCTTCGAGCGCTCCTGCAACGATTGCCACTCGAACCACACGCGCTGGCCCTGGTACAGCCACATCGCGCCCGTCTCATGGTTCGTAACAGATCACGTCAATCACGGACGCAAGCACCTAAATTTTTCAGAGTGGCCGCAGGACAGGGAGCAGGCTGATTATCGTCTGCGAGAAATCTGCGGCGAAGTCAAACACGGCATGATGCCACTCGCGTCCTATGAAGTGATTCATCGTCAATCGAAATTATCTAGCTATGACGTGAAGACGATCTGCGATTGGACAAGGGCGGAGAGCGAACGACTCACACAGAGCCAGGAATAACGTCTATCGTTGATAGAGGATTCAGATTTGAACTCGCCGTTAGTTGTTTAGGGTGTATCGAAGCGAGGTCAGGTGACTAATACAGCTAAGCGGCCAAACGGCTGGTTTCAATCCCGGTGTTTAAAAGAATGATTTTTACTTCCTGATCAAAAATCCAGTCCTCATCATGACGCGGCTCTTCACCCAAGAGAAACTGATGGCGCAACTCTTGAGTCACTTCATAGGAAAGAAAATGCGGCTTTGCAGCCAGTTCATTGTAAGCGGCTGTAGCGCGCTGCAAATTACCCGAAGCGCCGAACGCG
Organism: Acidobacteria bacterium 13_1_20CM_3_53_8; assembly: GCA_001920415.1. Classification (GTDB taxonomy): domain Bacteria; phylum Acidobacteriota; class Blastocatellia; order Pyrinomonadales; family Pyrinomonadaceae; genus 3-1-20CM-3-53-8. The sequence continues at coordinate 21,811 of MNJR01000041.1, read as the reverse complement.
TGCAGGCGAAGAATATTAGCAGGCGGCTGCAATAGGGGCGAAGTGACTTCTTCCAAAGCTTGACTGGCTTTCTTAAAATCACGACCTCGCAGCCACGCTATAGCCAATGCACTGCGGCAGTATTCCCTTTGAGAATGCCAAGGAGTATTCTGCACGCCATCATTAAATATCCGTATAGCTTCGCTCACCTTGCCAGTACGGAGCAGGATCATTCCACGAACGTGGTGGTTAATCCAATCCTGTAGCGTTATTGGACTTTTATCTGGCAGAGATTCAAGAGCCTCATCATAATAGCCAAGCGCCGCAAGAACACAACTGCGCCCATTTTTGGCGATGGCGTCATTAGGATGCTCGGCTATAATTTCATCGTAAGCAGCTAATGCCTTGTTCAACTCACCTTTCGCCTTGAGCACTTCTGCTCGTCCCCTTCTAGCAACATCGTCTTCAGGATGCTCGGTTATAATTTCATCATAAGCAGCTAATGCCTTGTTCAACTCACCTTTCGCCTTGAGCACTTCTGCTCGTCCAGTCTTCGCGACGACATTCTCAGGATGCTCGGCTATAATTTCATCGTAAGCAGCTAAGGCTTTGTCCAACTCGCCTTTCGCTTTGAACACTTCTGCTCGCCCAGTTTTTGCTATTACTCCAGCGCCAAAAGCATCTGCCTGCTGATAAGCTGTTAGTGCATCATCCAAGCGATGCATATTGAGAAGAGCGTCACCATACTGTGCCCATGACCAATCATCATCGGGCGCTATGCTAATGCTTCGCTCTGTCATCTCTAGCTGAAGAGGGTGCATGCCCAGCGCCTTTGCTTCAGTCGCAAGATCGCATAAAGATTTGGCTGCGTGTACAGTCTCGCCGCTGCTTAGCTGGTAGCTAATGAGATCGTTTACCAGTTCATGAATGCGCACGAAATCCTGGCGACGCATGGCTTCCAAGATAATGGACTTTCTCTTGTTAACTTCTCTCAGCACGGCTTGGCGATTTAGTCCAATGCGTCGTCCGTGCCTTCTTCTTGTTGAAGTTTCCTCCTCAAACTCTTCTTCTAATTCAGGCTTGATCTTTGGAACTTCACCCGGTTGACGGAATGGACTAGCCCAATGCTGTAAAACTTGCCGGTAATTGGGCAATTGCTTGATAGATTCATTGAGTCCTGCATTCAGAAGAAATGTCGAGATTGGGCTTTTAGTTTGGCGCACGGTTACGAGAGACCGGAAAAGCCCCTCGCGCGCGGCGACCTGCTGAAACTCGACTTGCCGTTCATAGTCTACGAAAATTTTGGTCGGGATAGTGTCCCACGCTTGACTAACTTGATAGATTAACAACTGACATTGTCCAAAGCTTCGCAGCAAGGCGGAGGCGTTCGATGAACGAACTTCGTTGCAAAGTTTTATCGCTCCCACCAAGTCTGCATCTTCGGGAAGCGGACGTGCGTACAGAATACCTTCTAATCGCTCAACAACCCGGCTATCGCTTAACAACTCGTCGAGTCCCTCAATCGCTTCTTTTCGGATGTCATCGGGAAGCTCAGCGTCAAGCGAGATAAGAGTCAGGTCTAATGCCCAGTTGAAATCGCAGTCATGTTGAAGTGCCTGCTTGACGGATTCAACATCTGCATTCTCGATAACACGTAGGTCTTGCGCTTCGCCGAAGAGGTAGGGCAAATCGGATTGTCGTCTGGACACAATCTCAGACGGGTCGTCCACGTCGAACGACTTTAATGACTCCCCGTCCAGCAGTAGCGCCTTTCCTGCGCGCCCTGAAATTACTGCGTCCATCAATTCACCTTTACGTTATGCTTTGCGAGTTTGGCTTTAATAGCCTTAGTAATTATCGCGCGATGGTGGGCTTTAGGGGAAGTGACGATGACTCGCTCCATCGTTAGAACGGTCATTGGCCCCCAGATGTGCACCTCAACAAATTCGTCGTCTTCCGAAGTTGCTCCTTGCCTTAATAGTAAGCCAGAGTATTCAACAGGACGGGTTGCAGAGTCAATCTTTCCAGAGAGCTTGGCGACGCAGAGTTTAGCCCTTTCATCCCACGTCGCGCGGAAGCCTTTAGGCAGTTTAGTGTCTCTGGATATTTTGATTTTCCGCTTTTCCATGAACAGGGCTGAGTTCTCTTCAAACACAGACGCGCGATGCGAAATCATCTCATCACGAAAAACTATTGAGCACGTGCCATAATTAGAGAGGCCAACTCCATCCATTGAAAGCGCCGCGAATCTCATCTCCTTCTTGTAGCCGGGAAAGAGCACTGTGTCGGCAAGCTCACGCAATACATCCCATTGATCACCCTCAGGCAATCTTACTCCGGCCTCAATCAATTGATAATAAGTGGCGTAAAGTTGCCGGTGGCTGTTTGCGAGCCTGAGAACTTCGCTCTGAGAGCGTGCGATTACAGCTTGTGAGTCAGCCAAAGCGTTCTCGAAATCCTGTAAGACCGCATCGGCCTTACGCGATGACGCCTCTTTTTTAGCTGCTTGATAGCGGCGCTCTAGTGTGGCGCGCTCGGCGGCATCTTTAACTGCAATGACATTCCAATAGTAGCCCGGTCTGCCACAATGCGGGCAGCGGTCAGCAGGCTGTTGAATCTCATTGCCGCATTCGGGACAGGGAATAGAAATGAACATTTGGCAATCTACACTCTGATGAGATGACGTGTATCGTTGATCGTAAGGACGCAGACGAAACCGTTAGGGCAAAGCTCAATGCGAGTAATACCACAATTTGTTGTCGCTATCCAGACAGAGCGAAGATTAGAACACGATCTGCGATTGGACAAGAGCGGAGCGCGAGCGATTGGCGCAGTAAGGAGAAGTAGTATGAAGTGGATTTCAAAACCCCTTTTGCGTGCTCTGTTCTTAGCGTCTTTGCGCCTCCAGCGTGAAACCTTTCCTCACGCAAAGATGCAAAGGCGCTAAGAAGAGCGCAAAGGGTTGAGTGATTACCCTGAACTTAAATTGAGCTTGCGCGTCCGTGCCGGTTCTCTGTAGGATTGCAGCATCAGATGATAAAGAGCTTCAATTCCTACTCGGTCTATTGCTATTTCCTTCCGGGCTTCGTTCTGCTTGCGATGCTCTGGCTTCCCATAATCCTCTTCGAGGGTCGTTGGCCGCAGGCGGATTTCTTCTACGCGCTTGTAGCAATCATCGCAGCCTACATCATAGGCCACATACTGCAAGCCGTAGCCGAGAGCGCAATCCCTTCAACCATGAAAGACGTTCGTGGGCTTTTGCGCTTTCCATCGGACGTACTTCTAGACGCCGCCCCGGAAACTTTTCCGCTCAGCTACAGAGAGCAGTTGGCGCAAATTATAAAGAAGAGATTCGACGTGGACGTTAACCCTCACTTGGACAGAGCGAATGCTACGAACGAGGAGTTGAATGCGGTTTCAAGTAATCGCTCAGCCGCGTTCTCGCTTTGCCGCAGCGCACTTCGGCAGAACAAGATTGCGTACGAAGCTGAAAAGTTAGAACTCTTAAGTACAATGATGAGAGGGCTGGCCGTAGCCTTCGGCTTGGGCGCGGTCTGTCACGTGGGTTGGGCGACCGCGCGCCTTCTGCGTCCTGCGTGGGAGGCGACCACCTGCCTGATTGTTGGAGCGTTGCTGCTGGTCGGAGTGGTTGGAGCGATCATTATCACGGAGCAGTTCCGTCCGGTCAGAGAGAACTTGGGTCGTGGGAAGAGGAGTTTTTTGGAGAAAATCCTGACCCTAATAGTTATCGTTATAGTTTTCTGGGCGCTTGTAGGAGAGTTCGGCATGGGAGTGATGACGCAGCGTTGGCCCTGGGTGCTAGTGGCGATGGGGTTGACAATAGCGCTGCTCGCAAGATTCATCCCCGAAGCGCCCAAATCCGAAAGACTCAGCATCTGGATAGCACGCGCGATTGTCTGTATGAAGGTTGCGCCAATCGTCATCACGTTTCTGGCTCTGGGCTACAGTCTGGGTTCGTCCGACGTTGCTGACCTTGAAGATCGCAGCAAACTAGGATTGATAATCCTGGTCGGCCTTCTGTTTTCGCTCAGGTGCTTTACGTCTTACCGTTCATTCTCCCTGAAATTCCCGAAAGCAATTTACAGAGACTTCTACAACTACGAGAGATTTAAGGGCGAAGGCAGTGATAGAGACGATCAGGTTTAGCGGTCATCTCAACATCATAGACGGGCTTCAACCCGTTAGCGAGCTTAAGCATTTCTCTTTGCGCCTTTGCGTGAACCCGCAACTCTTATTAATCTTGAGCATCAAGAGAATTGCATGTTCACGCAAAGGCGCTAAGATAAGAGATAAGCTCGCAAAGCGGGTATCGTGCTCTTGGTGGAAGTTTCAGCACTCACAACCCTGCCAGATGGCGCGTGTCGTTGGTGGCGAGTATGCGTATAAAACCGTCAGAACGTAAATCAATTCGTGTGATGCCGCAGTTGGCGTTGGCTATCCAGACGGGGCGCAAATGTGGAGCGTCGAGCGCGCCCATAAGATGAAGCGTTAGTATGCAGATCGCGCCCGTGTGAGAAAAGATAACGATGCGCCCGCCCCTGTTCTCTTCAATCGCACGATCCAGAACACGCGAGGCTCTGTCAAGCAGTTGACGGTAGCTTTCGCCGCCCAAGATAACATGTTCGAAGTCGCGCCGAATTAACGCTGCGTACTGTTCAGGGTATTGCTCTGCGGCCTCTTCGAACGTCAAGCCCTCCATCACGCCAACGCTTCTTTCTCGAAAAGCATCGGTCTGTTCAATCGTAAGATTCGCAACCCGCGCCAGAGGCTCTGCCGTCTCAACCGCTCGCAAAAGATCGCTCGAATAGATAGCGCTGATTCGCTCATAGGCAAGCGCACGCGCAGTGGCTTCGGCCTGTCTGCGCCCGCGCTCCGAGAGCGGCGTCGCCGTGTGCCCGCCGAAACGGTGCTCGGCGTTCCCCTCGGATTGCCCATGACGAATGAGAAGTATGCGAGTGATTTCCATTTTGGATTTTAGATTGCCGATTTTGGATTAAGGGATTGATCCATTGATTCATTTGTTCATCGAATCAATGAGCCAATGAATCAATTCTTCTAATCCAAAATCTAAAATCCAAAATCCAAAATCAATCTATGCTGCTATAGCCTCGGCCTTCAGTTTCTCTGCCTGATAATGTGTGATGAGGGCTTTGACGATTGCATCAAGGTCGCCTTCCATCACCAGATTGAGTTGATGTATGGTCAGGCCTATGCGGTGGTCTGAGACGCGGTTCTCTTTGAAGTTGTAGGTGCGAATCTTCTCTGATCGGTCGCCAGAGCCGACCATAGAGCGGCGCTCTGAAGCCTGTGCCTCGTGCTGCTTCTGCTCTTCCAACTCCTGCAAGCGCGCGCGCAACACTCGCATTGCCTTCTCACGGTTCTTAATCTGAGATTTCTCGTCCTGCATCGAAACGACTAAATTGGTTGGAAGGTGAGTGATGCGAACGGCTGAGTAGGTGGTGTTCACGCTCTGACCGCCGGGGCCTGATGAGCAGAAGGTGTCAATGCGCAAATCTTTCGGGTCAATCTTAACGTCAACCTCTTCGGCTTCGGGAAGGACTGCGACCGTTATGGCGGAAGTGTGAATGCGCCCGCTCGCTTCCGTCTGCGGCACGCGCTGAACGCGATGAACGCCCGATTCATGTTTTAATCTGGAATAGACCTTCTCGCCTTCTATGAGCGCGATTGCCTCTTTGATTCCGCCTATGCCTGATTCCGATGCGTCCAAAATTTCCATGCGCCAGCCCTGACGCTCTGCGTAGCGCGCGTACATCCTAAGCATCTCGGCTGCGAAAAGCGTGGCTTCGTCGCCGCCCGTGCCTGCGCGGATTTCTAGTATGACGTTCTTCTCGTCATTAGGGTCTGTGGGGATTAGAAGAAGTTTCAGATCGCTTTCCGTCTGTTCGAGCCTCGCAGAAAGAGTATCAATCTCTACGCGCGCAAGCTCGCGCATCTCTTCGTCGTCGGCTAAATCAAGAAGCTCGCGCGCTCCCGCAATCTCATTCTTGAGCGATTTCCACTCGCGGTACTTTTCGACCACCTCGCCAAGACTGCGATGCTGCTTCGCGGCTTTCGCGTACGCAGCGGGGTCTGACAAAAGCTCAGGCGACGAGAGTTGATTCGTCAACTCTTCGTAACGTTCTGCGATCTGTTCGAGTTTGTCTAACATAGATTCTTATCGGTCTTATTTCTGAGCGCGCTTTCGTGTAAACAGTTTCGCTACACTGTACTGGAATCCTGGAATAACGTCCTGCCCATCGAGAATATCATTTTCAGTGAGCGTCATTGTCTCAACACCCGCGCGATGAATGCTGACGGTTCGCCGTTTCGGGCTGATTACCCAGACGGCACGAGTACCAGCAGAGAGATAATCGTTAATCTTCTCTTCGACTTCATCAAAGCTATCGCCGGGGGAAACTACTTCGACGGCCAAGTCGGGCGCTCCATCCCAGAATTTTTGCGGAATGCCTGTTTCTGGAATCCTCTCTTCCCGCACGAAAGCAATATCAGGAGCGCGCACAGTATCAGGGTTGGATGCAAGCTTGAACCCTGTCTCCGCCCCGAAAACCTCACCAAGATTATTCTCTTCAACATACTGGTAGAGCGCTGCACCTAGCCTCAATGCAATTGAACCATGTTCACTTCCTGCAGGTGACATCTTTCTCAACTCTCCTTTCACAAGGTCGTAGCGAAAGTCGTCGTCCGGCATCATGAAGAGTTCTTCGGCACTCATTAATTGTGTGGTTGTGCTCATGCCAGATTCCTTTCAATTAAATCAAGCGAGCGGTGACGCGACCGCGCTTGGTTGCGGCTCGAATTTCAAGGATTCTTTCAGTGCTTCAATGGCAACTTCCAACTGCTTGTCGTCAGGCTCCTTCGTAGTGATGTTCTGTAGCCAGACGCCCGGCAGCGTAATCATCTTGAAAATTATCCCGCCCTCTTTTTTCGCAGAGAGCCGAATGATTTCGTAGGAAAGCCCCGCGACGAGCGGGATGAGCACTATGCGCACGAGCATGTTGTAAAGAAGCGAATCGAATTTTATTACAGAGAAGAGAACAATCGAGACCAGCATCACTACCATCAAAAAGCTTGTGCCGCAACGCGGGTGCTGTCTGGGTTGCGGTCGCGCGTTCTCAACCGTCAAAGGCAGTCCGGCTTCCCACGTAAAGACAGTCTTGTGCTCCGCGCCGTGATACTCGAAGACGCGGCGAATGTCTTTCAAGAGCGAAAAGCTGAAGATCATTATCAGGAAAAACGACATGCGTATCACGCCGTCAACAAGATTGAATGCGACTGACGGGCGAACGGGGCGCAGGTAACTCTTCACAGACTTGAATGCGCGCTCGTACCAGGGTTCTTCTATGGAAAGAGCTATGCGTCCCATACGTCGGGCTTCGGTCTCGGCGGCTGTCGGCTGCGATGCGGTCGTAGTTTGCGCTGCTTCTGAAGTGCGCGGCGTAGCCCACCCTGCGGCAATGAAGAGCGCGTTGGTCAGTATGAGAGGCGCGACTATGAATAGCAGCACGTTGAAAATGAGCGCGAAGACGATTGAGCTTGCGGCGGCAGCCGTTCCGCCTTTCTTCAATTCGTCTTTCGAACGCTTCTGCGTTGGAACAGGAATCAGGCCGGGCACAGCGCCCGTGATGCCTGCGAAATCACCCTCGCCTTCTATGACTGCGGGCGTCAAAGCGACTTCCACTTCTTCCTGCTCCTCACTTTGCGCGTCTGCGAAAGCTTCGTTGGCGGAAAAATTCAGCGCCTTGATTCCTAGTCCCATTGACTGCACGAGCACCGCGCCGCCGCGAAGGATTGGCATTTTCAGAATAGGATACTTGTCGCTCCACTTAGGCAATTGTGCGGCAGTACGTACAATCGTGCCGTCAGCCTTTCTGACGGCTATGGCGTAAGCGCCGGGCGTTCGCATCATCACGCCTTCAATGACGGCCTGCCCGCCAACGATTAAATCTCTTTCGCTTGTGCTCATCTTCTTGCGTGACAGGTGACAAGAAACAGTTTTAAGTTTTCAGTTTTTAGTTTTAAGTTAGAAAATCTCTTTAACTTGAAACTTGAAACCTGAAACTTGAAACCCTTTCCTTGTCACTGCTTTTAATCCTTTCTGGGAAAATTTCCTGAAAATAGAATAACGCCGACCTCTTTTCTGGCTCAGGCCGCGTCCCTTCTATGATACACGAAGCGAACGCAACCGACCCCGTCAGAGCGTCGGCGTCCATTTTAATCTTTATGGCTAATGCCGTGATGTTAACGACAATTCACGCATACAAAGCGTCTGCCTTTTCTGAAAAGATCATTGAGTCTGAGTTGCTTCTGCTTTCGGCTCGTCAGCCTGCTTCTTGGCGTAGCGCTTGTTAAAGCGGTCAACTCGGCCTGCGGTGTCCACCAATTTCTGCTTGCCCGTGAAGAACGGATGGCACTCCGAGCAAATCTCAACGTGCAGGTCGTCCTTGCGCGTCGAGCGCGTCTTGAACTGGTTGCCGCAAGCGCACTGAACATTGATTTCGTGGTAGTTAGGATGAATTCCTTGCTTCATGTCTTTCTTCTTCCTTCTCTATAGACGGCTATCCGTGCCTTTCTCTAAACAATCTATGATACTTTTCGCTGGCGATGATCGTCAAGTTTGTGGCGGCTTACGTGTTGTTGCTTCTGCGCGGACTCGTTGAGTATGCTTTAGTCTTTCCACTTTTCTGCGAGCAATTGACTGACGGCTAATATATAATCTTTGACGAGAATGCGTTATGACAAAGACCGTTGAAGCCATTTATGAGCGTGGAGTGTTGCGGTTGAAAGAGCCGATTCAACTAGCCGACGGCACGGAGGTCGAAGTGACCGTCGTGACGCGCGAAATTGTGCGCTTGCCGGAAAGGTCTCCTGCGGAAATCCTTGCGAGCATCGCCGCGTTACCGCTCGAAGGCGAAGATACTGATGCGGGCTTATGATTGCTACATATTTGCCTAGCGCCGCGACTCGAAGCTTTGTTGAGAGGGAGAGTTAATGAGTATAGAGATCGGTTCATTACTGACGCGCTCGCCTGAGATACGGCATGGCAGGCCGTGTATCGCTGGCACTGGTATCAGCGTTCATCGCATTGCCATCCTGTATAAGATGGGGCTTACACCAGATGAGATTCTGGCTAAGTACGAACATCTCTCTGCTGCCGGAGTCTATGCTGCGCTGGCCTATTACCACGCCAATCAAGCGGAGATTGAGGCAGAGCTTGCTGCCGATGAAGCGGAAGCCGACCGCTTGGAATCAGAGTGGTATCAAGTGCGCAACTCGCAAGTCGCGTGATGATCCGTTTATATCTGGATGAAGATGCGCAGGACAGAGACTTAGTGCGGGCTTTGGCTCTGCGGGGTATTGACCTCCTTACTGCCAATAAAGCAGGTCTCAGCCATCGCCCCGATGCAGAGCATCTGGCGTATGCAGCCGCGAAAGGTCGCGCACTCTATTCTTTCAATACAGGTGATTACATTGCTCTGCATTCCACATACATCATGCAGGGCATGACCCACGCGGGTATCATTCTCGCAAAACAACAACGATACAGTGTCGGTGAACAGATGCGCCGATTGCTCAGACTCATACACACCGTCTCGGCTGAAGAGATGCGCGATAGAATAGAGTTCCTGAGCGCATGGGGATGAGAAAGCCAGTAGTCCTCAGCCACAGGGACGATTCATTGTCAGGAAAAGAAAGGATAGTCCACGAAACCACACGAAGAAGAACAGACAAATAAGCTTTCTCTTCTTTTCGTGTAGCTTCGTGTGATTTAGTGGATAATCTTTTCGCCGTAGAATAAAGTCACGCTTATCACTGGAGTATGAATAGACCTTGGCCGAATAATTGACAACAGCGCGAATCGCTGTTAAAACCATCGGTGTACCCCGTCTGTAGTTTTTGCCTTGTAATAAGTCCGACAATTTCTGTGCGCGCTCTATAAGATTGCTTCTAAGCGGGGAGCGTAATTTCAAATCAGGGTGTAGTTACACTTTCAGATGGCAGACGAAACCAGGCAGCCTCAAGATAATTCAGAAGACAATTCAGGGTCGGAAGATCGAACACGCGATCAAGCTAGCCCGCGTGCGGCAACTGCTGACGAAGAGAAGGCGGCGAAGATTGCTGAGGCGAAAGCACGCGCTGAAGCTGCGAAGCAGGCCGCAGGCGATAAGCCTGCCGTTGCTAAGCCTGCTGCGGGTGCGCCGAAAGCTCCTGTCAAGAAGAAGGACGAAGGGCCAAAGCCACGGGATGCTTCCGACAACAAGCTTGTCAAGAAGCTTCGCTCCAAATTCAACGAGACAATCGCAGAAGCACAGGAATTTCTAGGTCAGCTTTCCATACGTGTTGATCGCGCTCGCATCCTGGAGGTCTGCGATTTCCTGAAGCATGACAAGCAGACGCCTTTCAACTATCTATCAGACCTGACCTGCGTCAATTACCCGGATAACAGGGAAGCGCCGTTTGAAGTTGTCTATAACCTTTATTCAATCCCCGCGAACGAGCGCGTGCGATTGAAGGTCTGGACGGATGAGACGAACGGCGTTGAGAGCGTGACCGGCGTGTGGCCTGCTGCGAACTGGATGGAGCGCGAGGTGTTCGACCTGTTCGGCGTGCCTTTCAGCAATCATCCAGACCTGCGCAGACTGCTGCTTCCGCCCGATTGGGACGGCCATCCGCTCAGAAAAGATTATCCGCTTGAGTTCATAGAGAACGAATGGACTGGGAAGCATCTGCCGGAATTCACAGACGTGCAGAGAGAGCAGCTAGATCAACGCCGCGCTTACGGCCTTGAGATTTTATCTGAGATGGAAGAGCGCCGCGTGCGCGATATTTTCCGCGCGGGCAAGGAAGTGATGGTTAAAGACAAGTGAACAGTTTTCAGTTTTCAGTTTTAAGTTTTCAGAAAAAGCCAGTGGCTCAAGCTGATTACCTACCAACTGAAAACTGAAAACTAAAAACTGAAAACTGTTCTATGAGTCCAAAAGAGATAGCGCAGCATTATGAGGCAAAAATTTTTGACGCGCCGGAGGCAGCAGAGGCCGCAGGCTTCGTGCTGACTGAAAAGATGTCGCCGCGCAACGTCTGGAACAAGGCAAGCGCAGCGCAGGCCATTATCTACAAGCTGCTCGAGCGCAAGCGTAAAGGCGAGGCGTCAGAAATCGGACTCGTGCTTGAGCCTTTTAGCGTCACAGGGTGTTATAAGGGATGAGGGATAAGGGATGAAATGGGTTGAATAAATAAGTCAATGAATAATTGACTCCTTCTTATTCATCCCTCATCCCTCCGCCCTCATCCCTTAAAAGCTATGCATCAAGTCGAAATAGCAACGACGAGGGAAACTCTTCTAGACAGCCCAGAGATGGTGCTGAACATGGGGCCGCAGCACCCCAGTACGCATGGCGTGCTGCGCGTCGTACTGCGCCTTGACGGCGAGACTGTGATTGATCTCGATTGCGACATTGGATACCTGCATCGCGGGATGGAGAAGATTGCTGAGAACCGGCAATATCCTATGATTGCGCCTTACTGGGACAGGCTGGATTACATCGCTGCGGTCTCGAACGGGCTTGTGTGGGTCGAAACCGTAGAGCAGATGATGAGGTTGGAAGTCCCGCCGCGCGCTCATTACATCAGAACTATCCTGACGGAACTCAACCGCATCTCGTCGCACCTGCTCTGGTTGGCAACGCACGCGCTGGATATTGGCGCGGTCACAATTCTTCTATGGGCTTTGCGCGAGCGCGAAGAGGTTCTAAAAATTTTCGAGCGACAGTTCGGCGCGCGTCTCACCTGCCACGCATGGCGCATAGGCGGAATGCCTAGCGATGCTTACGAAGGCTTTTCGGCGGACGTGAATCGCTTCGTTAACAATTTCCCTAAACGCATAGACGAGTACGAGACGGTTCTTTCTGAAAATCGAATCTGGCTCGGTCGCACGGTCGGCATAGGAGTTATTTCAGCAGAGGACGCTGTAGCAATCGGACTGTCAGGCCCTGCGCTTCGCGGTTCCGGCGTGGCATGGGACATTCGCAAAGCGCGGCCATATGCTGCCTACGCAGATGTTGATTTCGACGTGCCCGTAGGCGAGAACGGCGACACTTATGATCGCTACCTCGTCCGACTTGAAGAGATGCGGCAATCGCGGCGCATAGTTCAGCAGGCGCTTGAGAAGATGCCGGACGGGCCTGTGAACGCGAAGACTCCTAAGATAATCAAGCCACCGCCGGGCGAATATTATCATTCGATTGAAGGGCCGAAAGGTGAGATAGGCGGCCGCCATGCCTGATAAATTTGCAGGCGCTTCGCCAGATGTGCATAGGCCACCTTGTAGCAGACGTTGTCGCAATCATAGGTACGCTCGACATCGTGCTCGGAGAGATTGATAGATAAAAGCCTGGGGATTTTGGATTTTAGATTTTGGATTTTGGATTGGAGCAATGAATTAAGCGCGAGATGTTGAATCTCAAATTGAACGCTTTTCAGCCTTTTAATCCAAAATCTAAAATCTAAAATCCATCCGGCTCCAGACTGTTTTTAAGATTGCAATATAAATCCTATGGCAGCACTCGCGCTGTTTGCGCCGCCCAATTTAATAAATGATCTCCTGCTGAGATGGTTGAGTCAGGAGACTATTAACTTCGTCGTCTGGCCTTTCATACAGATCGGCGCAGTCGTCACGCTCATAGCCTTCTGGGCTATGTACGCAACTTACGCCGAGCGAAAAATCTCCGCCTTCATGCAGGCTCGTCTTGGGCCAATGCGTGTAGGCAAGTGGGGACTCTTGCAGCCGATTGCAGATGCCGTGAAGCTTCTGACGAAAGAGGATTTTATTCCAGAGAAGGCAGACCGTTATATCTTCTTCTTTGCGCCATATATTTCTGTGGTCGCAGCGTTCTCTTCGTGCTCTCGGTTTCGAGCGTTGGCGTGCTTGCGCTCATACTCGCCGGTTGGTCGTCGAACTCGAAATACTCGCTGATGGGAGCGCTTCGCTCTTCGGCGCAGATGATCTCTTACGAAGTTTCTATGGGGCTTGCGATAATCGGAGCTTTGATGTTTGCGCGCACGCTCTCTATGTCCGGCATAGTCATGGCGCAAGGCGCAGACTCAATCTGGTTCATACTCTACCAGCCGCTTGGCTTTCTAGCTTTTCTGGTGAGCGGCATTGCCGAGAACAATCGCGCGCCGTTCGATCTGCCGGAAGCGGAATCGGAATTGGTCGCGGGCTTTCACACGGAATACTCAGGGATGCGCTGGTCGCTATTTTTTATGGCCGAGTATGCCGCTATGGTCGTGGCTACTTCAATCGCCGTGACGCTTTTTCTGGGCGGCTGGTATTTTCCGTTTGTGTACGGATTGACGGAGGCGCGGGGCTTTCACAACCTTTACGTCTTCCTCTGCATTCTGGTCTTCATGTTGAAGCTGGCAGTGCTGCTCTATCTATACTTCTGGCTGCGATGGACGCTGCCGCGCTATCGTTACGATCAGTTGATGGATTTGGGATGGAAGTGGCTGCTGCCCGCGACGCTTACCAACATAGTGTTGACAACACTGGCCGTCTTTGTGATTCAAGCGATTGACGGCTGGCGCGGAATTAAGACGATTGAATCTATTTCGCAGGGATTGAATCTGACTGCGACCGGGAAAATTATCATGATAGTCTTCGGCTGGGGCGGCCTTTTCGTTACAGCCGGAGTGCTCTCGACGATCAACTGGCGCTCGCGCGATTTTAATCTGAAATCGCAGCGCCGCAAGATTCGCCTCGTCGGTGTGGCAAAGGGCAAACCTGCGCAAGCCACGACAAGCGAAGGATGATGCGATTTTGGATTTTAGATTTTGGATTTTGGATTAAGCTCTTGGGAAGTTGAACTCTTAAATCCAAGATTCAGGATGGTAGCCACTCCAATCTAAAATCCAAAATCTAAAATCCAAAATCAGAGGTCTTATGCCATTAGTAAATGTTCCGAAGCCAACGTTCTCGCAGAAGCTGAAGCGCTTCTTCCTTGTTGATTTGATGAAGGGATTGGGCTTGACGCTCAAATACAATCTGGGCGCGATTACGGACAGAGATGCTGTGGCCGGGCACGGCATTTATACAGAACAGTATCCGAAAGTTCGTCCTGATGTTGCGCCGCGCTTTCACGGTGCGCCGCGATTGAACATGGACCCGGAGACGCACGATACGCTCTGCATCGCGTGTAACCTTTGCGCGCTGGCCTGCCCGGAAGATTGCATTGACGTTATAGCTATGGACATTGAAATCACGGTCGCGGGCAAGCCTCGCAAGAAGAAGGTTCTGGACGAATTTATATTCGACACCTCGCGTTGTATGTTCTGCGCGCTCTGCCAGGAAGCATGCCCTACGGCCTGCTTGGAACTGACGCAGGACTTTGAACTCGCAACCTACTCGCGCGCAGGCTTCGTCTGGAACCGCGAGATGCTAGAACAGGGGCGCGAGACTGTGAAATACGAATCATAGAAAACAGTTTTCAGTTTTTAGTTTTAAGTTTTCAGAAAAGGCGAAGAGCTTTGCTGACAACGAACTGAAAACTGAAAACTAAAAACTGAAAACTATGGTCTTATCTGGCTGGGAAGCTGTCTTCTTCTGGGTCTTCTCGATAGCGGCGCTCTTTACGGGGCTGCTGATGATAATGGCGCGCAATGCCGTGCACAGCGCGCTGTTTCTTATCTCGACTCTGGTTTCTGTTGCTGCGCTCTTTGTGTTGGCGGGCGCGGAGTTTGTCGCTGGCGCGCAGGTTCTGGTCTACATAGGCGGCGTGATGGTGCTCTTTCTGTTCGTCATCATGCTGGTGAACGTAGGCGCGGAAGAGCGCGGGCGAGGACAACTCTTCAACAGCAGCGCACAGGTCACTGCGACGGCTCTGCTGGGTCTGCTGCTAGCCATCGGTCTGGTCTACGCAATCAACCAGGGCGTCAAGGGACTTAACGAGCCTAATAGAAGAAGTGATGAGATGGCCGGGCAGCGCACAGCAGAGCAACAGGCTCTGCCCGTTTCGGCTACGGGCGACATGAAAATAACCGCCGACACGCAGCGCCTGGGCAGCAGCCTTTATCGCTACGCATCGCTCCCGTTCGAGATTGCTAGCCTGCTGCTTCTGGTCGCAATCGTAGGCTCCGTTATGCTCGCGCGCACGCTCAAGCAGGAGGCAGCAGCCGACGACGTTGACCCTGAAGTTCTCAAAGAAGTCGTCACCACGCCTGAAGAGCGCGCGGAATTGGAGAGCGTCAGTAGATGAGGAATGAAGGAATGACGCGGAGACGCGGAGACGCGGGGACGCGGCGAAAGAGAAAAACGATTTATGCCTATTTCGCCGCGTCTCCGCGTCGTCCACTCCCCGCGTCTCTGCTTTCCTGCATCATCTCTTAAGTGAAACTTTATGCTCAATCTATTCTTTCCGGCTCTGGTTTTCATCTGGCAGCAAGCGCCGGGCGGGCGCATGTCTGATGTCAGCAATAGCATCACGCACCCGGACATCTCTAAGTTTCTGGTGATAGGCGCGCTGCTCTTCATAATCGGCGTGGCGGGCGTGTTGACGCGCCGCAACATCATAGTCATCTTCATGTCCATTGAGTTGATACTGAACGCGGCCAATATCAATTTCATAGCCTTTTCGCGCTATCTTCAGGACACTGGCAACGCCAACGCCGTCGCCGGTCAGGTTTTCACAGTCTTCATTATTGTCGTCGCAGCAGCCGAAGCTGCAATCGGTCTGGGCATAGTCATAGCGCTCTACCGCAATAAAGAGACCATCTGGGTTGATGAGATTGATCTACTAAAGTGGTAAGAGCAGTTTTCAGTTTTTAGTTTTCAGTTTTCAGAAAAAGCAAATGCTTTCTGATTACATACCAACTGAAAACTAAAAACTGAAAACTGAAAACTGTTTATGTACAAACTCATCTGGCTCGTCCCGCTTCTTCCGCTCTTAGGCGCTGCCATCAACGGCCTGCTTGGCCGCAAGTTTCGCTTTTCGGAAAAGTTGATAGGCGGAATCGCTGTGGGTTCTGTCGCGCTGGCGTTTCTGATTAGCGTGCTGGCGGTCTATTCCTACGGGTTCGGTGGCAATCCGCGTTGGTCCAAACCTTACCTGACGAGCGAAGAAGGCGGACTGCCCTATTCGTGGAAGTGGATTCCGGGCGGCGCGGTCGAGTTGACGGAAGGCAACCGGGAGCGAGCGCACATCGAGACGATGAGGCAGATTGATGAGGCAGCAAGGCGACGCGCGGAAGAGTTGCATTTACAGCCGGGTCAGGCCGTGCTGGTCGGCGTCGCGGAAGCGCCTGAGCGAAGAGGACTCGGAGCGATGCTTGATGTCGAGTGGAGTTATCAACTTCTTCGTCTTTGCGACGGGTTACATGCACGGCGACACAGGTTACTATCGCTTCTTCTCTTACCTTGGACTCTTCATGTTCATGATGCTCGTGCTCGTCATGGGTTCCAATTTTTTGATGATGTTCGTGGGTTGGGAAGGAGTCGGTCTCTGCTCGTACCTTCTTATCGGTTACTACTTTGATAGACGAGAAGCTGGCGATGCTTCGCGCAAGGCTTTCATCACAAACCGTATAGGGGATTTTGGATTCGCGCTCGCCGTCTTCGGCATCATAGCCGCGTTCGGCTCCGCTCAGTACACGACAGTTTTCGAGCAGGCGCGTGTGTTTCCGCTTGAGCCAATCGGCATGTTCGGCCTTATGTCATGGCTCGCGCTAGGTCTTTTCATAGGCGCGATTGGAAAGAGCGCGCAGATTCCTCTGTACGTGTGGCTGCCTGACGCTATGGCCGGGCCTACGCCCGTGTCCGCTCTGATTCACGCGGCGACGATGGTCACTGCCGGTCTTTACATGGTGACGCGCACGAATGTCATCTTCCAGCACTCGCAGACGATGAGCATCATCGTCGCTGTGGTCGGAGCTTTGACGGCAATCTTTGCGGCGACCATAGCGTTCACACAAAACGACATCAAGAAA
Organism: Acidobacteria bacterium 13_1_20CM_3_53_8; assembly: GCA_001920415.1. Classification (GTDB taxonomy): domain Bacteria; phylum Acidobacteriota; class Blastocatellia; order Pyrinomonadales; family Pyrinomonadaceae; genus 3-1-20CM-3-53-8. The sequence continues at coordinate 4,816 of MNJR01000041.1, read as the reverse complement.
GTTCTGGCCTACTCGACCGTTTCGCAACTCGGCTTCATGTTCCTGGCGTGCGGCGTCGGCGCGTTCGTCATCGGAATTTTCCACGTAGTCACACACGCATTCTTCAAAGCTCTGATGTTTTTGGGCGCTGGCTCAGTAATACACGGCATGCACCACGAGCAGGACATGCGGCGCATGGGCGGGTTGCGCAAATACATGCCGTACACCTACTGGACTTTTCTGGCGGGCTGGCTCGCCATCTGCGGCATCATTCCGTTCAGCGGCTTCTGGTCTAAAGACGAGATTCTGTGGAATGCGGCTTCGACTACGTTTATTCCATACGGCTGGGTGCTCTGGTTGGTCGCGACGATTGCGGCGACATGCACTGCCTTTTACATGACGCGGCTCGTTGCGATGACTTTCTGGGGCAATGAGAGGTTTCGGGAAAAACCTGCTGGAGGTGAAGCAGACGAAGCTCACGCGCACGCTTTTGCAGAAGGGCTGAAGCAGCACGACGCCGTTTTGCCTTCGGCTGGTGATAGACCGCGACATGAACCGGGCGAGCACGTTGGGCCAATTCACGAAGATGTTCGGGAGCATCTGGAAGATCACGGTCACGGCGCTCACGCGCATGGCGCGCATACTCCGCACGAATCGCCGCCTTCTATGTGGGTTCCGCTCGCAGTTCTAGCGGTGCTCGCAATCGTAGGCGGTTTCATAGGCATCAGCCCTGTATTAACAGGAGGCTCGCACGTGGGCGGTCGCGCTAATATAGTCAACTGGTTGCAGCCCGTTATATGGAATCCTCAGACTGGACAGTTCGGCAGCCCGCATGAAGGTACAGAAGGGCAAGGCGCGCAGGTGCGAAGCGAACAAGGAGCGCCTTTAGCTTCGAGCGAAGCATCTTCCATAGAACATCGCCAGCAGAGCGAGGCTGGCGGCGCGGAGACCGTTACGCCGTTCGGAAACACAGGATTCAATCTTGCTCAAGCAGCAGAAAAAGCTTTAGGCAGTCACAAAGCAGTCGAATTGATATTCATAGGTATCTCGCTTCTGGCCGCAGGCATAGGCATGGCGCTGGGCTTCCTTTTCTATGTATGGAGGCCGAAACTTCCAGATGTCTGGGCGCAGAGACTCGCGCCGCTTTATCGAGCGAGCTACAACAAATACTGGGTTGATGAATTTTTCGGTTGGGCTGTGACGCGTCGTGTTATGGATGCTGCGCGCGGAGTTTATGCGATTGACTCGGAAGGCCTTGACGGTGCTGTGAACGGCTCTGCTTGGCTGACGCGCACAATGAGTCTAATCACGGGCGGCTTCGACAAGTACATCATTGATGGGCTTGTCAACGGCGTCGCAGGATTTATCAAGCGCCTGATGAATCCGATTTTGAGAAGAGCACAGACGGGATTTACGCAGAACTACGCGCTCGTCATGGTGCTCGGTCTCGTTGTCGCAGTGTCTCTTCTCTTCGGGGGCGACATCTCCAGAGATGTGAAGAGTGGTGTTCACGATCTTGTCGAAAGAATCAGGACGTTAGTCTGATTTCATAAAGTGAGCGGTAATCATAAGCGAGAATGAATTAGCTTCTGTTTTCGAGTGAGGAAATCAAGTGAAAATCCCTTACCTTCTCTCTATAGTCACATGGCTGCCATCGGTCGGCGCGGTTATCATTCTCGCGCTCTTTAAGAAAGAGCAGTCGAAACTCATAAAGCAGTTCACGACCGCGTGGTTCGGCGTCACGTTCATAGCATCGCTTTTCCTATGCACGTATGACCGTGCGGCTGGCGGGATGCAGTTCATTGAAGATTTTCGTTGGATTCCGGTCATAGGCGCTCGTTACCAGATGGGCGCGGACGGCGTGGCTGTGCTCTTGATTGTTCTGACGACGCTGCTGGGCGTCATCTCTGCGCTCTCTTCCTGGAACTACATTCAGAAGCGCGAGAAGGAATACTACGTTCTACTGTTACTGCTTCAGACGGCGGTCGTTGGCGTCTTCGCTTCGATGGATCTGTTTCTGTTCTACCTCTTCTTCGAGGTCTCGCTCGTTCCGATGTATTTTCTAATCGGTATATGGGGCGGCGAGAATAGACTTTACGCGGCGATTAAATTCTTCCTCTACACGCTAGTAGGCTCGGTCGTCATGCTGCTAGGCGTTTTGAAGATGTACTTTCTGACGCAGGACACGGCGCTTGCCGCAAAGATTAGCGCGGCGACGCTCAGTAATATTGCCGGAGCAGGGAATGGGAACTCGCTTGCAATTCTGAATACTGCTGTTGCAGCAGCGAAGAGCGGAGCGGGCACATTCAACATCATGTACATGCAGGCGCTAGGCTCTGTGATGCCTATGGGTACGATGCAGGTTCTTCTGTTCTTCGCTTTCGCGCTCGGCTTTGCAATCAAAGTTCCCATGTGGCCGTTTCATACATGGTTGCCGGACGCGCACGTTGAAGCTCCGACCGCAGGAAGCGTGATTCTCGCAGGAATCTTGCTGAAGCTTGGAACATACGGATTCTTTCGCTTCAACCTTCCTATGTTTCCGGCTGCATCCGCAGACGAAGGATATTTCGGAAGCTTCGGCGTGCGAAGCATAATGATAGTGCTGGCGATAATTGGAATCATCTACGGAGCGCTCGCAGCGATGTATTTCGTTGTGAAAAAGGATGGAGACGTTAAAAAGCTGGTCGCTTACTCGTCCGTTTCGTCCATGGGCATAGTCATGCTGGGGCTTTTCGCGCTCAATCCGAACGGCGTGAACGGCGCTGTGCTGCACATGATTAATCACGGCATCTATTCGGGCGCGCTCTTTCTTCTGGTAGGCATAATTTATGAAAGAAGACATACCAGAAACGTTGCGGAGTTCGGCGGGCTTTCGCACGTGATGCCGGGTTACGCTGCGGTCTTCATGGCTATGGCTATGACTGCAATAGGGCTGCCTTTGCTCTGCGTCTTCATCTCGGAATTCTTAGCTTTGCGAGGCGCGTTCGAGGCTAATCCCTGGTGGGCTGGCGCGGGCGCGCTCGGAATTATTTTGAACGCAGGCTACATGCTCTGGCTCTACCAGCGAATGTTTTTTGGGAACATAGAGAATCCAAAGAACGAGGATTTGCAAGACCTGACGGGGCGCGAGTGGGCATACATGTTGCCGCTCGTTATAGCGTCGTTATGGATAGGCGTTTACCCGAAGCCCTTTATCGAATTTATACAGAAGCCTGCGAACGCTGTCGTCAAACAGGTTCGCCCTGATTACCCAATACAGGGGTCGGCCACAGAGCCAAGGTTAACTATGAACGCGGAAAGATGAGAAGAAAGTGATAAGTGATGAGTGATAAGTGATAAGAGGAAGAGTTTCAGGTTTAAGGTTTCAAGTTTAAGGTTCTAAAGCTTTCCTAACTTGAAACCTGAAACCCTTCTTATCACTTATCACTCATCACTTATCACTTATCACCTACTATGTTTCTTCTTCAAGCCAATACCACGGCGCTTTACGAAGCGCGCGACCTGCTGTTGATAGCGCCAGAGTTGATACTTACGGTGTGCGCGTGCGTGGCGCTCGTGATGGAAGTCATACTTCCATACAAGCAGAGCAAGGTTACGGGCTACTTTGCGCTCGTGGGCATTGCGCTCGCGCTCGGCTCGCTATTTACGCTCTTTTATATGATGAGCGGGACGTTCGCGCCGTGGCTGGTTCAGGGGCCTATGCCCGCGCTCACTGGCTTTTACGGCACGGTGCGAATGGACGGCTTCGCCTTCGCCTTCAAGATAATCTTTCTCATTGCGGCAGCGCTTGCCATAGCCGTCTCTATGCGCTTTCTGGACATAGAAGGCGAGCAGCACGGCGAGTATTACGCGCTCGTACTGTTTGCTACGGTCGGGATGATGTTCCTTGCTTGCGGCTACGATCTGATTTCGCTTTACATTAGTCTGGAACTGATGGCGCTCACCTTCTACGTGCTCGTAGCGTTTACGAAACGCGAGCGGCGGTCGAACGAAGCGGCGATGAAATATTTCCTGCTCGGCGCTTTCTCGTCCGGCATACTTCTTTACGGAATGTCGCTGCTTTACGGCGTGGCGGGTTCTACGAATCTGGGAGAGATAGGGCAGAAAGTTACAGAAGCGATGGCGACAACCGCTCAGAGCGCTGGCGCAGGCACAATGCCTCCTCTTCGTCCTCTTCTGTTGCTTGGTATGATTTCGCTCGCCGCCGGACTATTTTTCAAGATAGCCGCCGTGCCTTTTCACATGTGGGCACCGGACGCATATGAAGGCGCGCCCACATCCGTGACAGCATTCCTCTCAACAGGCTCTAAGGCCGCTAGCTTCGCGCTCTACGCACGCATCTTCATAATCTCGCTCGGCGGAATGCGCGCCGACTGGGCACCGCTTCTTGGTCTGGTCGCAGCGATCACGATAGCCGTAGGCAACTGGGCTGCGGTCACGCAGGAGAACTCGAAACGGCTGCTAGCTTACTCTTCAATCTCAAATGCAGGCTATCTTCTGCTCGGACTCGTAGCGGCGAACGATTACGGCTACATAGGTCTTGTAATCTACCTGCTGGTCTACACCTTGATGAACATGGGCGCGTTCGGCATCATCATCTCCTTACGGCGTCGAGGCATAATAGGCGACCGCGTTGACGACATGACAGGGCTTGCACAAAAATCGCCGGGCATGGCAGCCATGATGGCTGTCTTCATGCTCTCTCTGGGTGGGCTTCCGGTGACGGGCGGGTTCATTGGAAAATATTTTCTGTTCGGCGGGCTTCTTCTACGCGGACGTGCGGACGGCAAAGCCTGGTACTACTGGCTGGCTGTCTGGGCAATTCTGAACACAGTCG
>MNJR01000012.1 GCA_001920415.1 Acidobacteria bacterium 13_1_20CM_3_53_8 | reverse complement strand
GAAATGCTCTTTGTACTTAACCAATGGTGCTAGTTTACAATGAGAACTCGGCAATACTCATTTGGAAAAGGCAGGTATCAGGATGCACCTTAGGTCTCTCTTTAGAACGATCTTCATGACTTCCTCAACTAGCACCATTGGTTACTTATCAGCGTAAGGATTGCCTGATGTACTTACACAATCAGCGGGAATCAATTCGGCGCACAATGACATTTCCTGAAGCCATGACCGGGGATCAGCCAATTCAACGCAAAATAATATTTCCTAAAGCCATGACCGGAGATCAGCCTACCAATAGATCAACTCTAACTGCTCGACAAGCAGTAGCAGTCATCCCAGAGCATGAGCGAAAAAGCTATCCCACCGGTTTGACAGATGCACAATGGCAGCAAATCGTCCCTTTATTGCCCCCAGCCGAGCCAAAAGGACGCCAGGACGGCGTCGAACTCCGCGAGGTACTCGACGCGATACTCTATGTCGCTGGTGATCGTTATGACTGGCGGTCGTTTCCTCATGATTTGCCTCCCATGAGCACCGTGTATTCCTACTTTCGGCAGTGGCGGCTGGATGGGACTTGGCAAAAGATGCTCGACGCGCTGCATCTCAATGTCAACCTCTACAAAGTGAATTATCGCTTTATCATGACTTGGCAAAAGATGCTCGATGCGCTGCCTCCTAAGGAGTATGAAGCAAATGGCCATGAGGAACTTCCAGCTGCAACACCCGGGAATGCTGTTTCTGGAGAACCTGTATCCAATGGACATATCCTTGAAAGGGACGACGTTCATGATCAGGAATTTCGTCCTTTCGCCCCTTTTCGGCATGCCCTCTCTGCGTCCAAAATTCTGACGCGCAAGCAAGCTGCGGTCCTGAGCACAATTATACTTGGGTGCGGGCTCGGCCTGCTGTTCTATGCTATGAAGCTGAGCATGATACCCTTTACTGTATTGCTTATTTCACTTGTCTTTTTTGCGCAGTCCATTTTTTCCCTTTATCTTATGCTCTACTCGTGGGAGCATCCAGAGAGACTGGAGGCGAGCAGGGGCCCCTGCTCGTTTTTGCCCCCGCAACTCTCGTTCACTGCTTTGCTGCCAGCACGACACGAAGAAGCGGTGATTTACGAGACGATCAAACGTGTGTGGGCAGCAAACTATCCATCCGATCTTCTTGAGATCGCTGTGATTTGCCACATCGATGATACGGGCACAATCGCCGAGGCACAGCGGGCCATTCGAGAGATAGGCTCCAGCCGCGTGCGTGTTGAAACATTCTGCACTCCTCCAATTAATAAGCCACATGGGCTAAACGTTGGCTTCCAGCGGACATCCAATCAAGTCGTTACCATTTTTGACGCCGAGGACGATATGGACTCCAACATCTTCAATGTGGTCAATACAGTCATGTTAGAGGAAAAGGTAGGTATCCTACAGGCTGGCGTTCAACTCATGAACTTCCGCGACCATTGGTTTGCCATCCATAACTGCATGGAGTATTTTTTCTGGTTCAAGAGTCGGCTCCACTTTCATGCTAAGGTTGGTATGATCCCCCTTGGGGGTAACACCGTGTTTTTCCGGAGGGATTTGATTGAGCGTATCGGGGGCTGGGACGAGCATTGCCTCACTGAGGATGCCGAAATCGGCCTGCGCCTGAGCGGGCTGGGTGAGCCCATCCGTGTTATCTACGACAAGCAGCATATCTCGCGTGAAGAGACTCCCCCTACTGTGGCCTCATTCATTCGGCAGCGCACGAGGTGGCAGCAAGGTTTCTTGCAAGTGCTGCGCAAAGGCTCATGGCTAGCTCTCCCGCGACTCAGCCAGCGGCTCCTGGCCGTCTTTACACTATCTTACCCGTTCCTCCAGGCTTTCCTCACGCTGCTGTGGCTACCGGCCATCATTGCGGTTCTATGGCTGAAGCTGCCTGTTGTGGTGGTGATGATATCTTTCCTCCCGCTGTATGCTCTCTTCCTCCAGTTTCTGTTCACCGTCGTGGGTGCGTTCACGTTTACCAGCGCATACGGCTTCGCGTTTCCCCTTTTCATGCTCATAAGCATGACGATCACATTCCTGCCGTACCAGTTCCTTCTGGGTATCAGTGCCCTACGTGCAATCTATCGCGAACTGCACCAGATGCATAACTGGGAGAAGACCGAACACGCCGGTGCGCACCGGAAGCCCGGGATTGTCTCGTTCAACAGCCAAACAGCAATCGATGCAGCGACCTATGACCAGGAAGTGGCAATCCGATGAATGAACAACGCGATATCTCTCATGATGTAAAGATGATCCAAAGGTCGGTATTGCGCTTGAGGACAGCGCAGGCGTAGGCTCTACCAGTGGTTTATGCAGCATCGGGAAGAGCTATGGATCGCGGCAATCTTACTCGTGGCTGTGCTCGCTCATGGCACCGGCATGTTCAACTACCCGTCCTATCTTGGAGACGAAGGGATCTATATGATGCAAGCCTGGGCAGTGGTGAAAGAGGGACAACTTGCTCCCTACACCTACGATTATGGCCATGCTCCTCTAGGCTGGCTTCAGATTGCCGTCTGGACTCTGTTGACCGGTGGTTTCCATACATTCGGTGCTGTAATCAACTCAGGGCGCATGCTGATGCTCATCATGCAGGTCGGGTCAACGTTCTTGCTCTACCGCATCACACGCAGTCAAACGCAGAGTGTAGCGGTAGCCTCGACTGCATGTTTGCTCTTCGCACTGTCCCCCTACGGTATATATCTTCATCGTCGTGTCCTACTCGACAATATTGCTACTTTCTGGATGTTGCTCAGCATGATGCTGTTGATATCCGGGACCCTTTCACTCAAGCGTGTCTGGTTAAGCGCCGTAGCACTCGGCATCTCGGTCCTTTCCAAGGAGATAACCATCTTTCTTGTCCCTGTTCTGACGTGTCTCGTTTTCTTCCGTGCCGATAAATCACATCGCTGGTTTGCAACCATCGGCTGGATAGCCATTGTTGGCTCTATCGTCTCTATGTACGTGCTCATGGCAGCTGTGAAGGGTGAACTCTTCCCCAGTGGCACGTTGTTAGGGGGAACAAATCCACACGTTAGCCTGCTTGGCTCGGTAACGTTCCAAACAGGTCGAGAAAGAGATGGCGGTATTCTTGATCCCGGCAGTCAATTCTGGCACACCGCAAGCGTATGGGCACAAGCCGAGCCTCTTCTCGTGATAGGAGGGAGTCTTTGTGCCCTGATTTCTCTCCTGGTCATTAAACGGCACAGGTTTGTCGGTTTGATGGGCATAGCGACTTTCTCAATCTGGGTCTTCTTTGTGCGCGGCAGCATAGTTCTTGACTTCTATCTTGCGCCAGCGCTTCCGCTAATGGCACTTAACATTGCGCTGGTTCTTGGAATTGCTGCGGACAAGGCCAGGACGCTTTTGAAAAGATATGGCAGCACCGGGTTAATGGCCTTTAGAAGCGGGCAGATGATTACGACAGGTCTGTGCTTGGCGAGCATCATGATCAATTATTCCAGCCCTACCCTCGGCTTGCGAAACGATCCACTTCTTCTCTGGAAACCATCATCAGCAGTAGTTGCCCAGCGAGAGGCTATAGATTGGATCAGGAACCATGTGCCGTTGTGTAGTAGCATCATTATCGACCCGTATATGTGGACGGACCTCCATGATCTGCCAAATGAGCAAGGTGGCTACAAGTTCGCCCACAGTTATTGGCAAGCGGCACTCGACCCAGCCATCAGAGACGACGTATTTCACGACGACTGGCGCAATATTGACTACGTAGTTGATACTCCAGGCTTCTTGTTTGATACCCATACAAACCATCTGCAACTTGTGGAGGAGGCCCTGACACATTCTACACAGATGGCCAGCTTCGATACAAACGAGTGGCCTATAGAAATTCGCCAGGTAAACAAAGGGAAGGCACAGTCAGGGTTGGGGTGCTCAAATCCGATGCCACTTTCAGGGAACGAACCAGCTACGGTTGGTGGCATCGACCGTAATACCATAGGGGTGGCTACTGGTGGCAGAAGCGGCAATTTCCTTGAAGGTAAGCGGGTTGCGAAGGAGTCTTTCCCATGAGTGCAGGCGTGAGAACAACCGTTGTAAGTGAGTAGGGAGGCAGGGTTTGTTTAAACATAGGGTCAAGGCCTGACTTGGAGTTCACGGAAATTGATGCGCTCTGCATGCCATATGAGTACACGGTTGCTCTGGAAGCAGGCTTGTATCCAGATAGCGACACTTTGAGGGTATAGCTTGTACTCGGGTCTTTGTTGATTAGCAACAGAGCAAGATTGCCATTGGCCTGCTTGACGGCATGAGCAGCCACAAAGCGCTGTTGGGATGAGGCCGAAACCATTTGATCGCCTGGCGTTCCGAGGTGGGTTAGTATCTGTATTCCATAGTACGGGGGAAACGGTGTATTAGTGGCTGGCTCACACACTCCTTGGGAACACGTTCCATTCGCCAGTATGCCCTGATCACCATAGTTCGCCTTTCCATACAAGGATGAGCTGTTGTTCCCCTGTATTTCAATGCCATTGTGGAGGTCCCACCAGCTAACGTTGGATGCTCCGTTCTCAAGCCACGTCATGTAACTGTCAGCGAGAAACAATGCGTTGACCAGGCTCACCGTTTGCTTCCCTGAGTTGCCCGTGCTGGTTTCGCCGACAAAAATTTGTACGTCCTTAGCGTGCGTGCCACAGTAGTGCGAGATTTGTAATCGGAGTTGAGACAGTATGCCAGGGATCTGGCTTGTACGTGCAAGGAGCATAGCATCAGGATCACGGCTATCTCCTTCATGCCAACGTGGATACCAGTGGATATCAACAAAATCAATGTGGGAACAGACTATCGATAAAACGGTTTTGTTCCAATCGGCCATTTGTTTTTCACCACTGTCCGCACTGGTATCCACTGGAATAGTGAGCGCCACTCCTAGCTTGATAGACGAGTCAACTCCCTTCATAAAATGCGCATACTGTAGTACGTTGTTGGCATAGGTCACCGGACTTTTGGTGGCATGTAGATCCGCTTCCCATTGACTGGAAGCGTTTAATGATATTAGCATACTGCACCCATGCTGCCGCTTCTGTTGGATCGCCTCCGTCAGTCCCTATGATGTTTGAACCGTAGTTCACCGTAATAAATGCCCGCGCGTCAATCTGATGGACGACTCCCATGAAAGCGTCAAATGTATTATGCGGGTTGATGTAGCCGCGTCCGAGCGTGATAGAATTATTCTGCCAGTGATACCCATCGGCGGTCGATCCTCCTGGGAAGCGAAGCATGGTAATCCCGGCTTGGCGCAGCAGACCAGGCACACGTGCATCAAGCAGATTGTTATCCCATACCGCCGTGTTCATGCCAAATGCCGATGGAGGAATAGTTGCATAGGGGAGCCGCAGGTCAATGGTCACCTGTGCATCGGGTACGGGGACGAGGGCCTTTTGCCATAGTTCCTGTGCTTTCTGTCCAATAAAAACACTCTGTCCAATAAAAACACCCAGAGAAACCACAACGACAAGAAGGACACCGGGGAAACCAAATTTCCTTAAAGTTTTCAAGCAACTGAACTCCTTTCCTTCTCAAGTTATGAGAAGTGACGCATTTGTTGGAAGCTTACGCCATGCTCGTGGAGTACCTCGCCAATGGTACTGGCTCCAAGCCTGGGCAGTCCCTTCTGCCGCAGTGCTCGTTGCAGTGTTTTCAAGGACCAGGTGGCCGTTGCATCCTGCTCGCTCAAAGTGCGCAAGGGATGGTTCTGGGGCTGAGCCATGAACGTTCTCCTTTTCTCCCCCTCTCTACTCTACCACCTTTCTTCGCCTTTGGCTATTCAATTGACAAGTGGCCCACTAGCCTCACCCCGACTGAAAGCAAACTGCCCCATTCGCTTGCCATCAATGCGAACAATGTTTGCACAGCGAGCCAGACCAAAATACACCTTGCTACATCCTTACCATTCCAGGCATAGGTTACACATTTTGAACCTTGCCTAAAAGAAAAGCACTTGGAAAAGTGTATACCAAAGTCTCTTTTCATGAGCCGTTAGAAGATTGCCTCTAGAAGGGCAAAGTTTCATACTCTACTCTAGAAGATCAAGAGAGTTGCTTGCGACGGAAAGGGGAAGTTCATCATGACCACGGAGAGCGTACATGAAGTCCGATCAATGCAGGAGGGTTTGCAGGCACAGCAAGGGGACGAGTATGTCCATTGCAGCGTAGGTATTATGGCCCATAATGAAGAAGCCAATATTGGCCGCACCATACTCGCTGTTCTTGAACAGCAGGTTCTCTCCGTGTGCCTAATGGAAGTCATCGTCGTTGCCAGTGGATGCACAGATCGCACCGTACCGATTGTAGCTGAAATTGCGCTTCACGAGCCTCGCGTACGAGTGTGTATCCAGGAGAAGCGTGAAGGCAAAGCCTCTGCGATCAACCTGCTTCTCAAGCAGGCGAGCAGCCCAATCGTCGTCTTAATTGGCGCAGATGTGCTACCCGATGCCTCTGCTCTCGAGTATTTGTGTGCCCCTTTCAAAGATCCAAAGATTGGGATGGTTGGAGGTCGTCCTGTCCCGGTGAATAATCCGGCAACGTTTATGGGGCACACGGTCCATTTGCTCTGGCGCTTACATGACCACCTGGCTCGTACCCAGCCAAAACTTGGTGAAGTGATCGCCTTCCGTAACGTCATTTCAGGTATACCCATTGAAAGCCCTGTTGATGAAATCTCTATACAGGCGCTCATTTCCCAGCTCGGCTATCAGTTGATCTATGAACCCGCCTGTATTGTCTATAACAAAGGGCCGCTCACCATCCGCGATTTTCTCAAGCAGCGCCGCCGTATCTACGCTGGGCACTTGCAAGTGCGCGATCAGCAGAACTACGTAGCCTCGACGATGAAGGTAGGTCCCATCGCCCGCCGGCTTCTCGCCAGTCGTGATTTTACCTTCAGTGACCCCAAACGAGTGATGTGGACGCTGGGTGCGGTAACCCTGGAAGGCTTGGCACGTTTGCAGGGCTCCTATGACTATCGCCATAAACGTGAACACCACATCTGGCAAATGGTGGACTCAACCAAGGACCTGGAGGCGGGCAAGCAGAAAGTGCGACGCATATGTAACGCCCAGAGTGTCCTCGTCTTTCGCTTCATGCTTGAGGGTGCCCAAGGGTATGACTTGAGCCCCGAGGGTGATGACCGTGAGGCAACTGAGGCGGCCCGGAAGCTCTTACCATTGGTGCGTAGCAAGATGCGCAAAGAAGACAAACTCTCGATCAATGGGCCTGGAATCATGACGGTCGTCATTCGCGCTGAGCAACACGGGGCTGAACTTGTGGCTCGGCGTATTCAGGAGATAGTTGAAGCAGCTCCCGTGCGTACTGGCATGCGAGGTCGGAAGGTCAGAGTTACTGTAGCCTATAGCTCACTTACCTTTGCCTTGAAGGCAAAGAATGGAAGTGTGACTGTCAGCAGTCCCTTGTTCGCCGAGGCCATCATTGCAGCACAGGCGATGAATGCCGATGAAAAGGGGAACATCACTTATGAAAAGAGGAGCTAAGATGGAAACAATGATCGGGAAGTACATGGCGCGTATGAAGAAGACCGGCTTGGCCCTCATCCACCCGGTGGGATTTAGTCTTGACTTGACACCGGATGAGGCGGTGGAGCTGATGGAATTCATCGATGACTGCCAGGATACAAGAGCGACTTCACGGTGCCACGAATTGATGGACTGTTGTGAACGGGGAATCAAGCGCTACAGGGTGCAATCGAAAAGCCCTACATTGAGAAGGGACGCTGGATACGGAGGGAAGTTCGTGTACAGGAACAGGCAAAATTATCAGCGACGGT
>MNJR01000014.1:5345-9138 GCA_001920415.1 Acidobacteria bacterium 13_1_20CM_3_53_8 | reverse complement strand
GTCGCCGCGAGCCAGGCTCGGCCGCGCACCGATTGAACACCAATTGTGCACCGATTGAGGAGGGGGGCCAATCCAAACCGCTCATACGTCGCGGGCCAGTTGCTCCACCCAAAGGAGCTGAGCGTGGCGACGGGCCCAGTCTGCATCGGTACAAGCAGGGAAACCCAGGCAGTCCGCGAATTTCGGAGCCGAGTGCTGAGCGCTTTCGCTTAGACCTTGCGGTCGCTGCCCGGACGTGCATAGACAGATTCGATGAACGACATGAGGTTTAGCCGGCATCCGCGAATGCCGCTTCAAACGAGATCCGTCACTCACTCGCCGGTCAACTCCCGGACCAGGGATACACTGCATCGTGTCAAGTGTGACTTCACATGGCATTGAGTAACCGGTTACCGGAATGTCCTCAGGCCTTCGCTGTTACGAACTCCAAGTCGTGACCTACGATCAGCGCCGTGCCGGTTCTCGGGGTGGAGGTTCGACCAGACAAAGTTAGGAAGGCCCGTGAGGATGCTGGCCTGAGCATGGCCGGCTTAGCCCAAGGAGTTGTATCCAAGACGACGATTCACCTGATCGAGGCGGGGAAGGTGCGCCCGTCGCAGCGGGTACTCGAATCGATCGCGAGACGTACCCACCGGCCCATTGAGTACTTTCTGGCGCAGGGAGCTGTTGGATCTCGCTCCAACATGCAACCGAGCAGTCCTGATCGCATCTTCACCGCGAACGTGAATGCGGCGATCTCCCAGCTGCGTGAGGTGATTGCAACAGGCCATCTGACCGATGGGGAGCGCATGGCGTTGGAGTCGGTCATGATAAATTTCAGACTTGGCCGCCGGGTATTCAGCGCTATCGTGGGGGCTCGTTAGCTCAATGGCATTGGCGCCAGGCTCGTTAGAAACCTCCCAGGTTTCACAGCCACCCTCCTTTCACCACCCCAACAATCCTTCCCCATGGCTCTCATACAACCCACGGGAGATCTGACCCCGCCCCACTGGATATCGGCGGCGGGGCGCCGATTGGGATTCGCAGCGCGATAGTTCCTACTACACGATCTACAGGAATCGGTCCGATCTGCGTTGAGTCAACGGACCACCTTGCGTTATCACCCGAGACCCAAATACAGTTTGGTGGAACTCGTTCCGATGTTCCTGGTGCGACGTCGCCGGCAACTGCCGCGACCCTCTTCACATAGTCACGCGCCGAGTTGCCATGCCGGAACACCACAATGTCTCCTACTCGCGGCTGCCGTTCCAAATCGTGAGTTCTGCAGACGACGATCGCGCAGTCTCCATTGGCAAGGGCGGGGTACATTGAGTGGCCCGCAATCGACCGGATGAGCAGCTGAGGTAGGGCCGTGCAGATCCTCTGCAGTCCATGACTGACGCCACGAAAGCGAGCACCAAGGCGCAGTGCAACTCTCAAGACCGCTCTGCCGCTCCAATTTCCGCCGACAACCGCGTCAAGGTTGTGACGTCACTTCCAACTGCGTGCCCGACAATCCGCCAGTCGGAAATCACGAATGAATATGGAATCACCTTCACCCGCAATGCTTCCTTGAGTTTATTTCCAGCATCGGGAACTGATGGTGTCTCGAAGTCCAGGAATTCCGCGAACGGAGCAACGTCACTCTGGCTCTCGTCAACGACTACCATCGGAAGCGCACCGAGCCGGGCGCGCTGGTGGTTGAGGTCGATGGCAAGACTCCGGCATGCCGGACAGTTTCCGCTGGCGACCACGAGCAAGAGGCGGCCAGCGCGGGACTCGGGAGAGGCTGCGCTTAGGGCATCGCGAATGACTTCCGGGACCGCCTCGCCATCTGGTAGCGCCTCGGGAAGTATCAAATTCGGCCGTCCGACTCCCATGATGTTTAGCCTGCGTGCGTTGCCGACCGCGATCAGTAAGCTGGCAAGTGAGATTACGAGGGCAATGGAAGCGATCAGCATGGTCACGTTCAAAGTCAGAAGGGCCTCCTAGTCAACGGGTATTTCCATCGATCGCTAGTGTTCTGGTTCCTCATGGGACCAGCCAAGAATCCAAGGCAAGACGATAATTGCAGCGCCAGCCAAGACTCCCATGCCAAGGTCGGTGGCGGTATCCACCGAGACCAGGCGTAGATTCAGGTTCAACACTTGGAGTGAAACCAGCACTCCACACGCTGTCAGCAGGCAGCCACTACGTACAATCTGGCCCGCTCGCGAAGTACTTGGGAGTCGACGTCCGAAGCACTGGCACCGAGCGCCAGTAATCTGGATGGCGTGCGCCAGAAATCCAATGCTCATGACTGTAACCAGACCTTCGACGATCGACAAAGCCAATTCCTTCGATGCGGGGCGATCAATCACCTTTCCGATGGCAGCTATTAGCAAGGTCACGCCAACTGCCGTCCGGAGCACAACAAGTAGATCTGGCAACAGCCTGCGGATCCCGTCAGACGCTCAGCACTGCTGCATCCAGCAGAAACCGGTGCAGGTGCTGCCACAAAAGTCCTGGTTTGTTCCAGTGCAATAGTTGTGGCACGAAAACTCATTCGGGTATGGCGCAGCGCACCACCCGCTTGGGCAGTAACTCGGAAAGCAGTAGACACCACATGCAAGAGCTTCGCGACGTGCAATCGTGTTGACCACCACGTGGGCTAGTCGACCAGCCCTAACCGAGATGTCGTCGGTGACGGCCAACACCGTCTTGAGGTCGGGCAACGCCGGAGCGCGACGAAGAATTGACGAACGCAGGTGGATGCTCATAGAAAACTCCTTGTGAGAGAAGGCAGGTGTGCCAGATCTGGCGCTCTGTCTAACATCCAACCAGTTTGATGTCCAGTCTTACGCTAAACGATTTGGAAAGTTACTTAACGCATCCGAATTCCCAGTATGGGATTCAAGCGGTCAGGATGGATTGCAACAGTCGCACGTACGCGGACAAGCCAGTCGCGGCGCCACAAAAAGCTCCGCCAAGCAGGTGACGCATTTGTTATTGCCTCGCGAATCTCCACCTGCCCCTTAGCGCGGTGCCCACGAGTTCGAACCCCAGGGCTAGAGCCGCAATCGCTAGCGCCGGGACCAAGAAAGGCGACCACTGGTGATAGAGAAGGTATGTCCGCGAGTTTGAGAGGAGCTGGCCCAACTCGGGTTGTCCCAACAGCGGAATTGAATTTGAGCCGGCCTCCGTAAGACGGATCACAGGTCCGAGGAAGACCTGGAGGTAAGCAAGCTCAGCCAGCAATACCAGCACCGCGCTGCACTGCAAAACAACCTCGACAACCAAAGCCGGTCGAAGATGCGGCATGACATGCAGTTGAAAGAACCGCAACCCACTAGTGCCGAGGGCAGCTGCACCCATCGCGAATGGTTGCGAACGTACGTACTCAATTCGTTCCGCTACCACCTCAGCCATGTCTCGCCAGCCGACGAGACCCATGGCAATCGCGAACGCGGATATGCGGCCTCCCGGGGCAAGAACATCGATCACTAGGATCGCCAGCGCCAAATAAGGGAAGCCGACCATCCAATCCCCGGCTCCGCGACTCACGGTCCGAACGAAACTTGATCCAAGGCCCATTAATAGGCCGGCGGCGGTACCCACGACCGTTCGAATTGCGACTGCCATGGCCACGAGCATTAGCGAAGGGAGCGATCCTTGCGCGATCAAAGCCAGCAGGTCACGTCCGCCAGGATCAGAGCCCAATAGAAAGAAGTGGTTCCCGCTGTTGTGGGCGTTCATATCGAACACGTCAAGGTTTGCCAGGACTGGGAACGGCGGTTGCTCCAGCTGATTCGAGCCGTGTGTAACACCACCAGCG
>MNJR01000014.1:0-5330 GCA_001920415.1 Acidobacteria bacterium 13_1_20CM_3_53_8 | reverse complement strand
CCGTACCCAATCAAGATCGCAACTCCAGTCCCGCCCATGAGATAGCGAGACCAAGAAGCGAGCCTTCTCATGCAGCCACCATGGCGGAGTCTGCTAGACGGATATCCAGCCGCTGCCGAGCCATCTGCACGGAGGCCTCACACACGACCACCAGGACAGCGAGGCCAATAACGAAAGGAATCGCAAGGTTAGGCTGGAACAGTCCAACTTGGTCCGGATAGGACACCCCCAGCGCTAGGACCAGTTGCTGCCCGAGCCCGGGGTATCCGAAAAAGAACTCGACCAGCGGTAACGCGCCTAGCATCACGCGAAACGAGTTGAGCCAAACCGTCGCCAAAGAGGCCGCCGCCGGCCGAAAGATGTGCCGGGCCGCAACAGTCCGCCATGGCAGTCCATTGGCGAGCGCCGTCCGGACATGATCTGCCGCAGCTTCGGACTGCAGCGCGAGTCGAGCCTGACGATAGGCGTCGCTGCTGGGCGGATTCCGAGAACCACGCCAGCCCAAAAGACTTGGCCCGCAGACACTGTGCCGTAGCCGCCGCTGATACGTAAGTCGGTCAGGTTGAATATCTGGGCTTGCACCTCTTGCGCGAAGGCGGCGAGTAAGAAAACCACTCGTCCGTCGGAGTTGGACTAGGTACGCGGATCCTAGGCCGACTAAGGCACCCCAAACGACCGCCACAAGCACTAGTAGGAGGCTGCGAAACATAGCCGAGAAAACGACAATCGCCAAATCACTGGTGCTCGGCTGAGCGTAAGAAACGCGTGGTACCCCTGTCTCAGGCACAGGGCCGGGGCCGGTTAGGGGGGTAGGCGCGGCTGCTATCGAAGAAAGAGCGTCACTCGCCAGATGGACGAGGACCACGGTCACAAGTACGATGCCACCCAACTTGATCGCGGCGAGAGCGGTAGTCCGTGTCCAGGCTGCGGATCCGGGAAACAGCACTGTGATGATCCCAATCAATAGGCTGACGTTAAGGAGGGCGATCCCCAGATTGATCCAGATCACAGGCGCCCGTGTTATACACCAGAGGTCCTCTCATCCAGACCACATACCCAGCCGGGCCGAATGAAACGGATCAGCAAGCTACTGGCTTGTCTTTGGGTAGGCGCTGGAGCCCTCGTGTTGAGCAGCTCGGCGCTCGCTGAAACCGGGGCGTGGACGCCCGAATCGAGTCCCCCGGACGTCCTCGAGAACGGAGTGGTAGCCAGTCTTCCCAACGGGAAAGTGATTCTGGCCGGAGGCATTCGCTCCGCAGGGCGCAATACCGCAGCGAGCGCCGAAACCGAAGTCTACGACCACGGACAGAACACCTGGGCCAGACTTCCCTCGATGCCGGCGCCGCAGTACGCGGCGACTGCTGTCTCGCTCGCCGATGGCTCCTTGCTTGTCGCAGGAGGTTTCGACACAGTTGGGGCGACGCCGTTCGCTTCAGTACCGATTATTAGCAATGCCGTGTTGTTCCAGACCACCAGCAGCTCATGGGTCAAGCTGCCACCGCTTCCCTACGCGGAGACGGGCGCCACAGGGACATTATTGATTGACAACAGGGTTCTGTTGGCTGGAGGCACCGACACGAATGGCGCGGTCAATAGCGCAGCGATTTTCGACCCTGGCCAACGCGTCTGGACGGTAACTTCGCCGATGCTTACGGCTCGCACAGGCGCTGCTGCGGTTCTACTCAAGGACGGCAATGTTCTGGTGGCTGGTGGCGCAGCTGGACCAGGCCAGCCTCTCAGGGACGCGGAGTTGTACGACCCAGTCAAGGGAACCTGGAGCGGTGCTGGGAGCATCAGTGAGCCGAAGACCCAGCCAGCAGCTCTGGTCTTGCCTGATGGCCGAGTTCTCCTGGCAGGAGGTATGGGATTGACTGGCACCTCCAGCGCGGAGTTCTACGATCCGAGTGCGAACTCCTGGCAGGTGACGACTTCATCGCCGAATTCTGGCCAAGGTCAAGCATTCCTTCTCGCAAGTGGCGATGTACTGACACTCTTATTTACGGGCACTACGCGCACTGTTCATTCGGCTCTGTTCAACGTTCACACGACGTTCTGGGCGGCTGGGCCGGACTTGAGGGTTACCGCTCCGTACCCGCCCACAGCAGTGCAGCTGCCTGACAAAACAGTGTTAATGCTCAACGGAAGCACGGTCGCAAGTTTCGGCAACGCCGAGGCGCCGCCGCCCAATGCCGTGGCTATTGGCGCCAAGACCGCTGGCTCACCGCAAGCAACGCTCTCGCTGCTGTTGTTGTTTGGCGTTCTGGTCGTAATCCTTGTGATCGTTTACCTCTGGAAGCGCAGTAGACGTCGTGATCCGATCAATAAGACCGGTCCCCCACACGAAGGCCACGACGTTAGCGTTCGGGCTCGGCGATGAGTTCCTCCATTCGTTGCGCGGCGTCACGTCGGAGATCGGGAATCACATGGGAATAGGTATTCATCGTGAGGCCAATCTGAGAGTGATCGAGCACGTCCATCACCACCCGCGGGGATACGCCTTGCACTAACAGGAGCGACGCGCATGAGTGGCGCAAGTCGCGGAACCTTCGCTGAGGCAGGCCCGCGTGTTGGAGCAGCCGATGGAATTGGTGACTAACTACCGTTCCGTCCAGGCCGTGCCCATCCATCGTCGTGAACACAAGGTCCGACATGACCCAGCGGTCGCCAGCCGCGGATCGCTCCCGCCCCTGCCGTGCGCGATGGTCCACGAGTGCCTTTGCAATCGACGCTGGCAGTGCGGTCATGCGCCGGCTACGTTTCGTTTTTGGCTCGACGAGCTGCAGGATGTGATCGATGCGCTGCAGTTGCTTCGAGACCCTTAGGTATCCGAGCTCGAGATCAATGTCTTGTCACCTCAGGCCCAACGCTTCACCCTGGCGCAAGCCCATGGTGAGCGCTACGGAGTAGAGCGCCTCAAGACGATCACCTTTGATCGCAGCCAGAAACGCTCGAGCCTCATCAGGCGAGAAGGGCTGGATCTCGTATTGCTCGACTCGAGGGCCATCAACGAGAACAGGGTTGCGGTCGCGCGCGCGGACGGCGCCTCAACCTGGACCTGGTCCCAAACAGTCGAAGCGTCGCCCGCTTGAAGGGAACCAAGTAGGCACGGACGGCGCCGTCCGCTGTGTGAGCCAAGTAGGGATCTGCCTTGTGAATCCCTGGATGGGCATCGCCTTTAACTGTTGGATTGACATTGCGTTAAGTGCCAATTAGCATCGCCATGGGCCTATGCGTTCGGGTTCAGTTCAATCGGCAGCATCGAAGTTCATACCAGCTTCGGCGAGCCTATTGCTCAGCTTGGCCTGGTTGGCGGGGCCCGTCGTAGCGTTAGCCGCTGACACGCCAAGCATGGCAAACGGAGACTGCTGGCAAGTCGGAACACCGACCACCTGCCGCGTGACATGGGCCGGCAGGAGCACCTTCATCTACTTTCGCGCTATCGATCAATTCTCAGCTCAGCGCCCAAGTTGGTCGACGCCAGCCCACGATGCGGTCAACGCGTGGAACGGCGCTCCGGGGCCGCAGTACTACAGTTTTTCAGCCCACTCAAATGACACCTGGATATATCTGAATTACTCATCAACCGGCCAACATGGCCTTCTGAGCGGCTCCGACGCAATCACCTGGAATTGCAATACATCTGGCTATTGCCAGGACACGAACAGTGGAATGCTCATCTACTACACAGATGTCTACCTGAACCACAACGTGCTCGATAGCCAGGGTCCTTCAATAATCCAGAACGCCGTCGCGCATGAGTCGGGCCACGGGATGGGCTTATGGCACAACACGACAGACGCCAACTCCGTCATGTGGCCATCGCAGAGTGGAATCGGCGGACCCGACGCGTCAGATTGGGGCCGATATCCCGGGTGCTCATCGGGCGGCCACGGTACAGAATGTATCTATGGCTGGGGTGACTGATGCGCATCCGGAGTCGGTGGCTGGGCATCGGACTTGGCATAGGTCTATTGCTGGTTGCGTTGACGACCGCTTACGCAACGGGTTCTGGCAAGGGCCCGTTTGTCAATCCGGACGCAGGTCAATCCGACGCTCAACGTAATGCGCACTACAGCAACCTTCGCGCAAGTTTTGACGCTCATTATGCCCACTGGGTAGCCAATCTCGATGTGTCGACGATTAATCTCAATTCCTTGCCGCATGAGCAAATGAACGTGCTCGTCGTACCTGGACAGCCAACGCTGCAAGCGGCGAGGTCCAAAGCCGATCGGATAATCATTGGCACGGTCGATGGTCTAAAACCGACAGTCAGCGGGACTCTCGTGTCACTATCCGTTGGCAGATCGTTGAAAGGCGTGGCTTCAGCGAACCTTACGGTACGGCAGGCTAGCGGTTTGCGGCCAACCCAAGACTGGAAAGGGGTTTATATAGCCGACTCGCCCGGAGAGCCGTTGCTGCTTCCAGGCACCCGCGTTGAATTGTTTCTCCAGATCTCCTCTGACGGCGTTGCCGAAATCCAAAGCATCACCGGAATGTACTACCTCACAGACAGTCGAGTGAAAGCTCTCGACTTGAATCCATTCGCAGGTTCGGTGAATGGACAATCTGAGTCCGAGTTCGCTGCTGCGACCGCGCCATAATCCAGGTATCACAGGCCCGGCAATGTCCCGGGTCCACGAACTCCTCTCGGCAGCATGCGGTGGCTGTACGGCCGCAACAGCCCGATCGACCATTCAGATACAACCGGACTCTGCTCGTCAGCAGCTTGCTACGAACTAGTCAATAGCAACGACAGCTCGGCGGGCAACGTAACTGGCGGCCTCAACCTCAAGGGCTGGCAGCCAACTCCCAGGTTGACCTGCAGTCGACTGTCAGTTTGAACAGGGCATTGGAGGCCCAACGAACGACTGTTCTTGATCGCCACTGTGGAGTTGGGTGCAGGCATCTTCGATGCGTGGGGAACCGACATCACGGTGTACCTGACAAATGGGAACCGTGCTACACATCCACTCAGCATTTGAGGTGTGCACAAACTGGGGCTCCCGAGGCTTCGTATTAGAACCGAACTCAGCGACCGGTACGCTAACCGCGAAGGGTGAGATCGCAGCCGACTCAATCCAAACGCTGGGGATGGTCGCTGCAGCATGGGCTTACGTGTTCATCGTGAGTGCAATCTGGGAGTGCCAAAGAATTTCCCTTACAACGTGAGCCGGTACCCCTTGGGCTAGGAGTAGGACGTAGGTCCGTCAAACTGTTCGGCATGGTCACGTTCTGTGGAGGAGGCGCTCAAGGTTCGTAGCGAAGGGCCGGATCCACAGGAACTCGGGCATCCCGTTCCAATCAGCTTTATCCTCATGAGGTCTCCCCTT
>MNJR01000155.1:22456-81163 GCA_001920415.1 Acidobacteria bacterium 13_1_20CM_3_53_8 | reverse complement strand
CGGCGACGCGGCGAAAGAGAAAAAGTAAGCTAGAGCAGCTTGATTCTCTCTTTCGCTGGGTCGCCGCGTCGCCCACTCCCCCGCGTCTCTTCTCTTCTATCTCCTCAATAATCTTTCAATATCGTCCGGCGCTGAAGGGATGCTGGCGGAGAGTTTGCGCAGCGTACCATCGGGCATGACAAGGTAGTCGTCCTCTATGCGCACGCCAAGACGCTCTGCCTGAAGATAGACGCCGGGTTCTATGGTGAAGACTTCGCCGGGTTGCAGAGGCTTAGACGAATCGCCTACGTCGTGCACGTCCATGCCCAGATAGTGGCCGAGCGCGTGTATGAAGAAGTGCTCCATAGTGTACTCGTGCCCATCCGTGTCGCGCGCGCGCAAGGTGCTCTTGCGAAGAAAATCAACTGCGAATTGATGAAGATCGCGCAGTTTCATGCCGGGCTTGTAAGACGCAGCAGCAGCCGCTTGAGTATCCAGCACGAGTTGATAAACCTCTCGCTGGCGCTCTGTGAACTTTCCGCTAGCAGGATAGGTGCGCGTGATGTCCGCAGTGTACATGGAATACTCCGCGCCTATATCGCAGACCACCAGATCGCCCGGATCAATCTTTTTATGATTCTCTTCATAATGAAGTATGGTCGAATAGATTCCGCTGCCTACGATTGATGGAAAGCCGGGTCGCTCGCTTCCGCCGCGCGTGAACGCAGCTTCGAGTATAGCCTGTACCTCGTACTCGTACATGCCCGGCTTCAGGTTGCGCGCTATGTCGCGCTGAGCGTCGCCCGTGATGTCAATCGCTTTCTGAAGGAGAGCAATTTCGGCGGGCGATTTTTTCTTGCGCATCTCCCCTAAAGTCGGCGCGACTGAAAGAGCTTCGACGCCCGGCAAATCACTCTTCGCCTTCTCAACGAATTGAAACTCATGCACGTTGCCGTCACCAATTCGACGCGGGACGATAGTGTAGAGCTTCATCTTCGTCTGTCCCGGCTGCTCGCTCTTGAATACGGGAAGCGCGGCGGCCTCTCTCAGCTTCGGCCAGAAATCTTCTGACATAGAGAGCACGCGCTCTACACCGAAAGCTCGCGCCGTCTCTTCGCTCGGCCCAACTTGCGTGCCGGTCCATCGCTCGCTAGCAGGATTGCGCGGCGGAATGAAAACAATCTCGTGCGCGCCGCCGAGCGAAGGAAGTCCCTGCGGCACTAGCACTATGGCAGCGCCCGGCGTGCGCACGCCTGTCAGATAGGCCATCCAGTTGTTCTGTCTGTAACGAGCCTCGACGCCCAGACTCTCTTCCTCGTTACCCAGGATGACGACCACGCCGTCCGTAATCTGCGAAAGCAGAGCCTGTCTTCGCGCGCGATATTCGCTCAAAGGCTGGTTGAGAAGCCGCACGCCGGGTTCGTCCCAGTAATTCGACTCGGCAGTTGCCTTTGAAGCAACGGGCGAAATGATAAGAGCTAAAAGGAAGAGAGCTAAGGCGGAAGAAGCTACACGGACTGTTTTCATATTGATAACTAATGTTACGCAGCAGCCGATATTATAGGCGCTGAAACTTGGTCTGCGTTAGCAGACCGAAAGAGTAAAGCCCCTGACGAAGCCGAAGGCGTAGTCTGGGGTATAGGTTGAGGAAACGATTGAAGTCTGCGCTAGCAGACGACAGATCTTTATTTTCTCTGCAAATATCTATAGCGCGCCTCTGCCGTCTGCTCACGCAGACTCCGACCGATTTCTCATCCCTTACCCCAGACTCCGCCCTGCGGGCTTCGTCAGGGGCTACATTCTGGCCGTCTGCTGACGCAGACTTGTTGTTGAATCATGTTGCGTAATATCAGTTGATAATTTCAACTTGTGAATAAGGCCGAGCAGACCGTCAAGACCGGCGACTCAAAGCCAGTGGTCGCCAGAAAGCTTGAAGGCGTTTTGCGCTCGCCGTCTGCAACAGGCTCATAGTGCCCATGTAGGCGTAACCAAATAGAAAGAGCGAGAGAAACGGAATCGTCAGCACCATGCGGAAGTGCGCCGCGTAAAGAATCGCACAAAGGAAATAGAGGGCGAAGCCAAGCTCCAGCAGCGGCAACCACCCGCCCTTGCGCTTGTACTTCTTCTTCTTCCACGTTTCATCCGTCGCCGCTTCAACACGATACTTGGGCGTGCGCGCAAATTCAGTCTTGAAGCCTACGATTGCTTCCAGCACCGCGCGCGCGTTCGAGAAAGCAAGCCCGATTCCTATAGCCATCACCACAGGCAGATGCAGCAATCGTTTCGTGCGCCGCTCGTCCAGATACCAGACGCCCGTGCCGTAGAAGAAGACTACAGAGATTGTAGAGAAGAAGAGCAATGGAACATCGAAGGCAAGCAGATTATAGAAGCCCTGATTGTAACGAACCAGCAGCAAGGGGAATTGAAGGAAGCTCACCAGAATCATCAAAGGGTAGCTGATGTTTCCCGTCAGGCGAAAGAACATCTCCAGTTTCACGCGCATAGGCAATGGCGCTGCCCAGATTCTTTTGTAGAGTTTTATGCCGACCTGCATCACGCCCTTGGCCCAGCGCTGTTGCTGAACTTTGAATGCGTTGATGTCAACGGGAATCTCCGCAGGTGCGTCTTCATCCAGAAGATAAACGAATCGCCAGCCCATCAACTGCGCGCGGAATGAAAGGTCTGTGTCTTCTGTTAGCGTATCGTGCTGCCAGCCGCCGCTCATCTCAATCGCGCGACGACGCCAGATGCCAGCCGTGCCGTTGAAGTTGAAAAACCCGCCCGTGCGATTGCGAACCGTCTGCTCTACAACAAAGTGGCCGTCTAGCATTATGGTCTGAACGCGCGTCAAAAGATTGTACGCGCCGTTAATGTGCGACCAGCGCATCTGCGCGCAGCCGACCATTGAATCGGTGAAGAAGTGAACGAGTTTTCGTAAACAATCAGATTTTGGAACGAAGTCAGCATCGAAGATTGCCACGAGTTCGCCCTTAGCCGTCTTCAATCCGTTTTCAAGCGCGCCAGCCTTGTAGCCAGTTCTATCCGTGCGATGAATGTAACGAATGTCTAGCCCACAGCGCGCGTAATCTTCGACCGTCCTGCGCGCAAGCGCCTGCGTCTCGTCGGTCGAATCGTCCAGAACCTGTATCTCGAATTTTTCGCGCGGGTAGTCAATCCCTGTCACGGCCTTTAGCAGTCGCTCGACAACGTACATCTCGTTAAAGAGCGGCAACTGCACAGTGATGTGCGGCAGTTCGTTTTCTGTGAAAAATGCTTTCGGTTCTGGCTTGATGCGACGATAACGCCAGAAATCCACGACCTGCTTTATGCGATAGCCGCCGTAGATAGCAAGAACGCCTAGCAGAAGGAAGTAGACGATTAAAATTGTGTAGTCGAAAGAATCAAGACGGTAGAGCGGGCTGATGTTGCCCCAGGTCTTGTTGATAACATCTCTGAAGTACGTGTCGAAAACCTGATCGGGCGTTGGGCCAACTGGAGGAACTGTATTTTGAAGAAACATCATCATCAGTAGAACGAACTCTCGACGACCTTATTGCGCCGCCATGAAACTTCGGCGCGAGTTTTTTATGCAAATCGTTTCGGTCTGAAACTCTCCTGCAAGTCACAAAAACGAGCAGCGCATCTGCCCTCGAACATCGGCGCGCGCTGCTCGGCTACTTAAGACGCTTATTTTAACAGAGCGGATGCCCGAACTAAAGGCAAAAGGTAAAAGTAAAAAGGCAAAAGTGCGGACAAAAGCTTTGCCTTTTGCCTTAACTACCGCCGTATCCTCCGCCGGGCTGACCGCCACCGTAAGCGGGTGGAGGAGGCGGGAGTGGGCCACCTTTACGTTTCTCAAAAATGGGCACTCCAATAACGCCGCCAAGCGCAGCAAGTATCACGAAGATAAAGAAACCAATAACGCTGGCGACAAGAATTAAGGCTACGCCGCTAAAAGGGATGTTGACGCCCTGAGCGCGCAACTGGTCAAACTGCGCTTCAACGGCGGCAACGTTAAGGAGCGCAATCGGAACGCTAATCACAGTATTTATCACAGCAGCGATGAGACCTGTGAGCGCACCGAGCGCAGCCCCTTCGCCCATCTGCACAGGCGGCGTTGGAGTCTTGTTAACATAGAGCCAGACGGCTAATGCTCCGGCGACTATAGGCCAAAGACAATTACAACAACCGGCGAGCGGGAGTAACTTTGAGAGCAAGCCGGTTACTATCAGAAGCACACTCAGCCCGACGCCAGCCATGAGTACCGCTTTTATTTTCTCATTCATCTCTTATTTGCGCCTTTCCGAAAAGATTGAAAGAGCATCCCACATAGTTCCCTTCATACGAAGTGCGAGCCGTGCGTTCACAAATCGCGCGCGTGCCCTGCGCACGGCACACGCCCCGAAGTTCCATACCCTTTTCACGCGCCAACTTGTCGCTCACGCCTGCGCGTCGCCAATCCAGCGCCGACCATGCGCGCCAGATCAATCAGACCCGGTACGATGTAAAGCGCCGCGACCGAGCCGAAGAGCGCGCCTGTCAAAAAGCGCGAGAGATGCGTGTTCTGCCAGACGCCGAAAAACGTCAACGAGAAATCAACCGTCATAGGCACCAACGCGAGCAGAAGCCACTCGCGGCGCGGCGTTTCTATCTTCCCGATTGAGCGCACCAGAGGGTAAATGATCACGCCCGCCGCCAGCCCCGCGTAGATTCCTGTGCACCGCGCGCACACGGCCAGCGGATGACCCGCCACATAAAAGGAGCGCTCTGGAATTTGATGACAGACGTAACGAAAGCCTTGATAGATAGAGAGAGCCAGGAACGAATAACCATGCGCAAGAGCAACAGGTGCTAGGAACACCAGCGCAAGAACAGATAAAACTCCCACTGCCACCACGCCCCACACAACCAGAGCCTTACCACGCGCCACCTCATGCGTAGCACATTGCGGAACGTATTGATCGGAAGGAGCAAACATTTCTCGATTTTGGATTTTGGATTTTGGATTTTGGATTGATGAATGAGACTTGATTTTAATAATTCAAGTCGCCGTTAACTCAACCCTTAATCCAAAATCTAAAATCGCAAATCTAAAATCTAATCACCTGGTCTGGCCCGCCTTCGACGTGGACTGTGTCAACGAAGCGTATGTGCTTGGACTCGGTCGTCATTACCAGCGAATGCGTGCGCTTGCCTGCGCCGAAGAATCTGACGCCCCTCAGAAGCGCGCCGTCTGTGACGCCCGTCGCGGCGAAGATTATCTTCTTGCCGGGCGCAAGGTCGTCTGTGTCGTAAACCTTGTTCGGATCGTTGATGCCCATTGAGTGCAGGCGCGCTAAAACTTCGTCGCGCGGCGGAATTTTGTCGCGGTCAACTCCTAGCCTATCAGGGTCGAAAACAAGTCGCGCCTGAATCTCTCCGTTCAGGCATCTCATAGCTGCTGCGGTTATGACGCCTTCGGGCGCGCCGCCGATTCCCATCAGCGCGTGAATGTTCGTGCCCGCAACGGCAGCCGAGATGCCTGCCGAAAGGTCGCCGTCAGAAATCAGCCTGATGCGCGCTCCGGCCTCGCGCACGTCCGCAATAAGCTTGTTGTGGCGCGGGCGCTCAAGCGCTATCACGGTCAAATCTTCTATGTCACGTCCCAAACGGCGCGCAATGTTTTTAAGGTTATCGCGCACGGGCGCATCAATGTCTATTACGCCGCGCGATGAAGGCCCGACGACTATCTTGTCCATGTAGATGTCCGGCGCGTTCAGCAGGCCGTTGCGCTCGGCAGCCGCGAGCACGGCGATGGCGTTGTTCCCGCCCAGCGCGCAGAGGTTAGTGCCTTCCAAAGGGTCAACTGCTATGTCAACTTCCGGGTAAGTCTCGCCGTCTTCGGCTGACTTAAAGCCCGTGCCAATCTCTTCACCTATGTAGAGCATGGGCGCTTCGTCGCGCTCGCCCTCGCCTATGACAATGCGCCCGCGCATGGGCACAGTGTCCATAACCTCGCGCATGGCCTCTACAGCGACGTGATCCGAATACTTGCGGTCGCCCTGACCCATAGTTCGCGCCGCAGCGATTGCCGCAGCCTCGCACACTCGCAGGAAGTCAAGGGACAGTTCCCGCTCCATTCTCAGTTCGTGACCCACGATGGCATTCTCCTAACTTGGGGATTGATGAAATTCTGACTATCAGATTGATTGCCCGCGCCCTTGATAATGTCGGAAATGCTCCGCAATAGTATCAGAGCGCGGGCGGAATTTGTAGAGGCAAAAGAAAAAGGTAAAAGTAAGGACAGAAGCATTTTAATAAAACGCCCGCGCCTTTTTGATAAGGTTACGGGCGTTTTCATCTTAAACAGTATTCAGGAATCGTTTCAGGTGGCCGCGACCGTTTCGCGCGCGTCCGATGGCTTATAAGGCGGAAGAATCTTTCTGGCTGGCTTCTCTTTCTTCATGCCCAGCGCCCAGTCCGCCTGCATCAAGGTGTGAATGTCGCGCGTGCCTTCGTAGATGATCGCAGCCTTGCAGTTTCGCAAATATCTTTCGACGGGATAATCGTTTGAATAACCGTTAGCGCCGTGAACTTCAATCGCCATGCTCGCGGCCTTCTCGCTTCGGACGGTCGCCTGCCATTTAGCAAGTGAAGTCGCGCGTGCGTTCGGCAATCCTTGATTCTTCAACCAACCAGCGCGAAGCCATAGCAAGTGGCTCATCTCGTAATCTGCTTCCATCTCCGCGATCTTCTGCTTGACCAGTTGATGATTCGCAATCTTCGTCCCGAACGTCTCGCGCTCAAGAGCGTAAGCCACCGAAGCATCACGCGACGCGCGTATGACGCCGGTCGCTCCAGCCGCCACAGTGTAACGACCTTGCTCTAACGCGAACATTGCTATCTTGAACCCTTCGCCCTCTTCACCGATTAGATTCCCTTTCGGCACGCGAACGTCCTGAAGAGAAAAATAGCCAGTGTTGCCAGCGCGTATTCCCATCTTTCCGTGAATCGTTCCAGACGAAAAACCTTTCATCCCGCGCTCGACTATAAAGCATGACATCCCTGAATGATCGCGCTTGCGCCGTTTCTCTTCATCCGTCCAGCAGAAGAAGAGAAAATTGTCCGCAACGTCCGCCAGACTTATCCACATCTTCTCGCCGTTCAAAACCCATTCGTCCGCTTCGCGTCGCGCAGTGGAGCGCGCGCCCACTACATCGGAGCCAGCGCCCGGCTCTGTCAACCCATATGTAGCAATCTTCTCGCCTCGCGCCTGCGGCGCAAGATATTTCCGTTTCTGCTCATCAGTGCCCCAGGTGTAGAGCGTCAGAGAATTCAATCCAGTGTGAACGCTCATCACCACGCGCAACGAAGTGTCAACGGCTTCCAACTCTTCGCACACAAGTCCGAGCGAGATGTAATCAAATCCTGCGCCGCCGTACTCTTCCGGTATGCAAACGCCCAGCAGATTCAATTCCGCCATTTTGTCCAGTATGGAACGATCAAACTGCTGCTTCTCGTCCAACTCTTTGATTCGCGGCGCGACCTCTTTCACTGCGAAATCGCGCACGGTTTGTCGTATGGCCTCGTGGTCTTCCGTCAACTCGAAATCAATCATATGAATTCTTCCTTGAAGAGAATGATAGGAATGCTATGCCGTCCCCTAACGAGGGAATAGGGGCACAGGTTTGAGCTTGTGTTTTGTAGCTTAGGATTCAGCAACGCGGTATCTTACCCGATAACCGTTCGGAGGCAAAACTCGCATCAAAGCCAACTCTTAGCGAGCTTCCGATTTCCCTTTGCGCCTCCAGCGAGAAACTGCAACGCGCATGCATCTTGAGCATCAAGAGAATTGCATGTTCACGCAAAGGCGCAAAGATAAGAGATAAGCTCGCAAAGTGGTGTTGAGTCACGCTTCAAGCACTATTTTCTTTACCAATAAATTTGCGCGCGGCTTCTTTCGCATCATCCAGGTTGCGCACATGGCCTTCGAGTTGAAGATCGTAAACGGCGCTCAGGATTTTTCCCACCTGCGGCGACGGCTTCATGCCCATCTCTAACAGGTGTCGCCCCATCAAAATCGGCGCGGGCGGTTTCTGCTCAACCGATAATTCGCGCGCGCGCGCTATGAACCACTCCTGCGCTTCAGCCGTGTACCACTCCTCGCGCGGAACCCACTCAGCGTTGCGTCCCAATGAATCTGCCTTCGCCACGCGATACAGCAAGTCAAGCTCGCATTTTCGCGCGAGCCGTCGGAATGCGCCGTCGCCTATCTCATCACGTTTCTTGTAAAGCTCGCCCGGTTTCAGATGATCGCGGACTAACGCAAGGACTTGTGAGCGCACATCATAACCATCCAGCGTGTGAATGTTCAGATGATCTAGAAACTTTTCCGTAGGCTCAACGCCAGCCTCTTCGTGGCCGCGCGAGCGCCAGCGTCCTTCTATGAACTCGGTCGTCGCGGGCTTGCCGAAATCATGGCAGAGCGCTGCGAGCATCACCGTTACCTTCTTCGGATAAGGAAGATCGTCAACAAGTTCACGCGCGCGATCAACTGTGAGCAATGTATGTACGAATACTTCTCCCTCCGGGTGCCAAGCCTTTTCTTGCGGCACACCAATCAAAGCCTTTATCTCAGGAAACAGTTGATCAATCGCGCCGAGTTTTCGCAGCCAATCCAATCCGATTGAAGGATGACGAGAGCGGAGCAACATCTTTTCCATCTCGCCCCAGACACGCTCGCGCGGTAAGTCCAGGAGATCAATTGCGCGACAGAGTTCGACGGTCTCAAGCTCAATATCAAATTCAAAACGCGCGGCGAACTGCGCTGCACGAAGAACGCGCAAACTGTCTTCCGCGAAAGTCTCGCGCGAGACGGCGCGTATCAGCTTTCGTTTGATGTCCGTGCGCCCGCCGAACGGGTCAATTATTTCTGAGGTTAATGGGTCTTCGAGAATCGCGTTGATGGTGAAATCGCGTCGCCGCGCAGCCTCTTCAATCGTCATTGAAGGGTCGCCTTCGACGACAAAGCCTTTGTGACCACGCCCCTGTTTGCGCTCGCGGCGCGGGAGCGAGACATCAATGTCGTGGCCTAGCTTGTAAACAGTGAAAGCTTCGCCCACGACGTTGATTGGCCCAAACTTTCCTAAAATCTCGCGCAAGCGAGCAGGCTCTATGCTGTAAACCTCAACGTCCCAATCCTTCGGCTCAATACCCATTAGAGGATCGCGCACGCAGCCGCCTACGAGCAGAGCGCGTCCGCCCGCGTACGCGAGCGCGCGTGCCAATTTCAGAATTTTTGCAGGTATTTGGGCAGACATGAAAAGAGCGTGTGAGGCTCGGACAGTCTTTAATCTTCTGGAAAACTTACTTCATCATCTTCATCTTCAAACTCGTCGTACTCATCTTCGTCGTCCGCGCCGACCACGACTTGCACGCCGCGCGTAGAAGGCAGACAACTGATAACCTGCGCGCGCTCAATGCGCGTCATATCTGATTTGGCAGCGTGCCAGATTTTCACCCAGAAGGTTCGCGTCTCGCCATGTACGGCGAATGTCGAACCGTCCATCATCACGGGCACAGGCTCTGCGATACCGCCCGCGCGCAGAGCTTCCAGAAGTTCCGGTATGAACGGCTTGAACTGCTCGAACTGCACAATCACAGCGCCGTCTTCAATCGCAGCAGGCGGCAACTCAACAGGATCATCCGATTCGAGCAGCAGCCGAGTTTCAGTTTGAAGATTTCTTTTTTTGACTACTGGCATAGATTTGGGTGTTGGGTGTCGGGTATTGGCAAAAGCTTTTCACTGACACCCGACACCTGACACCTGTAACCTCTTTCGTAAATGCTCTTGAAGGTCTGAGACTTTCACACGCTCCTGTTCCCACGTATCGCGGTCGCGCACAGTCACGGCTTCATCTTCGAGCGATTGATGGTCAACAGTGACGCAGAAGGGCGTGCCTATCTCATCCTGTCGTGCATACAATTTGCCAATGCCGCCTGTGTCGTCGTAAACGGCGCGAAGAACGGGCTGGAGCGAGCGCTTGATTGCTTTAGCCATGCCTACGATTTCGGGCTTGTTCTTCGCAAGCGGAAGGATGGCCGCCTTGATTGGCGCTAGCTCTGGATGAAGTTTCAAGATGACGCGCTTCTCGCCCTTGTCATTAGATTTTTCGGAATAAGCGTCCATCAACACGGCGAGCACTGTGCGGTTCACACCAGCCGCAGGCTCTATCACATAGGGATAGAAACGCTCTTTTGTTGCTTCATCAAAATATGAAAGATCGTCGGTCGAATCCGGGTTGAGACGCTTGCCCTCTTCATTCTCAGGCTTTTTAGAGTGTGCCTTCAAATCAAAATCCGTGCGGTTCGCAATGCCCATCAATTCGTCCCACTGCTTCTCGGCGTCTTCGCGTTCGGGAAAGAAACGATACTGAATATCAACCGTGCGCTTGGCGTAGTGTGCCAACTCTTCCTTCGGTTGTTCGTAAAGTCGCAGATTGTCGGGCGAGATGCCTAGACTCAGAAACCAGTTGTGGCAGTTCTCAATCCATTCTTGATGAATGGGTTCGTCCTCGCCCGGACGGACGAAGTATTCCATCTCCATCTGCTCAAACTCGCGCGTGCGAAAGATAAAGTTGCCGGGCGTTACTTCGTTGCGAAACGACTTTCCAATCTGCGCTATGCCGAAAGGAAGTTTCCGGCGCGAGGTCGTCAACACGTTCAGGAAGTTGATGAAGATTCCCTGCGCAGTTTCCGGTCGAAGATAAACAAGAGCCGACTCGTCATCTTCCGCAGTCGCTCCGACGTGCGTTCGGAACATTAGGTTGAAAGGTCGCGGCTCAGTCAAATCCGTCGAGCCACAGTTCGGGCACCTAAGCAATTTCTGTTTGATAGCGTCTTCAACTTTTATCGCGCCCGATTGTTCATATTCGAGTTTGTCCGCGCGAAGGCGAGTCTTGCACTCGCGGCAATCAACTAATGGATCGCTGAAAGTGTCTTCGTGTCCAGAATATTTCCAGACCATACGATTGAGGATGATTGATGAATCAATGCCTTCTATGTCGTCGCGCTCGTAAACCATCGCGCGCCACCACGAGCGCTTGACGTTATTGGAGAGTTCGACGCCAAGCGGGCCGTAGTCCCACGCGCTTCCAAGCCCGCCGTAAATCTCCGACGAAGGGAACACGAACCCGCGCCGCTTCGCCAGATTAACTATCGTCTCTATGTTCGGTGCAGACACTCTTTACCTCAGTGAAAAGTGATAAGTGATAAGTGATAAGAAGGAGAAGAAGCCATTAGCTGATGGTTATCTTATCACTCATCACTTATCACTTTTCACTATCCTGTTGCTATTCACCAATGTTAACAGCACGCGAAGCAAAATGAAAAGAAGAGAGAGGCTAGGCGCGTCGTGCAAGCCTCTCTCTTCTTTACGAACTCTTATTCTATTTTTGAAGCTGTCACTTGCTGGGCGTCTGCACGTTCACATCCACCTTGGAAGGAACGCTTGACCCGCTGCGAAATAGTTTGCCTCCGAACAAGAAGAGCACGACCAGAACTATGATCACGAAGATCACAAGCACGGCCACCACGCCAGCGCTGCCACCACCGCCATCGTCACCCATAAATACTAATCCTCCTTCAAATGTTTTGAAAACTTTTCGGGGATTTAATTCATTTTTCAGAGGGGATGCACGAATTGTTACAGAAACAGTGACAAGTGGCAAGTGAGAAGAAACAGTTTTAAGTTTTTAGTTTTCAGTTTTCAGTTAAAAGCTTTGCGCTCCTTTCTGAAAACTGAAAACTGTAAACTTAAAACTGCCTTACCTTCCTCTGCGGCGCGGGCGAACGCGGATTTCGGGTTCCGTCGGCTGCGTGCCCGGTTGTGCGGTTGGAGTTGCCTGCGGCGGTTGAGCGCCCTGTGGCACTAGCCAGATTTCAAAGGTGTCTGTGTCGCGCACGCCGCCGTTGACTATGACAAGGCGACCTGGGTCCAGGTTGCGCTGCGTGGTCAGATATTGACGTGCGCGCTCGCCCAATCTCTCGGCCTGTCCAGCGCGGCTAGCACGCCCCGAATAGACTATGATGTAGCCAGTCGAGTCAGGCTCGTTCTGCAACTGTATGGCTAGGTTGTCCAGACGAGCTTTCAAGTCGTCGTAGTTGAGCGCGGGAAATTCGTCGAATCTACGGGGCTGTCTAACGGGCGGCGCAACCGGAGTTATGTTCGTTGAAGCCTGCGCTGCCTGACGGCACGCTGATTCGCCTGAGCCGTCGTCAACTACCAGAATGGAGGTGACGCGCTGACGACCCAATCCCGTAGTGTCAACCGTGATGGTCGGCGTACCTGCGCCGCTAACTATGCGCGCGGACGCGGGGCTGACCGTCCATGTGTAGTTGAGAGCGGAACTGCCGCTATAGGAAACGTCCGACGCGAACGTGATAACGTCGCCTTCGTTGACTACGGCTGGCGCCGAGACGTTCACAGGATATGGACAGGGCGAGTGGGCTATGGTTATAGGCGTCGGCGCATAGTTAAGAACTATGCACTGCTTGCGCCCCGAAACAATTGTGAACTGCCGAATCCAGCGCGAGCCGTTCGGCATCACTACCTCTACGGTGTGCGCGCCGGGCTGTAGTTCTATGATGCGCCCAGTGGTCGAAGTCTCGCCGTTGGACTGACCATCAATAACTACGGGGTACGCGCCGGGGTTGGTTGTAATCTCCATGCGCCCGTTGCGCACTCTCTGAGCCAGGGCGCTTCCCTCGAACTGAAAAGCGCAAACGAGGCCAACTAAAATTATGAAAGCAATTTTCGTCATATAAGCGCCGGAAAGTCTTTTGGG
Organism: Acidobacteria bacterium 13_1_20CM_3_53_8; assembly: GCA_001920415.1. Taxonomy (GTDB): domain Bacteria; phylum Acidobacteriota; class Blastocatellia; order Pyrinomonadales; family Pyrinomonadaceae; genus 3-1-20CM-3-53-8. The sequence goes on along the minus strand of MNJR01000155.1, from coordinate 68,360 downwards.
AAATTCTCTTCTCATCGTGCTTCACCCTTCGGTCGCATTTGTGGTTTTCAATCTGCCTCGCATGTAGCGACGACGAGCACCAGCACTGAGCGCGGCCAGCCCAGACCCTAATAGAAAGAGCGAAGCAGGCTCTGGAACTTCATTGTTGCCGCAATTCACAACACACGGGCACTGTGGATTGGGAGGTATGCACGGCGGGTTATCGTTATGGCATATGCCTGTCAGACAGATGCCCGGCGGTATTAGCGCCAGGAAAGGCCATTTCGGAAATCCGCCGGGAATTTTGATTTCGCCGCAATCGCATATCGTGCCGGTTATGTCGCCCTGATCAACCACCTCCACGTTGCCTTGAGTGCCGGGCACTGTGTCTGTAGATGTGGTGGTCTGAGTCGTGGGCGTTTGCTGAGTTGTAGAAGTCCCTGCGGGTGTCTGCGCCGCAGTGCCGGATGTGGTGGGCGTGCTGCCCTGCTGAGAAACGCTTCTGAGGCGAAGTTGCTGCACAGTGCTTCCGTTGCGGCCAGAGCTTACCTGTACGACATCAGCGAAGCCCACAGGCCCGGCCATCGCCGACGAGGCGGCCAATGCGCCCAGGACCAGCATGCTGAAGATCGCAGCGGCAGTTTGGAAAGCTCTATTCTTCATTGTGAAGAACTCCTCCTTGAATCCATCCGGCTCTATTCTGGGGCCAACTAAGCCGAAGCGCGGAAAAATTCGTAGACTAAAAATTGAATCGAATAACTTTTTTTTCAAAAGAGAGTGAGATTTACTCTGCGAAGCCAGCCGACTAATGTTCTGATTAACCCTCTGGCCGCCGACCCGTATCACCTTAAAACGGCGCGTTCGCTACTCTCTAGAATCTCTTGCGAATTGAAAACCCTGCGGGGCTTTCTCCTTTTGTTAGAGAAAGATGCCTAATGCTGTACTAATTCCAGATATTTTCGGTGAGATTAAACCCGCCTTTGAGTTTGATGTCAAGAAAAAAAGCGAACGAGGCGGGGAAAGGAAAAGGGGGAAGGCAAAAGGCAAAAGGTAAAAGGCAAAAGGAAGGCTGAAACCATTTTTAATAGAAAGATTGGCTTCCCCTCACTTTTGCCTTTTTACTTTTATCTTTTGCCTTTTTCTAGTCGCCTTCGCCTGAACCTGCGGCTTCAGCGGACTTCTGTTTTTCGTCGCGCAACACGGCCTTGCGCGAGAGCTTGATTTTGTTGCCCTCTTTGCCAATGCACTTGACCATGACCTGCTGCCCCTCTCTGAGTTCGTCGCGCACGTCCTTGACGCGCCGGTCGGCTATTTCCGAGATGTGCAGAAGGCCGTCCGTGCCCGGAAAGATTTCTACGAATGCGCCGAAATCAACTATGCGCGAGACCGTGCCGAGGTAAGTTTCGCCGACCTCCGCTTCAGCCGTCAGACCACGAATGCGAGCTATGGCCGCATCGGCTGCTGCCTGGTCTGCCGTTGCAATCGAGACTGTTCCGTCGTCCTCAACGTCAATCTTAGCGCCGGTCTCTTCTACTAGAGCGCGAATGACCTTGCCGCCCGGCCCAATAACGTCGCGTATCTTGTCCGGGTTGATTTTAATCTGGATGATGCGCGGTGCATAGTTGGAGAGCGCCTCGCGCGGGCTTGCAATGGTCTGCTCCATTGCGTCCAGAATATACATGCGCCCCTTCTTAGCCTGCGCAAGTGCCTCGGCCATAATCTGCGCGTTGATGCCGCCAATCTTGATGTCCATCTGGAGCGCTGTGATGCCGTCGTGCGTGCCTGCGACCTTAAAATCCATGTCGCCGTAATGGTCTTCAGCGCCCGCTATGTCCGTCAGGATTGCGTACTTGTTGCCTTCCATGACCAGACCCATCGCTACGCCCGCAACCGGAGCTTTGATGGGCACGCCCGCGTCCATCAGAGACAGCGTGCCGCCGCAAACGGAAGCCATAGAGCTTGAGCCGTTAGATTCAGTGATGTCTGCGACTATACGAATCGTGTACGGGAAATCGCTATCTTCCGGCAGCACGGCTTCGAGCGCGCGGCGAGCCAGCACGCCGTGACCTATCTCGCGGCGTGAAGACGAGCCGAAGCGTCCGACTTCGCCTACGGAGAACGATGGGAAATTGTAATGAAGCAGGAAGCGGCGTTTGACCTCGCCCTTCTCTAGATCGTCTATAAACTGCTCGTCCTCTTTCGTGCCGAGCGTCGCGGTGACAATCGCCTGCGTCTCGCCGCGCGTGAAGAGCGAAGAGCCGTGAACGCGCGGGAGCCAGCCGACTTCGCAAGTTATGGGTCGAATCTCCGAGAAGCGGCGACCGTCCAGGCGTCGTCGCTTGTTCAAAATGTCGTCACGGAAAATCTGTTCTTTGAGGTGGTCGAAGATTCTCTTAGCCATCAGACGTTGCTCAATCTTATCTTCAGGATAAGACTCGACGACCTCTTTTTTGAGCGCATCAATAGCTGCATAAGAAGCCTGCTTGCCTTGCTCAGAAGTGTCCAGCGAGGCGCGTAGTCGCTCGCCGTAATTTCGCTCAATCTCGCCCAACATCTCTTCGTTAAGAGGCTGAGCTTCGACCGCTCGCTTCTCTATTTCCAGCGCCTTGTAAAGCTCCTTCTGCCAGCGACACAAGCGATTAATCTCCTTGTGCGCTAGCATCAGCGCCTCGACCATTATCTCCTCCGATACTCCCTGAGCGCCCGCCTCTACCATCACTATGGCCTCTTCCGTTCCGGCGACTATAAGGTTCAGACGCGATTCACGCCGCTCGTCGTAAGTCGGGTTGATGACGTAGCGTCCGTCAATCAAGCCAACGCGAACGCCTGCAATAGGATTTGGAAAAGGGATGTCGGAAAGGTATAGAGCGCAGCTTGCTCCCGTTATGGCTATCACATCCGGGTCATTATCAGGGTCAGCCGAGATGACTGTGGCGATGACCTGAGTTTCGTTCCTGAAGCCTTCAGTGAAAAGCGGTCGGCACGGGCGATCAATAAGGCGCGCGGTCAGAACCTCTTTTTCGTTGGGACGACCTTCGCGCCTGAAGTAGTTGCCGGGAATGCGCCCGGCTGCGTAATTACTCTCACGGTATTCCACCGTGAGAGGGAAAAAGTCTATGCCTTCTCGTGGGCTGGAAGCGGCGACGGCTGCGACCAAAACCATTGTGTCGCCGTAGCGTACGACTACGGAGCCGTCAGCCTGCTTGGCTATGCGCCCCGCCTCGACGGTCAACTCCTGCTCGCCGAGTTTGATTGATTCTTTGAGGTACTTTCTCACTGCCATTTTCTATTTATCTCCTTAAGGATATTGCGAACCGCTTCCTTTTGGGCAGAAAGCGCCTGGGCGTCTCGTGCGCCGGGGCGCGAGCGGTTACGAAATGTGTTCTCTTGAAAGGCGAGCACGAAAGGCGTGCAGTCCAGGGCTTTGCGCGCCTTACTCTCGCCAGAATATTTTTCAAAAATTGAAGGCGGCAAGAGCTAATAGCCGTGAAGCTCTTGCCGCCTTCTTCGGTTGTGACCTGATGGTCTTCTAGAAGCGCGTCCGCTTTTGAGGTCATCAAAGCCGTCACGTTCGGCAACTGACCTGAAGCTCTTCGAGAGGACGCGGGCTTGTTCCGCAGGGTTCGAAGAAACCCTTAAAAATTTCCGAATTAACAAGAACCGCCTTCGGCTCGTGCGCCCGTTCTACTAACGTCGCAACCCCAGGCGGCCTACAACTTCGTGGTAACGCTCAATGTCCGTTTTCTTCAGGTAATCAAGAAGACTACGGCGCTGCGAGACCATCTTCAAGAGGCCGCGCCGCGAGTGGTTATCCTTCTTATGAGTCTTGAAATGCTCTGTCAATTCGTTTATGCGCTGACTAAGGAGCGCAATCTGCACCTGCGGTGAACCAGTGTCCGCCTCGTGCTTGCGGAAATCCGTTACAATCTTCTCTTTCGTTTCTTTCGCTAAGGCCATACTCTTTTGGATGGTCTCCTCCTAGACAGCAGTCAAATCCGTCCATAACTGCAAGCGTGACGGCAACCGCTAAAATTAAATTACACTAGAATTTAACACGCCATTTGCAGAAGTGTCCAGCGACCCGCAGCCAGCCGATATTCTTCATAAACACAGGCATTAGAATAACTGTCTCGAATCGGCTACATTCGTTGTCTAAAGCAGCTTTGCCTATTTATTCAAAGGGGTCTGCGTAAACCTTGCATGAACGAGTAAACATATCAGTCTACGCGCCCTTTTCTGAATAGATAGGCAAAGCTGTTTGGTCTATATCGCTTGATCATCAGCCGCCGCATATATACACTGTCGGCATCTGATGCTTCCTGGCAATGTTGTACCCTTTCAAATGTTGCTTGGCAAGAGTTGAAGCCTGAGCAAAATTAAATTGGGAGAAGGAGGAAATATGGCAAGCCGTAAATTGAGCACAAATGAGGAGTGGGAAGCGCGGAAGGTGTTTTTTTCTGGATCGCTACCGTATGAGAGGATATATATTTCAAATGGCTTGGGAATTGGTGGTGCCCCATACACACTGCGGCAGGCGTTAGATTATGTGATCCATTTAGGTCATGATGGCTATAAAAACGCCCTTGCCTCATTTGGCCTAAAAGCTACCTTCATACATGAACTCGTACATGTATGGCAAGGCCATAACAGTACATTTCCCTGGGGGTTTATATTCAACTCCGTATACCATCAGGGCAAGAGCATTCTGAGCACTGGCAGCAGAAGCGGCGCATACCAATATACTCTCGGTAATAAGTGGAGCGATTACAATGTTGAGCAACAGGCCAATATAGTTGAGGATTGGTATATTGGTGGTATGAAAGAAAAGGGAGATCCGGCGTTTGGATATATACAAGATAATATTCGGAAGAGCAAAAAATAATTTTGCATTTGAATGTAACCTACCAAGAGTTCGGTGAGCCAGGAAAGTAAGATTGCTTGACCCTGCCCTGCCCGGCTGGAAGATTCCGGTTGACGAATTTATTCTCTAAGCCGCGCCTAACAGTTATTCAATCCAACCGCTCAATAGTTCTCCTTTCATCGCTGTCTTTGGAAATTTCTACTGTTTGCGGGCGGCTATTTAGATTTCGGTGCCCAGCGTGGACGGAAGCGTTTTATTCAGAGAACTGAACTATGGGATTATCTTCGCGTAGAGATTCCGAAGAGTACGATTCCTATCTTAACGTCACGCGGGAAAATCTTCTTCGTGATATCGCAGACCCTACGCGCAACAAAATTCTGCTCGACACCTTGGCCGGATTCGAGGTCGCGCGTGTGCTGGATATAGGCTGTGGCATAGGGCAAGCTCTTTTCCCTCTGGCCGTGAGCCGAGGGGCGTTCGGCGTCGGTGTGGATGTTTCAGATAAAGCCTGCCGACTTGGAGATGAATTCTACGCCGCTCATGTTCCCGGCGCGCGAGTAGCATTCGCTCGCGCCAGAGCCGAACGCCTGCCATTCGCATCCGCAAGCTTCGACGTTGTAAATTTTAGTCTGGCGTTACCCTACACCAACAACGCGCAGGCTATTTCTGAAGTCGCGCGCGTGCTACGTCCCGGCGGGCTATTTCTTCTGGGCATACATCACACACGCTATTACCTGCGTGAATTCTGGCAAGGATTAACATCAGGCGACCTGCTGCCGATGATACACGCCGGGCGCGTACTGGCCGCAGGCACGATTTATCACATCACCGGGCGTCAACCTCTACACAGACGGTTGAATGAAACGTTCCAGACCAAGTGGCTGCTCAGCAAAGAACTTTCAAAGTATGGACTGACAATAGAGCGCGAGCAGCCTTACTCAACCCGGCGAGCGCCTTCATTCGTGATCTTCAAAAAGTCTTGAAACAGAAGCGCACACGAATATCGCTCAGAGCATTTCAAATTATTTGAAGTCCCGCCGAACAATTCATTCAACCCGACCGCGCGACGAGCATCTCTTTCATCGTTATCTTGTCTTCTTCGGAATAAGGAAAGGGCGAGCCTCGAAAAGCTCGCCCCTTTTTAGCTTATCTTTTAACTTGAATCAGCTTAGCTTTGCGGTTTGGCGAAGATGTCGCCGCCCTCAAAATCTATGAAGACGAACGGCTCGTCGCCTATAACCCAGGCGTCGTGGCCTCCGGGGATTACGCCAACGTCACCCGGCATCCATTCTATCTCAGTGCCGTCGTTCATCTTCATCATCATGCGACCCGATACGACGTACCATTTGTGCGAGACCTCGCAGCTTTCCGTGCCTGCGATTGGCTTGACGCATTCAGACCAACTCCAGCCAGGCTCGAAAGTTGCGCGCATCACGGTCAGGCCGTTGACCTCTATTAGGTCAGCGCGACCTTTCTCGAACGGGCGCGTCTCGTCCGGGTTGTCAAAGTTTTGTCTGATGTTCAGGGGATTTTCAGTTGCCATTCGGTTAACCTCCAAAATTATTAGAACATTGTCAATGCGAGTCTATCGCTTCTATCGCAAATCACGCGATTCGTCAACCGAAGCGGACAGCAGACTTCTCACACACGCTTTCCACAGGCTCAAAAACTCTACGCGAAGAGCTAACGTATAAACGTCTGTATCTTTGAATTACTCTCCTCTTCCGGCCAAAGGAAGAAAATTTTTCTTTGTGCCACTATCCTTTTCAGCCAGAAAAGTCTCTTTATTGATGGAGGGCGATTGGCAATCGAGCAGGAAAATCTTCCGGCGATTTCTGGGGAGGCTGGCTTAGAAACTCCCGACGAAGTGCTGGTGGTCGCAGCAATTCTGGGCGACTTCGCGGCGTTCGACGAGTTGGTTTCGCGCTATCGCCCGGCTGTAGTGCGCGCGGCTCAAGCAATTGTGGGTCGTGACGATGCGGAAGACGTTGCGCAGGACGCGCTGCTGCTTGCTTTCAAGGCGCTGCCTTCGATTGAAGACCCGCAGAAATTCGCAGCGTGGCTTTCCGTTATCGCGCGACATCGTGCGTTGCGTTTCACTTCGCGCGAGAGCGTGCGTAGGCGTGGCCGCGTAGAACTGGACGAACTTCTGCTGGAAAACTTAGGCTCGCTCGCCAGACCGTTCTTTGACGAAGAGGATGAAGAACTCGCTCGCGCGCTTGAAAACGTTCCGGCGGATTATGCGATTGTCTTGAAGCTACATTTTCTTGACGAGATGCCGCTAAAGAGAATCGCTGCATTCTTAGGCTTACCGCTTTCGACTGTGAAGTGGCGAGTGCATCGCGCTAAAAAATTGGCGCGGCGTGAGATTGAACTTTTGAGAGGTGAGAAATGGAAAGAGAGAAAGAGATTTCTAAATTAGTAAACGTGCTGCGCCGCACAGGGCGCATGGCCTTTCACGCAAACTGGGTCGGCGATCAAAAAGATACCGCAACCTTCTGCGTAGAAAGATACAATCGCGTGCTCGGTCGTCTGAAAGAGATTGACGAGGGCGTGACGAGCGTCTTCGAGCCGCTCCCTGCGGAAAGCTCATTGACGGTCGTAGGCATGGCTTGCCGACAACTCGTGGCTTACTACGAAGACGAAGTAGAGCAGCCATCACGACATGGACACGCGCGAGCGTTCGGCATAGGGCTGGACCCGCACGCCTTCAAAGAGTTCTGGCGCGAGCAGGGGCGCGAGATTGAAGACCTTGGCGAATTCATACGCGAGAGCATCAACGAGTGGGTTCGCTCACGAAAAGGCAAACGCGAAGGCTGCGGGAAGCCTCAAGATCAGTAGCACACTTAAAGCATCTTAGCGAGCTTAAGTATTTCCCTTAGCGCCTTTGCGAGAAACTGCAACTCGCATGATTCTTGAGCATGGAGAGAATTGCGTGTTCACGCAAAGGCGCAAAGGAAAATACTTAAGCTCGCTAAGAGGTTGAATGCTCGCTCGTGGCTTCAGCTTTAATCCAAAAATCGTCGGGTGGAGATTGATGGAATCTGTCATTGTCGTTCGAGACCTTGAGAAGACTTACAGGCCGAAGCAGAATCGGAAAGCGCCGGAGGTCAAGGCCGTTGACCGAATAAGCTTTAAAATTCCGCGCGGCGAGTTCTTCGGTCTTTTGGGGCCAAACGGCGCTGGCAAGACTACTACGATTGGAATATTAACGACGCGAGTGCTGCCGACGGGCGGGCAGGCGCTCGTTGACGGTGTTGATGTTGTGCGAAACTCTGTCGCGGTCAAGCGAAAGATTGGCGTTGTGCCGCAAGTCAACAATCTGGATCGCAATCTTACGGGGCGGGAGATTCTACTTTTCCACGCAGAATATTTCGGAGTTCCAAAGCAGGAGAGAGAGCGTCACGCAGAAGAGCTTCTGGAAAGATTTCAGTTAACGGAGCGCGCAGATGAAAAGCCCACAGGGTATTCTGGCGGTATGGCGCAACGCCTGAAGATTGCGCGCGCGTTGATGCACACGCCTTCGATTCTATTTCTGGACGAGCCTACGACCGGGCTTGACCCGCAATCGCGCCGCGCGCTTTGGGACATGCTGCTTGAGCTTCACGCTGCGGGGCAGACCATCTTTATGACGACGCATTACATGGAAGAGGCGGATCAACTCTGCCAGCGCATAGCTATAATGGATCACGGAAAGCTTCTGGCTATGGACGCGCCTTCGAAGCTGAAGGCGACAGTGCCCGGCGGATATTTAGTTGAACTGCAAGTTCGCGGCCACGAAGGTTCGACCGAAGCGCTAGCCTCTTCGCTTCCCGGTCTGCCCGGCGTCGTCGAAGTGAAAACGCAGGACGACCGCATACGCCTCTACGCAGACCGCGTCGAAGGACTGCTTGCCAACGCCATGCGCCTTGCGAGCGACAAAGGCGTCATGGTCACGGACGCTCACGTGGCCGAACCGAGTTTAGAGAATCTTTTCCTGCATCTTACGGGGCGAAGCTTGAGAGAGTAAGAGGTAAGGGCTAATGAAAGAGCAAGACGATGAGAGAAAGAGCAATCCGCGAAGCCACACGAAACGACACGAATGATGAACCTGATTTTTATTTGTGTGGCTTCGTGCTATTTAGTGGATAGTTTTCGTTTGCACCGATTCTTTGATGTGAGTCAGCAATTCTTATGAGCGCAACTCTCCTTGCACTTCTGCACCGTGACATGCGCGTGGCGAGCCGCGAGCTTCAATATTTTTTCCTGCGCGTTGGATTGCAGCCCGTGCTCTTCACTTTCATCTTCGGCTATGTCATGCCGCGTTTGGGAATTGTACAGCGCGGTTACAATAGCCTGCTGCTTCCTGGAATTCTAGCCTTGAGTATGACGCTATCGAGCATGCAGGCCGTGGCGCTTCCGCTCGTGATTGATTTCGGGTTCACGAAAGAGATTGAAGACAGGTTGCTTGCGCCCATAAGCATCATGGGAGTTGCGCTGGAGAAGATTTTCGTGGGCGTGATTCAGGCTATGATTGCTGGCCTCTTTGTTTTGCCGCTAGCGTGGCTCATCATGGGCGGCGGAGTAAACCTGGACGCAAGCCACACAATCTTTCTCATAGCCATATCTATTCTAACGGGCTGGCTCTTCGCTGCCTTCGGAATGGTCATAGGCACTGTCGCGTCGCCTCAGCAAGTCAGTCTTATTTTCACAGCCCTGCTATCGCCCATGATCTTCTTCGGCTGCACATATTACCCCTGGGCTGCGCTTCAAAACATTCGCTGGTTTCAGATGATGGTGCTCATCAACCCGCTAGTCTACGCGAGCGAGGGTTTCCGCGCAGCGCTCACGCCGCAACTGCCACACATGCCGCTCTGGTTAATCCTGGGCGGGCTTCTGGGCTTCTCAATTTTCTTCACTTACTTCGGACTAAAGAGCTTTGAGCGTCGCGCGATTGATTGAAAATTAAGAGTCTAATCTGATAGGAGTTACGCAGTTGAACGAGCGTGTCAGTACCGCCTGCGGTAGCGGGCGGGTGTGGCTGCGACTAACGACCCGCCCGCTACCGCAGGCGGTACTGACTTTTGCTGCACTTTCCTATCAACTGCGTAACTCCTACTGAATTGAATTTTGTATTAGTTGATAATTCACCACATAAGAGCAGTTTTCAGTTTTTAGTTTTCAGTTTTCAGAAAGAAGAGCGAAAGCTTTTAACTGAAAACTGAAAACTAAAAACTGCTCTTACGTGCCCTGCGGTGGTTGAACTTTTCATTCAGTTCAACTCTCAACGATGAATTAACTCGCTACTTAGTTTAGCAAGACGTGCGCTCGCCTCACTTATTTGCTACCATCCCCAAAACAGATTGGGTGAAAGGATTCACATGAGCACATCTCAGGCGCGTGTACTCATCATTGGCGGCGGATTCGGCGGAGTGTTCACTGCTCTTGGTTTGGAAGGCCATGCGCAAACTACTCTGGTGAGCAGCGAGGATCATTTCCTTTTCAAACCGCTTCTTTACGAATACCTGAGCGGCGAAGTAGAGGCCTGGCACATCGCGCCCGCTTACAAAGAGCTTCTGGACGAGCGCACGCTGATTATTCGCGGCGCAGTCTCAGAGATTGATTTACAGAAGCGCGAAGCCATAATCGCCGGGCGCAAAGGCGTACTTGCTTACGACGTGCTGGTCATGGCGGTCGGCGGCGTCACGAATTATTGGAACATTGAGGGCGCGGAAACTTACGCGTTTCCCTTCCGAACGATAGAGAATGCGGACGCACTACGCCAGCGCATGGTTGATGCTTTAGACCGCGTGCCGCCCGACGCAGACCCGCAGGACGCGCGCCGCGCTCTCACCTTCGCAATCGTAGGCGGAGGCGCAAGCGGCGTGGAGCTTTCCACGAAGATGGCGGACTTGCTGCGCGACGCATTTGAGCGCCGCGCTCTGAAAGGCGAGCCGCGCGTGATGGTTCTTGAGATGAGCGATCAATTAGTGCCCGGCATGGGCGACGAGATTCGCTCATACGTCGAAGAGGCTTTGAAAGAGATTAGAGTTGAAGCCCACACGCGAACAGTAGTAAAGCGCGTAACACCTCGCTCAATAGTCTTCGAGCACAAAGGCGAGATGACGGAAGTTGAGACCGCTGGAGTCGTGTGGACTGCTGGCGTGCGCGTGAATCCCCTCGTTGACAAACTGGATTTGGAGAAAGACAGGCGCGGTCTAATCATAGTCAAACCCACTTTGCAGACAACGAATTTTGAGAACGTCTTCGCGCTCGGCGACATTGCGCTTTACACGGACGTATCGCCGCGTCTGGCGGGAACAGCACAGCTTGCTTTTCAAGAGGCTGGCGTCGTGGCCGACAACATTCGAGCGTTTCTTTCCGGCAAGCCGCTTCGCACAAAACATTTTGAGGAGCTTGGCGAGGCCGTTAGTCTTGGAACAGAGCGCGCAGCCGTGCTGGCTGGCAATAAAGCTTTCGGCGGCGCACTCGCACGACAGGCGCGGTTCGCACTCTACACGCAGAGGCTTCCGACATGGCATCACCGCCTGCGCGTCGGCGCTAGCTGGTTCTTTGAAGGCACAAGCCCGCGCCCGCTTCAGCCTCTCGGCTTTGGTCGCTAAAGAAAAGTCAAAAGGAAAAAGGTAAAAGGAAAAAGTGTGGACACGCCTTGCAGGCATGAATTATAAATTAAAAAATTAGAGATGAAGGCTTTGTCCTTCCTTTTGCCTTTTACCTTTTGACTTATTTGATGTAGCTCTTCAGAATTTATTTCGTTGAATATTTCATCAGAAGCTTCACTACTTCATGAGGTGAATACTTTATGAACTGCCAACAGTGCGGAACTGAGATAATAGCTGGCGAGCGCTTTTGCAGAAATTGCGGCGCGTCTGCCTACGGAACTGCGCCGACCGTTTCAGACAAAACTTTCGTCCTGCCGCAGCAGCAACAGCCTACGCAAGGCTACGCTGCTCCGCAGACTACGCCCGCGTGGCAGCCACAACAGAGCGCACCCTTGCCACCATTCTCGCCGCCAGTGATTGCGGCAGCGCCGCCCAGACGAAGCGCCAGCAAGTGGCCGCTCATATTCGTCGCAGGCTTGATAGCAGTAGTCGCAATCGGCGCAATCGCCTTCTTTGCTCTTCGCGCCATGCGGAACAGTAATTCTGTCGCAGCATCTGGCGCGCTTCCAGATCACTTCGGCATCTTCGTGCGCGACGGCGATTCGCTCAACGAACTTCGCCGCAGAGATTTCAGCAACGCTGTAGAGGGGCGCGATTCTATCAACAACGATTCATCTCTGGTGCGCGCAGACGGTATGCCCACTGTTATCCTATACGCAGAGGCGCAGGACATACCCGTAGCGGATTTGAAGCTTGTTCAGGTGGATTCGATTGACTCGGACGGCAACGCGAAATACTGGAGCTATCAGGTCTCGCCCGTAGAAGGCAGAAGCGGCATGAAGCAGATAAAGGTCGCGGGCGGTCTTCCCACAGGAAGATATGCTTTCGCTCTCTTCAACGGATATGTGAACGAGGGCAATCACAAGCTCTGGCCTTTTGAGGTCGAGAACGGCGTGAGTTCGCCTTCGGAGTCGCCGCAAGTTGCGAAGCTTCAAGTGAAGCCAACGCCTTCGCCTACGCCCGCACAGAGCCGCCAGCCTGCGACAGCGCAGCAGCAACAGATGGGGCCGCCCGGCGCAAGATTGGGTTACTGCAATGACAACAACGTAGTCGTGCGCGCTATGCCAGACTTGAACGGCGCAAAGATTAATAAGCTGGATCGCGGGCAGAAAGTGTGGGTACTCGGTGTTTCGCCAAACTATTCGACGTGGAACGGCATAACTTCCAACTGGACGCAGGTGCAAACCTACGACGGGTCGCGCGGCTGGGTTTTTAGTCCGTTCATCTCCTACTGACCGCGCCGTACGCGCGCGTGTGAAGCCTATGCAGCCTTCAACACTCCACGCCAATCGCAAGACCGTTCTACGATTGAGCCAAACGCTCTTGGCGGCGCTCCTGCTCTCGCTCTCGCTCGCGTGTACGAACCTGTGGAGCAGCAACCGCGACGCAAACTCCAACTCGCGCAACTCCAGAAGTCCTTCGCAACCCGCGCACACCGCCATGAACTCTAATTTCGCATCAAGCCTGCCGCAAGGCTTTCATATCCCCGACCAATCAGACGCAGTTGGCCGAAGACTTTTAGCAGAATACGGCGCGATGTTCGTAGCGCGCGGCGGCGCTCAAGCTCCGCCCACCGTTATCTTCGCAGACGATGCGGAAGTCAGCCGATGGCAATCAAGCGTTAGAACAACGCGCGAAGACATGGGCGGGATGACTATGGAATTGCAAGCGCCCGCGATGGCCGCGCTCATGCAGGCGCGCAACGAAGCGCAAGCAGCAGGTTTGAAGATAACGCCACGCGGCTCGGACGCTGCGCGACGAAGCTACACGGACACCATCTCGCTCTGGCTCAGTCGCGTCGAACCCGGACTTCAACACTGGACGAACGCAGGCCAACTCTCGCAACAAGACGCAGACCGAATCAAACGTCTCAGCCCGCGCGATCAGGTCTCGGAAATTCTTCAACTCGAATCGCGCGGCCTCTTCTTCAACCGCGACTTCACCAGATCAATCCTCTCTTCGGTCGCAGCCCCCGGCGCGTCCCAACATCTCTCCATGCTCGCCTTCGACGTTACCGAAAACGACAATCCATCGGTGCGTAAAATCCTGGCTCATCACGGCTGGTTTCAAACCGTAATCTCCGACACGCCGCACTTCACCTATCTAGGAGTGTCAGAAGATCAACTCCCATCGCTCGGATTGAAGAAAGTCACCAACGGCGGGCGCACGTTCTGGGTGCCGGATGTGGAATAAGAAGTGGTTAGGTTACTTCCACATTGGATACAAAGGGTGACAAGAGGATAACGCATAATAAGCTATTTGAGCCGAGCACCCGAATTGAAAGCTTATGTTATACTTCGATGATATGAGGACTAATTTCGTAGAGCGAACGGGTAAGATTGAAGAGATGGATCGCTCTTTCGATATAAAATTCTGGCAGGCTCAAAGTGATGCTGATAGGTTTGCCGCCGCGTGGGAGCTTGTCGTTCAGTCTTACATCATCAAAGGTAAGGATGTTAGCGAACTCCGACTTCAAAGAGATATTGAAAACTTTCAACGACTACCAAGTTAAATATCTGGTCGTCGGCGGGTATGCTGTTACCAAGTATGCTGAGCCGCGCTACACCAAAGATATTGATCTGTGGGTTAGCGCGGATAAAGATAATGCCGCAGCCGTTTATAAGGCGTTATGCGCTTTTGGAGCGCCGATGGCCGGACTCACCGAAGATGATTTCGCTCACGAAGGTTATTTCTATCAATTGGGTGTTGCGCCGGTTCGTGTGGACATTCTTATGTCTATTACAGGATTAAAGTTTGACGAGGCTTGGGAGCGCAGGGTGATAACAGATTTCGACGGGGTTATGGTTTCATTCATCTCCAAGCAGGATTTAATCACGTCAAAAATAGCTTCAGGGCGACCTCAAGATTTGATAGACGCACAATTACTCACAGAGACAGATGAAGGTTGAATCAAACCGCAGCCGAACGAGTCATTAACTCCCGACCGACTCTACAGTCAAGCTTTGACATTACGACTCGCATTAGACGCTTGGCTATGAATTAACCGTCGCGGCCTCGCACGAATCCAGCGCGGGCGCTTCTTCCACTTCTTCCGGCTTCCCTTCCCCATAATAAGGCCGACCTGCCGCGACCGCTTCAAAATATTCGCTGATGCGGTCAAGCACTTCTGTGACGGAGTGCGAGTGATAGATTGTGGTGCGGAAGAGCGCGCCGCCTTGCAGTCCCTTTGTGAATTGTCCTGCGAGTTGTTTCATGCGTCCTATGGCGGCTAATTCGGGCATGTCCTCAAGAAGCATCTCGAAATATTCCAGAAGCACTGCGCGCTTGTCTTCAATCGTAGGTTGAAAGATTTCTCGCCCGTGAAGAGCGTCTTCAATCTGACGGAAAATCCAGGGGTTCGCCATTGCGCCGCGTCCTATCAGGATGCCGTCGCATCCGGTCTCCTGCCAGCGCGCGAATGCCTGCTCGACAGATGTCACGTCGCCGCTGCCTGAGACGGGCACGCTCACGACCTCTTTAATCTGCCGAACCAAATCCCAGTCGGCCAGCCCCTTGTAGCCCTGCTCTTTCGTTCGACCATGAAGAGCTATGTGCTCTACACCGCAACTTTCGGCAAGCTTCGCCGTCTCGACAGCGTTGATTGTGTGGTCGTAGTAGCCCGCGCGAATTTTTATCGTGAGCGGGATGCTGATCGCCTTCTTAATCTCCCTCAAAATTTCTTCCAGCCTTGAATAGTCGCGCAAGAGGCCGGAGCCTCCGCCGTGCTTCACGACTTTCGGCGCGGGGCAGCCGCAATTCACATCCAAAATATCTGCGCCGACCTCTTCGGCCATCTCCGCAGCCATGCGCATTCTTTCCGATTGGCCTCCGAAAATCTGCACGGCGAACGGGCGCTCTTCTTCAAAGAAACGCATCTGTCTTTTTGATTTCGGGTTGTTGCGCGTTAAGCCTTCAACTGAAATAAACTCTGAAACAGTGAGACCTATGCCGCCGCGCCGCTTGAGCAGCCGACGGAAAGAGATGTCGGTTACGCCCGCCATAGGCGATAGAATCAGTGGCGGGTTAATCTCAATGTCTCTAATCTTGAATGGCTTCATAGCTTCCCAAAAAAATGGTCTGCTGGTTGGACAGACTTTTATCTTCTTGTGACGACGAGCGTGGCGACGTAAGAGCTTTTGCTGATCTTCTGATTTTTTGTCTTCGGGTATGGCTCAAGCTTCACCAGCTTGATTTCGTAGCCCATTGATGTCGCGCTTCTCCCGTTTGCGTCCGTGCTCAACTCAACCGAATCCGAATCGCCGTTCGCTTTATTCAAGTTCAAGCTGATTCGCGCGCGGCCAGCCTGTATGCACTCGACTCCGCGCGGGCAGCGCGAGTCTTCCAGCACGGATTTTAATTCGATTCGCAAACCTTCTTCACGAAAGCCAACCTCCTGGCCGACTTTCATTTTGAACTCGCGCCCAAGCCGCGCGCCTTTGGCTTCGCAAGAGTGCTCGGCCAAGCCCAGGACTAGCGAGATGATGATTGTAAAGATTACGAATCTCATTTTCAGATGCTCAGAGTCGTTTGACTCGAAACGCTATCTTTCGGTTTCAGGCTCGTCCAAACGCTCTCCTGTTTCCAACTCAATCGCAACGCGCGCGTACTGCGCAGCCTGACGCGCTCGGTTGCGCGCCAGTCCAATATCGCCGCGACCGATTGCTTCCAGCGCGGCATGGCCCATCTGCTCTGCAACCGTGCGAACCTGCTCGATCTGCTTCCGTGTCATTTCATCCATCTCTTTTTGATTACACCCCTTGATATCGAAGACCGACTGCACAAGCTAACAATCCTGTCCGGCATCAACCAGCTTCAACTGAACCGTCAAATTATAACAATGCGGCTCAAAGTTATCCAAAGCGCCGCTATTCAAGTATGACTATAAAGTTCATAAATAGCATTCGAGCAAAATTTGGAACATCTTCCCCATTCCGCACGTAAACTCACCCGTATGTCATTCATCAAATATATCTTCACACCGAACTACATAAAATACGAGGGCGTTCGCCCTATAAACATCTATCTCCTGAGAGTGCTCTATTTCCTTATGTTCGTTGGCGTGGGTTTGCAAACGTGGTCAACGATCATCAACCATCAGGGTCCGTGGGACCATACCAAGGCAGTCGCATACTGCGTCTGGGCGGCATACCCGACACTATCTTTATTTGGACTGATAAGGCCGCTAAAGTGGTTGCCGATAGTGATCTTCATGATCTTTTATAAGGCGCTCTGGGTTATCGTGGTCGCATATCCCTTGTGGCGAGTTGGCGCACTTGCAGGCTCACCCGCCGAAGAAATGGCCCACGTTTTCTTTTGGGCACCCATCGTGGGCATCTTCGTGCCGTGGAAGTATGTATTTCAGAATTATGTTATGTGGCCGAAGACTAAAGGAGTCAATAGCTCTCCTCTAGGCCAGCCCGGCGCCGGGCGCGCAATCCCCAGAGAATTGTGAATCTTCTTATTCCAGTTGAAAAGCCGCATGAATCCTTAGACTCATGCGGCCTGCCATTCGCACCCACCGAAGGTGCGCGCCTGGGGTGAGTTGAACGTTACCAGTTCACAACCAACTCGTCCGATAGCTGCCATTCGGGAACGTCCTGCCGTATAGTCGCGCGATGCAGACGTTCCGGTTCGCCCAGCAAGCGCCCTGCGCCCAGAGCCACAGCCGAGAGCGGGTCGTCTGCAACTACTACGTGAAGGCGAACATCCTTCTGAAGACGTTCGGGCAATCCATTTAACAGCGCCCCACCGCCCGTCAGAATAATTCCTGTGTGATAGATGTCTGCCGTAACGTCCGGCTGCGAATCTTCCATGACGCGGCGCACGCCCGTGATTATCTCCGTGAGCACAGGCTCCAAGGCCTCGCGCACTTCCGTCGAAGAGATTTCTTCAGCCTTCGCGCTTCCGTCCGCCAAGTCTTTGCCTACGACTTCCATGCGCTTTTCGTCGGAAACTTTTTCGTTGTCGTCGCGCGCCGTGCCCAACTCCTTCTTAACAGACTCCGCAGTGCGCTCGCCAATCTGCATAGCGTACTTGTTGCGCACGTAGTCGCGCACGGCTTCATCCATAGCATTGCCAGCCGCGCGCAAACCTGTTGAAGAGACAACGGCAGCGGAGGCTACGATTGCTATGTTGGTCGTGCCGCCGCCTATGTCAACTACCAGATGCGCGCGCTCGTCCGCGAAATCAAGCCCGGCGCCGAGCGCAGAAGCGAGTCCTTCATCAACCAGATCAACGCGCGCGGCCTTAGCATCGCGCGCAGCATCAACCACAGAGCGACGCTCCAGCGTAGTGCTTGAGCCGGGCACGCCTATGACCATGTGGCTGCGCCTGTGATGACCATTGTTCACACGGCCTATGAATGCTTTGAGCATTTTTTCGGCAACTTCAAAGTTATCAATCGTGCCGTTGCGTATTGGTCTGTACACTTCCGCGTCGAACGGCTCGCGCCCCAACATCTTGTAAGCTTCAGCGCCGACCGCAAGAACTTCGCTAGTGTACTTATGTACAGCAACTGCCGACGGCTCGTTCAATACAATGCCCCTGCCCGGAGCGAAGATGAGCGTGTTGACAGTGCCCAGATCAATCGCCAGATCGTCCGTGAAAAGATTGCCTAGAATGTTCATGTTAAGAAAACTCCCGAAAACCTTTGCCCAACTTGCCGGGATATAGTCCAATTCGCCCGTTAGATTTGGCAACTCGCATGCCAGCCCCACCGAACGCAAAAAACCTCAACGGCGTTCTCTTCTGAAACAATCTAAAACATGAAGCTGGCGAGATGCGCCCGAAAAACAGACGGAGGAAGGAAGGGATGAGGGCGGAGGGATGAGGGATGAGTAAGAAGGATTGATTCATTGGCTCATTGAATCATTGGATAGATGAACCCATCTATTAATTCCTATTTATCCCTCATCCCTCCGCCCTCATCCCTTCATCGAGCGGTTTGTCTTCCAGGATTTCGTAGAGGCTTGAGGCTTCTGCGCGAGAGACCTGTTTTGTGTTAGGTACAGTGAGCACGCGTAGAGTGAGCAAGCGATGCGGTCGGCGCAAGGTTATGCAGTCACCTGTGCGAATTTCGCGTGACGCTTTAGCCCTAGTGCCGTTCACGCTGACCGCGCCCGCCTCGCACAAGCCTTGCGCCACCGCGCGCCGCGCGCACAAACGACTCGCTTTCAGAAACAGATCAAGACGCATAAGAGAAGTGATGAGTGCAGAGTGCAGAGTGATGAATTAAAGACAATCCTTTCTAATTCATCACTCTGCACTCTGCACTCATCACTGCCTTTCTACGGTCTTCTATGCTGTTGCCGTTGCTGATTCTGCTGTTGACGCTGTTGGGTGGTGGTCGTCGTAGCGGCGGGCGTCTGGTTAGTCGTGCCCTGTGCGTTCGTCTGAGTGCCCGTGCCGTTCTGGCTGGCGCTGGGCTTCAGGAGCGGCTCGACCGCCGCGCGATAGGTTTCAGAAACCTTTATGTAGGCGTCATCGCGCAGCTTTTGAAGGTAAAGCTGGCGCTCTTGCGGCGCGCGCTCGGCCAACATTGCTTCGCGCACCTGATTCTCGTTGAAGACTGCGTCGCCGCCCGGCGTCAGGTCGTCAACGTGAAGTACCAGGTAGCCGTCGTCCAGACGAATTGGGTCTGTCACTCCGCCTTTAGGGACATTCTTGAGCGCATCAAGAATCTTCTGGTTCATAGTGCCCGGCGCTATCTCGAATGTGCCCAGCTTGCCTTTGGTTTGCGGCGCAGTGCGGCTGCCGCTCGTGTCCGTGCGCTCAGAGTTGGCAACGGCCAATGCAGCGAAGTCTGCGCCGGGCTGGCGAGCCTGTGCTACCAGAGCTTGAGCTTTAGTGCGCACATCGCCTTCGGCTCTTCCCGCCATAGTCAGAAAGATTTCCGACAGCGTGACGCTCTGGTTGCGGCGGAAGCGGTCTCGGTGCGCGTCGAAGTAGCGATGCAGTTCGTCAAGGCTAAAGCCGTAGTAGAGGCGCGCGTCCACCTCACGGCTCAACACCATCTGTTTCATTATCTCCATGCGAAGAGTCTGGCGTATAACCGAAAGATTCTGGCCGACCTGCTCCAGAGCATGCTCCAGGTCTGGTATAGAGTTCAGATGGTTCTCATGCATGACCTCTACTATGCGCTTATTGACTTCGGCCTCAACATCATTGGAAAAATCCAACTCTTTGCCCTTCTGCAAGAGCAGTTGGTCTGTGATGAGTATTGCTATCAGTTCGGGCTGGTGGCGCATGACCTCTTCCCTGGCCTGCTGCTCGGTCACGCCCTGCTGCTGCTTTCGCGCGTCAATAGCGTCCTGAATCTCCTGCCTCAATTGCGCTAGCGTAATAACGTCGTTGTTGACCTGCGCTATCACTTCATCAACAACGACGGGTTCGCTCTCCTGCGCGTGTGTGGCGTGCGCGCTAATGAATGCGAAGACGATTAGCAAAGCAGAAGGCCACACAAGTTTAGATAAAAATGGTTTCATTAGTTGTAAAACTCCTTAAATTGAATGCGCGAGTTCGGGAAGACGAGCATTTACTTTTAGAATCCAGAAGCCAGGAGTCAGGAGCCAGAATAAAGTTTCACTTCAGCTCCTTCTGGCTCCTGACTCCTGGCTTCTGACTCCTACATTCTAATCTCCCAAGCCGATTTCGAGCAACACGGCACGGGCTGTTTCAAGCACAAGCTCTGACTCGTCATCATTAAGATCGAGGCGCAAAACGCCCGTTGGCGAAAAGCTAGCGCCCGCACGCCTTTGCACTACTTTCATAAGCTTTTCAGGCGTGACGCGCGCGCGCTCGCCCAGCTTTATAGCTATTCCGGTCGGCGTGCGGTCAATAGAGATGACGCCTATCTCTCCAGAAATTCGACGCAGACGCGCGTACTCGAAAAGTCTCTCGACCGATTCTGGAAGACGACCGTAGCGGTCTTGAGTTTCTGCGCGAATGTTTCTCAACGCTTCTTCATCGCGCGCCGATGAGGTGCGCTTGTAAGTGCGAAGGCGCTGCCCCATGTCCGAGATGTAGCTTTCAGGGATGGCAACGTCAACGCCAAGATTTATGGAGACGCTCGTCTCGTCTTCAATCGTCTCGCCCCTGAGTTCCGCAACAGTTCTTTCCAGCATCTGCGTGTAAAGATCAAACCCTAGCGCGTCCATGTGCCCACTCTGTTCGCCGCCAAGAAGATTGCCAGCGCCGCGAAGTTCAAGGTCTAGCGCGGCTATGCGAAAGCCCGCGCCCAAATCCGAAAACTCGCGTATGGCCGCAAGACGACGGCGCGCTATGGGCGATAAACCTTGCTCTGAAGGAATCAAAAGATATGCGTAAGCCCTTCGATTCGAGCGCCCAACGCGACCGCGCAATTGATAAAGCTGAGAAAGACCGTAAGCGTCCGCGCGGTTTATGATGATAGTGTTGGCGCGCGGGATGTCTATGCCGTTCTCTATGATTGTGGTCGCAACCAGCACGTCCGACTTGTAATCAACGAAATCCAGCATAACGCGCTCCATCTCTCGCTCGTTCATCTGCCCGTGAGCTACAGCAATGCGAGCCTGCGGCACTAGCCGCTTGACCAGCGCGGCGATTGTCTCGATTGATTCGACGCGGTTGTGTATGAAGAAGATTTGGCCGCCTCGTGCAAGCTCCAACTCGATTGCCGACTTGATGACCGATTCGGAAAACTGCACGACCTGAGTTTGAATCGCAAGGCGGTCGCTGGGCGGAGTTTCAATCAAAGACATGTCGCGCAATCCCATCAGAGACATGTTGAGTGTGCGCGGAATAGGCGTGGCCGATAGCGTCAGAACGTCAACGCGCTTCTTCAACTGCTTCAATCTCTCTTTGTGCGCAACGCCGAACCGTTGCTCTTCATCCACAACGACCAGCCCCAGATCGCGGAACATTACATCTTTCGAGAGCAGACGATGCGTTCCTATGATTACGTCAATCTCTCCGCTCTCTACACGCTTTACAACATCTTTCTGCTCTTTCACCGAACGAAAACGCGAGAGCAGTTCGATTTTTACCGGGAAGGCGGCGAAGCGCGAACGGAAAGTTTCATAATGCTGATAAGCAAGCACTGTTGTAGGCGTCAATACAGCGACCTGTTTCCCATCCATCACGGCTTTGAATGCCGCGCGCATAGCAACCTCTGTCTTGCCGTAGCCCACGTCGCCGCACAGCAGACGATCCATAGGCACAGCCTCTTCCATATCATGCTTCACATCTTCAATCGCAGTCTCCTGATCCGGCGTCAGCACGTACTCGAAACCTTCCTCGAACTCGCCCTGCCAAGGGCTATCGCCAGCAAATGCGTAGCCTCCGACCAGCTTTCTTTCGGCGTAAAGGCGTAGAAGCTCGTCCGCCATGTCACGCATAGCGCGCTTCGCTTTAGCCTTAGTCTTATGCCAGCCAAGGCCGCCCAGACGATCAAGCTGCGGCGTGTGCCCTTCCGCGCTCGAATATCTCTGTACAAGATCGAGTCTTTCGACAGGCACGTAAAGCTTCGCATCGTCCGCGTAATAGAGCAGCATGAATTCGCCGCTCCTCTGCGGGCCTAGTTCCAGTGGCTGAAGTCCGCCGAACCGCGCAATACCGTGATCCACGTGAACAACGAAGTCACCAACTTTCAGATCGCGGAAGTCAGAAAGAAACGCAGCCGTCCGCGACTTTTTCCTTTTGCCTTTTGTCCTTTTTTCCGTGCGTCGTTCAATCGCGCCGTCGCTCGCCTCGTCGAAAATATCGCTTTCGATATGGACTATGAACGAAGCTGTAGGCAACTCGAAACCATTGGAGAGACGACCGACAGTGGCAATGCTCGCGCCTTTGGTTTGAGCTAAATGCTCAGTAGCTTCATCGCTCAAAGCTACGCGCGTTTCCACGCCGTAGTCGCCCAAGATTTCCGCTACACGCTCAGCCACGCCGAAACTAGGCATCACGAAGAGCGTCACAGCGCTTCTTTCATCAAGCGCACGCCGCACGTCCGCAGCCAGTTCAGGCAAGCGTCCGTGATAACGACGCACGCTCTGCGCCTTCCACTCGACTTCCGTTGCGCTCACAGCCGTAGGAAAAAGAAAGAGCGGCGCGCCCGCTTTCCTTGCGCGACCGATTTCAATCGCGGGCTGCTCGGCCTCTAAAACAAAACTCTCGTCCACAGAAGCCGCAGCGCGTCCAAGCGTTCGCAACTCAATGCGCTGACGCTCATCCAATTTCCCCTGAAGCTCTTCGACCGACAAATAAAGTTCGTCGGGTCTTAGGCCAATCTCGTCCGCGCTTTCAATCTCCGCGTAGCGCGCATCCAAGCTTGCGAAAACTTCTCCCAGATAACTTTCGATTCCCGCAGGCTCATCAATCACCAGCACTGCATCTTTCAAATAATCGAAAGCGGAAGCCCCTTGCTCTTTGACGATTGAGATGAGCCACTCCCAACCAGCGAACGTCTCGCCCTCTTCAGCGTAAACCGTACGGTCGCGCAAAGCTCGCGCCGTTCGCCCATCGCTCCAACGCTCACGTGCTCTTTCAGCCCATTCGCGTAAGTCTGCGGCTGTGACCGCAAGCTCGCGCATAGGCGCAATCTCAATCTCTTCCAATTTTTGGATCGAAAGCTGAGTCTCAGGATCGAACTCCCGGATAGAATCAACAGTGTCGCCGAAGAACTCTATGCGCGCAGGCGCGTCACGCCCAGGCGACCACACATCAAGAATCCCGCCGCGCATGGAAAACTCTCCGACCGCGCCAACAGGGTCTTCGCGCACGTAGCCCGAAGCGAGCAGTTGATCTATCAAATTTTCGGGCGAATAATCTTCGTCGCGCCTGAGAACCGCGCCCACGCGCAAGATTTCTTTCGGCGAAACGGTTCGACGCGCAAGCGCCCTTGAAGTGAGCAGAACGAAATCCTGAGATTTTCGCGCCAAGCGCCAAAGTGTCAGCGCACGTTTTTCGAGAGTTTCAGCGTGCGGCGAAGCCCCCGCGTAAGGATCGCTTTCAGACGCAGGCAGAAGCAGAACAGTATCTTCACAATCCATCTTCCCGCGCAGCGCACAGTACCAGAAGCGCACGTCGCGCTCCCACGATTCCAGATCGCGTGAGGCTTGCGTCACGACCGCAAAGCATCTTCCGACTTCGCGCTGCAACGCCGCCAAAACAAGCGCACGCGCAGGCGCAGCCGTCAACCCGCTCAACGAAACGACACGCGCCCCGCGCCTTATCTCGTCAACAACGTGCGCGTACTCACCTGTCGCCGTCACACGCTGCAACACGCTCTGCAAAACTGAAATGGACTCCGCTGTACTACTCATCATCTTCGCGTGACGGGTGACAGGAAAGAGAGAGTGATAAGTGATGAGTGATAAGTGATAAGAAAGAGAGAAAGCTGATAACTGTTAGCTTATAGCTATTAGCTTTCAGCCGTTGACTCCTGTCTCTCTTATCACTTATCACTCATCACTTATCACCTTCTTGTCATCTATCACCTGTCACTTGTCACGGCCTTTATCCTTTCAATAATCCCACTTGTCGAAGCGCCTTCTATGAAAGGCAGAGAGATAACTTTTCCTCCCGCCTCTTCAACCTCTTCTCGCCCGTGAATTTCGTCCAACGCGTAATCGCCGCCTTTCACCAACACGTCCGGCAACAATTCCGCTATCAACTTTCGCGGACTCACATCATCAAACACAGTTACGTAATCAACTGCGCTGAGCGCCGCTAATATTTCCGCGCGTTCGGCTTCATTCATCACAGGACGCCCTTCGCCTTTCAACTCTCTAACGGTGCGGTCGCTGTTAATCGCAACCAGCAGCAGATCGCCAAGCTCGCGCGCAGCCTGCAAATAACGCACATGCCCAACGTGAAGTATATCGAAGCAGCCGTTTGTGAAAACAAGACGCTTCCCTTCCGCACGGAAACGCTCACGCTCGCGTCGCAAATTTTCGGCTGAAAGAATTTTTCCGCTCATCTGTTAGAATGATAAATAGTAAATCTTAAATGGCAAATAGACCAACTGCCATTTACCATTTTTCATTTTACATTTACGATATTTTCATGAGCCTTCTTCCAGATTTCATAGAACACAACGACCAGACCCGCGCGCGTGAAGAACACTTGAACGAACTGCGCGCGCTCGTAGGCAACGTCTACCCGAACAAGTTCGAGCGCAGCCACATCACAGGCGACGAAGACACCATCACCGCACTCGTAGAAAAATTCGCTGACCGCGTGCCCAAACTTTCTGAAGGTGAGCGGCCAGCGCCCGAAGCGCTCGAACGCATCAACGCAGAACTGAAAGAGGTCGGCCAGTTGCGAACCTCCGGGCGCATAGCCACGCCGCCGCGCGTCATGGGCAAGGCTGCGTTCGTTCATCTATCAGACGGCCAAGAGCGCTTGCAGATTTACGTGCGCAAGCAAGACGCGCAAGCCATCAGCAACGACACAGGCCAACCCGTTGACGACTTCGACAGCGGCTGGAAAGTTTTACAGCTACTGGATCACGGCGACTTCATAGGCGTCGAAGGCAATCTCTTTGTAACCAAAACGGGCGAGCTTTCTATTCATGTCCAGAAAATTCAGTTTCTCTCGAAAGCACTGCTGCCCATGCCAGACAAGATGCACGGGCTGACAGACCCGGAGATTCGCCAGCGCCAGCGCTACGTTGATTTGATTGCGAGCAGTTTGAAAGTAGAGAAGCCGGATGAAGGCGAGAAGGCGGAGAAAGCAGACGAAGGCAACACGGCTTCACGCGAACTCAGTTCGCGTGAAGTATTCCTTCGCCGCTCCCGCCTCATACGCGAGATGCGCCGCTACCTTGACGACCACGGCTACATAGAAGTCGAAACGCCCATGCTCTCGCCCAAAGCCACAGGCGCAGCCGCCAAGCCTTTCGAGACTTACCACAACACTCTAGACATCAAGCTCTACGCCCGCATCGCACCCGAACTCTACTTAAAGCGCTTGCTGGTAGGCGGCTTCGAGCGTGTCTACGAACTCAACCGCAATTTTCGGAACGAAGGCATCTCCACACGCCACAATCCCGAATTCACGATGCTCGAATTCTATACGGCTTACAAGGACGTGAACTGGATGATGGATTTTTGTGAGGAAATGATAAGGCAAAGTGTCATTAAGGCGACTGGTGAACCAACTGCCATATTCAGCGACGCTGAAATTGATTTCGGACGTAGGTTTCAGCGACTAACCATGAAGGAAGCTATTGCTGAATATTGGCCCAAAGATATTAAAAAACTTGGCAAAGATGAGATTAGCACCTCTGCTTTTGATGACCCTGTGCAGATTGAGCGCGCTCACTGGTTCTTACATGAGCTTGAAAAAGTAGAGAATGAGGCTACTGAGCGACAAAGAAATTTTGCGCTAGAAGATTATCGCCAGAACAAATATTCATTAGGGAATGCAAGATTTGCTCTATCCAAAACAGAGGAAGAGTATCTTGCGATCCAACCATATAAGCATATTAGGGAGCATGTCAGAGAAAGCAGTAAGGATATGCTATGGGAAAAGGCACAAAAGCGCGCCACCTCTCGATGGAATGAGGGAACTCCTTCGGATGAACAAACAGCTCGTCAAATTGTAGAAATGTTTGAGAGACTGGCTGAATCCAATCTAGTTCAGCCGACTTTTATAACTGACTTTCCTAAGCCAGTATCACCGCTCTCAAAAGCTTCACCCGACGACCCAACTGTCGCAGAGCGCTTCGAGCTTTACATTGTAGGGATGGAAGTGGCGAACGGGTTTTCGGAGTTGAATGATCCTGTGGAGCAGTACGAGCGTTTCCGTGATCAGGTCGAGCAGCGCGAGCGTGGCGATGAGGAGGCTATGGTAATGGATGAGGATTACATACGCGCGCTCGCCTACGGCATGCCGCCAGCCGCAGGCATTGGTATTGGCATTGACCGTCTTGCGATGCTGCTAACCAATCGTCAGTCTATACGCGACGTGATTCTCTTCCCGCACATGCGCCCGCAACGCAAAGCTGAGGAGAAGACTGACGACGAGCAAGACGAAAATAAATAGGAATAGCGACAACTCGATTTACGCGAGCGTGAGATTTTCAGCCCACGCAAGTGGGCGACAGCATAAAGCCCGGTGCGTAAGCGCCGGGTTAACATAGCAATTAAGATTACCGAAGCCCGCGTGAGCGGGCGACAGCCCTGTAATTACCAAGGGCTGTCGCTATCTTCGATAGCTCTAATTATTTTCCTTCAGCTAACCCAGCCCTCACGGGCTGGGCTTTATGCTGTCGCCCACTTGCGTGGGCTTTAAGATGGTCGCTGTCTAAAGATGGCTGGAAATCCAGTTTGTCGTGTGTTTCTCGTCATCCTCTCAATTGCGGCGCGTGCGGTTGCGACGCCGTAGAGTAAGAGAGGATTGTGCCGCCGAAGCCTACGGCCCAGCCGTGGTCGCGGTCTGTGAAGAAGATTCTTTCAAGTTGGTGCGTAGTGCCGCTCTGCTCTACATTCCAATGAAGCCCGCCGTCCGTAGTGTGAATCACTGCGCCTTCGTTGCCAACAGCCCAGCCTTCTTCAGAGTCTAGGAATTTCACGTCCAGAAGGTCTGCGGCGATGTGCGAGATTTGCTCGTTCCATGTACGCCCGCCGTCGTTCGTAGCAAAGATTCTGCCCGAAGCACCAACAGCCCAGCCGTGCCTGCGATCAGCGAAAGAGACGGCGTTGAATCGCACACGGTCAGTGCCGGAGACTTCGCCCTCGCGCCACGTTTCGCCGCCGTCCGATGTCTGAAGAATGGTCGTGCCCGCGCCTACTAACCAGCCCTGCGTGTCGTCCAGAAATGCTCCGCCAAGTAGAAGGTATCGCGTGGGCACGCGCTGTCGCGCCCATGTAGCGCCGCCATCGCGCGTCATGTAAACAACTCCGCCTTCGCCGAAAGCCCAGCCGCTTGTTCCAGCGAACACAGCGCGAACGAGCCGCGCATCAACGTTCGTGCCAATCACGTTCACGCGCTTCCACGTCGCGCCCGCGTCCTCAGTCTTCATCAAATACGTGCGCTGCTCGTCGTTAGTCCTCAACTGGTAAACATTTCTCTCGCAAACAATCCAGCCCGTGCGCTCGTCCGAAAAGTAAACGTCGTTCAGCGCGTCCTCCGTCGGTCGCGCCGTCTTTTGCCAAGTCTTACCACCATCTTCCGTCTTCAACAGCACGCCGTTGCTACCGACAGCCCAACCCTTCATAGCGTCAACAAAATAAACCGCGTGCAGCCACGCCATCGTCCCCGATTGCGCAAGACGCCACGAAGGGAGGATAGAAGGGATGAGGGATGAGGGATGAGGGATGAAAGAGGAATAGACGCGGGGACGCGGAGACGCGGAGACGCGGGGAAGGAACAGAACCGGAAGGCACAAGCATAACGAAAGCAGACAAACGCTCAACACCTTTCGCCACGCTGCCGCGTCTCCGCGTCTCCGCGTCCCCAATGCCTCTCGCGTCCTCTTATTCATCCCTCATCCCTCCGCCCTCATCCCTTTTCTAAAATCCTCCCGTGACGAAGATACGTGCGAAGCTGAGGATGGGGAGCATTTTGAGCCAGCTATCAATAGTCTTCTTGCGGTTGCCGGGAACTATGATTTGATCGCCGGGCGCAAGATAAATGTTGTCGGCTGCGCGACCGCGCTCGATTGCTGCTACGTCAACGAGTCTTGCATTCAGGTGTCCGTCAGCCTGTCTGCGAATGAGAAAGACTTTCTTCTTGTTGCCGGTATCAAGCACGCCGCCAGCCTCGCCCAGCGCCTCGTACACGGTCAGACGGCGGTTCATAGGCTTGATGCCCGGCTGAACTACTTCGCCCAGCACGCTGTAGCGATACGAGACCGCGCGGTCAAGTGAGACTGAGACTTGCGGGTCAATGATGTATTCGTCTAGGCGCTTCTTCAATTCCTGCGTCACCTCTTCTACAGTCCTTCCGCTTACAAAAATGCCTTCAGGGATGAGCGGGTGATATAGGCGACCGTTGGGCGGAATGGTTATTCCCTGCTTCGAGTAGCGATCTTGTCCGAAGACTGTTATCGAAACCACGTCTTCCGGGCCTAGACGATAGTGCTCGAAGAAGTTGTTGTAAGAAGCCGCAATGGCTGCCTCTTCTTCCGACTGCTGCTCGCTACGGTGCGTGTCCTGCGTTGCGTCCGAAGACGTGCGGTTCGCGTCGTTCGTTGAAGACGATGGCGTCTGCGGGAGACTCACGTTCGGTTGCTCAGTTCTTCTAGTCCTGCTACCGCGCCCAGAATTATCGCCGCTGGAACTGCTCTGTTGCGAAGCATTCGTAGTCGTAGTTTGCTGAGCAGTTGGCTGCGAGGTTTGCTGCGACGACTGTTGCCCTAAAACAAGATTCTGCGAAACCATTAGCAGAAGAGCGAGCGTAATGGTCGTGATTATGGCTTTCATCTTCATAAGCTGAATACCTCCCGAAAAATCTTCCCGCGAAACTCTTCAGCGCGCGCCGCGACTGAAGAGTATGGTCTTTATAGTCTCGAACATGATGGCCGCGTCCAGCATCAAACTCTGGTTCTTGATGTAGTAGAGATCGTATTGAAGCTTCTGCCGCGCATCCTCAATCGAAGCGCCGTACGGATATTTAATCTGCGCCCAACCCGTCAGCCCCGGCGCAATCAAGTGGCGCTGCTCGTAGTAAGGAATCTCCTGCGCTAGCTGCTCTACAAAGTGCGGGCGCTCCGGCCTTGGGCCAACGAAGTTCATGTCGCCTTTCAAGATGTTCCAGAACTGCGGTATCTCATCCACGCGCGCTTTTCTGATGATGCGCCCAATGCGCGTCGTGCGGTCGTCACTCGTTTTGGCCCACACAGGCCCATCCTTCTCCGCGTCCACGCGCATCGAGCGGAATTTCATAATGGTGAACGCGCGACCGTTCTTTCCGACTCGCTCCTGCTTGAAAAGAACAGGGCCGGGCGAATCCAGTTTGATGAGAATCGCCGTGATGATTGCTATGGGCAGAGAGAGAAGCGCGCCCAGCAAAGCTATGATGCGATGCATTGCCGCGCGCGTGAAAGCGTTCAAGCGAGCCTGTCGTCCGCGCCCTGAAAAGATGAGCCACGACGGGCGCACCATGTCCAGGCTAACGCGCCCCGTCAGACGTTCGTAAAATGCCGCGCCCTCTTCGATTGAAATGTCGCCCGAAAGACTCAATTGTAAAAGCTGTTCGGTTGGAAACTGTCCGCGCCTTTCGGCCTGAGCGACGACTATGCGATCAACGCCTTCGCGCTTGACTATCTCGCCCAGTTCCGAAGTCAGACCTATGACGCGCGGATTGATTAGGCTTCGACCCAGGAGTTGCGAGTCGCCGTCAACAAAACCGAGTATGCGATAGCCAGCATCGGGGCGATTCAAAGCCTCACGCGCAATCTCTATGGCATTGCTGCCCGCGCCTACGATCAAGATTTTTTCCCCGAACTGCGGATGACCCAGAAACCAGTGAATCGTCAATCGCCACACGACCATGAGAGTGAGCGCGAGCGGCAACGCTATCAGAGAGACGCCGCGACCTATCATCAGCTTAGGCATCGCGTAGAAGGTGAGAGCGAGCGCAGTCCACGCCAGACCCAGAGCTTGAATCAATCGCAGGACAAGCTCGCGCCGGTCGTGCATCACCACGAAATCGTAAAGGTCGTAGAGATAAAAAGCAGTAAGACAGAAAATGGTGGCGAGCGCGGCCTTGTAAAAGCCGTGCTTCATTATCAACTCGTCGTCCGCGTCGAACGAAGCCAGACGAAGATACACTGCAACTATCATCCCGCCGTAGAGCAAGAATGCTTCGGCGAGAATCAATAGCACAGTGCGCGCGTTGAGCCGTGACGGTCTCAAGCTTTTTCGTCAACCTCCTTCTCCGTTTTATCTTCCACTGCATCGTCTCGCCGATAGTAGCGGCGATAGTAGTAAGCGCTGCTGTCCTCCATTGTCTCCTCGCTGCGGTTGAGCACTACGCCCAACATGCGTTCGCGCGGCAACTGTTCCAGAAGCCGCTCTACGGTCGCGTAGCGAGTCTTGCCCGCGCGCACAACCAGCATAGCTCCGTCCGCGCTATTAATCAGAAGGTTCGCGTCCGTGAAAATTCCCATAGGCGGCGCGTCAATGATTATGTAATCGAACATGCGACGCGCCTCTGCAAGAACCTTATCGAACTTTGGTCCCGAAAGTAGCTCGGCAACATCGTCGCGCGGCTCTCCGCCGGGAAGAAGATAGAGTCCTGCGGGTTCAAGCCGGATGATTGACTCTTCGAGCGTTGCTGTCCCGGCCAGAACTTCCGAAAGTCCTGTTGGTTCGTCAATGCCAAGATATTCCGTAGCGCACGGCTGGCGCAGGTCGCTGTCAATCAAGAGAGCGCGCACGCCGTCCGTTTGTGCCAGAAGCCACGCCAGGTTCAAAGCCGTAAGAGTCTTGCCTTCGCCTACGCCCGCGCTTGTTACAACGAACGCCTGCATCTTGCGCCGCTCGCTCGCCTGCAATAGGCGAGTGCGAAGCGAGCGAAACTGTTCGCAGTAAGGCGAGCGCGGTTGAGTTATGGCGACCAGATGCGGCTCGACGCGCGCCGTAGAAATTTGTCGGGAGACAAACTCTATGGCGCGCGCCGACCCGGCAGCGTCCAAAGTTGCCCCAGCAGCACGCGAAGCAATTACGTCGGAGAGTGCCGACCCGACGCCTTCCTCGGTGTGCGCAGTGGACGCTGAATTGTGCGCCGCCCCAAGGGGAGCGAACAGCGGCGAATCTTCAAAAGCATGATTGCCGTTGCCGTTCTGTCTGGCAGCATTGCTGTTGCCGTTGCGGCGCTTCTGCTCGTTAGATCTCTTTGTCACGCCACCTTGAGTGGCGCTCGCGCGTTTCAGCGCATCGTAAACTCTTCCCATCTTTTGTTACCTCATCAGTCCCGACTGCCGGAACGCAGCGCCGACTTCGTCCGCGCTGGGAGTTGTAGTGCCTTTAGGGGAAACAGTCTCCCGCTTCTCCGTCTCCGCTCCTTTGGTTCGTGTGTTAGCTCTCTGTTCGGGTGCAGCAGTTCGCGTTTTAGGTTCGGGCGCAGGCGCGCTCGCCCCTTTGCCGCTCGCGCTTCCAGTCCCGGCAGCCCAAAGTTCCGCGCGACCCGCAGCAGTGAAGATGCGAGCAGGAGCTTCGCGCTCCTCGCCCAATTGTCGCCCCATGTCTGCGCGTGGCAGCATGTCGAATGTGTCTGCAATCTCTTCTATGATCGCGCGGCTTATAGTAGCTTCGCCAGCAGCGTAGCCAGTCAGCAGAGCGTTATCGCACAGGTTATTAATCTGGCGAGGGATTCCTTCAGAGCAGCGGAAGATGTAATCAATCGCGCCGGGCGAGAATATGTCCGAGCGTTCAGCGCCCGCTACCAACAATCTGGACGAAATATATTTTTCAGTCTCTTCCACATTCGGCAGCGCCCTTATCTGGCAGCGCAGCGCGACGCGCTGTTTCAATTGTCTTAATTCAGGATTGTTGAGAACCTCGCGCAACTCCGGTTGACCCGTCAGGATTATCTGCAACTGCTTGGCCGTGTCAGATTCAAAGTTAGACAGAAGACGAATCTCTTCGAGCACAGTGGTTGAAAGAGCCTGCGCTTCATCAATGATGAGCACTGTACGAAGACCGCGCGCGTGGCGTGATTCCAACGTCTTTCCGAGTTCTATGAGAAGATCGCTTTTGGTCTCCCACTGCTGCACGTCCAGGAGTGCGGAGACGTGCTGGTAGAACTCAGGCACAGTCAGTCGCGGGTTGAAGATGTAGGCGACCAACACGGTGCGGTCAAGCCGCTGCATCATCCAGCGCAGCACAGTTGTCTTCCCCGTTCCGACTTCGCCAGTCACCACGACCAGCCCCTTCCCGCTCTCAATCCCGTAATGCAAGTTAGCCATCACCTCAACATGCGACGGCGTCGGATAAATAAAGCGCGGGTCTGGCGTCAACGCGAACGGTAGCTCTTTCAGTCCGTAGAATTCTTTGTACAAGGTCAATCTCCGAAGTGATGAGTGATGAGTGATAAGTGATAAGAGAGGCAGGAGTCAAAAGCTTAAAGCTAATGGCTAACAGCTAATAGCTAACAGCTATCAGCTTCTTCTCTTTCTTATCACTCATCACTCATCACTTATCACTTAAGTCAATCTATCAATGACGTGCGTGAACCTGAGCGCGAGGGCTAGCACGGGAATGGCGACGATTGTGGCGACTATCCCGGCTGCCAGAAGTAGTCTGCGCCGTCGCGGGATTTTTTTGGCTTCCTGCGGCGTTAGCAGTTCGGGGACAGACACGAGCAGGGGAAGCCCCGTGTAGTGCGTCACGTCTTCGCGCGTTTGAATCGTCATCAGGTGCGGAATCTCGAAGCTCGCGGCGAAAGCGAAGCCGACCGCTAGACCTAGACCGAGACCGAGTATGATTAGAAGAAATCGTTTCGGCGCTACAGGTTTTTGCGGCAGGTTGGCGGGGTCAATCACCTGAATCGTTTCGCCCTGCGCGTTAGTGGCAACGTCCGAAGCCATATCCGCCTTGCGCTGCTTCTCAAGAAGTTCGTCATAGGCGGTCTTGGCCGTCTCGTATTCGCGGTTCAAAGCTTCCAGACCAATCTGCGAGCCGGGCACTGCGCTCAATCGCTGCTCTATACCGCCTATCTGGTGGTTGCTGTCGTCCACCATCTGCTGCTCGCGCGCGATCTCGCCGTCAATGCGCTGAATCTCGTTCTTGAGTCCGGTGATGCGCAGGTCGGGCGTTGATTCAATTCTTCTTACTCTGGCTTCATCTCTGGCCTTCGCTTCGGCGACCATGTCGTCCATAGCCTTCTGTACTGCCTGAATCTGCGCCTTCTGCTTCTTAATGTCCGGGTTGGCGTCCCTGAGCGTTTCTCTCATTTGTGCCAGTTCTGCTTCGAGCGCAGCCTTCTGCTGGCGCAACTGCGCATAGCCTTGCGTCTGCTTTACGTCAACCTCGGAAACCTGCTCGTTGCGCTGATTCTCAGACTGTTGCTCAAGATCGTTGAGTTGATTATTAAGAAGCGTGCGCTGGTCGCGCATGCGCCCTATCTCGGCTATGAGCGCCTTCTGCTGCTCGCGCAGTCCATTCAACTGCATCACCAGAATCTGCTCTGTGTTCGGCAGACTCTGTATGTGCTCGCCCATATACTGTATGCGTTGACGGTCAATCTCATCCAGACGAGCTTTAGCCTCGCGCAGTTGTTCTTCAAAAAACTGCTTCGTTGATTGCGCGTCACCTGTCACGGCGCTCATCTGCGCGCTCACATACTTTCCGGCAAGCTCTGCCGTTACAGCCTTAACGTTCTCCGGCATACGCTCGCGGAACGAGATACGGAAGGCGTTCGTCACGTCGTTGCGGCTCTTATCAACCTCAACAGTGATGTCGTGCTTCATGCGATCAACCAGCGATTCCATAGGCTCGCCCGACGCGCGCTCAGGCAAATAGAGGTCGTGCTTGACTATGAGCGGTTCGAGCGACGAGCGGCTCATAACCATCTGGCCTATGTTGTTGATGCGCATGGAGAGGTCAACGTCCGAGAGCGTGGGGACGAGACCGCTGGGTATGGTCGGCGGTTTGACTACTAGAAGTGTTGTTGATTCGTAGACGTTGGGAAGTCGCCAGACTACCAGAGTGACAGCCGCAGCGATTGCGATTGCGGGAAGGATGATGAGCCACTTGCGATTCCAGACGATACGCGCGTACTCGCCCGGCTTGCGCTGGCGGAATTCGACACTCATAAACGGCACTCCTTACTTACTACTAACTAGCAGGTCAGTACCGCCTGCGGTAGCGGGCGGGTGTCGTGTATATGACTCGCCTGATAGCTTAAACACTACCCGCCCGCTACCGCAGGCGGTACTGACTTGATGCCTTGCCGGAAGCGTTCAGAGCGGAGGCAGTTCGCCCTTGAAAGCTTTTCGACTTCTTCACATTTTCAAAACCACACTCTCTAGAGCGTTTGCAGAGCTTTGTTCGCATCGTCGGCTTCGGCGAAATTGTTTCCGCCCAAGCTTAGCGCCTGTTGAAGCTCGCGTCGCGCGCCCGCGCGGTCACCTTTGCCCGCGAGCGCAACTCCCAGATGGTAGCGATAGACTGCGCTCTGGCCGCTTTTCGCTACGACCTTCTGAAACTGCTCAACCGCAGCACCGTACAACCCCTTCTTGTAATACGCCCAGCCGAGCGTGTCTATGAAGATCACCTCGTCTGGATTATTCTGCACGACCGTTTGCGCCAGGCGAACGGCCTCGTCCAGATTGCCCTTGTTGCGGTCTGCGTAAATCCACGCGAGGTTATTGGCAGCAAGCGGCGTATTCGGTTCAATCTCAAGAGCCTTGCGGTAGTTCTCAATCGCCGCGTCGTAATTCTGGCGTGTGCTTTCCAGAATGCCTATCAAGGTGTAAGCGCTTGCGTTCTCAGGGTTATGTTCCAGAATGTGGCGATACTCCGCTATGGCTCTATCTTCCTGCCTTGTATTGTGGTAAAGCGCTCCCAGAGAGAAATAGGCCGGAAGATAGTTTGCATCCAGATCAAGCGTCTTGCGAAGCTCTGTCTCGGTCGCTTCTACGTTCATCTGGTGTGCGTAAACTTGCGCCTTCAGAAAATGTAGCGAAGCGTTGCCGGGCTGAGCGCCTATGGCCTGATCCATTCGAGCATGCGCCTGATCAAAAGTTTTCTGCGGTATATATACGTTGCTGAGCAAGCCATTTAGCGCATCGTAGTTGCTGTTGTCAATGGCAAGCGCCTGCTCATAAAGTCCTGTAGCCTCGTCCATCTTATTTTCGCGCACTGAGACGGCAGCGAGATTTACATAGGAGGCCGGAAGTTGCGGAGCTAACTGTCGCGCGGCATCGAAATCGCGCCGCGCGCTCTGCACGTCGTTTGACAGAAGCTCGGCAGAGCCGCGCGCCGTCAGCGTGCGAATGCGAAGCTCATCAAGAAGCTGCGGCGAAGTATCTCGGTCCGGCACGGCCTTTGACAGTCGTTCCCAAAGATCGTTCGTAGCGCGCAGAGCGTTATTCGTGTCGCCGCCCGCAAGACTTATCTGCGCCTGCAAGAGTTTAGCGGGCAGGTCGTCCGGGTAGAAGCGCACAAGGTCGCCAGCGTAGGCTCGCGCCTGCTCGATCTTGCTATCGGAAAGCTGCGCCTGCGCCATGTAGTAGAGTCCAGAGCGCGAGGTAGGTTCCTGTTTGAGAACTTCCTTCAAATCCTCTATTGCCTGTTTTGATTGACCGTTCTGCAAGCGCACGCGCGCGCGAAGCAATAGAGCCTGCATGTCGCGGTTATTCTTCTTCAAGACCTCTTCAGCCTGAAGGGATGCGCCCGCGACATCTCCGCGCTGCAACATTATCTCGCCCAAACGATAATGCGCGCGCCCGTAGTCAGGCCATTTCGTCAGGATGTCCTGATAGATTTTGACGGAATCATCAAGCCGACCGACCGCCGAATAATAATCTGCGAGCACAGCAGGCCCTTCGGGTCTATCCGGGTCTAAACCAGCGAGCGCTTTGTAAGCCTCTTCGGCCTTCTCAAACTGCTTGTTGATTAGATAGAAGCTGGCGAGCGTGAGCCGCAGCTTGTGATCCGTAGGGTCAATCTCTACGGCGCGGCGGAATTCGCGCTCGGCGTCGTCAACGCGGTTCATCTGCACAAGGAATCGCGCGTAGTCAAGATGCGCTACGGTCGAAGCGTCGTTGATGGAGAGAGCTTTCCTGAAAATCTCTTCGGCGCGGGCAGCGTCATTCGTCTTGATGTAGTAGCGAGCAAGCGCAAGGTAGGATTCTACGCGCTGCGGGTTCAATTCAATCGCGTGGTTGAGTTCGGCAAGAGCCTCCTGCGGGTGGTTCTGGAAAAAGAGCACGTCGGCCATCAGTATGTGGCCTTCTATGAAGTTAGGGTTTTTCCCTAAAACTTCTTTCGCCAGCCGCTCGGCTTCCGCTATGTTCGGTGGCTGCACCAGAAGATAGAAGTTGCCCATCTTGGCGCGCGCTTCCAGATTGTTAGGGTCAAGGTCAATCGTGCGCCGCAGTTCATCCAGTGCTTCCTGGTATCGGTCAAGTCCTTCGTAGGCTTGAGCCAGACCCCAGTGCGCTGCGGCCAGATGGTCGTCAATCTGTATGGCGTTGCGGAATTCGATTGAAGCTTCCTCAAACTTCTTCTGTTTGAGGAAGTCTTGGCCGTGACGTACGTATTCGGCCTTTAATCTTTCGGGATTTTTGCAGCCTGTGAAGACAAGCGTAAAAGCCAGCAGCGCACAGAGAAAGGCGAGCGGTAGCACCCGTCTGGGGCGGTTCTCAAAACTCATCTGGATGGCACTCCTTTTTTGAAGCCTTACTTTCAGGTTTCGCCGGGCGAGCTATGTTTCTCCTGAGATTTCAGATTCGAGATTTCAAATCTGAAATTTTTATGAAAACCCCTCGCATCTTTTCAAGTCGCTTCCTTTGCGGCGGGCAAAGCCGCAAAGTTCGCGCATCTCAAATTCTCAAGTTCAAACAGGAAACCTCTCGTTGGCCTCTTCTTCAACGTTCCTTCTCGATGGCAATTCGAGAGGGAACAGCATTTTATGAAAAAGGTCAATAGCCCCGTGTTTCCTGAAAAATTCCCTGAATCGAAGCCGAGCGAGCCAGAAACTATCCACGAAGCCACACGAAACGACACGAAGAAATTTCAGGCAGTTTCGTGTAGCTTCGTGTGACGCGCGTGGATCATCTTATTTTCAACTCTTCCTGTGCTGTCAGCTTCGATTTAGTTCGGCACATAGCCGGGCAGTTGGGCAGCGGCCTGCGCCGCAAGGTCTACGGCGGAGGCGAGCGCAGCCGCTTCCGTAGTTTTAATCGGAACCATCACGCGCACCATAGCGCCGTCCGAGCGACGCCGACGCGCGCTGTCAATCACAGTATAAATCTTCCCCCAGTATTCGCTAGCCACGCGGCGGCCTCGCCCCTCGTACCAGTAAACCAGCATCTCGCGGTCGTCGCCGTTCTGCACTATATAACGATTCGCCTGAAAAGCGGGCGCGCCGTCCGAAGGTCTGATCTCTACAACCGCAGGCTCGCGCATCTCCCAGCCCGAGCCGGGCAGACAGTTCAAAGGACTGTGATAGGTCGCGCCGTTTCGCTGCGTAGCGTAGTAGCCGACGTAGAAAGAGGCAAGCGTCCCGTCAGACGATCTGTAATTGCGCGAGAGATAATCGTCTGCGCGCAGCACGCTTTCGGTCTCCGCATTAAGACGTTCGTCCTGGCCGAACTGCTGCCACACGCCAACATGCGCAGGAAACTCACGCAGAGCGCGACGGTCAACATGCGCTTCGCCCGCTCGCTCCCAGTAGTTGATTAGAACGCCGCTCAACACTAGAACCGTTAGCAGCAGTCCGAACCGCCACGAATTTGAGATCGCGCTCGTCATACGTTTTTCGGAAAACTTACTCCAACCCTTTCGCCGGAACAGCGTTCACAACCCCGGATGGAGCTTCTTCCACATCATCAACTTCAACCTTCACGCTTTCACGCGCCGATAGCTTCTCAGATTTCATGCTTTTCGTCTTCACTGTAGAGTGCGCACGGTCTAACGCCCAGCCGACTGCGAAGAGCAGAATGAAAGCTACTATGTAAATGACCCAGCCTGAGAAGCTATGAAAGAAACCGTCGGCCACCTGCGTGCCATAGTAATGCGCCAGCAAGCCCGTGCCGCTCACCCTGAGCGCGTTAGTCAGTATGGCAATCGGCACGGCTGCGGCCACGATCAATATCGCACGCCAGAATTGGTAGCTCGTAAGCACGCCGACAATGCTACGCTTTCCGCCGCCAGTATTATCGCTCTTCGGTCTGGTGAAGTAAGCGAAGATGACTGCGAGCGTAACGAGCGTCATCAAGGAACGTATGCCGCTGCATGCTTCTACAACTTCCAGTCTCTTAATCTCTCTTGCTCCGCGCGGCATCAGTTCAATGACGTTCCCCAGCCGCAAGACAGGAATGTTGAAGAGCCTCATGGCCCACACGGCGCAACTCGAAGCGAAAAGCTGGAGCGGAAACGCCACCTTGTTGAAGATGATCGCAGGGATGGGAATGGCAAGCAGAAGCAAGATGAGAGGCACGAGCACTAGACGAAGCAATTGCGCGCCGAAGAAATAGACAGTGATGCCGCCCAGCATTAGAACCAGCGACAGGCGCTGCACGTAAAGCTCTGCTCCGGCTGTGCCTGTCCAGAGCGCTACCAGCGCAAGAAGAATCATCGCGCCGCCCCAGACAAACGAAGGGCGTTTCAATGCGACGCGCAATCTTTCGCGCTCTGACCAGAGTATGAATCCAATGACGAACGGGATTAGAAGCCCGTGCGAATAGTTCTCGTCAGTCCACCAATCGCGCCCAAGCTTCATGAGAGTGGCGGTGAAATCTCCATTCTGCTTTCTATCTGAAAAGCCTTTCGCCGGGCGCGTTCAAACGAAGCTTATACGAAGGCAGGTCTTAAAGGCTACGCTAGCCAGCAGGGCTGGCCTCTATTCAAGCTTATATCAAACCCTGCGTAGCTCACAATCAAATTTTTCCGCCACGACCGAAATATTAACCCAGCAGGGTGTCCCGTCAGGGACGATTGATAATAGCCCAACACTTCTTAGCGCTTGATAACAGATGCAAAATAAAAGTTGGAGTCCCGTAGTGACGATTGAATAATTTCAAATCTGAAATCTCAAATTTGAAATTTGAAATCCTTCAGTCGTCCCTACGGGACTCAATATATTTTCTTCAATATCGTTCCCAGCAATAAATCGCCGGGCTATTATCAATCGTCCCTGACGAGACTCTCTAACGAATCTGTACGGTGACGCTGTTGCTGCGTTGCTGCGCGACGAGAAGCGTCAACTCGACGTTGCCGGTGCCGCGCAGTTCAGGAATCAGAATTATGTTGATCTGGTCGAGTCCGGGCAGACCTCCCTGCCGTCCTGCGTATTCAACCGGCAACCAGAAGATGCGACCGTCGCTCGTACGCGCTTCGACTGATACCGATTCCGAGAGGTTCTGTATCACGCCTGCGGTTGTGCGTATGTCGTTACTTACGTCCGTGTCAGCGACGCCATTGCTCATGCCTGTGGCGAAGATCATAAGGCGCGTTCGCTTGTCCGTGCCCAGGTTGCCCTGTGTCATCACGTCGAATGGGCCAGCGATGAGACCTGCGGAGTTCAGCGAAAGGCTCGCGCTTGCGCCGACCGCGCTCGCGCTAAACAGAGCCGGAGCCGTCTGCGCCAGAGCTATAGTGCCGCGCGAAATAGTACCGTCCTGCGCTGTGACTAAAACTTCAGCGCCGTTGCTGGTAACGCCCTGCGGCACACAGAAATCTATGCGCGACGGCGATACGTAGAACAGAGGCGCGGCGCGACCTTCGACCGTCACGCTCACACCCGCCAACTCGTAAGGCCACGCGCCGTTAGCGTTCGGCGCGGCGTAAGATGTTTGCGCAGCCAGAGGACTCTGAGTAGTGTCGCCCAGTATCACGCCCATGCTCGCAGGCGCGACCACCGGCGCGAGGCTAGCGCTTGAGCGTGTGTCGGCTGGGCCAATGATGGGCGCAGGATTCACGGTCAAACTGTCTGCTATGCTCAGCACAGGTGGAGGCGCAACGCCGGGTTGCATCAGATTGTTCGCCTGCCCCAGCCTGTAAGCAGCTATGCGCAGGCGATTCTGCACGCCCACAGCAGGCCCACCCGCAGCCGAGAGCGCGGCTGCGGCGCGAGAGAAATAGAGCGCCGCCAACAGGTCTGTATTAATCAGACTTGCGGAACTGAAACTACCAGACTCTGTATTAAACGTCGCGTAAGCCTGTTCGATGCTGGTCGTAAGCGCGTTGATCTGGTCGACGGTTACTGAAGTGGAAGCGGCCAAGCTGCTGGCCGTAGAATATGCCGTTGCGACCATGCCCGTTGAAGCCGGGCCGGGTTTAGGCGTAGGCGTCGGTGTCGGGCTGGGAGAGGGATTCTGTTGCGACCCCAATCTCCAAGCTAGGAACTTCCCACTAGCGCGATAGTTCATAGTATAAGCTTTAGGCTGAGAATAAGGGGAATCAGCTATGCCCATCACTCCATCACTCATGCCAAACGATGAGTCCATTATATCCTCGCCCCAATGCTTATACCGCTCATCTCCTGTTATCGCATAAGCGTACCCAAACGCCTGCGGCAACGTAGAGTTCATGTGGCGAGCGGATGCCACACTATCGGTTCCATTCGTGCCAGCCTTATTAGGCAAAGCTGCGCCTTGGTCGCTTCCTCCATGCTCGAACCAGTTGGGATGAACACTTGTTCCTCCATAGTAGTAGTACCACTGAGAGCGCCAGTATTTGCCCGGAACATCTGGCACTGCTTCCTCTCTTCTGTATGTGATGTTGTAGAGATTATCGCACGAGCGTGTGATTGCTTGCTGAACAACTGCCTTAACGTTCGCATTCGTCGTCACACGATGCACAGCGACCATGCCTTCCAGAAGTAGGCCTACCATGAAAGGCTGCATTATTCCTTTCAATGTTCCTCCATCGTCGGCCTGTGCCCAAGGGTCATCCCATCTCCATGACCCATCCGGGTATTGCACTCGTGCATAATAGTTCACTGCCGCTCGCTCTACATCCGATAGATAAGCTGCACGCAAAGCTGCACCGTTTGTGGCTGTGCCTCCTGCTGTGAGTGGAAACGTATCGGGCAACACGCGAGATAGCCATGTGGCATAGAGAAGAAGGTAGCCTGATTCTCTAGCTCCACCAAAGAGTTGAGAATCAGAGATATGATTCATCACCCATTCGTTCCAGTAGTGTCTCTGATATTGATTGATCCAATCCCACATCTCTGGACGCCCGTCTAGAGCGCGAAGCATCAATCCGCCTAGAGAGATTGCTCTAGGCTGTAGCCACTGGGATGAGTTACGCTCTGTTCCAGCTTTGCAGAATGGTGCTTGCCACCACGAATCCGCTACTCTGCGCGCTTCTTGTAGATACTGGACATCACCCGTACGGTAGTATTCTTCATATAGACACAAGGCCAAGTCGTAGTAGTTGCGTGTAATCGTTGCATCGTGCGCCCAGCCTTCCCACTCATCATAATAGTCCGTGTCTGCTAGAGCACCCGTTACAGCGGAGTAGCCCCAGGACGCTGTCAGCGTTAGCTGCGAATCCGACTGAATAGACGCGACCTGAACAACGCGCATGGTCGTGCCGTCGGCGTCACGAATACGAAGACGTCCGTTAAAGAGCGGAGCAGGGCCTGCCGGGTCTATCTGCGATGTGAAACGAGTGCCGTTGCCTATGACTATTTTCGAGCCTTGCGAGGCTGTGACCGTGCCTGTCAGCGTGTTGGTAGGAATGGAGGGATACTGTCGCGCGTCAACCAGAGCGCGACTGGCCGCAATCGAGTCGAAGCGCGAGTAAGGGTTGAGCGAACTGCCCGCTTTCAACTGCGGCCCGGCTATCAACGCCACCTCTACGCTGGGAAAGCTTGCAAGGTCTGTGCTCGCGTCCGTGCTGGTGGACTGTGCAGTGACTATGCGCGTGCCTGCGAAAGCAAGCGCGGCGATGAGAACTAGATAAAGGATTTTTGGGAATGAAAGAGAGATGTGCAGTCTGCGGGCACTGCGACCCTGAGTGATCATCGTGTACCTCACTTCGGTAGCCGGACGATCTCGAAAAACTCCGCATTGAAGATTCGAGACTCCTGGCTTTGCGAACCCGCATCGCTACGGGGGTGCCGTTATCGGTGAATGGCCGTGCTCGGCGAAGAGGAGCACATGGCTTATGTTATGAAGATGGATAGCGAGAAGGCTTGCGCGGCAAGATGATGAGAGACCAGAGGGAGCGGCTCGCGCTCGTTACTCTCGTTTGACTCGGCGAGTGCAATCAACGCTTTCAGACTATCTATGGTCGGAATAAAAGGGAGAGAAGAAGACTCTTGTATCTGATGAAGTTTTATCAGAAGGGCTTTTATGGATGACTTCAAACTCTTGGTGTTCCCCGTCGGGGGCGCTAGTGCTCTGACGCGCTTTGTGAGTTTCCACAGCCCGTCTCAGGCCCCGATGGCGTTTGAAGTCCTGGCTTCTTCCGATTCGCCTTCGGCAACCAGACAGTCTTCCCTTTGCGCTCCTTGACTGAACAGAACGCTTACGCTGGAACACTCACGGCTTTGCGTCCCTGCCTCACGACAGGTTTGCCTTTTCGTTTGCTATCGTCATCTGGAAAGATCAGAACTGCATCAGAAAAAGCGTGATGCAGCCAAGATTTATTTAACAGCATTTGACACAAACTGTCAAGGTTTATCTCGCTCTAATTATTATAGTTTAGTTGCGTTCCGCAGGAGATTTCAGGGGGAAAATGGAAGAAGCCCCACGGCAATTTGAAGGCGTAGAGAAACCAGTCCGGGTTTGTCTCATTGTGTGGCTGCCACATGATTAGAATTAATCGCCCTGTTGTTCAGACTTGATTGTGAGTTCATCAATCGCCAGGCCAGGAACTTTCCGCTCGCTCTATAGTTCATAGTGTAAACCTTCGGCTGCGAGTAAGGAGAATCGGCCACGCCCATTATCCCGTCACTCATGCCGAAACTTGAGTCCATTATCTCATCGCCCCATCGTTTGTATCTCTCATCACCTGTTATTGCATACGCATATCCAAAAGCCTGCGGCAGCGTTGAATTCTGGTTGCGCTGCGATGCGACGGTATCTGCGCCGTCCGCGCCAGCCTTGTTAGGCAACAGCGCACCCTGATCGCTTCCCCCATGCTCGAACCAGTTGGGATGAACACTTGTTCCTCCATAGTAGTAGTACCACTGAGAGCGCCAGTATTTGCCCGGAACATCTGGCACTGCTTCCTCTCTTCTGTATGTGATGTTGTAGAGATTATCGCACGAGCGTGTGATTGCTTGCCCCACTGTAGCTTTGACCTGTTGATTCATGCTCACACGATGCACAGCGACCAGCGCTTCTAACAACAGTCCTACCATGAAAGGCTGCATTATTCCTTTCAATGTTCCTCCATCATCGGCTTGCGCCCAAGGGTCATCCCATCTCCATGACCCATCCGGGTATTGCACTCGTGCATAATAGTTCACTGCCGCTCGCTCTACATCCGATAGATAGGCTGCACGCAGTGTCGCACCGTTTGTGGCTGTGCCTCCTGCTGTGAGAGGAAACGTATCGGGCAACACGCGAGAGAGCCATGCGGCGTACAGTAGCAGGTAACCTGATTCACGAGCGCCGCCGTATAGCTGTCCACCGGAAAGGTGCGCCATCACCC
Organism: Acidobacteria bacterium 13_1_20CM_3_53_8; assembly: GCA_001920415.1. Taxonomy (GTDB): domain Bacteria; phylum Acidobacteriota; class Blastocatellia; order Pyrinomonadales; family Pyrinomonadaceae; genus 3-1-20CM-3-53-8. The sequence continues at coordinate 24,600 of MNJR01000155.1, read as the reverse complement.
AGTTATTGAAATAGTATCTGAGATAAGCATTGATCCAATCCCACATCTCCGGTCTTCCATCCAACGCTCTCAGCATCAATCCACCTAATGCTATTACTCTTGGCTGCGGCCATTGGGATGTGTCACGCTCGCGTCCTTCTTTGCACATCTCTGTTCGCCACCACGAATCCGCTACTCTACGAGCTTCACGAAGAAACTGACTATCTCCTGTGCGGTAATATTCTTCATACAGACACAAGGCCAGATCGTAGTAGTTCCGATTGATTGATGCGTCGTGCGCCCATCCCTCACTTTGATCTTGATAATCCGTGTCAGCCGAAGTGTTGTTGACGCTGTCGAACGTCCACGGCGCAGTGAGAGTCAACTGCGTGTCGGACTGTATGGATGCAACTTGCACGACGCGCATGGTCGTGCCGTCGCGGTCGCGTATTCGCAGGCGTCCATTGAAAAGTGGCGCAGGCCCGTGCGTGTCAATCTGTGATGTGAATCTCGTACCGCTTCCAGTGACTACGGCTGAGCTGCGCGTGACAAAGAGCGCGCCCGCAAGCCGCATCGTAGGGATGGACGGAACAGCCTGTGCGTTGCGCATGCCACGGCTTGCGGCGATTCTGTCAAAGCGCGTATAGGGGTTGAGCGGGCTGCCAGACTTCAACTGCGGCCCTGCTATCAATTCCACAGCCGCGTTCGGGAAAACAACTAAATCTCTGATTGAGCTATTCGTTGGCGCTGGCATCTCGCCTAGCGATCTTTGATTGTCGGCAGCGTTCGATGCGCCGGGTGCCGCAAACTCACTAGACCTTCTTCCAATAAAAACTTTGTAGTTTTGCGCGAAGACATAGATGGCCGAGAGCGCAAGGAGCAGCCCTATGCCGAGCAAGATAAAGCTCTTCTTGTTTCGTCTGAAAACTGAAAACATGACCGGCTCAATTGTGAATCTGGACGCGCGAGCTTCACGTCCCGAAATTCGGCACGCTTATTTTACCGCCGCGCAAGCGAGAGCCTGCGGCAAGCGCACGGTCATACATCTCCTCTGTGCGCTCAAGCTGAACCGCGCACGAGAATTTTTCTTCGACGATGCGGCGACCGCGCATCCCCATCTCACGCGCACGCTCAGGCTCGCGCAATAGCGCTATGATGCGCGTAGCAAGCCTTTCATCATCGCCCGAACTTACAAGATAGCCGCTCTCGCCTTCCTCAATAACTTCTCGCGCGCCGCCAACGTCTGTGGCTACTACAGGGCGAGCGGCGGCCATGTATTCGAGTATGGAATTGGAAAACCCTTCGGCCTTTGATGTCAGAACGCAAACGTCCGAGACAGCAAGAAGCTCTGGCACGTGGTCGCATCTTCCTATGAAGAAAGCGTCCCTTTCAATTCCCAGTTCCGTTGCTAGCCCTCGCAGTGATTCCATCAATTCGCCTTCGCCCGCTAGAACGAACGCTGCTTCCGGCACGGCGGCGCTCACTTGCTTCGCCGCGCGCAAAAACATCGGATGATCTTTCACGTCGTGGCGCATGTTAGCAACAATTGTGACGAAGCGGCGCGGCATGCCGCGCGGCAATCCCAATGTTTCGAGCGCAGGAGCGCGCGCCACATTCATAGGCTTAACACGCTCTGTGTCCACGCCGTTGTAAACCACTGTGACTCTTTTCTCAGGCACGCCGCGTTCTATCAGATAATTTTTGACCGCTTCGGAGTTGGCGTGAACCAGATGCGCAAGACGAAATATTAGACGCTCGAACTTGTCCTGTTTGGGCGTGCGCCAGCCTGCGGTCTCGCCTCGGAAGCCTACGCGCCCCTGTAAGCGTGCGAGCGCGCCGCCCGTAATACCAAAGACGTTCGTGTAGAAGCCGTCCGTGTGAACCAAGTCCATTTCGCGTTCGCGCAAGAACGAACGGAAGCGGCGAAGTTGAAGAGCCATGTTGCGGTCGTAAAAACCCGTCAGCGGAAATTCCGGGATGTCCCCCAAGCCCAAACGCTCTGCTTCTGGCAGCAATATGCCGCGTCTGCTCAGACAAGCAAGGTGCGGACGATAGCGACCGCCGTCACGAAGCAGGCGCGCAAGCAGTAGAATCTGCCCCTCAGCGCCTCCCATGTCGAAGCTGTTAAGAAGAAGACAGACGTTTCTTTTCGTTGCCATAAATAA
>MNJR01000155.1:0-22425 GCA_001920415.1 Acidobacteria bacterium 13_1_20CM_3_53_8 | reverse complement strand
GCCACGTCGCTTTAGCGACGATTGAGAGGATTGCAGGCTTGTTCAATCGTCGCTAAAGCGACGCCCATTAAATTTTGACACGCTTTTCCCGGCGTTGAAACGCCGGGCTAAACTCAATTAGCCGCTAGCGCGGCTTACCTCGCACACTTGCTTCATTCAACCTGAAACCTTAAACCTGAAATTTGTTCTCTGCTCTGGCCGACTCGTAGATGCGTCTCAAGCAGATGGCGTAGCCCACTAGATAGTAAATTATCGGGTAGTAGGCGACGGAGATGAAGAAGCTGCTAACCATGTAGCCAACTAAACTCGCCTGCAAGCCGATTGCCAGATAATAGAAGCGGCGCTCTCTCTTCACTTCATTAAAAAGCTCACGCTCGATTCGGCCTAATCGCCTGAGCGGCGTGATGATGAACATGACGTATGCGGCCAGCGCAATCAATCCTGTCTCCGCTGCCACCTGCGTGTAAGCGTTATGCGTAACATGCTCGTTCACGGAAACTATTGGGAAGTTGCCCATGCCTATCCCGAACAGAGGGTGACGCAACGCGACGATAATGGATTGCTTTAGTAGATTGCTGCGCGCCGTTGCAGAACCCAGAGTATCCAGGCTGGGGATGAAGATTGAAGCCAGACGCAGCCAGTAATTTCCCGGAGCTAAAAAGATTATGAGCAGGAGCGCGAACGCGGCTGAAGCTGCGGCGGCAAGCCTGTGGCGGCGTCCGAGTTTCCAGACGAGCGTCAGCATGACGGCCATCAAACCCAGAAACCCGCCGCGCGAAAAAGTGATGATGATAGTGCACGCGCACAGAACGGCACACACGCCGTAGATGATTTTCCTAACAGCGCCGCGCGCGCTCAAGCCAAGAGCCACAGCTATAGGCAGTATGGTCACAAGGTATGCTGCAAGGTCGTTAGGGTCTTCCAGCATGCCGTGCGCGATGCTTCCTTTCACACGATAGCCTTCGACCGTAAGGTCGCCAAGGCGATAATCGTTCAGAGCGATGATGCTCAAGATGTACGCTATGGCGAGCGCAAGATAGAGCATCTGTCTCAGGCGCCGCTCCGTGCGAACGACGTTGACCAGAACTATGAAGATGATTGCGAACTTGCCGAAGTCTTTAAAGCTCTGGAACGCAACATTCGGATCGTAAGCTAGCGGGACTGAAAGCACGCTCATCAACAACATCAGCAGAAGCAGGTTGACTTCGCGCGGTCTGGCGGTAAGTGTTCCTTCCAATCCGAGTTGCGCAGGGATGAAGATGATTAGCGTGGCGATGGCTATGAATAAAGGAAACTGGATGTTGATGAGCGCTTCGGAATACTGGTAGGGTCTCAGAAACAGTACGACTGTGAACAGCAACAGCCCCACGTAGCCGAACAGATGGCCGCGCCTGAGCACTTTTCCTTCACTCTTCTCGACGGGCGCAGGCTTTAAATCAGATGGTTGCTCCACCTCTTCCTCGCGCATCACCTCATCGTCAGCCCCTACGTTAACGCGACGCGGCCATTCCGCGCTGTCCGATTCATCCGTGGCGCGCGCACGACGAGGCGAGCGGCGCATGACAGGCTCGTAATCCGTTTCCCTGTAGCTATTGTCCATCAGGTGTGCTCAAAGGAGGTGTCCGCATGACGGGCGCGCACGGGCGAGCGGGAATGTTGTTAAGGCGCGCCAGAAGTCCCTCTGCTACTGTAGTCAGACGAGTCGGCCAGCGTCAAGAGAATATTAATTACTCACCTTGCACAAACGCTGGCTTTTAGCCCGCGAACGCGGGCGACAGCATAAAGCCCGGTGCGTAAGTTAAGATGCAACAATTTTCTTGCAACTCTAACCCAGCCCTCACGGGCTCTCGCTTTACTCTGCCGCCGTCTTCGACGGCTTAAAAACTCCTTTCTCACGTAACATCAGTTAATGATATGAATGAACTGTTGTCGTTCGGCTAGACTTCTTAGTATTATCGAGATTGCCGGGTCTTGCAGATCAAGGCTACGGTCTGGATAAAACTTTCCGTCAGCGTGCCTCCTTCAATAATCTCTGAGAGTTGAACGAAGTTGAGTGATACGGCCAACAACTCTGCTATCAAGCTGCTCGCCGTGATGGAAGCGAGCACGGTCACAGGCCCTGCGAAGAATCTCATAGAATTCTGCCGCCGCGCCCGCGTCGCAGATAACCGCCTGCCAGCGATCAATGCCTCCGTTGCCACGTTTCAGCGCAGATTGAACAACGGCAAGCCCGTAACATCGTCAAAGAATGAGCGAACTACGCGAGCCGCCATCGCTCCTAATCGTTTTGTCGCAGCGCTGCGCGATGCAAACGTTACAACCTACGTTATTGACGAGCGCTTCAGGTTCGATGCTCGCGTCATAGAGAGTTTAAGAAAGATCGTAGAGCAGGCTAGACCTGACATCATACAGACTCACAACATCAAGTCGCATCTGTTGATGAAACTTTCGGGGCTGTGGAAGCGTCATCTCTGGGTCGCGTATCATCATGGCTACACCACCACAGATTTAAAGATGCGCGTCTACAATCGAATTGATCGCTTTTCGCTCCCTTACGCAGACCGCGTGGTTACTGTCTGCGATGCTTTCGCACGCGATCTCATGCGCGCTGGCGTTCATGGCGAGCGCATTTCAGTTCGCCACAACACCGTTCGCACAGACTGGATGACGGAACAGCAGGACAGAACTTCTCTGAAAAACCATCTGGGCATACAGGAAACGGAGCGCGTAGTCCTTGCTGTCGGTCGCTTCTCGCGCGAGAAGGCGATTACAGACCTCGTCTCCGCTCTAGGCGAGTTGCGCGACATTAATCATGAACTGAGCTTCAAACTCGTTCTTGTCGGCGACGGCCCCGAAAGAGCTATGATTGAAAATCTCGCGCGCGTTCTGGGCTTGATTGATAGAATCGTTTTCGTCGGACAGGTCGCGGACGTGCGCCCGTACTATGCGATTGCAGATGTGTTCGCTCTTCCTTCGCATAGCGAAGGCTCGCCCAACGCGCTGCTTGAAGCAATGGCGGCGGGCGTGCCCACAGCTTCGACCTCTGTCGGCGGCGTGCCTGAAATAATCACGCACGGCGAAACCGGGCTGCTCGTAGCGCCACACGACACGCGCGCGATGGCAGAAGCGATTAATCGCATTTTGACGGAAGAGAATTTTGGAGAGAGGCTTGCGGCCAACGCTTCAGCGCTCGTACGCGAACGATTCTCGCCCGAAGCCTACAGGCGCTCGCTCGTAGAGATTTACAGCGAACTCGTTTCCAGAAGCCCGCGCAAAATCTACGGCTCGGCATGAGCACGTCGAACCCGAACACGTGCGCGACGATTTCATACACGAACAGAGACAACAGGAAACCTGAATTGAGAGTCTCCGTCATCCTTCCGCTCTACAACAAAGCCCTTTACGTGCGCCGCGCGCTCGACTCTATCTCTGCACAGACGTTCAAAGACTTTGAGGTTATCGTTGTAGATGATGGCTCGACAGATGATGGCGCGCGCACTGTCGCAGAACATGAGGACGAGCGCGTTCGCCTAGTCAGCCAGGAGAATGCAGGGCCGGGTGCTGCGCGCAATCGTGGAGCAATGGAAGCGCGCGGCGAATTTCTGGCGTTCCTGGATGCAGACGACGAGTGGCTGCCCGAATATCTTGAGGAGAGCTTGAAACTTCTTGAAAGTTACGGAAAGGAAGTGGCGGCGATTACAAGCGGCTATTTCGAGTATCCTTCGGGCATCTCAAGAGAGAAGATGTGGCGCGCGCGCGGGCTTGAAGAAGGCACGTACCGTCTCAGCCCGGAGATTGCGCCGACGCTCGTCACAAACCTTCTGGCTTACATGTCGCCTTGGTCAACCGTCATGTGCACGGACGTTTTTAGAAAGCTCGGTGGTTTCTACGACCGCGAGAAATGTCTTTATGCTGAAGACGCTTTTCTCTTCCTGAAAGTTTTACTGAACGAGACAGTCGCCATCAACCTCAAGCCTCTAGTCAAATTCCACGTGGAAGCTTCGGGGCTGAGCAAGAATTTGAAAGGCGCGCGACCAATCGAGCCGTTCCTTCTTCACCCGGAAGAGATAGAGGCTGTCTGTCCTCCACAGCTTAAAAATTTATTGTCTCAGGTGTTAATGATTCGCGCGCTAAAGACTGCGTGCGTTCTAGGCTACTGGGGCAACTGGCGCGAAGCAGCTTCTATCAAAAAACGATTCCGTGTAGCGGGCGCGTGGCGTCTTCCGTACTACACATCCTCACTCATCTGCTGCACACCTGCTGGGGCTGGGCTGGGAAAACTCTGGCGTTGGTTTGAATCAACTTGAGGTAAAGATCAAGCTCTACTTTTAGGAGATATGCAGTTGACAGAAAAGCGCAAGCCTTGTCAGTACCGCCTGCGGTAGCGGGCGGGTAGTTGGCGCGGCAGAGACCCGCCCGCTACCGCAGGCGGTACTGACCTGTTCGTTCAACTGCGTAACTCCTAATCTTTATCAAACATCATTACGCTCGCCCGCGCCAATCGTTCCTGTGACCGTCTGCATCACGGAAGGCTCGCGTATAGGCTCCCAGCGCGCGTATCGTTCGCCGCTCAGATATTTGTAGAAGGCTATGAGCGACGCAAGGTTCGCAAGTACGAAATACTGCGGAAGCGCAAGCAGCCTGTTTCTCATTCCCGCCTTTTCAAGAATCCAGCCAATGAAGGCCAGCGCGTAAAAGCAGAGTTGCAAGAGTGCTATGAGCGCGTAGAAGGCGGAGCGCGGCGCGAGTGTGATTGAAGAGATAAGCGTGAGCGTAAGGAAGAGCGGCACCATGTAGCGCATGACTTTGTGCGAAAGAAGTTCTATGGCGTAAAAACCGCTTCTCATGGGATTCATCATAGAGCGATGACGCCACAAATCCGAAAGCGTCTGCGTGATGACGCGCACGCGCATGCGCAGTTCCTTGTCCGTCTGCCTGTTTGTCTCCTCAGTGCAGACTGCGCCGGGTTCATAAACCGCCCTGAATCCCTGCTCGACCATCTTCGTTGCGATGATGAAGTCGCTGCATGCTTCAGGGTAGAGCGGGACGTAGGCAGAGCGGCGCACGGCGTAGAGACAGCCAGATGCGCCTATGAGCGAGCAGACGCGGCTCTCGCGCTCTTTCAGAAAAACTTCAAAGCCCCAGTAGGAGCGCGCGCCTCGCCCAACGCTCGAACTCGCAGCATCAACGTAAATCAAGCGCCCGGCAACGCAGCCCACCGTATTATCCGCGAAGTCCGGCAACATAACGCTGAGCACGTCCGGTTGATAGAGCGTCGTTGCGTCTGAAAAGAGTATGATTTCGCCTTTCGCCTGTTCGACCGCAGCGTTCTGCGCAGCAGTCTTTCCCAGCCGCTCCGTCTGCCGAATAAGACGAACGCCGCGCGAAGCAAATTTCTGTGCTATCTCGTCAGTTCTATCCGTAGAACAATCGGATGCGACGATTATCTCAAGAAGCTCTTTCGGATAATCAAGCGCCAGAGTGTTCTCAAGTTTTGCAGCAAGGTCTCTCTCTTCGTTGTACGCGGTGATGATGACGCTGACCGCAGGCATCAGTGGCCCGCGACGCACAGGGCGCGGTCGCAGCCAACTCACCAAGACGAGCAGCAACGGATAACCCACGTAGGTGTAAAGAAGCGCCGCTGCGCCCGACCAGAAAATAATTTTTGCTAGAAGCTCAATGAGCATTGATGGTTTCCGCAATAACAATACGGAAGAGCAAGGATGAAAGACTAGCTATTCAAGAAGAGTAACTGGTGTTATGCAGCAGTCGGTGTTCTAGGCGCTGCAACCTAGTCTGCGTCAGCAGACGATAGAATGTAGCCCCTGACGAAGCGAAAGCTGAGTCTGGGGTCAACAACCGTATAGATCAACAGAGTCTGCGTAAGCAGACGGCAGATGTTTACTCTCTCTACAAATATCCATCCGCGTCGTCTCTGTCGTCTGCTCTCGCAGACTCCTATTATTTTCTCATCCTTTACCCCAGACTACGCCTGCGGCTTCGTCAGGGGCTTTACTCTAATCGTCTGCTAGCGCAGACTCTGTTGATGCTGTTACTCAAAGATTATTCTGCGTAACATCACTGCGTAATTGCTCTTTCATCCTTCCGTCTTCCTAATTCCTCCTTGCTCTTCTTCCACATCTTCGTAGTTCTCCGCTCTCTTCGGTAAAAAGTTGGAGAGTCCCGTGACCCAGCCTTCAAATTCAACGTCGGTCATGTGCGACCTATCGAGCAAGCGAGGGAGAATAAACTTGTTCGTCTCTTGAGTGGCGAAGCCCAGGCCGCAGGTCGTGGCGGAAGCCACCTCAGCCTCTTCTAGCCAGGGCAGAAACTCTGTGCGAAAGTGGCCGCTCGGATAACAGAAGTGTGTGGCTCGTACGTTCGCCATCTTTTCGATAGCGTGCCTGTTGTCTTCAATCTCGCGCAGGAAAAGCTCGCGCTTCTGCGGCGTGCGATGACGATGCGTGTGAAGCTGTATGTCCACGCCATCTTCTGCAAGCTCTCGCACCTCTTCGGGCTTGAGCAAGTGAAGTATTCGCTTTTCCAGTATCTCTTCGTAATCAACTCCAACCAGGCGTGCGAGCGATGACGCAAGCGCGTCCTTCTCTTCAGCCGACAATGCGGCAGCTTGCGCAAATTTTTTCACTGCGTTGAGCGACAAGGCGCGCCCCGCTTCGCTCGTCAAATCAAGCGTAACGCCTTCACCAATCAAATTCGAGGCGTCAACAACTTTACCGCTTCCCTTCCAGATAAGGTAGGAGCATATCACGTCAAACACCGGACGGTTATATGAAGCGTAATATGTGGTCAGGTAGAGCGTGACAGGAAACTTGTGCTGCTTGATAATAGGGTAAGCCAGTTTGTAGAAATCATAGAACCCGTCGTCGAAAGTAATCGCAACGCTTCTTTCCGGCAATTGACCCGCACGAAGGCGCTCAAGCGCTTCGCCAAGCGCGAGCACGTTGCAGCCCAAGCGAGCGAGCGCGTCCATTCGTTCCGCGAACAATTCTTGGGTGATATACAGCCCCGGATTCCACTGATGCTCATCTTCGAGCGCAACGCCGTGATAGCCTAGAATCAGCAGACGATTTTGGCGCCATCGGCTACGCGACACGAGCGAGAAGACGCCCGAAGCACGGGATGCGCGCAGCACTGTCTGTTTGATTTCTCGAAGCATAGAAGAGGGAAGAAAACAGGTTTTATAGCGGTTCTCACTTGAATGCGACTCATGTCAGTACCGCCTGCGGTAGCGGGCGGGTCGTAGCCGCACCGATACCCGCCCGCTACCGCAGGCGGTACTGACCTGCATGCCTTGATCAGAGTGGTCGCACCCAAGTGAGAACCGCTATAGATTGAATGAAGCAAGTGTGCAAAGTGAGCCGCGTTAGCGGCTAATTGAGTTTAGCCCGGCTTTTCAAAGCCGGGAACAACAACATTAACGCACGCGCCACGTCGCGCGAGCGACGATTGATAAAGATGATAATTCAATCGTCGCTCACGCGACGAGATCAAAAATTTGCACACACTCTCCCGGCTTTGAAAAGCCGGGCTAAACTCAACTAGCCGCTAACGCGGCTTACTTTTCGCGCAGGCTTCTTAAACTTGAAACTTATCTTATCTCTGCTACTTGCACGCTCCCACTTTCCAATGGCGTAAGCCGCTCGCTCTCAGTCTGCTTCTTCTCTCTCGTTGCAATTGAGAATCGCTTTTCGACAAGGACGAAGAGAAGGGTTGCGCTAACGAGCGTCAGGCCAAACGCTGGAGGCAGCCCGAACAGAAAAGCCATAATGCTCCCGTCCGTCGAAGGAACAAGCCTGTGCGCGAACATCGCTACGCCCTTCAGCGTAAGGCCGTGTATCAAGTAGTAAGAATAGCTCATGTTTCCTAACCACCTTAGCGGCGTCCAGGAGAATATCCTGCCCAGCAGCGCGTTCGACGAAAGGCTAGCTAGAACCAGAAGCCCGAAACTTCCGAAGAGCACAATCGTGCGATACATCTCTTTGAACTTGTCTGAGTCAGGCAGAAACGAAAGCCTCCCTTGCTGACCCGTAAGCACGTAGACCATAAGGAAGGTTAAAGCCAGAGCTATCAGCACAAGATAGTCTGTGCGCGGGTGAAGACGCGCGCCCAGATTGTAAGAGTGCATAGCCTCGTAGAGCAGTATGCCGGAGATGAACATGATTAGGCGTATGCGCTCGTCGCCGCTAGTGAAGCAGTGACTGGCGTACACGACCGCCAGAGTGAAAAAGAAGAGGACGCGCGCAATGGGCGACCAGCGTCTCATCATCAGAAGCGCAACGAGCGCGGGGATGAAAAGGTAGAAGAAGAATTCGTAGCTCAGCGACCAGGAGACAGTGATGATAGGCTGAACGCTCGTCATACCCGGCAGCAGCAGAAAGTTTTGTAGTATGTAAGAGCTTGCCGCTCCAGCGCCCGTCGGAATTCTGCTCTCTGCCGGTAACATCACGGACAACGCAATGTAGATTGCCAGCACACACAGGAACGCCGGATAGATTCTGACCACGCGCCGCTTTATGAACGAGCCGTAGTTGTTTCGTCTTTTGATTACGAGGCCGTAGATGAGATAGCCGCTCAGCACGAAGAAGAGGTCAACGCCTGTGTGGCCTATGCTCCACAGAAAATCCGATAGCGCGAAGGTGGGTGATCCTTCGCGCATCCAAGGCTGGAAGAGCGCATGGTAGTGTACGAAGAAGACCAGAAGGACGGCGAAACCGCGAACGCCTTCCATTTGCAGGCTGCGTTTCGCGCCCGTGCTATCCAATTCGTAAATGCCTGCCAGCCGCTCGCGCAGCGCGGCCTTAACTTCCATTCCCACTCCTTCTGGGCACCGATGAAATCATCCCTGAGAAGGCGTTTTGTCTACCCTGAGAAGCTTATAACGAGAATCTTCAGAATACCAGACGCAATTTCGAAAGCAGCCGTGCGCTAGAAAGAAGCGTGTGCGTAAAGTAAGCCGCGCTAGCGGCTCACTTTACGCATACTTCAGATTACTTACTCATTAACGCTGTCGTCTTAGACAGTCACGCTTTCGCTGTCGCTGTCGGGCACAAGCACGCGTACGCGCTCGCGCAGAGCCATCTCAAAGAGGCGCGCTTCTTCTATCTCGCTGAAAGAGAGCGAGCGCAGCGCCTGCTCTATGCGGCGGCGATAGTCCGAAACAAGCGAATCGGAAACGCCCAGAGTGGCTGCGACCTCTAACTGTGTGGCGTGAACAGGGCTTAAGTAGCAGTACCAGAGCACGCCTAGCATGCGATTGTACTGCTTGACCTTGCCGCGCACGGACGCGTGCAGATTTTTGAGAAAATGTTCAACGAAGCCAGCAGCTTCGCGCTCGGATTCGCGGCGCAGCAGACCCTCTTCAGGATTCTCGCATTCATCAACAGGCTCAAACTGCATGCGGCGCTCGTCGCCATCGTCATCACCACCGCCAAGCGGCACAAGGTATATGTCCATCACTGGCAGCCGCGACATCACAAGGCTGCGAAGCGTGCGCACGTCCACAGGCGAATCGCACGCCTCCAAAACGGAGATGATTAAATCTTCAAGGTCTGAGTTGCTGATTACGACCTGCGAGTCTCCCGTGCAGCCCACCATACGCGTGTCGCGCTGGCGCACAGGAATCATATGAACGCGCTGCTCAAGATCATGGCTCTCGCGTTTCTGTTTATGGTCAGGCCATTCGGCAAGGCCATACACTCGCTCGGCAAGGCGTCTGTGCGGCTCGTCGTTCATGCCCGAAGTATCAAGGCGGCGGAAGTTTGCGCTCGACTGAATTAATGTAGAGATGCGGCGAGCCAGACGATAGGACTCAGGATGTCGCTTGCGCAGTTCAGCCGTCAGCAGGTTCGTTAACTCTATCTGCCCTATCTCGCACTCTATCTCTGCGTCCTTCATCTCTGTGTCAAGGTAGTGCTGAAAGCGCTCCTTGCTTAGAAGCTGCACGAAGAGTTCCTGCGTCAGGTCTGTGTAAGCGTTCTGCCCGCCTTCTTCTACTAATAGACCTGCGCTGCGTGAAGCGCGCACGAGCGGATGATGGCTTACTATGCGGTGCAGTTCTGTCCAGAGACGATTCACGTCCGAGTTGCGCAGGCTCTCTACCCAGTTCCCCGCTCTAGCATGACGTTCAGCTTGAGCGCGTGACGGGCGCGATTCGCTTTCGACCGTTTTCGTCGTGGAATCTTTGAAATTGTTTCCGGTGGAGTTCACAGCTTTTATGAGTCAATTATTACGCAAGGCTGAAAGAAGCATCAAATGTTCTGTAGCAAAATAAATCGGGAAGTGCTTTCGGGTGTGAAGGTAGTAGCGACGCAGTGTGTCGCATGAGCTGACTACAAATTAATACTGACCTGCAAACCATCAAGAAATTTTCTCTCCTTGTTTCTAACAGCACCTCAACGATCACTTGCTCTTCTGGTCGAAATCTTCTCTCTCTCTGCGGCTTTCGCCATACGCGTTTGTCATGGAAGTAGTATCGGTCATGATGGACGGCCTTCTAAAGAGCGGGTCATCTCTTTTGCCGGGAAGTTTCGGGCTGCAGCGTGGGGAATCCGACTTCGAGCGCTTTGGCATCATTGGCGCGGGATGATTAGAATCACCTTTCACAGAGGAGACCGTGTAGAAGCAGCGCTTGATCTTTAATTGAGCCTTGCTGGATGTGACCGCGCCCGATGACCGCAAAGGGGAAGTGGCGCGATCATCCGTGAAGGGTTTTCAAGGAGCGCGGGACTCCCTGACCGACAAAAGGGATGTTATCAGTAAAATGAATTTTGAGCAACATCTTTTTACATCACCCTCAAAATATTGATACAAAATGGAAATAATCCGATTGCGACGTCTCAAAGTTATGGAAACTTCTGTGCATTCGCACTTTCCTCACCTTGACCAAAAGAAGCGTCCTTTGAAGGTTAATGGTAGGTGCAGGCTCGCCTCTTATATCTTGCTCCTTGTTCCTTACCTTGCTGTACTCAAGACGCTTTTCCGAAGTCAAGTAAGCCTGCCGGGTTGTGGATTTTTCGGCGGTGGCCGAACAGTAAGGTGAAACCAATGTACCTTTTAAGCTCAAGCGTCTTCTGCAAACAGATCACCTGTCCTCGCTCCGAACTGTTGGCGATTTACTCGGCGACGCGCATGGTTACGGAGATTGAAAGCTTGATAGAAGAGCATCTGGCCGCCTGCGATTTCTGCGGGGCCGAGACGCAACTGCTTACGAAGTATCCGCCGACCGAGGAAAAGTTTGCACCTCCAGAGATTCCAGAAAACCTACGCTGCTTGGCCGAAGCAATCCTGTGCCACCACGCTCCCGCTTCACAATTCTCTCAAAGCATCGCCTTTGAAAAACAGGGACTGACTTTAACAGACGCGTAAAAGCAGTTTTCAGTTTTCAGTTTTCAGTTTTCAGAAGAAGAGCCAGCAAGCTTTTTCTGAAAACCAAAAACTGTAAACTGAAAACTGCTTTATTCGTACAACTCTTCAATTAAATCGCCGTACTTTTCGTCTATGATGCGCCGTTTGACTTTGAGCGTGGGCGTGAGTTCGCCGCCGTCAATTGTGAACTCGTCGGGAACCAGCGCTATGCGACGCACGCGCTCGTAATCTGCCAGGGAGGAAGTGAGCGATGCGACTTCGCGCTGAACTATCTTGACCGCAAAGGGGTTTCGGCTGAGGCTAGCGCGCGAGCGCTCCTCAATCTGTTCGCCCTGCTCATCAATCGCGCCTTGCAGCGCCTCCCAGTCCGGGACTATGAGCGCAACGGGCTGCTTGCGCCCGGCGCCGAGCACGACGACCTGGCTTACAAGCCCGCTCTGTTTGATAAGGCTTTCGATCATCTGCGGCGCGACATATTTTCCATTAGAAAGCTTGAATAAATCTTTCTTGCGATCCGTGATGTACAGATGGCCGCGCTCGTCTATGTGCCCAACGTCGCCTGTGTAGAACCATCCGTCACGGATTACCAGTGCAGTCTCTTCAGGCTTCTTGTAGTAGCCCTGCATCACGTTCGCGCCGCGGATTAGAATCTCTCCATCATCTGCAATCTTAACTTCAATTCCGGGGAAAGGAATGCCGACCGAGCCTATCTTGTTTTCGTCTGGGCGGTTCGCAGAAACTATACAAGTTTCGGTCGCGCCGTAGCCTTGAAGAATAGGAATGTCGGCAGCAATGAAAGCGTAGGAGAGCGTGGGCGAAAGCGGCGCGCCGCCCGAAACGAAATATCGCAGGCGACCGCCCACGCCCGCGCGCCATTTCGAGAAAACAAGACGACTAGCAATCTTCTGCTGCGCGGCAAGAGACGCAGGGATAGGTTCGCCTTTATCTTTCAACTCGGCGTAGCGTTGGCCTACTTCCAGAGCGCGCATAAACATCCAGCGCTTCCAGCCCTTTTCGGAACTTCCTTTCTTGATGATGCGTTGATAAACCTTTTCGAAAAGCCTGGGCACAGCCGTCATCACGGTCGGTCGCACCTCGCGCAGATGTTCGCCCACCTGATCGAAAGAAGCCGCGTAGTAAACCGAAACGCCGCACCAGCAGAAGATGTAGAAGGCCGCACGCTCGAAGATGTGCGAGAGCGGGAGAACAGAGAGCGCCGTGTCGCTGTTTGAGATGGGAAGCGTGTTCGAGATGGAAAGAACATTCGAGATAAAATTTGAATGCGAGAGCATCACGCCCTTTGGCTCGCCTGTAGTTCCCGAAGTGTAAATGATCGTCGCAAGGTCGCCAGAACTTCCCTGCTTTACTAGACGCTCGAAAGCTTCCGTGTCGTTTTCGTCAATCTTCAGCCCGCGCTTCTCAAGCTCTTCGAGCGTTATAGCGCTCTCTATATCTTCTGCCGCCTCCGAATCGAAGAAGATAAGACGCTCCAACTTCTCAATGCCGTCAATGCCCTTACGCGCGTGCTTGAAGACTTTGCGCCCCGAAACGAAGAGCGCACGCGAGCCGGAGTCTTCCAGAATGTAGCGCACCTGTTCTACGGCCTGCGTAGTGTAGATGGGGACGTTGACCGCGCCCAAAGCTAAAATTGCAAGGTCTGCTATAGACCATTCAGGACGATTTTCCGAAAGCAGCGCCACGCGATCGCCGCGCTTGATGCCTAACTCCGCTAGGCCAAGCGTGACTGCGCGCACTCGCCCGACGAACTCTTGGGCTGAAAGATGAATCCACTGATTCTTGCTTTTATGATTGAGCGCATCCCGCTTCGCATATCGTAGCGCTGCCGAGATGCAAAGCTGCGGGAGCGTCTGCGCTTCTGGCGCGGCGGCGCTCCTCTCTTCGTCAATCTCGCGCGATGCTGCGGTAGCGGAAATCACGCGCTCCTTGCTTCTCCTTCGTCCGAAAGATTCCTGTGCGAGCTTACTTTGGGAGATACTGACTTAGGCGTCAAGCTTACAACTCCTCTACGCAAACTGACAACACCCGCCAACAATTAAACCGTCGGATATTCGTAGAATAAATTAGCTACAAATTAAGACAAGTGCGGCGTTCAGTTAGTTGATAGGTCATCAGCGAGAAGCCTTTGCAGCCAACTTCTCATCATCCGTCTCGGCTTCCATGCTTTCAGTTTGTCCCACGCGCCTGCCGGATGCGCGCCAGCCTGCGCCGCCCAGAATAACTACATCTTTTAGTCCGGCGCGCTCGAACCATGCTGCGACTTCCGCGCGCGAGTAGCGATTCTCAATGGGGGCGGAGAAGCGGTCGAACTGGTCTGTGTAGAGAACGCGGAAAGAGTATTTGCGATAATGTCCTAGAGGCACGCGGTCTGCCAGTTTGTTAGTAGCGGAAATTTTCTCTAGACCTTTCGCCGGAAGCACGAACGCGACTTGAAACCCTGCGGCGACGAGCCATGACAATTTTTTCAGCAGCGCGTGAGGCATACGCGTAGTGACGCGACGTACTCCGGTCACGGCCTTCAAAGCCGCGCGACGCCACGCCGCCTCGCCTTCAAGATTCCAGTAGAGATAGATGTTCAGAAAACCGTCCGCGCGTAGCAGCGGCAAGAGAGCGCGAAAACCTTTTTCGGGGTCGGGCAGATGATGCAGCACGCCTAGACTGTAGATGAAGTCGAATGAGTTTGGCGGAAACGGCGGATGATAGATGTCCGCCTGAATGAAATGTGTGTTCAGGTTCTCGCGGTTGTTGCGCGCGGCGACTTCTATGGCCTGACTGAAATCCATTGCGACGACGCACTTAGCGCCGCTACGTGCCATGTGAAAGGTGTGGCGTCCAGTTCCGCAGCCAGCATCCAACACACGCAGGCCAGCGAAATTTTCTGGTGAGAACCTCTCGAAGTACCAACGGAAATTCTCTTCGTAATCAGGCAGCATCTCGGAGAACGCCTGCCACTCGTAGCCGAAACTGCGCGCTGTCTGGCGCTTCGCAGCAAGCTCCGCCGTCTCATCATGTTTTGAATCACCCTTGTCGTGCGGCAAAAGCGCGGCGGGCAATCGCTCGCTGTAAGACGCGAAGAACTGCGGATGCATCTCCCACAACATGCTTTGCAGTTCCGGCGGGAGCAGGCGCGGGATTCCAACGATGACCGGATAGCTAGTCCCGCACGCGCACGCGATGAAGCCGCTCTCGACAGAGCCGCGCGCATCCTCCATAAAAATTTCACAGCGCAACGCGCCGCCGCATAATGGGCATACTATCAGTTGAAGCAGGCTCTTCTTCATACCAGAAACAGTCTGGAGTCTGGAGTCGTGAGTCTGGAGTCCGATTGATTTCGGATTCTCGATTTTAGATTTACGATTTCTCTTGCTTTCATCCTGCAACTTCGGACTTGATACCGGAGTCTTCTGACTCCAGACTCACGACTCCAGACTCCAGACTTTTAATATGGCTGCGTCTTCTGTGGCGACCGCGCGAGTGCTGCTCTATGCGACCGTTCATGGTCGCCAGCGCGGCGACTATCAGAAAGAGTAGTGCATTCGCTGTTGTGTGGAGCGTGAAGTCGAAGAAGCTGTGAACCAGCACCGCGAAGCATCCGGCCAGCGCGCCCGTAGCCACGCCGCGCCGGAACTTGTCATCGGTCTCGCGCCGCGCGAAGCCCGCGCGAAAAAGCGCTACCAGAAAAAACAGTCCCAGGATGACTCCGACCACGCCTGCGTCCGACAGCATTTGCAGGTAATCGTTGTGCGCCTGCTCGACTCGCATCAACCCGTTGCGCGTGTCGTAGCTGGTGTAAACCAGACTATATGCGCCAAGGCCTACGCCTGTCATAGGGTGGTGGCGTATGATGTCCAGCGTCACGCTCCAGAAATGCGCGCGCCCCGTCGTTGGGTCAGATGATGAGACAGAGCCTAGAAATCTGGTCAGAGCCGATTCGCCGCCGAGCATGACGACGCCCGTGAAGATTAGAAGCACGAATGCGAATGCGAGTCCGGCGCGAACCATCGCGGATCGAACGCGCGCTGTCTTCCCTTCCTTTCTTTCTTTCTCTTCCGAGCGATGTCTCCGTTTACGTCTCTTTATACCAGCAATGATGACAAGAAAGCCTACCTCTGCGACAAGGCTTATGATGCCGCCGCGCGACGCTGTCATGATAAGCGCGACTCCCATCATGAAGATGGCGAAAGCGTAAAGCGGACGTTTCTCTTTTTCGATTGAACCGGAAAAGAGCAGGCCGAGCGGCACAGCCATCGCAAGTTCCATGTAGCCTGCGAAGTGGTGGCGATTGATGAAAGGCCCGAAGGCTGTGCTCTGCGATAGCTCGCGTATCCAGAAGACTTTCGTAGGGCTTGTGAACGATTGCGTCAACCCGAAGATGGCTAGCACGAATCCGAAGATGATTATGGTGCGCACGAGTATGCGCAAGCGATGCGGACTGTCCGTGAACGCAAGCGTCGCCGCAAAATAGATTGCGAGCGCAGCAATCTGCACGAGCGCGAGCCGCGTAGAGTAAGGATCGAATGAGATGGTTCGGAGTTGCGCGCTGTTGCTGTCTGCCGATGCTGCGCCGCTGAAAGGAAGAAGTTGAACGAGTCCCAAGATGAACAGTCCCACGAGCGGCAACTGAAGCGGGTTGCGGCTAAAACGCAACACGCGGCTGCGCCATACGTCCATAGCCCAGAGTAGAACGATTGCTGCCGCGCTTATCTCGAAGATGGCTAGCGCCCAATAGTGCACTGTCCCGAAGGCTAGCGTCGTCATCACAATCGCCACGCAGATTGTGAGAAAGATGAAGCGGCTCGCCACCGTGCGCGCAAGCTTCACGGACGCCGCAAGCGCGCTACGGCTTTCAGTCTGAAGCGCGCCACTTTTAGAGGGCGCCTCAGCGGGCGCGTTGGAGATTGAAGTCGTCATACCAGACCATGCCGAATATAGGACAGGTTGCTTCCTCTGCGCACGATGCGCGACTCGTGCGCAAGATGATGGCCTCGCCGCCCGGTGGCATCTTGAAATCTATCTTCATCAACTGCCAGTTGTTGTTGCCCAAAGGAAGCGGCTCGCTCGTCGCAATCTGAGCGCCCGTGGCTGCATTCAGCACCTCAACGGTCGGCGTCGCAACACTCTTCAAGTTCTCTGTGCGAACGTAAAACTCCAGATGGTAATCAGCCGAAGGCTCTACGATTACTAACTGCTGCACGTTATCGAAGGCGAGTTGCGCGGGCGACGTGAAGACCACGCGAAGGCTTCGCTCGCCCGCGTGCGGAGCGCCCGCATCAAGCGCAATCTGAACTCCGTGCGCCTCTGCTATCTTCCAGCCGAATGGATTCGTATCAACGACATCCGCCTCGAACCCGCCGTTCTGAATCTGCCCTATCCTCTGCGTGCCATCTTCAACATAATCATTGTAGACCGAGAATGCGTCCGCGTAGCGTTTTGTTTCCAGCAGCTTCTTCGTCAAGCTCTCACCCGCCGCGCGCTGCTCTCTTCTATCGCCGGGCATGAGGCCGCTCCAGACTTTAATCGCGTCGTCAATTCTATCTACGCCCAGAAGAAAACCTACCAGTTCTGCGCGCGAAGCTGGAGAATCGCCTACGGCTAGAAGCACAGATTGCGCGTCCTGGCCGTAAACGTGCCACGCCAGGTTGAAAATCTGCGGGCGCAAGTTGCTGTCCCGACTTCCGGCCAATTGCAACTCCGCGAAAGCGTCATCAATGCGCCCCTCTCTGAGCAAGAGATTGCCAAGATACCAGCGCGGGTACGAGTAATAGGGCGCAAGCTCAACGGCACGACGCAAGGAGCGTTCACCTGCTGCGCTATCGCCCGAAGCCTCTTGCGCCTGCCCCAAATCCATCCATAAACGATAATCGTTCGGCGAAAGATTTACGGCCTCGCGGTAATGCTCAACGGCCAACGGCAACTCTTCCGGCGAAAACGTTGACTTCTCAAGAGCAGCAACAGTCCAGTGCGTGCGCGGATCGTCGGGCGCAAGCTTCATGGCCTTTTGCGCAACATCAATCCCACCCTCTTCCGCAGCGGGCACATACTCCGCCATAGTGTTGCCCACGTACCATCGCGTTGCATACCAAGAGCCTGCCAACACCAATGCGACCGGCACGACCAGCAGCACGCGCAGGTACAACGCACGCACATCAATGATTTTCAGTTGATCTGTATTCGCCACGACAAATTCAGTTTTCAGTTTTAAGTTTTCAGTTTTCAGAAAGATGCACGACGCTTTCACTGAAAACTGAAAACTTAAAACTGAAAACTGCTTTAATCACTAATCTTCTCTATCTCTATACGCATGCGCTTGAGTGTGACGTGGGCGGCTTCGCAGTCCTTAAGGATTTCCTGAACACGTTCTTCTGTGAAGCGCGAGCTTGAGATTACAACTTCGTCAACGCGCTGCTCTGTGCAGATGCGGCTGAGGCTTCCGTTGCCGCCGAAGACGCGCAGGCCGTGTATTACTTTGCCGCTCTTTTTGGGATCGTCGTCAACGAAGCCTACGGGCGCGTAACGCAACTCTCTGTTGTTCTGAATCTCGCGCAGCAGAAGCTCGCCACCGTCGCCCGCTCCGTAAATCAATACACGGCTCCCGCCTAGACCGTTTGCTACGGGCAGGACTTTGCGGAACAGTCGAAAGGCCATTCGGCTCGTAGTGACCAGCATCAGTAGCAGCAGCCCGTCAAGAATGAGGACGGAGCGCGAAACTCCCTCGAAGCGGAATGCGAAGAGGATGGCGAGCACGCTGGCTATTGAACCTAGCATGTTCGCCTTTGCGAAGACGATCAGGTCGTCAATGCTTGTGTAGCGCCAGATTCCTCTGTAAACGCCCATGACGAGAAACGTAGCCATCTTCACGAAGACCAGCACGGGCAGCGTGCGCAGGAAAATTCTGAGTGTGCCTATCTCAGCCAACGGGCCAAAGCGCAGAAGGTAAGAACCGTAGTACGCCAGAATGATGAGCACCACGTCGAGCAGCACTTCAAAGACGCGCCGCTTGTAAGAGAGATCAATCAGAAAGGCGAAGAGCGGCTTGTCACGGAGCGCGCGCGCTTCGTCCGCATCCTCGTAAACTTTCACGCCTGCCAGATAGACTCCCAGAAGCGTGAGCACAATTGTGAAGCCTAAGATCAATGCTATGCTCACATCGGATTTCAACTCGCGCACCACGAGCGCAAGCAATCCCGCGAATCCCGCGAACAGATAGAGCATCCAGACCGCGCGACGCTCCGACATTCCCAAAGCAACCAGACGGTGCGAAGTATGATCGCGTCCTCCCTGCGAGGCGGCGCGTCCAGACAGCTTTCGTATGACTGTGACGAACGTAGTGTCGAAGATGGGGATGAACAGAATCAGTATGGGCACGGCCAGCACTGGCAGGAATGAACGCGAGCGTCCCCCAGATGCGTGCTCGAGCGCTGCGCTCGCAAGAAAGAAGCCTATGAACATAGAGCCGCAGTCGCCCATGAAAATCGAAGCAGGATTCGAGTTATAGACCAGAAATCCTGCGAGCGCGGCAGTGAAGACGGCCACGCTGAGAGCCTCTACGGGCTGGCCGCTCACTGCGAAGCTCAGTGCAAGAAATGCCGAAGCGATTGCTGCTATTCCTGCTGCCAGCCCGTCCATGTTGTCCAGCAGGTTGACGGCGTTCGTTATGCCTATCAGCCAGAAAATGGTCACGGCCATGTTGAGCGTTGCGAAGCGCGTCCAAGGCAGCGCTAGACCATAGTAGATTATGAAGGCCGAACCCATTATCTGGCCTATCAGTTTCTGGTAAGGCTTCGCGTGAAGAAGATCGTCTGCCAGACCAACCAGAAAGAGGAAAGTGCTTGCGCCTATGACGTACCAGCCGTAGGTCGTGCGCGGGATAAGCAGAGCGTACGTCAACACAGTCGAGAGCCATATGGCAACGCCGCCCAGCATAGCCGTAGGCTTCTTATGCCAGCGATCTATCTTAGGCCTGGCAACAATGCCCCATCGCCGCGCCAGCGCACGCACTACGGGAGTGAAGATGAGCGCAAGCGCAAACGACAACGCAACGGGGATGATTTGAACGGGGCTGAAAGGCATAACGGTCGTGCCCGAAACCTTGAAGCAATAATCTTTCCGTGAAATTGAAACCCTAATCGAATAAGAGCTACAAATCAAGAAGGGAGGAGCATAAGAGAAAGGCAAAAGGTAAAAGTAAAAAGGCAAAAGGGATAAGGACGAAACCATTTTTAATTTATAATTCACGCCTTTAGGCGTGCCTGCACTTTTGCCTTTTTACTTTTTACTTAGCAGGCGGGTAGGAAGTCTAATCTCAACGACCAAACCGCCATCGGGCGCGTTGGCGGCTTTGATGGTTCCACTGTGAAGGCGCACGGCGCGAGCAGTAATGGCTAGACCGAGTCCAGTGCCTCCTGTCTGGCGATCACGCGCATCTTCTACACGGTAGAATGGTCTGAAAATCTCTTCAAGAGCCTCTTCCGGCACGCCCGCCCCGTGATCGCGCACGCTGATGAGAGCGTATCTCCTGCCGTCTGTCTCTTCACAACGAAGCGCAATCTCCACTTCAGTCCCCTGTGCAGTGTGACGCGCAGCATTGCGCACTACGTTTTCGACGCCGCTTCTTACGAGTTCAAACACGCCGGTCGCATTGCAAGCTTCGCACTTGATGACTCGCACGCTGCGTTCGCGGTTGCGAGCTTCAAAGTCAGCATCGTCTGCGACCTCCTGCACTAGGGCGCACAGGTCTATCTCAACTCTATTCAGTCCGTCCGTGCCGCTTTCAACACGGGAGAGCACCAGAAGTTGGCCTATCATTTCGTTGATGCGTTCGGCCTCGCGCTCTATGCGGTCAAGCGCAGTGTTTGCTTCAGGCCCAGCGCGACGGCGCGCAAGACCCAGAGCAACGCCCTGTCGCGCGAGCGGTGAACGCAACTCGTGCGAGATGTCGCCGAGCAGTCGTCGCTGCGCCTCTACAAGAGATTCGATACGACTAGCCATCAAGTTGAAATCTCGCCCGAGGTTGCCTATCTCGTCGCTACGCCTGAGCAGACTGCTATCCACGCGCGCCGTGAGATTGCCATCGGCAAGTTCCTGAGTCGTGTCGCGCAGCTTAACTATGGGAGTCGCAAGGTATCTGGCAAGAAAGTAGCAGAACAACACAGCGACTAGGAGTATTGGGAGCAAGTGTTGGCCCAGCAGGCGCAGGTGGAACATGAATGATTCCGGCTCTCCGAGTCTCGGCGGTGGTCTGGGAAACTCTGGTCTAGGCAGTTCTGCGGCCAGAGTGTAGAGCGAGCCACGGGGCGAGCGCACTAACTGAGCAGCGAGCGGCTGATGTTGCGTAGGGTAATCGAATACAAACGGCGCGTTTTCGGTAGCGCGCTTTGCCAGATCATTAGCCCCTGCGGGAACCTTTCGGCCCGAAACGTCCTCGCCGCGTTCATCCAAAAGCACAGCGTTAATGTGCGATACGCTTTCGACGCGCTCAAGGTATGAAGCGAGCGCTGGCTTTCCATCTCTTTCAAAAATCTCGACCGCCGTCTCGGCATAAACACCGAACATTGGAGCCATAGGGTTTTGACGCTGAGGCTGAGACCGTCGCTCCGTAACTATTCCCGTCACGAACGAGGCCACGTTGACCAGCACCATAGCCAGCCCGAACCACAGTAAGATTTTTAGAAAAAGACTCCTCATAAAAGTCTGGAGTCTGGAGTCAGACTGATTTTCGATTTTGGATTTTAGATTTTCGATTTAAAAGCTTTCCACTTCTTCCAATCGAAAATCGCAAATCTAAAATCGAAAATTCAGTAGGACTCCAGACTATTCGCATAAATGTATCCAATGCCGCGCACTGTCTTGATGCGTTCGACGCCTTGAACCTGATGTCCCAATTTCCTGCGCAGGTTGCTCACGTGCGTGTCTATGCTGCGGTCGAAGGGCGAGAGGTCTCTATGAAGCACTTCTTTCACCAGCTCTTCTCGTGTCAAGATGCGACCGGGCGCGCTCAACAGTTTTTCCAGAAGATCATATTCGACGACCGTTAGCTCGACCGTTTCTCCAGCACGACGAACAGTCCGTGTGCGATTGTCCATTTCCACATCGCCGACGACCAATGTGGCGCGCGCACGCTCTTCGTTTCGCTCGTCCGGGCGAGAGCGCCTGAGAACTGCGCTGATGCGTGCGACCAGTTCCAGAGGATTAAAAGGTTTCGGCAAATAGTCGTCAGCGCCTATTTGAAGCCCGACTATGCGATTCACGTCGTCGCCGCGCGCCGTCAACATCACGACGGGCAGGCGCGAGCTTGCGCGAATGCGACGCAAGACCTCGAAGCCGTTGATGCCGGGCAGCATAAAATCCAGAACGGCTAGCGCGTGCTCGCCGGAAAGCGCACGCTCGACGCCAGTTTCGCCGTTGTGAACCGCCTCGACCTTGTACCCTTCGGGTTCAAGATACTCCGCGACAAGTTCGCAGAGTTCTACATCATCATCAATCACAAGTATCTGCTGCATCATTTATCTCGTCATCTCATGCCAGAGCATGAAGACCTCTGAAGGCTCGAACAAAACATTCTACCTTAATCGCCCGTTTTCTTCCGTCAAGAAGTGTCAAGAGAAATGGGGCACTGCTTAACAAAACTTTACATTTCGTTGACCGACTCTTTACGTCTAAACAGTCGTGATATGCGTCAAAATACCGAAGCCGCTCGACGCGCAGAAGATTTAGATAACGCGCGTCCGGGTTAAGCGGAAGGCGACTCTTTCATTATCAGGGTATATCATCACGAGTCGCCTTCCGCTTCTTTGCGGCGCTCTTTAGTAGTTAACTTTGATGGGCTAAGAGGAGATAGAAAGATGAGATTAAATTGGAAGAAGATGGGCGTCATCGTTATCGCCGGCGCGCTACTGTTGATGGCGGCGATAGTCGGTTTCTCGCAAGGGCCGCATGGCGGGCACGGTGGCGGCCCTGGCGGCTTTCACGGTGGGCCTGGAGGCCCGCATGACGGTTTTGAGCATATGGCTCAAGCCTTGAATC
>MNJR01000133.1 GCA_001920415.1 Acidobacteria bacterium 13_1_20CM_3_53_8 | reverse complement strand
CTAGTCTTAGCTCCGCTTGCGTCTATCTCTGTTACAACTTGTCCGCCTAGTACACCTATGGCCGAAGGAGATTTTTTATTTTTCGCAGAACTGTAACTTGTTGTCCTTCAGAGAGGTCTTCCATACGAGGATTAATTGTCTCAATTAGAGTTAATGTATCTCCTTCTAGATGATACTCTACATCTGTAGGATGACCAATTCCGACAGGATTAAGGGATAATTCATGCTTTAGTAATAAGTGTGCTCCATTGATGTTATAAGTGCCAGCAGATGATATGTAACCTAAATCCTGTGGGCTACGTGGAAATGGAAACCAGCTTCGACGTTGCTTCATTAAAGTAATACTAAAGCGGCCACTCTGGAACAACCATATCCCCAGCCATTCTGGTGGAGCTATCTGCACAGTACGTTGTTCTGGCTTGGTTAAAGTAATTGTTTCCGACACTAATTCATAAGCACCCTCGAAACTATTCGATTCCATTCTTTCCCTACTAGATGATGATGAGCGACCATCCTGCAAACTACAACTGCTCGACAAGACAATTGCTAAAGTAATTAAGAGTAAGCGATTCATTGTTACCTCCAAAGAGTGTTTGCCGCTACCAAGGAATACTTCCGAAGACACATAATTCTAATTTCGCACCTGTATCTGCATCACGATCTCTTGGATTGTGGGAATGTCCAATACCATTCGGGTCGCCATATCTAGTCTGATCCTCCGCGCCATATAGTGTCACTGTAACTCTTGAAGCTAATATGTTTCCCGTTTCGTGAGTAATTATACGATTAACCTCGTCAGGGATTCTTCGAAGTTCACTTGCAATGTGAATAGTGCCGGCATAACCGTCCCAAGGGCTGGGCAAACCGCTGGCTTGCGTGGCTTGATGTAGATCTGTACCAGTAACACTTAGAGGCCCTAATTGTCTTGAGTTCTGGGAGAAATCTAGATAGGGCAAACCTTTCGCTAACTCAACCTTTGCAGCACCAGCATCTCCACGGAAGACTTCATCAATACATTTAGAAAGTTTCTTCCCGTACTTCCTCCAGAAATTCTGTACAATTCCTGCATTTGGCTGGTGATAATTATTATGTTCATCCCCAGGGCCAGTCTGCAAATCTTTAAGTAAGAAAGCAGCTGATGGGTTTAAAGGAATCGCCGAGGTGTCTAAGTACCAAAGGTCACTGTGGGGGACTTGCCTGTGCACGGGGCGGTAATTCGCATTATTAAGAGAAGCTCTCCTATCAGCTTCAACAGCAGCAAACCCAAACCCACTATGAAAGTAAGGAGATACCATAGACATGAAATCCTCCAAAGGCAAAGCTATACCATCCCGAGCATAAGTAGTTAGCTGACTAACAGGATTACCAAAGCTAGGATAAGAGAGAAGACTCTCTCCTCCTTCCGGTGGTGTAGGATTAATTACCTCTGGAGGATATGGATCAGACAAGCTAGCATCTGCTCCAACAGGGTCTAACTCTGCTGCACTTTCTTCAGCATCCATCGGTGCATCTTGACCCGTCTGGTCTGTGGTGTGGAAACTCTCTCCGTTCACATCACGATGCTCCCATACTACACGCCCTCCTGAGTACCAAGCTCTCTGCCAGGCAAGCACTCCACCTGTGCCATAGATGAAGGTTCTAGTCTTAGCTCCGCTTGCGTCTATCTCTGTTACTACCTGACCTTTCAGCACGCTTGAACGCATATAGTAGGTCGTTGAAGTAATGTTGTGACCTGAAGACTCGTCATACCACTGTTTGGTAGTCCTCACTTGCTGACCATCTCCATCAAGCCCCAGCGTAGTCACATCATCAGTTGTTACACTTGCTATCCTTCCAGCAGCGTCGTATGAGTAAGCAGCCTCACCATTATTCAGTAGATTCCCATCCGAATCATACTGCCACTGCTGATTACGATTGTTCGTGTAAGAGGCAGTCATCGAGAATGTCCGGCTCCAACTCGCACTCGTTCGTGATGTTATGTGCCCGAATGCATCGTACGAATAACTTTGATTATACGGACGATCTGTTGTAGCAGCCCACCCTCTCGCCTCCTGCCCTGATAGCGCATGAGCAAGGCGTCCAGCATTGTCGTAACTGTAAGAGCGATCAAAGTGGTCATTCAATAGATCATGCGAGAAGCTAAGACTTCCGTCTGGATGATAATCGTAAGATTTAGAGATGACACCGGGGATTGAGAAGCTAGCTGGCTGCATCCGTGTATTGTAACCGACTGTGAGCGTAAGATTATTGCCGTAAGTTAAACCCTTCAACGCTCCCCATGCGCGGTATTGCATGTTAGATGCGTACTGCGTGACGTTGGCAAAACTAGAGCCTGTGATCGCTGTTACTCTACCCATCTGGTCATGCGAGTAGCTGATACTTGCGTTCGTAGGGTCTGTTACCTTCTTCAACTCTCCACTTAGATTATACTCATAAGAGAGAGTGTAAGTGCCAGAAGGCACACCCGTGCCGCTGAACTGTCTTGTCTCAGATCGCAGATATGAAAGTGTGTCATAAGAGTAATCCACACGTCCCATGCCGTCAGTCATCCAAAGGCGATTGCCCGCTGAATCATAATCCATGCTCACAGGTGAAGGAGCAGGAATTGAAGTAGAATCAGGTGAGGAATAAGTAATACCTATTACCAGATGACGAGAGTTATAGCTGTAGGTTGCACTTGCTCCTCTTGCGTCTGTTATCTTCTTTACAGTGTCATCCAGGTTATAGTCATAGCTTGTTGATTTGTTATTATCCTGCTCAGGCGCGTGCTTCGTCAGCGGTCTGCCATAGCCGTCGTAAGTCACCGTGCTCTCCTGGTATGTGCTGCTCCCCTCTGCCCCTTGGTACTGTCTCACACTCGTCGCCTGATCTAGCGCATTGTATACGTTGACAGTAGTCGTGTAGACGTTACCATTAAAGTCCAGAACCTTACTATTAATCACACGCCCAAGTATGTCGTGAGTAACTACTTGCTGCCTTCTTTTTATCGTGCCGTCCACATCGCGCGTGCCTTCGTCCGTGAGAGTAACAACCTCGCCGCCAGCGCACCCGCACCCGCTGTAGCTTGCCTCACTCTGCGTTCCATCCGTGTTTATAGTAAATCTTGGCCTGCCCTTCCAATCATAAATCTGTGAACTGTAGAGCCAGCCCAACTGCGCATCATCACTTATAGCGTGCCAGCCGCCCGAGACACCATCCGTCTCCGTAGGATTAGACTGCTTGCTGACCCTGCCCACTGTATCGTAGATCACCTGCTGCCCCGTATAGTGTCCCGCATCTCCCGGCAGAACACTCGCCGTAGCGATAACCCTTCCATCCCCGTCCAGCACTTTCGCAGAAAAAGCTTCCGGCTGATTATCTTCGACAGTGGTAAAGCTGTTGATTACATTTTGCGAAGTGGGATACTCCCATTTCACATGAGCCTGATTAGTTTGATTAGTAAGATTAGTTACCTGCTTGACCCGATTGGCGTCATCATAAACAGTCTCTTGCTTAGCCCCCTTAGGGTCTTCTGCATACATGGCGAGTCCACGGTCGTAATTGTACTTCATAAGAGAGGAGTAGCTAGCCGTGGTTGGAACCGTCTCGGTCACAGTCACCTGCGTCGGGTAAGCGAGCGTCAACGGGTGCTGCGTCGTATCGGAATACCACGCATCCGCATAGCCTATGCTCGTCCTGTGATCGAGCGCGTCTAGCGTAAAGACGGTACACCCTGCCGTGTCGTAGCCTACGCGCGAGACCGCAACCGCCTTCGTCTCGTCATTCGGGTAATTCGCGTCCCAACGCCTGGCTCTAGTAAGATTGCCTCGCGCAGAAAAGCTAATGCTGTAAGCCGAGTCGTGCTGCACAGGTTCACCGTCATTCCTCAAGAGCGGGTCTTGCGTAGTCACTGCGGTATCGTACTGGTAATCAACTTTAGAAAAGAGCGTACCCGTGCCATCCGCTAAAGTCTGCATGTTCGCCAGCCCCAGAATATGCTGGTCCAGATAGTTCAAATAGTCTGTGTGAGTCTTCCTTAGCTCTGTCGTAGCGTTCGCGGCATACTCTGTCACATCGCTGGGTAGGTAAAACTTTGTCCCACTCGGCAAGGTGAATTGCTGGTAATCAATCTTGGTGCGCCGGTTATTCCCTGCGGCGTCGCTAATCGTACTATCGGTCAGACGTGGGTTAAGGATAATGGTTGCGTCTTCGTCCTGCTGTACATCGCCTTGCGTCCATGTATTCACGACAGACTTCTGTGTAGAGTTGTTGGAATGCCACTCAGCCCTGACTACCAGCCCACGCTGCCACGCCTTTGCCCCGTAATACTCTCTGTATTCGGTATTATCATGCTCCAGCGTGACCCCGTCGGGCATGTATGTCCTGTCCGGTACAACTATAACGTGCGCGCCGTCTGGATCAACTCGATATTGAGTTGTTACTGGCGTCGCCTGGCCGTTTACGATATTCCAGTTCTCAGCCCAGTCGTTTCTGGTGGAGACGCGCGGGCAGTCCTCCGTTCCCGAATCAAAGGTGTAATCCGTGTAGTTGAGCGCGTGATTATTAAGAAGGGCGCCGTTGTTCGAGACGCTATCCGCTGCATAGTGAGTAACCCGTGTGACCTGTCCCACCGAAGAGTATGTGAACTTGGTGTATGACTGGTCGTCGAAGCCAACCCACTTGAGCACTGGAATTGTTTCGCCGCCGTAAGCGCCCACCACCGTCAGCCCAGAGAAGCCGGGCTGCAAAGTCAGAGTGTCCCAACCGAACGTTGCCCACAGGTGCGTCTGCTGATTCGCCGTGCCCTGATCCCAGACCTGCGAGATCGAAATGATGTTGGCGTTGTTATCGTAATTAAAGGTGATGGTTCGCCCTAGAGTGTCAACAACGGTTGTTATCTGGCCTGTGATCTGGTTGTAGTTAACTGTGATGTAGTTTCCATTGCGATCCTTAACCTGCGTGCAGCGATATGCGCCGTTGTAGAGGGCATAGGAGAGTTGTGTCCCGTCCGCAGTGCGCAGCATCATGTTGCCTGTGTCCAATTGAAGGTATGACGAATCAGCAGATTCATAGATGCTGCCTGTCCCCACCTGCCGTAGTTCCGCGCGACTCCCACCCGGAGTGATAAGTAGATAGGAACTCTTTCCTGTCTGCGGATTGAAATACTGACCCTGAATAGTGGGGAAGCCCAATCGGAAACCTGGACTGGGTTCACCTCGATCTTCATCGAAGTAGATGTACGAGCCTGAACGAGTCCACACCAGTGAGTTGTATGAGAGCGAGAGACCAAGGTCCAGACCCGCTCGACCGGGCAGGCTCACCAACGGCACGCTCCAGTTGAAGTTGCGCGATAGTAAATCTTCTCCTCCTCCGCCGGTTCTATTCCCCGGATACAGGCGAGCAAGCAGCAGGTTGGATCGCGTGCTGCCGATGGTGCTGCCCGAAAGCAGGTTGCCGACGCGATTGACGAACTCGGTGTTTTCAGCGAAGGCTTGCCGTACTTGTTCAGGAGTCGCCGGGTTAATAGGGTCGGTAAGCCGCCCGGTCCAGAAGTCCCAGCCACCCTGATCAGGCTCGCGATTAAAGTAAGCCTTGTAAAGGTCATAGACGTACCAGTGTTTGTCCCTGTTGCGCTGTACGTAATCGGCGGACTCAAACAGCGAGCGTCCCATCTCCTGCGCTGGCAGCAGCCGTAAATCGGCGCTCTGCGCATACGCCTGCTCGATGTTATCGTTCCAGTACTGCATCTCCCCGGAGTTAGGCTGACGCAGCCATACACCGTTAAAGAAATCTATGATGAACGGCTGTACGGCGTTCGACTGAATGGTGGCTGCCGTTGTTGCGCTCATCTGAGAGCCGAGAGCGTCCGTAACGATTAAGTTGACAGTGTATGTGCCCGGCGACGAGTAAGTATGCGTAGGGTTAGCTCCAGTCCCTGTCGAGCCGTCGCCGAAGTTCCACTGATAGCTGGTGATCGCTCCGAACGAGGCTCTTGAGCCTAGTCCGTTAAATTGCACGAGTTGATCCACTGAAGCCGTGTATGGCCCGCCGGTGTTGACCGTCATAACGGAGTCGAAGAAGAGACCGCCGATTACAGCATTATAGATTGCAGACGGGTCAGTGTAAGTGACCTTGATTTTGATGTGCCCGCTCAATTGCCACGTCAGATATTGACCGTTCGTAAAATTAGAGAGACTGCGGGTGTCCAACACAGTATTATCTGCGGCATTCAGAATATCTATGCGTTGTTGGCGTGGCCCGGCACCATCCCAGTCCAGATTGTAGATTGTCACCCGATGCGGCTTGCCGTCTGTAAGATTCAGGTCAATGGTGAAATTACCGGAACTGTACCAGCAAGACGCTATACGGTCTGAGCCGCTCGCCTTCTGAAGAGCGCGAGCGTCGCTCGTGGATGATGCCCACGTTGCAATGCTCTGTCCCGTAACAGACACCTGCGCGTAAGAGGGGTAGCTTAGAGAATCGTTGACGACGTTATAGCCTTCCGAGCCATACACGCCACGCCAGTTGCCTTGTGTAGTCGCGTCTGATCTGATGAAAGTAGCCGAATTGTTGCCGCCTACAGAATCGAAGAAGAGACCGCTGATTACAGCGTTATAGAGTCCAGATGGGTCGGTGTAAGTAACCTTGATCTTAACATGCCCGCTCAATTGCCACGTCAGATATTGACCGTTCGTGAAATTAGAGAGACTACGACTGTCTAATACGGTATTGTCTGCGGCGCTCAAAATGTCTATGCGCTGCTGACGCGGCCCGGCGCTGTCCCAGTCTAAGTTGTAGATTGACACATAGTGTGATCTGCCGTCGGTAATGTTGAGGTCAATGATAAATTGATCCGAACTGTACCAACAGGAGGCAAGGCGGTCATTGTTAGCCGCTTTTTGTAGGGCACGCACATCAGAAGTTGATGTAGCCCACACGGCGTTGTTACTCTGCCCCGTAACTGACACTTGGGCGTAACTAGGATAAGCTACTGAATCATTGATTATATTAAAGCCCTCGGACCCATACGCTCCTTTCCAGTTACCCTGGGTTGTAGTGTCCGAACGAACAAACGAGGCGGCGGTAGATAATGGAACCGGATCGAAGAAGAGGCCGCCGATTACAGCATTATAGAGTCCAGACGGGTCGGTGTAAGTAACCCTAATTTTAATATGCCCGGTAACTTGCCACGTCAGATATTGACCATTCGTAAAATTGGAAAGGCTGCGAGTATCTAGTACCGTGTTGTTCGCAGCATCTAAAACATCAACGCGCTGCTGACGCGGCCCGGCACCATCCCAATCCAAGTTGTAGATCGTGACTCGATGGGAATTACCGTCAGTTACGTTGACATCAATAGTGAACTCGCTTGAGCTATACCAGCAAGACGCTATGCGGTCTGAGCCGCTCGCCTTCTGAAGAGCGCGCACGTCGGAAGTTGACTGCGCCCACACGGCGTCGCTGCTCTGTCCTGTAGCTGACACTTGAGCGTAAGAAGGATAGTTCACAGAATCGTTGATGACATTGTAACCATCGATTCCATAAACCCCTTTCCAGCTTCCCTTCGTCGTCGTATCCGACTGAACGAATGTTGCGCTTCCGCCGCTCGATTGCTGAAACGGTGCGGGCCGGGCGAAGGAGGAGACAGGACGCTTCGGCCCAAAAAGTGAGAAAGGCGAATCCGAGAGCACTCCATGCCCTGATCCGAACAGAGATTGGAATCCTTCCATAGGCTGACCCCAGGCCAAAAGGCCAAGCGGTGAGGAGCTAATTGGCTCCTCATTAAGAGAAGCCCTGTGGGGAGGCGGCTGGTGAAAGTTTCCTCCAGGGCCAGCCGCTGCGCGCGGCTTGCGCTTGGATCGCAAGGTCGAGGGAATTGCAGCCGGAGCGTGCGGGTTAGCATGTTTGCGACCACGCACTTCACCGATACCGGGCAGAGCATAGCCACTATCAAATCGCTGAAGCCTCTGCTGTTCTCCTGCTCCGTTGCCTGTGACTACTACATTGCCGTTGTTTGCTACTGCTTGGCTACTATTTACTTTTGGAGGATTGCTTCCACCGTTGTAGCCGCTCGCGCTATCTAACCCATCCTGCGGAGAGAGTGTGCTGATGGCTCCGCTTAATCCTGCCGCGCCAACAATGCCACCTGTTGAGACCTTACCTGAAAGAGCGGGTGTAGGCCGTGCGCTCTGCATGATCATCTGACGAGTTGTCGTTGCGCCAAGCCACGGGCGCAGCGTTCTGATGAGACCTGCCATGCCGCTCACGAGTGCTGCCGAAGCTGAGGTGCCATTGACTGCCTGGTAATCGCCGCCAAGATGTGTAGTGAGAACGTCGACGCCGGGCGCCGCGATCAAGACATGCATCGCACCCCAGTTAGACCACTGCGCCAACTGGTCTGCTCTATCAGAGGAAGCAACGGCGATGATATTGTCTAGATCGAAGGAGGCGGGATAGTGTGGGGCGCTTTCTATTTCATGACCGTCGTTGCCAGCCGAAGCGATGACGAGCACACCTCGTTTTGAAGCGCGGCTGATTGCGCGAAAGAGTGCGACTGAAGAATCACTTGTTCCCCAGGAGCAGTTGATAACCTGCGCGCCGTGCGCGACGGCGTAGTCTATTGCTTCGACGGCGTGTGCAACATCGCCCGTGCCCGAGCTGTCCAGAACACGCAGGCTCATAAGGCTAGCGTGCCACATGACGCCGCTGATGCCGGTCGCGTTATTTCCTTCGGCGGCGATGATGCCTGCCACCGCCGTCCCGTGACCTTGCTCGTCCGTGATCTTGCCATTATCCGTTACATAATCCCATCCATGGGGGTCGCGTCCGGCGCCTACAGAAGGGTTAGACCACTCGTTATTAACGAGGTCGGGGTGAGTAAAGTCTATGCCACTATCGATGACGGCGATCACAGTGTTCTTTGAGCCTGTCGTCTGCTCCCAGGCTTGAGCCGCATCAATGCCTCTTCCCGCTTGTGCGTTTGAACTACCAACCGTCCACTGTTCAGAGAATCGCGGGTCGTTGGGCGTCGTCTCGTCCGCGGTGATCAGATAGTTTGGCTCAGCGAAATCAACCGCAGGGTTCGCGCGCAACGAGGCAGCAGCCGTTTCGGGGTTAATTCCCGCGTTAAGACTTAGTCTCTCAATACCAGATTGTCCACGCAGTTTCCCCGCACGCCGAGCACCACTTGCTTGAAGAAGTGTTTCAAGGTCAGACGACGCTGCGGTCTGCCGGAACCGGATAAGAAGTTCGCCCTCCCGCCACCTCGGTCTTTGCGCCGTTTGAGGCATAGCTGATTTAGGCTGAGAAGTAGGTGTAGCGTTTGCTAATTTACTGGCCTTCGCGGCAATACCAGCAGCATGGCCGGATGGTAATAGAAGGGAAGGGATAAGAAATGAATAGCAAAGGACTATACTAGCCAGGCGAATAATTAGAGAGGATGGGGTGCACATATTGGGTGATTGATTCCTTTAACCAGAAATACTCAGGTTGTGACGAGCTTAGAGAATACAGGGCCGTATACGGCTCTCCATCTCTCGTAAAATCAGATAGTGGCCTTCTGTTATGGTCAGTATCTGTAAGCTTATTTATTCTGTGGTTTTAGTGCTTCAGGTCATCGGGAGGGTCAGGGGTGTTCTCGCCGTAGAACTGAGAGAGACACAAAATTGAGGATTTAAGATGCTAAAGCTCAGGAATGGTTGCTTTGCTGAAATGGCTATTTAATAGACTTATCACCCCTTGCACATTTTGTTGCAACTTCGCAGATCGTAAGGCGACGGGAACACCAGACTTCCGAAAATAATAGTGTCTAAGGATGATCTTGGCAGAGCTTAAGTTACACGTACACTCGTCAAACCTAGATGATTTCTCAGCTTGTGAAACGGCAGTCACACCGACTCGTTATTCTTTTGGCGATTATCCCTTCTTAGCAGGTTATGAAGTTCCCCTAGCTATTATTACGGTTTACGATTGAGTGCGACTTATGTCAGTACCGCCTGCGGTAGCGGGCGGGTCATTATCGCAGCCATCACCCGCCCAGCTTAAGCAGGCGGTACTGACTTGCCACGCTTTGTCAGTGGTCGCATGCAACTGTAAACCGTAATATTTCGATTTATAAAGGATGATTGTAGTGCGAACCTGCTAAGAAGGGATAATCGCCGTCATCTATCTTGCGTCAAGTAGACAATCACCATAGATTACACCTCGATCACGGGTTGATACTACCGCAGATGTGGTCATTGCGTGTAACAATGGGGCTGAACCTCTGCTGATATTCAGCACTTGTTATGAAGGCGCAAACCATTGAGCGATACCCCGACGCATCATTCGGCACGCGGTTATTCAAAACATCTAGCCAGAATTGGTAGCCGCCCGCGTCTGCATCCCTCCTTAAATAGCCGAAATACTGCATTAGGACGAAAGCGCGATTGTACTCGGCAGAGGCAAACTCTGGATATTCTATAAGCTTGCGCAACACAAGCGCGCGGCTGTTAGTCTGGTTGGTTCCCACTATGTATTCAACGACCAATTCATTGCGCTTACCCTGTAGAGAAAGTCCA
The DNA here is from genome assembly GCA_001920415.1 of Acidobacteria bacterium 13_1_20CM_3_53_8. Taxonomy (GTDB): domain Bacteria; phylum Acidobacteriota; class Blastocatellia; order Pyrinomonadales; family Pyrinomonadaceae; genus 3-1-20CM-3-53-8. The sequence continues at coordinate 7,779 of MNJR01000133.1, read as the reverse complement.
GAGTCCTGTTGGACTGCACTGATGAGCGCGTCAACGAATTCCCCTGCGCTTAATTTAAGCGGGTATTTCGCCGTAAATTCAGGGCGCTGCACAAAGGTTTCCGCAAAATCTTGCTTGCCGGATTCCAGATTCGCTCCGCCAACTACACGGCTGCGATCCGGCATGAACTTGGCGTAGCCGGGTCTTTGTCCGTAGGAGGCTTTATAGAGTCGGTAGACGTAACTGCCTGTCTCTTGAAATTCCAACTCAATGAAGTAAGCTGCGCTGACGCCTACTCTTCTTGAGTTAATACAGTTCTGATCCGTCCCGCACTGTGTTATCTGCCCTGTCCAGTAGCTCAATCCTCCATCGTCCGGCACACGGTTGAGGAAGTCTAAGTAATGCTGCTGAACGAAGAGCCGCGCATCGTCTATCGGATTTGAAGTTGCCGTAGATGTATCGTTATCGGTTATCGTGAGAGTAGCCGTGGACTGTGCTCCAAGACTTGTGCCAACAGGATTGCTCAAAGCGAGAGCCACAGTCTCATCCCCCTCAGGAAAAGCATCATCGGTGATTAGCACATTAAAGCTCTTGCTTGTTTCTCCCGGAGAGAAGTTGAGCAACCCTGCGTTAACCGTATAGTCTGCTCTCTGCTGTGCGCTGCCATCGGACGTTGTGTAAAGAACCGTTGCCGGGCCGGACGTGTCTCCGCTGCGCACAACAGTCATTCGGGCGTTACCGGCGCTCTCGCTAGCGGTGTAAGTGGCGTTGCTGAATTGGGTTTGGCTCGGCCCACCATAGTCATCATTGAGAATAGTTATCAAGGCCGTGCTGCGAGAGCCTAGAGCCGATCCGTTGGTTGGGTTGCTCAGGGTGATATTAATAGTCTCATCCGGCTCGATATTATTATCGTTAATAATAGGCACGGTAAACGACCTAAAGTCTCCGCCATCAAACGTCAATGTGCCTGAGGTCTCAACGTAGTCGCTGCCCGGTCTTGCCGTACCTGCGCTCGTCGCGTAGTTAAGGGAGAAAGTGCCAATTGCCGGGAGTCCAGATGCGAAGACAGGCTTGGTTACGGTCACCGTCACACTGCCCGCACTCTCACTTACTCGGAAATTGTCCTGTCCAAACTGGAAGACTGAGCGTGGGATGACGCGCTTGGCGAAAGTTACCGTCTGCGCGTTAGTCAAGCTCAAGCGAGGCCCGCCCTGCCAGTATTCGTGAGTGTGAGAGGGCACTACGTAAGATTCAGGAAAACCGAGAGAGAGTCCCACTATTGGCGATAGGTTCTCGTTCCCGTCCCCATAGCGATAGACGAAAGTCCCGTCCCTCCGTAATTCAATCTCAAAATTGACAGGGTTTCCGCCCGCAAGCGTTGTAGCCTGCCAGCGGAAGATGACCGTGTCCGGGTTCGGCTGCACGACGTACACGCCCGCGTCCGTGCGTTTCGTCTGGTCAATGACTAGGTCGTCCCACAAGCCTGCGATTACTGGCAGTCCCGACCATTAGTGGAGAGTTTGGCGTAGGGCCAGTTCCCGCCTATTTCAACATTGAACGGTAGCGTGTAGGTTAAGTATTGATCGTCGCCATCGAGCGCTAGCCGCTGGCCGCCAGTCGAAAGTGGTGCGTGCGGCCCCAGGCTCATTATGTATGGGATGGACGCATCATCCGCGCTCACCGAGACAGGTATGCTCGCGGCGGCGCTGTTGCCCACATTGTCAAAGGCGCGCAGTTCGAATGTGCCGCTCGCATTTCTTAAAGGGAGGGGCACATTTACCATACTCTGCCCGGTTCCCGCAGGTTTTAGGGAGAAGACCGTGTGCACGGGGATGCGCGTGCCCGAAGAATTAATGAACGTGAGGTCGTAATCCGAGATGGTGCCATTCATGCCGTCATCGCCGGGCGATATCCATCCCAACTGGAAACCGGATCCTCCGAACCCTATGGTCTGAGCATTAAAGCCGACCGGAGGCGCAGGCGCAGTTGTATCGTTTTCTTGGACGGCCAGCATTGTCTGGTACGCGCTCAGGTAACCTTTTACGCCTGCACCTGGCGCGGGCTTGCTATAAATAAGAGCGCCCTTTAATACCTGTAATGTCACGTCGGGCTTAGCTGCAATCACAAGCGCAGCAGCGCCGGAGACGTGAGGCGCTGCCATCGAAGTTCCGCTGAAATAGCCATAGGTGTTGTGCGGCAACGTACTCAAGATGTTTGTGCCAGGCGCGGCCAACGGAACCTTGTACTCGCTGTAGTTGGAATAAGAGGGGTCAATGCCACCGCCCTGCACGGTCGCAGCCACCGCGATGACGTTAGGTATATCGTAGTTGGACGGGTACTCAGGATATTTGTAATTGTCCCTGTGCTCATTGCCCGCTGCGACGACGAACAGTATCCCTGCTTGGTTCAACTGGCTGATGGCGTCGAAGGCAGCCTGCGAGCGCGCCGGGCCGCCATAAGAGTTGTTCAACACACGCAGGTTTACACCACTCTCGCGCAGGCGCTTGGCGTAGCCGTAAGCGCTGACGATGTCGGAAATCGCACCGCCGTTTGGGCCAAGCGCTTTTATAGGAAGTATACTCACGTTCCAGCAAACTCCTGCGACGCCTATACCATTATTGCCGCGCGCGCCGATGATGCCTGCGACGTGCGTGCCGTGATCATCACCATGCTCGTCATCAAAGACTGTATTATCGTTATGAACGAAGTCCCACCCGCGTACGTCGTCAACTAAGCCATCTCCGTCATCATCAATCCCGTTGCCGGGAACTTCGCCTAGGTTTTTCCAGATATTGTCTCGCAAGTCCTCGTGATTAATGTCAACGCCGCCGTCTATTACGCCGACGACCACATCGCTGCTGCCCTTAGTAGCGTCCCAGACCTTAAACGCTTCGGTGTCAACGTTCCCCCATTGTTCCGTGAATCTGGGATCGTTGGGCGTGGTCGAGTTCTGGTGCCAGATGTAGTTTGGTTCGGCGTAAAGCACATCGACGCGAGCGTTAAAAGCTTTAACTGTCTGCAAAGTATCTTCGGGCGTGACGCGGGCCAAGCGCAGCCCCTCTACAACCGAGGAACCGCCGAACTGTTCTACCCGTACGGGAATATCCCGGCCCTCTTCAGTGAGGGCGATTGTAACAATCCCGCTGCCTTTGGTGATTTTAGCATCCGCACGAAAGCGGACTAGAATTTCGCCGGGAACGAACTTTGCCCTAACAGGTTCCATGCCTTCGTCAGTCTGAGGCATAGCATTGACGATCTCCGGCGAAGGGGTAAAGGCGGAGGGTGCGCGTCGTGCACGCGTCACGGCGGTCGCAAGGGGCAAAGCCGCCAAAGCAAGGATTAATATTACTACGAGCTTTAAGTAGGCATGTCGACGAGGCTTAGGTTGCATAATACTTCTCCAGAGGAAAATGTTCCGGGTAAAATAATCTCTATCGAGATAAAGAAACAGTGAGTATGGTCACACCGGAACGTGACTCCCGTCACGCTGGCCAGTATTCAGCATAGAGATTTAATGCCCATGACTTCAGCGGGCGGCACATCGCATTAAAGTTATCGTTAGCGTAAGGCTTACATTAAAGAGTGAGACTTACGGATCACGCGAGTGGTACGTGAAAGCTATAATAAGATCGCCTCCTCACCCACGTTAAACGACGGGACTAATGTCGAAGCAGAGCCGTCTAGTTAACAATCTACGCCAGCGCGTCAGGGGCGATTGACGTAAATGCCGAATGGCTAAGATGCCATCTCCCCATATAAGTTTGTCCATAATACTAACTAAGGCGATTATCCCTTCAGAGAAGGTTATGAGGTCTCTAACATTATAACTTCGACTTCTCAGTACTGGACAAAAAATGATCTTTGAAACTGCATAAAAGGCCATCGCGCCTGTATCCTTTTCAAGTTCATCGCCAAATGAAACTTGAAAGGACTAAAGCACAATGGCCGACATGCGCCTCTTGGAGCGCACGCTTCACGAGAATGTAACGTGGAATCGAGCACGCATCAACTTTCTGGCGGTGATTATCTACTTGACGCAAGTGATTTGTCGGCAATTGAACAATGCTTTAGCCAGCTTGATCTGCATGCAGAGATAAACCATCTATCTTGTGTTAAGTAGATAGTCACCTTACCTTTGAGGCTAGTGAAGAGCGCCTGCGCACGGTCAAGATGATGATGCGCTTCCGTGAATTTCTTGATAGTGCCGAAGAGGAATCCGAGATTGTTTTCAACATAGCCCTGATAGCGGGTATGTCCCGCCTGCTCGAAGTGGAAGCTTGCGGCGGCGAACTCAATCAGTGCGCGATCTATGTAGTCCATGCGGCGCTCGGCCGTGCCCAAATCTTTCAGCACGAGGCCGAACCCATTATGGAACTTTCCTTTTAGCGCGTTATTAATGCTTTTATCGAAAAGAGGCGCAGCTTCAATATGAATACGGAGGGCGTCGTTTAATCTACCAACCGACCTTTCGACTGTAGTGAGGCGAAGCAATGCTACCGCCTTCACCTCGCTAGTTTCATATTCATCAATATTCAGACGATCTAGCGCTTCTCGCAACCATACACGAGCTTCATTGAGTGCGCCTTGACGCCAGTAGCAATTAGCAATTTCGACTTGGGCTTCGGCTATCTTTTCAGTCTTCCCTAGTGCCTCAAATCTTGTGAGGCTTTCACTGATGAGATTCTTGGCATCCTCTTGCGCCCCTTCTATCGGTTTGCAACTACCAATCCAGCCCGTCAGCACTCCAGCACGTAAAATGATTTCAGCAGCCGTGCGCTCGTCCAGCCCTTCGACTACGGGACGATAGCCGACGCCATGCCATAGTTCGCCCATCGCCTCACGCCTCTACTTTCGCTTTACCCGGCTGGCAATCATTGCTGCTGTGCTAATTATCATAATTCCCATTGCGGTCATGCTTCTCCTGTTCGTTTTCCAAAGCCCTACTGATTATCCTAACGTTAACGTCACGATACAGCCTCCGCCGCCAGCCAGTCCGATGCCCCAACTGAGTATCAAGCCTGCGCCGTCACTAACGGCTACGCCATTTAAGAGTAGGTCAAACATCAATGCGATGAGGGCACCATCGCCTCCTGATATCAACAGGAATATGAGTGAACATCCCGGCAATATAAATACACAGCCGACACCGTAACTGGTATCAACGATGCTGAAGCTTGAGCGAGAGGATGAACGCTGCTGCCTACAACGATCAGATAAACGGTCTTGTTCTCTATTCAAACCAACTCCGAATGGTATAATGTTAAAAAGTTGTTGAGAGGCACTGCTTCTGAGCGCTGATCATGAGTACAGGTTCAACCAACAAAGTCGTCGAAGAAGGATCGCAGGCTGCATCGGCCAATGGCCTTGCTCCAGAGTTAAGAAGACTCTTCTGGGAATATGATTTCGACTCGCTCTCATGGGAACGTGACGGCCACTTTATCACCAAGCGAATCCTAACTCACGGGGGTCTGCGGGCTTGGGATTGGCTACGCGACCGAATCGGCGACGCCGCTCTACGTCAGTGGATTTTAGATAACAACGGCGCAGGGATGGACAAGCGCAGGCTTCGCTACTGGGAACTGATCCTAGAACTACCCAGCGACGAAATAAATCAGTGGGTAGCCGCGCAGTCCGGCAGCATCTGGGGAAAACGCAGCGAACGCTTAGATCAAGGGAGTGCAGCCTGACACGGATGCTGGTACACAAAGAAATCCTGCTTCCCACGCAACTAAGAGTGCTTGAACAGCTAGGCCCCTTTGCTGCCTCAAGAAGTTTTTATCTCGGCGGCGGAACAGCAATCGCCCTTCATCTAGGCCATCGACGCTCGGATGATTTGGACTGGTTCACCTCGGAAATAATCGAAGCTCCTGATCGGTTAGCCGCCGATCTGCAGCAGGGCGGAATTCCATTCGTTGTAGAGGACATTTCACCTGGCACACTCCACGGCAATGTCTCTGAAGTAAACACCAGCTTCCTTCAGTACAGCTATCCACTTCTTGGCGAATTGCATCAGGCACCTGAGCTAGGCTGTCAGCTTGCGTCGCTTGACGACCTTGCAGCGATGAAGCTCGCAGCCATCTCACAGCGAGGATCGCGCAAGGACTTTCTGGATATCTACGAACTTGGAATCAAGTACGCTTCGATAGAAAGGATGCTAGAACTCTACAAGCAGAAGTATGCAGTAGAGGACATAGGCCATGTACTATTGGCTCTCTCATATTTCGATGACGCGGAGCGAGAGCCGATGCCAATAGTAATGAGGGACGTTAACTGGGGCGATGTTAAGAAGATGATTCAAAGCTGGGTCAAAGGGTACGGCCGCCACCATGATCAGACCTAAGATGACTTGTTAGACAATAGGCTATTGTCCCTTCATAGAAGGTTGGCACTATGGATTATTCCTTATAAGTTGAAATAATAGCTTTAGAAACTTCATAACCTGCCACGCAGGAATAATCGCCCTCTTATTTATAGAACGGGGGCTTCGATTTGCTCACGATGCTGCTCGTAGAGGGCGCGGGCACGAGCCAGCATTTCATCTACTGGAGTATGTAAAAGGATTTCTTCTGTTTGGCCGCTAACAATAATTTCACCGACCTCACCGACCGAGCCGATTACAGGATAAGCGAGCAGCACAGGTACATGCCAGACACTGGCCTGCGAGTCCAACTGCGGATCGCCAGCAGTGATACGGTCTGGCAGATGGTCGCAGAGGAAGAGGCTTGCTGCTGCTTTCGCCACTAGAGCAGTAATCTTGGGGACAGTGTTCGCAACCATAACAGCTATTAGTTTAGCAAGTGGTGGGTCAGTTTCAAAATATTATAGCGGTAAATACTGGGCGAAAACCTTAAACTGACCCGTTAGACTAACGACAGCTCGGCTGGTAGTAATGCTCTAGGCTCAAGTATCTGTTTTCGGCTCCTCTGCCCAGAACACCCACTCGACGCCGTTTCGGTGTGCCTTGGGGGGCGCGAGCGTGCCATCCCGTTCGAGTTGTTCGCGTGCGCCGCGCTGCACGCTCGCGAACAGGTATTGCGCCACCTCTGCGAAATCCCAACCTCGTTCCGCCAGCGGAGTCTTGCTGAAAGCCTTCTCAAGTTGTCGCCGATGTTTCTTGAAGAGGTCGGCTACCTTCGCGGCCATGTCGTCGCAGAGGCGGCAGAGTTCGTCGGCCTCCTCCTCCTTAATGACGGGAAAATTCGGCTCATAGTAACGCTCAGCCGGGTGGCTCTTTTCCCACTCCACGGCCTCGCGCAAAAGCTCGCTCCGCAGCATCTCCCTGACGTGTGCATAAACGCTCGGCGCGGAGAGGCCGAGCGCCTCGGCGACCTGAGAGATCGTTCCAGGCTCTTGGGCGACTAGATTCAGTATCTCCTCCTTCGTGCCGTCGGGTAGGAGCTTATTCTTTGTGACTGCGGCCCACGGATCACTGTAGCCGCCGCGCCTCGATGAGACGCATTCGCAAGGGAAGCGCAAACCTTTGAAACCCTCCGGCACGGTCATAATCCTACCCCCTTTACATTTCCATTTTTAGGGTCTATCCTAAAAATGATTCCCTTTAATTAAATCCCCCGTTTGCTATCTACTCGACTGGGCTATATTGACGTGTGCGACCGGAGTAGAACGTAACACCGAACGCATTTCTGTGGCAAAGCAATGATGCCATGCTACTGCTTAACTTCAGTGTCTTGCTTACGAAAGTTCTTTCTTCTTTCCTAATTCCAAAAGGAGATAACCATGTCAAGTCCTGCAAGCATCGCCGGACATCCCATACATCCGATGCTCATTCCATTCCCAATA
>MNJR01000016.1 GCA_001920415.1 Acidobacteria bacterium 13_1_20CM_3_53_8 | reverse complement strand
TGTCCATAAGCATTGCCTATATTGTTGAATGAGCTAGCAGTATCAGGATGCCGCTCACCGAGTAGCTCTTGACGAATCTCCAATGCTTTCTCTGCGTATTCTAAATTGCGTTTGTAGTCACCCATTGCACCATAACAAAAGCCAAGATCATTAAATAGATGTGCCTTTAGCTTAATATCACTTTCATGTTCTTTCTCAAATAACTCTAGAGCTTTCTCCACCCATTTTTTTGTCTCCTGATAATGCCCGTGATGATAAGATGGATATGCTTGTAACCAGATAAGGCGGCTGGAATGTCTCGGAGCATATTGTCTGGCATTCCCCTGCCATGCCTGTAGATGGTCAATCTCAGCTTCAAAGCGCAATAGCTCGGAAAATTCTTCTCTGCGCTCTTCAAACCAATCGCCGATTCGTTGACAAATATCGTCAACCCAGTCCTGACGCGCTTGAAGTGGTATCTCTTCGCGCCTCACTTTACCAACTAGACGATGAATAGAATAACTCTCCGCACCGGGTGTTTGTTGAAGTAGATGCAGGGCCGTGCCCAGACCAAGAGCACTGGTTAACTCAATGGGGTCTTCTATGTTGAGGAGGGCGCACATTAAGTCCTGTCCCATGGGCGCTGTCCCGCTCCATGTGAGTAAATCCAGAATCTCTTTGAGCTTTGGCTCTTCCTTAAAGATTTCATCGCTAATCTTCAGAGTAGAATAGAGATCAGTTTCATGTTTGGTGAAGGTACTTAACTTGCCCGGTAGGAAAGCTGCCTTGAGATTATGGCGCAGTAGGTCTCTATACTTCTGCCAGCTTACAGGGCGATTGCGTAGGAATGCCCCAGCAAGCTCTAATGCCAGAGGCAAACCATCTAAAGCTATGGCTATTTCGTGCGCTGCTTTTTCTTCTTCATCTCCGACAAGCTCACGGCCAGCTTCCTGAAGCAATAGTTCAAATGAGAGGACTTCATCTAAAGGATCAAGTGGAACCGGATTAAAGTCCGGTTGATCTATGCGGCTTGTGACGAGGATGTGAGGATTAGCCTGCGGTTCGGGTAAGTAGTCTGCAATCGCCTGCGGGTTCTCTAAATTGTCGAAAATAATCAGACAGTCCGAGTATGTCCGCAGCCTGTGGCGCGCAATGTCTAGCTTGTATTTATGTTCGGATGCGGGTGCAATCCAGCGCGCTCTCTCTGCCAGTTCCGTTAGCTGCGCGTCAATGTCCTGATCTGCGTTGAGCCAGATTACTCCGTTGGGATATGTATCCTTAAAGCGGTAGGCGTATTCAACCGCAAGCTGCGTTTTGCCTAGACCGCCCAAGCCTTGAAAGGCCGCTGCCTGACCGATAGATGTACGCCGCCCTTCCGTTAATTGCTTGCGCACGGCTTGAAGCGATGCTTCTCTGCCAATGACCTGATCGCCCTTCTCTCTAAAGGGAACGGAGAAAACATATTTACGTGGGTCGTAATCGGCGACGCGTGGCGGAGGAGGCACAACAGTCTTTTCGCCATTAGCGATTGCGCCCAACTCGCTGACAAGCTCTAACAGCGACTCACCGAAATCCTCAAAGGTTATAACTTTAACCTCATCTTTAAGTGATATATCTCGTGCGAGGTTTTTATGTACTAGAACATAGGGAGAGGAGTTTGCGCCTTGATAGATTTTTCTAATGCTTTCAAGCTGCATTCCAAAATAGGTGTCATCGAGACTAAAGCCTATAAATAAGAATGTGCGAGAGGCCAGCAAGCTACGCAAAGTTTCAAGCGCCGCGTCGTAGGATGTTTTCGATTCCCTCTCTTTTGCTTCAGGATAGAGAAGGCCATAATCGTCCGGGGCTAAAATCATCTTTGATGCGTTGTGAATATGCCCATGAAGATGCCAGATAGCGGGGCGTTTCATTTCACCCCTTAAGAAAGCAGACATTTCAGCAGGAGCTTCTATATCCCACACTTCTGGATAAATATGTGCAGGCAAAGCCCAGCGCAGTACATCATCGTAATTAGTTGTAATGACTAATTGACTGTTCAGCTTCCAAACCGCTTCGGCTAAACTCAGGCTCTCGGTTCTGGCTCGCTCGCGCGGAATATCAAATTGCTCTTTTAGGAATTTGAACCAGATTGCTTCGCCTAACCCCGCACGCGCACGTCGTGCTGCCTCCAAATAATCCGGCTTGTCGTCCAAATCCAGTAAAGCTCGCACTGCGTTTGCGTAGCGCTCTCTATCTTCTTCCTTCAAACGCTTCACTGCCCGTTCAAGTAATCCACGCCAACTAGGAAAAAGTCGCTCGCCAGTCTCATCATTAAGCACAGACATGGATACGCCTGCGCCAACGAAAGGAATAACGTTGCCTGCACGTAAACTATCTTGTAGCGCTTTAGGAATACTCATCGCCGTGAGGCTACAGTTAAGTGATTAATAAGCCTGAAAGCAAGGCTAAGGAATATCCAGAATCATCAGAGCGCTTATATCATACGATGGTACGGTAGTATTTCAATATAATTATTTGGGACTAACGAATCTGAGTGCTGGTTTTGGCATGCGATAGGCAGGAGCAATCTTAGAAAGAATAATATTCGGACATTCTTATTACATGCACGAAAAGCCATCCTTTTTCGCGCTAATTGCTCAACTGTTTTCAGCTTGATTGCTAGAATGTTTCTTGTAAGTCAGTGAAAACTCGTTGAGGGATTTCGGGCTTTATGAACGAACTGACAAGTTGATTTAGTTGTCGAATGAAAACGGAAGTTCTCGCGGTGTAGCTCTTTCCAGATGCGGCTAGCGCCGACGAGTCGGATTGTGCGGTTCTGGTATTGTGGTAAGCAGCTTCGCCTGTTCCTCTGGCGTAAAATCGCTTAACTTGAATACGGGTGATGGGCCTGAGCCGAGCAGTTCCACGTTATACTGTTCGCCGCCGCTCTTCTTGATTTCGTCCGGGCTGAGTTTATTTGCAGTCGCCCAAACAGTGCCGTAGCCTTTGACGTTCACCTTCACGTATCCATTTTCGCCGACCTTTACATCCCCTTTACGGTAAGGCTCGAATACTTCCAAAGGTTCTTCAGCCGAAGTTCCTTGCTTGCGTTTATTACTCATAGCTCCTCCCGCTTGAAAAACTGTTAGCGGTCTGACTTGGAAGATGAAGGAAGGGCAAGAATATGTCCTCATCGCTTCCACGGTGATGATTGATCAAAAGTAGTCTCTGAATATCTGAAAGCATCTTGCGGTGGCTGTAAGATACTTGAACGAACTGTTGACTGCAAGCAGGAAAGATAAGAGATTATGAGGGTTGACTAATTAATGATTGCACAATCTTCCGACAAGTCCAGACTCCTGCGTGATGCAAAAAATTCTGATTGACCGATGCAAATAACGGGCGTATGCTGTGGCCTCCAAATGCCTGACCATTGAGATGGTTTCCTTAGTTTTACCTCGCATGACAGTCTCCTCTAATGTAAATCAACGGTCAGCTTGAGCCATGCATTAGAATGTAAGATGAGCCTTTGGTAAAGCACGTCTCACGTTAGAAAGCGTGCATTAATCCCAACACTCTTTTATCTAAGGAGCAAAAACATGAGTAGCTCAAAAGATAGTCTGGACTCAGCGCAAATTGAAGATTTCAGCAGCATCCCTCTAGCCAAACATGGAAGTACAGCCGCCAAAAATCACAAGCGGTCGCTGGGAATGGTGCCCAGTGAGAGCAGAGCGGCTACCGCAGCAGCAGTTGGCGTTTCACCTAAGCGGTCTATACGTCCGGGCAAGGAGCGTTGGTCTGTAAAGACAGGCACTGATGCCGACAGAGATTTGGTGAACCTGAAGCAGCGCGTCGCAGCCACTGTTGAAGAGCTTGTGCGTATGCCAAGGCCTCATGACATGGCGCCTCCCAACCACTCTTTCTCAGGATACGATAATCGTCGTGCTGAAGGTGTGGAAACTACTGTCTGGACAGTTGAGGCTGAAATCTATGCGTACAAAGAGGAGGATGACGGCGATTACCATCTTGCGATTCAGGGAGACAAAGCGCTGACGATGATTGCGGAAGCGCCGAATCCAAAGTCGAATTTCGTTTCGCCTAAAAGCCCGTTTGCCAAAGCTATTGCCGCTGTTCGTAAGGAAATTGATCAGAAATTGAAGCCTGCGCCGACCAGGGAGTATCAAAAAATACGTCAGCGCGCGGAAATCACTGGCGTAGGATTCTTCGATAGAGTGCATGGGCAACTGGGCCATGCTCCAAGCGGCATAGAGCTTCACCCCATACTTCATATTAAGTTTTTGAAGAAGTAAAGCCTTATAAACTCATTGCCCTCTTCATAGATAAACGCAGAGAGAGCTTTGTCTTTTGAGGCTAACCGCTTCAGTCATATCTATGGTCTAGGCTGAGAGGCAGGGAAATAGCTCGCGGCACGCTCAGAGAGTTAAATCCGTGCTCTGCATCTGTTATCCTTCGATAGCCGAAGAGAAATGGAAGTCGTAAGATGCTCTACCTGTTGCTGGCAACTTACGGGACAATCTTCTTCGCGGAACTGCTGGGTGATAAATCAATCTATACGATCAGCACCCTCACTACGCGCTTCCGCCCTTCACAGGTTTTCTGCGGCATCAGCCTGGCTTTCATGTGCAAGATGCTGGCGGCGGTCTTGATAGGTCGCGCCATAGCAGAGTTGCCGCCTATGCTGGTTACGGGCATGAGCGCGGCAACTTTCTTCACGACCGCGTTCGTCGTCTGGCGCAAAAAACCGAAGGGCGAAGCTGTAAAACAAGCCGAGTCGCGCCCTTGGTCACGAGTCATCATAATCTGCTTCGCAGCCGTCTTCTTCAGCGAATGGTGTGATGTAGGCCAGATCACTGCGGCCACGCTGGTCGCGCGCTACCATGCGCCTGTAATTGTCTGGCTGGGCGCAACACTTGCGCTTAATACAAAAGGCATACTGGCGATGACTCTGGGCGTGGGCTTGAGGAAGCATATTCCACAAAACAGACTGCGTTACGGTCTGCTCGCCATATGCCTTACTATGGGAGTTATATCCTTGCTAAGAATTGATCTCTAAAACCGAAGAGGCGCAGAGCTTATACCAAGTCGCAATCAAATAAGAGGAAGGAGGCGATCCACGAATCCACACGAAACTACACGAAAGAGCCTGTGGTTTCCTGTAGTTTCGTGTGGATTCGTGGATTATCTTTTCCTCTCTTTTCATTACAACTTGGTATTACACAGAGGATTTCAAATCTCAAATCAGAAATTTCAAATCTCAAATGCTTTATTCTTCTTCGGTGCTTCGCGCTGCGCTCTCTACGGTCTGCGATGGTGAAATGGCTCGCTCCCTTCTCTCAACTGAAATCCGCTCTAGTAGTTCGTCAAAATCTCTTCGGGCTTGAAACCCATTTGAAGAAGACGGTCGCGCGTCTGCTCTATCATCTGGCGCGAGCCGCAGACGAGCGCTACGGGAGATTTCAGGCGAGGAAGAACGTGATCCAGAAGCGATTGAACGTAGCCGGTTGGCCCAGACCAGTCGTGGCCGTCCGGGCGAGAGATGACCTGACGAAGTTCCACGCCCGCGTCTTCCCACTTTTCCGTCTCGTCGCGGTAGCAGAAATCGTCCGGCGTGCGTGCGCCGTAAAGGACTACGAGTTGGCCGTAATCATCATAGTGCGCGAGCGTAGAGCGCAGAGCGGAACGAAGAGGCGCTACGCCCGTGCCCATCGCAACGAAGACCAAATCTTTACTTCTCAATTTATCCAGCGCGAAGCCGTGACCTACTACATTGAGAAGTTCTACACGGTCTCCTTCTCTCATCTCGTAAAGCGACGCGCTCGCGCCTACGGTTCGTTTGACTAAAAACTCAAGCTCTGCGTCTTCGGGCGCGCTTGCGAAAGCAAAGTAAGCGGGTTCTTCCCCTGAAACTTTCAGCACAGCGACCTGGCCGGGCTTGAATTGAAGTCCGTGCGCGTCCATAACGCCTGCGGGCATCATATCGAACGAGCGTATCTCGCGCCCTTCCTGTCCCACACGCGTAATGACTAGCTTGCGCGTCTCCATAACTACAGTTTTTAGTTTTCAGTTTTCAGTTTACAGAGGAAGAGCGAAAAGCTTTTATCTGAAAACTGAAAACTAAAAACTATCTTTTTCGTAAATGCGGTCAATTACGTCCTTGTACTTCTCATCAATGACTCGCCGTTTGACTTTGAGCGTTGGCGTCATCTCGCCGTTTTCAATCGTCAATTCGTTTTCGAGTAGAGCTATGCGCTTGACCTTCTCATACTGCGCAAGCTCTTTGGTGCGCGCGGCCACCTGACGCTCGAAGAGGTCTAGGATGCGTGGGTGCTTTATCAATTCCGCAGGCGTGCGAGCATCAATGCCTTTGAATTCGGCGTAGGCTCGCACTTGCTCCCAGTCTGGAACTATCAACGCGGCGGGAAACTTTCTGCCATTTCCAATAAGAACGACTTGGTTGACGAAGCGAGAGCCTTTTATCATCTGCTCTATGGGTTGAGGCGCTATGTACTTGCCGCCAGAAGTTTTGAAAAGCTCCTTCTTGCGATCCGTTATGCGAAGAAATCCATCCTTATCAATTGCGCCTATGTCGCCGGTCTTGAACCAGCCATCGTCCGTGAAAACTTTGCGCGTCTCTTCCGGCTTTTTGTAATAGCCTCGCATAACGTTCGGCCCGCGCACTTCTATCTCTCCGTCCTCTGCAATTCGCACTTCGACATTTCTTATGGGCTTGCCCACAGTGCCCACGCGATTCTCTTCCAGATTGCCCGCAGAGATGACGGGCGAAGTTTCAGTCAACCCGTAGCCCTGAACGATAGGCATGCCTGCGCCCACATAGATTAAAGCGATTTCGTCGGGGAGCGCCGCACCGCCCGAAGCGAAGACGCGCACGCGGCCACCAAGCGCTTCGCGCCATTTTAAGAAGATCAAACGAGAAGCAATTTCACGCTTCAGGGCAAGCAGGCGAGGCGGATGAAGGTGATCGAGCGTGTACTGCGCGTAAAGCTTGCCCACAGAAACCGCCCAGGTGAGAAGAGCAAGGCGCGCACGCCCGCTTTCCGCCGCACGATCTTCTATGCGCGCGTAAATTTTCTCAAACAGGCGCGGCACGCACAACATCACCGTTGGGCGAACCTCGCGCATGTTATCGCCTATCTTATCCATTGATTCGGCGTAGTAAATGCTCATGCCGTGATGTATGTACATGTACATGCCCGTGCGCTCGAAGACGTGCGAGAGCGGGAGCACGGAGAGAACAACATCAGAAGCGCCGAATGAGAGATGATCCGCGCAGTCAATCACGTTCGAGACTATGTTCGAGTGAGAGAGCATCACCCCTTTAGGCTCGCCCGTTGTTCCAGATGTGTAGATGATTGTAGCCAGGTCTTCGGGCGTAACAGAATGAGAAAGCTGCTGGGCTAATTCAGGTTTCTGCGCATCAAGCTCTAGCCCGCGCGCTTCCACCTCTGCGAACGATAAAATCTCATCCTCGCCCCCATCGCCTTCATCGAACAGAACCACGCGCTCAAGCTCCACGCATTCATCCAGAACTTCTTTCAGTTGCTCGTACTTCGCTCGATTCTTCAAGAAGAGCAGGCGCGAGCCAGAGTCTTTCAAGATGTAGCAGACCTGTGCGGGCGTGAGCGTAGGGTATACGGGCACGTCAATCACGCAAGCCATCAGGCAGCCCGCGTCTGTCAAAGTCCATTCGGGACAGTTTTCCGAGAGAATGGCAACGCGGTCGCGCGCACGCACGCCGAGCGAGTAAAGCCCAAGCGCAATGTGTCGCGCACGCCTGACCATTTCTGCCGAAGAGATAGAGCGCCACGCGCCGTCGCGCTTGTAGTTGAGCGCGTCCGGCTTGTCATACTCACGCGCGGCACGCTCGAACATTTCCACTAGCGTAGTGGGTTCATTTGCCATCAGGGGAACGCGTGCGCGAAGCCTGCCGGTTTCATTAACGGTCGGGGTCGTCTGGCTCATCTCAGGCGCTCACCCCGCTCAAGAAGATGTCCATTACCTCGTCGGCCATAGGCGCAAGACGATAGCGACGCTTCGACAGAATCCAGTTCGTAGCCATCTCGTCCAGTGCGCCGAAGAGAATCTTCGAGACGAGTTTGGCATTGAGGTTTTTGCGAAAAAGTCCTGCGCGTTGACCTTCTGCAAACGTCTCGCGTATCAAACTCAAATACTCCGCGAACCCACGCGCTGCGGAAAACTCCTCCATGAATTTCATTGAGCCGCGAAGCTCTACTTGAAAGACAACCGCCAGATCACGATCCGCGCCCATGCGTTCAAGATGAAGATGAGCAATCTTTCTAAGACGCTCGCGCGGGTCTACAACAGACTCAAGCTGCTTGCGCCCTTCCGCAATCGCTTCGTCCATGCTGCGGTCAAAGATGGAATGAAGAATCTCTTCCTTGCTCTTGAAGTATAGATAGACTGTCCCGTCCGCCACGCCCGCCTCGCGCGCAATATCCGCCACTTTAGAATTGAAGTAGCCGTTGCGCGCAAAAACGTGCGTGGCCGCGCGCAAAATAGCTTCGCGCTTATCAGCTACGGGCACGCGCACGCCGTTGTTCATTGTTCGTGCAGAACGCATTTGGGAATTGCGGATTTCGGATTGCGGAATGCGGATTGGAAAGCAGGTTGAAGAAGTAAGTTATTAATTCTAATTCGATTCCTTCTTCAAATCCGCATTCCGCAATCCGAAATCCGCAATCTGAATGGCTGTTCATTCAGTAACACTCTTAGCCTAACCTTAAATGCGTATTTTGTGCAACGAGGAAACGTAAATGAGGATAGTCCTGTTGGGATTGATTAAAAATTGAAAATTTCAGATTTGAAATTCGAGATTATCATTCGCCGCTGCGCAACAATTAGCTCTATCACGCAGCTATTGTTTGTTCGCGGCTGTCTCCTCATTTCGTTGCAGTTGACTCTCATCTTCTTCCGATAAATTTTCATCAGTTTCCGTGTCAGGATGAATCAAATCATTCAGTGAGCTAACGCGCACGTTAAGGTCGCGCTGTGGATAGGGAATCTCAATCTTACGCTCTTTGAAAAGGCTGTGTATGCGATAGTTGATGTCGCTCTTTATCTGCATGTGTCGGCGCGGGCGCGCAGTCCATACCAGCAGGCGAAAGTTGAGCGACGATTCGCCGAAACCAAGGAATTGAACCTTGGGCTTAGGTTCTTCCAACAGGAACTCTACGCCGTCGGCTGCTTCCAGCAGCGTCTCGGTCACAAGGTCAATGTCAGCGTCGTAAGAGACGCCGATTGGAATAGAGATACGCGAGCGCCGTTCGCGGTAAGACCAATTAATTAAATTCTGGTTGACGAGCTTGGAGTTGGGCACGATGGCCGCAATCTGATCGTTGGTCATTACGACAGTAGTACGAAGGTTAATGCTCTGCACGCGCCCTTCCGTGAGTTTCGAGTCCGGGCCTGTGACGGTTATAAAATCGCCCACGCGCACAGGGCGCTCAAACAGTAGTATGAAGCCTGCCGCTATGTCGCCCGCTATGAACTGTAGGCCGAAGCCTATGCCGAACGAGAGAGCGCTAAAGACGATTGCAACCGAAGTGAGGTCTAGCCCGAACGCAAACTTGAGCGCGAGCAGTGTACCAACTGTGATAAGAAAATAGTGTATGAGGCGAAGTACGGTGTACTGAATGCCGGGATCAATAATTGTTCGCTCTGACATGCGGCGCTCGACAAAGGAACGCACGCCTCTCGAAATCAATATTGCGAGCAGCAGCACGACTATGCCTAGCACGAGGGTTGCGATTGAAACCGTTATCCTGCCAAACGTAAACTCGTAGGCAATGTAGTCCCAGGCGCGCCGCCACAAGCTCTCAGGCTGAGCCTGCAACGAGAGCAGATGAGCTAGAGCGAATCGCCAGCCGCGAAAGTTTTGCGCCCAAGCCCCGCCCACGAAATGAACCATTCCGAACAGCAAGCTTTCCATCCTCAACATAAATAGAGTTCAGCCCGCTCCCATTCTGACATAAGAGATTTCAAAACCGTAACAACCACTCAACTCTTCGCGAGCTTAAGCATTTCCCTTTGCGCCTTTGCGTGAACATGCAATTTTCTTAAAGCTCTAGCTAATGAGAATTGAGGGTTCACGCAAAGGCGCAAAGGGAAATGCTTAAGCTCGCGAGGATGTTTTGAATCATACTCTAAATCAATCGAGCCGCGTCGCGCCTGTAACTTGGGGGCGCGGACGCGGCTCAATTTGAAAAACTAAAACTGTTCTGGCGGAGGGGACAGGGCTCGAACCTGCAAGCGCTTTCGCGCGGCGGTTTTCAAGACCGCTGCCTTACCATTCGGCCACCCCTCCACTGAATAACAGTGTAGAGTGATGAACTAAGAGCTTCTTATTCATCACTCATCATTCTGCACTCTGCATTCATCATTACCTTCATGACGGGTTGCGAGCGCGCCATGCTGATTGCGAAAGCTCGCGCGCGCGTGGGAGAACTTCCACCGCCTTGTTGATCTGCGGGTCGTCCTGATGGTAGACGCGCAGCGATGTGGTGAAGCCGTAGGCCGCAGTCACAACCTCGTAGCGCAACTGGCGCTCTACAAAAGCTCGCTCACGATCCAGGAGCGCCGGGCTGACTTTGAAGACAGACTGCTTCGCTATGACGAAATCTCGCAATGCCTTGTAAACAGCGTCCGTCATGGGTAAGTCCCCAGGCTGTAACTCATGCTCGAAGTCAATCGGCTGCTGAACCTTGTAGGACTCCAGGCCCGCAACGCGACCGCGCACGAGTTCCATTGCGAAGGCGAAGATGGGGTCAACCAGACGGTTCTGCGCGGGCGTCGGTACATTTGGCTTCACCGCCTCGTCCGGCGTGATGCCGCCGCCGCCATATACTACGCGACCAGTGTCCGTGTGGCTTTCAGTCCCGGCAGGTCTCTGCGTGCCGTTGCTCGCTTCCGAATGAAGTGAGCCGCCCTGCGTGTAATAGTCATAAAAACTTTCGTTCGTGTAGTCGCGCTGAATCAAGCGACCCGACGGCGTGTAATACTTCGCAACCGTCAGCAGCAGAGCAGAGCCGTATTCGAGTTGAAATGGATTCTGAACAAGTCCTTTACCGAAACTGGTCTCGCCAACTATCAAAGCGCGGTCGTGATCCTGAAGCGCGCCCGCTAAGATTTCAGATGCAGAGGCCGAGCCGCGATTTACAAGCACGACGAGCGGCGTCTGGTCTGGCGAATCATTTATCGCCGTAAAACTCTGCGAGCTTCCGCGTATGCGCCCCTTCTGCGTCAGTATCACCTGCCCGCGTTGAAGGAACATGTTCGCAATGCGCACGGACTGAATCAGCAGCCCACCACGATTATTCCTCAGATCAAGCACGAGCATCTTCATGCCCTGCGAGTGAAGGCTTTCGAGCGCGGCGCGCATCTCGTCAGACGTGGTTGTGTTGAAGCCGCCAGTCATAGCTACGTAGCCTACGCCGGGGCGAATCATGTAAGCCTCCGGCACACTGGGCTGCGGAACTGCTGCTCGTGTTATCTCTACAGTTTCGGTCTGCCCGTTGAGGTGCTCGACAGTGACTTTGACCTGCGTGCCCTGCGGCCCCAGAAGGTGTTCGCGCACTTCGAAGAAAGGCTTGTTCTTCATTGACTGGCCGTCAACCGCTATGATGCGGTCGCCGTAGCGAAGCCCTGCGCGGTTCGCGGGCGAGCCGTCGAAAGTGGCGCGTATGTATGTGTTGACTTCGCCGCTCAAGCGCAGGTCGCCTATGGTCGCGCCTATGCCGTAATACTCAGAGCGCTGCTCGGTCAGAAACTCCTCGAAGTCGTGCTGGTCGAAGTAGCTGGAATGCGGGTCGAGCGTGTGCAGCATACCCGTGATAGAGGATTTGAAGACAGCGTTGTAGTCCAGATTCCTGCCGCCAACATAGTTCTGCTGTATGACGGAGAGCGCTTCGGAAATGTCCTGCTCGACACGGGCAGCGCCGGGCGAAAGCCCTCGACCAACCGCGCGCGCAGCAGGCGGTGGCGGCTCAGCACCAGGATTTGCGCTCACGTGCCCCTTCTCGCCCTGTGCGAAGACTAGAGCAGATGGCAGCAATGCTAGAAACAGAGCAAAGGTCAACAGGTACGAAAAACTTTTCTTCAAGCGGCGAACCTCCTAAAAACTTCCGCGTCCGACTTCAACGAGTGTAAACGCTTCCTTCGAACAATGGCAACCAGCCCGCGCGTTATTTACGTAGAAAAATCCGAACTCTTGCCCGGCAGGACTAAGCTAAGATGCGCTTCATCACTCAGAGGCTGGCCGACAGAATCGGAATTGCGCGCAATTTCTCAAAAATCATGCTCGATAACCGACACGAGTGAAAATGAAAGAGCCTGCCCCGTTCGCGTGGGACAGGCTCTTTCATTTTAAGATGCAGGCAGAGGTTTAGCTACTACTGCGAGCATTCACCGTT
>MNJR01000078.1 GCA_001920415.1 Acidobacteria bacterium 13_1_20CM_3_53_8 | reverse complement strand
CGTTTTGTCCGTGAACACTTGCCACCGCCACATCTAAGATTGTTCAAGTGGCTCACTGCTCCTCAAAAGTGATAAGCGGTCAGATGAATAGCATTCACAGCTTCACATACCGATACGTCACCCGTCTAGTCAACGACAAGTATAGACCCGTGTTAACACAGCATAGCCTAACGCTTGAATTAACCCGCCGCGAGCGAGTAGCCTTCAATCAAGCCGGAGCGTACAAGCATGAAAGAAATGCTATCGAGGCGTCGCGCTTGAATGAGTTGTTATGTTGCGCCTATGGAGCAAACATTTCTCCTAGAACGGATAAGACCTCTGTTTGTGTTTGCTTATCAATTTTACCAAGCCGCCTAATCAAGCGTGCCTTATCTACGGTGCGAATCTGGTCAAGCACAATTTGCCCACGTTTCCCTTGAAATTTGCAAGCCATTCTCGTTGGATAAGATGTGCCCTTTGTAGTCATCGGTGCAACAACCACGGTTCTTATAAAACGATTCATCTCATCCGGCGAGATCACAAGGCACGGTCGAGTCTTCTCAATTTCGCTGCCGATTGTCGGATCAAGATTAATAAGATAAACATCAAAGCGTTTGATTACCATTGCCACTCATCCTCGTCCCATTGAGTTTGAGTCAGCAAATTCTTATCGAGCAAGGCATCATCGCCGCGCTCTGCCATTGCACGAAACGCACTCTCCCAATCCTGTCGAGGCTGTTTCGTCGAGCGGATAATGATTCGATTATCTTCTGCCTCTAGCTCAACTTCCTCTGCAAGATTGCTACGTTCCAAAAGCAACTTGGGGATACGGACGCCTTGCGAATTACCTATTTTTACGATTCGAGTTTTCATGGCTACATTGTAATTACGTGGCGGTTTTCCAGTCAAGATAGCGCAAGCAACATAACGGTTGAGTTAATCGGGCGCGGCGAATAGCATTCAACCTAACCACAAGGAAGAATGATGAAAAAGATTCAATCCGCACTCTATAGCGGTTCTCACTTGGGTGCGACCACTCTGATCAAGGCATGCAGGTCAGTACCGCCTGCGGTAGCGGGCGGGTATCGGTGCGGCTACGACCCGCCCGCTACCGCAGGCGGTACTGACATGAGTCGCATTCAAGTGAGAACCGCTATAGTTGAATGAGTTGTTAGGCGTCGCCGATTTAGCCGCTTACGACAATAAACCCTGCTTGCGTGAAATCTCCGTCAAATGTTAAGGCTTCTGTTATCCCGTTCTCCTGCATTACCACAAATGAGATGCAATCTACCAAGCTCCATGTTTTATCACTGTGCTTTTCATAGAATTCTAAACCCTTTTCAAATAGCCTCCCTCCCGTCTCTATCACCTCGACCTTTTAGAACTACGGAGCACTTTGATAATTGCAACTGCTTCTTCCCTGAAATCTTTAGCCATAGCATTACCAATTTATAAGAGAACTGCATCGGTGGTTACGAGGGATGAATTCTCAAACTTATGGGAGAGATTTTCAGCTTGGCCGTGATACTGATCCCGCTCGTTTATCAAGGCAAGGACAAACGAGGTGTCCACGAAAATCCTATTTGGCATTCTGTTCCTCTAAATCATACAAGTTTGCCTTGATCGAGAAATCAGGTGAGGCTGAAATCTTTATCTGGCGCAACTTCGCCATCACACTTTGATTCGATTCATCCTCTCCACCTAGCATCTCATAATTTTTGATGATTCGGTACAACTCATCCAGATGTTTTTCCGGCATCTTCTGAATTTCAGCGATGACCTCTTCTCTAGTAACCACAAAATCAAACTCCTTTCAGATCAGAATATACTTTTTGATTTGGTAGGATACAAGTTGTTAGATGCCTAACGCTGGAATTAACCGGGCAGGAAGCATTGTATCAAGCATTCAAGTTGACGATGAAAGACATGCTAATTCGCGCTCCGGTTGAATGAGTTGTTAGGCGGCGTGTTCGCCTACAGACACAATATATTCTGTGAGCACCGACCGACGCGCTCGCGCTCGCTTAGCCGATTCAAGCAACTCCCGTACGGTGACTATAATTTCATCAACTATTTCCGGTGTAAACGATGCTTCTCCATCTTCTGGACACACCCAAGCGTAAACATTCGGCACGCGAACCGAAATCCCTTCCTCTCGATACTCGAAGGTTGTCGGTCGCCATTCTTTCAACGTCTGATGCTCGCCACATGTAGGTTTACTTGTCATTATCTTTCACCTCTTACGACGCTTAAAAGGCGGCTTCTCCCATTCAATTTCGTCTGGAATATAAGCAGTCACGAACTCAATATACACTGGATCAGCATACTCACAGACAACATGCAGATAAATATCCACATCTTTTGCTAAGATAGCATTGCCACATATAAGAACCCGCTCCGAGTCTGGATATTCCTCAATAATTTTCCCATTAAGTACAGCTTCTATAATGTGCTGCCGCTCAAATCCTTCCTTGAGCGCATGTATAATAGCATGACTCTTGACCAGATAATTGCCGTCTTGAACACGTTTCTGAATAGTTTCAATATCCACCAAGCGAATCCTTTAGCTGAAATCTCTTTGAAGAAGATACTATCATCTCTGAAGATACTTTATCATCAGGAAGGACAGCCTGTTGACGTTAAAAGGATTTGCTGCATAAGGCGAAGCCGCCTAACGCTGGAATTCACCCGCCCCGCGCGAGCATCCTTCAACATTATGGCAAAGCACAACGATGAAAGGAATGCTATCGAGGCGTCGGGTTGAATGAGTTGTTATTCTGCGCATTGAGTTACAGTTTCAAGTGTGGCTTCAAAAACGTTTCGATTTGCTCTACTGCGCCTTTAACCTTCCCACTGAAGGAATCTTCCTCAGGGTTGTCACTCACCCAGTAGAGAATGCGTAAAGATTCTTCTCTGTTCTTCTCAGCGACTTCATCCGTCCTCCGCGATGGCCGCTCAAGTTCAGCTATGTATAAGTAGACCGTAGCATACAATTTTCCGATGCATTCATTGAGCGGTTTAAGTTTATCTTTTATCCCTTCTCCCCATGACACTTCAGCTTCTAGCAGTTCAAGTTGCAAATTAGACCTTGCTTCATTTAATTGCTTCCATCTTGACTCATAAATTGCCGCCTGCGTTTTGGCATGAGTGCTTTTATCATCTGGATCATAAGATATTCCAGATGCCTTCACAGCTTCTTCTATCTCTCCGCCAGTTTGGATAGGGCTTCTAACAATTCTTATCGAATCTCTTACTTTGTAAATAGCACGAAGAACCCTGCGCGCCAGCTCATATTCTGTTTTACCTTTAAGCTGCTTCTTCCATGCAATAACACCATAGATTGCGACTACGCCAGCTATTAAAGCTACGATGGCAGTAATTATGTCTTTAATTATCGAAATGTAAATTTGCCACTCTTGTATACTCATAATTCTTTCCCATTACTGAAGAAGCAGCAGCATAACTACAATTAGGCGTACTAAAAGCCGTGTTATATCACGTCTCTTTAGATTCATAACAGCGGCGTGGCAGCGAAATTCTTAATAAAATCGCTCATCCGCAGGAATTAGACCGCTCACTACAGGCGCAGATTATACGCCCTGCTTGCTCGCGCCGCTTTCACTTCCCCAACCCGTCAATCAAAATCTGCGAAAGGCGCGCGATGAGAAGGTCGCCGGGGTTGTCGTAGGAATAATCAACCGAGGGGATGTCGTTGCAGGTGACGGCCATCGCTATGCGTCCGCGTCGTGTGTAGATGATGCCAACGTCGCTTCTGAGATGGTCTAGCGCGCCACTCTTGCTGGCTATCTCTATGCCTTGAAGATTGCGCCCGATGCCGTAGTGAAGCTGCTGGCGTTTCATTATGTCAATCATCTCGCGCGAGGCTGCCGCGTTGATGATCTGGCCGCGCTCTATCATCTCCAGAAGCTCAAGCATCTCGCGCGGCGTGGTCATGCCTGTGCCGTAGCGTGTGATGAAATCAGGGTGGCTTTTACCGAATGAGCTTGGCGTGTTGCCTGCGCCAATCTTTCTGAGCACGCGAGTCTGTTTAAGTCCCAACGAATCCATGCGCGCGTTCACAGCGTCCGGCGTCACGACATCCAGCACAAGGTTCGCTGCGGCGTTGTCGCTCACGATAATCATCAGCGTCACAACGTCGCGCAGCGTTAGGTGAAGATTGTCTGAAAGGTTTTGGAGAACTCCTGAGCCGTAAACCTTCTTCGCCTGTGGCGTAAGCAGGATTTCGTCCATCCACTTCGAGCGGCCTTCGGATACGCGTGCGAAGGCTTCAACCATGATTGCGACCTTGATGGTGCTCGCCGTCGGTACAACATCGTCTGCGTTCAATTCGTATGTCTCGCCCGAATCCAGATTCTTTGCGAACAAGTGGACGTGGCCTTTGAACGATGAAATCTCTGCACGCACGCGCGCGTCCAGCACTGCGTTAGTTTGAGAGGCTGCGTTGTTTGAAACAGTCTGCGTGTGAACGGTGAAGCTGCAAAGTAGAAGGAGAGAGCAGCAAAGTGCAAAAGTGGATTTCAAAACACCCTTGCGAGCTTTGCTCTTTTCTTTGTGCCTTTGCGTGAAACTTTCAATTTTCGATAAGCAGGACTTTCGTCTAACTTGAGGGTTCGCGCAAAGGCGCAAAGGGAAAATCTTAAGCTCGCAAAGAGTTGAGTGATTGTTTATAGCTTTGAAGTAACTGCCAGTTGAATTTGAAACTCTTCTCATTTGTTCTTCAGCGCTTTGCGCCTCCTTGTGAAGTAGATGACCACGCCGCTCAAAATAACTACGCAGACTATCAGCATCTGTCTGGGGTCTGCGCTCTTGTCTTGAAAGCTCGCTATGAAGACTAAGATGGCGAAGCAGGTTGGCGCAATCGTGATGAGAAAAAGAACAGGCCAACCGCCGGGAACTCGGAACGGACGAGACATCTCCGGCCTGCTACGCCGCAGCGCCAGAAGGGCGAAGAATTCCAGTGATAGCGCTGCGGCGTAGAGCATTATGTCTAAGATGACCAGCTTGCCGAATGAAAGCGTGGCGAAGAGCGCGGAGACGAAGCACGATGCCAGTAGGGCAACGGTCGGAACAGCAGTCCTTTTCGAGACACGCGCGAGAAGTAGGGGAAGCCAGCGGTCGCGCGCCATTGCGTAAGGCAAGCGCGAGACGTAGAGCAGTTGGCTGTTGAAGAGCGACCATGCGGAGACGAGCGCTGCTGCTGTGATAATAATCCCAAGCCAACTACCTCCTATCATCTCTCCTATGACAGGCCAGCCAGCATCCTCGCTCCAAACGTTCGCGTCGGTCGTCACAGCTATCCCCGCCAGAAGCGGCAGCAGGTACGCTGCGACTGTCAGCGGCAGCGCGGCCATCATCGCGCGTGGATAATTTTTGCGCGCGTCGTTTACCTCAGCCGCAAACGTTGAGACATTATCCCACCCGCAGTAGTTCCACAGCACAATCGCCAGCCCAAGCGTGAGCAGCTTATTATCCGGGCGATGTTTTAAGTCATCAACGACAACGGACGCTGCTGTGTGCGCCGCTCCTGATTTTAGAAATCCGAAGAGGACGAGCAGAACGAAAGGGGCTAGAACAACAAGAACATTGAATGCAGCGTTCGTTCCAACGGCGCGAGCGCCGCGCCAGTTGATCGCGCAGGCTACCGCTATCAACAGGACTGCTATCAACCAGCGCGTGAGCCATATGCTCCAAGACATCGCTTGCGCTTCATCCACAGAAATTTTCGGGAAGAAGTAGCCAAGGTAGTCTATGAACAGCACCGGATAGATAGCCATATCAACAGCCGTGTAGCAGATAGTCCACCAACCCTCCTGTACACCCCAGAAATCCCCAAGCCCCTCGCGCACCCAAACGTAGTAACCACCCTCTTCCGGCATCATGCTCGAAAGTTCCGATACCATCAGAGCAATCGGCAGACTCCATAGCAAGGGAGTCACAAGGACGAGCGCAACAGCCCAACCTGCGCCGACCGCGCCGACCAGAGGCTCAAGCCCGTAAGCGCCGCCCGAAACGGTGAAGAAGATGACGCTCGTTAGAGCTAAGAGATTCAGACGACGCGAGCGCGGAAGATGAACCTCGCGCGTCGTAGTATCATTGAAGTTTTCAGTCTCGCTGATGTTTTGTTCCAAAGAGAGATTTACCTTGCCCGAAGTGAAGCGCGGGTTTACCAAATACGCAGGGTTGCTGTCAACGATTTTCTCCCGCCGTGATCGAACTTCGGGCGCACATACAGCATCAAAGATTCGGCGATTTTGCGCCGTTTTTAGCCCTTTTTAGAGTTTCGGATCAACAAAAACATGAGGGAGAATTTTAAGATGATAGCGAAGAAGAAGCAGACTAAAAGAGTTGAAGAATTTACTCCCAACGAGCAGCGCGCCGCGCGCTCCGAACGCATCGCCGTAGCAGAAGCAGAGCCTTACGGCTGGATGGCTCGCTCCGAAGCCGAGCCTGAATATAAGTATCACTTGTTTCGTGATCCAGAGACGAAGCATCTGGCCTGCACCTGCGCAGACTTTGTTTTTCGCGGGAACGCAGAACCCGGTTACGAGTGCAAGCACGTCTCTGCCGTGCTCAAACATATTGCGCGCTGGTATCTTTCTTTCGAGTACGACCCGCAACGCCAACACGCACGCGCCGCGTAAAATAAGTCAAAAGGAAAAAGTAAAAAGGCAAAAGGAAGGCGGAAGCCATTTTAATTAAAAACTGGCTTCCCCTCACTTTTGCCTTTTACCTTTTTCCTTTTGACTTTCCTACATTTGCGGGGCAACGTAGCGCACGACGTTGAGCCGCACGAGCGCGTCGAGTTTTTCGATTGCTATGCGCCCTATGACAAGGTTGGAAGTTTGCGGGTCTAGCACGACTTCAAATCCCAACCGTTTAAGCTGCGCGATAATTTCTGGCGATTTCGTATTGAGCCAGACCTGCACATTAGCTTTGCCGCCGTGTACAAAGTTAGCTTCGTCCGCTCCCGCATGCGACACTCTGCGCCTCAATCGCTCGACGAGCGCTGAGATTGCCGGGTGCATCTTAGTCTGAAGCTGAAGTCGCTCACGCTCTGTGCGCGACAACCTACGCGTCTCTGCTCTATCAACTCTTCCATCTTCCTCATTGGCACGCGCGGCTATCTGAGCAGTCGCCGTAGGGCTGGACATAGGCGCGTTCGTCACTCTACCAGCAGTGCGGCGCGAGCGCATGTTTGCTGTCCCGCCAAGTCCTGCGCCTGTGGATTCCGTCGAGGCAGCATCTGCTGCATTTTCACCGAAGATGCCTGAGCGGCTGACGCCCGCAGGTATTTCAATGGGAACATCAACGCGGCGAGGCACGCCACCGTCTGTCACCGTCATCTCTTCGACCGCGACGAACGAAGTGAACTGCGTCATCAAACGATATTTCAGACCAAGCTGAGTGATAGTCTGCTGAACGTCTGCGCGCGCATGCCCCTGTTGAATGCCGCTCATATCCTGCCCCATCAGATCATCAATGCGCGTGCGCGCCCATAGCGTTGCTATCACATCATGCTGCGGTTCCGATTCCGGCAGGTCAACGGGAATTTCCCTTACGAAATCTCTGCCGCCCATCTTCCCCTTCAATCGAATTACGCCGTGACCGCCAGCAGTGTACCTTCCCGTCAGGACGACGGGTTTCGCGCTAAATAGATCAGGGATTCTTTGCGGGTAAACGTCTGAAACTTTCAGGCCGCTCCAATCAACCGAGATGTCCGTTAGAAGAGGGTTACGCACACGCTCGTGGAAACGGCGTGCGGCGGCTGAGCCGTCATCGTTGAGTCCCACATATTCAACTTCGCCACGTCCGTACTCGGCCATGTTGTCTAGCAAGAAATGGTTCACAGAGCTACCAATTCCAAAGGAAAAGACGCGAGCGTTCGGGTGCTTCTGAACTTCAGAGATAATCTCCATGTCGTTGCCAACGTAGCCGTCCGTCATGAAGCAGACTATGCGAACGTGATCCTGCGCGTCCGATGGATCAAGCGCAGTCTTGATTGCCTGCATCATCTCTGTTCCACCGCCTCCGCGTTGTCCTTCAAGAAATTCCTGCGCCTTTCTTAAATTCTCCTCTGTTGCAGGAACAGGCTGCGGGAAGAGAACGTGCGTGTCGCCAGCGAATGTTATCAGGTTGAAAGTGTCGCGGGGATAAAGCCCTTGAAGCGCCAACTTCATAGTCTCTTTAGCTTTCTCTATAGGAAAGCCTTCCATAGAGCCGGATGTGTCCAGCACAAATACAAGCTCTTTCGGTGTTACATCTTCAACAGTCACGCGCTCTGGCGGCTGAAGTATAAATGTGAAGAAACCGCCCTGCGCATCGTGATGTGTGAGCAGAGCATCTTCTATTCGTCGCCCCGCCACATCGTATTTCAATACGAAATCTCTGTTGGGAATCTCATCCTGATTCTTAAGCTTGACGATTGCGCTCGAATCATTCGTCCTCTGGACATCAATCTCGTGATTGCTTGACGAGACGTTCTCAACCGGCACGCCTGCGTCCAGCGTTATTTCTATGGAGATGTCATGTCCGGCTCGCATTCCTGCCGGTGCCGGGCGCGGCGTGATACGCGATGCGTCCGGCACTTGTGTAGTGTCTGGCGAGAATCCATTAGATTGTCTTCCCGTAGCCGCGCCCGGAATATAACGTGGCCCAACTACCATTGGAAACGAGAACTGGTAAGTTCCATCTTCATACTTCAGTGTCTCGACATAGCTTATTTCGATAGTCACCTTCTCGCCCGGCATTATGTTGGCTACGGATTGAGTGAAGATATTGGGGCGCTCCTGATCCAGCAGGCTCGCAACATGGCCGCCCGCTCGCGCTGCTTCGTAAACGGCCTGCGCCTCTTCGCGCCGCATTATCTTTCCCTTAACGGTGCGCGTGCCCACGTGCATTGTCATATCGTCCACGGCTGCCGATTGAGGGAGCGGAAAAACGTAAACTGCTTCTATCTTTTCGTTGAAAGGGTTTTCAAACTCCTGTGTGACCGTGACGCGAGAGAGAAAACCGCTTATCTCAGCTTTCACGTCTGTGTGTTTCAGAGGGCACACGCCGCGCGAACGCCCTTGCGGGTCAACAGCCTGTAGCGCGCCTTGCGTCACCTGATTGGTTTCAGCCCGCACGACCGTAATGGTCTTAAGTGAAGCTGCATAAATTGCGATTGCGGCCAACGCAATGGCTATCGTGAATGCAAATTTGTTAAAGGGCTTGCTATTCATAAATCTCCTCCGCTAGACAGAATTCGATTGCACGCGCGCGGACTTGAAACTCTTCCTGCGCGTTCCATTTCTTGCGAGGGTAAAGTTTTCGGTGCGGAGTCTCGGTGTAGCTTCGGTGTTTCGACTCCGAAGCTAGAACGCCTCTTCGTCGAAAAGCTTGCAGAAAAATTTCACGTACACCACAATGAAAGGCAAAAGTAAAAAGGTAAAAGGCAAAAGGGATAAAGCGAAAAGCATCTCTATTAATACTTACTAACTGATGTTACGCAGCAGTAACTTTGTCGAAGTCGCCCGAATGAGCCTGCGCAAGCAGGCGGCCAGATTGTAGCCCCTGACGAAGCCCGTAGGGCGTAGTCTGGGGAAACGTTCATCACAAGCAATAGAGTCTGCGTAAGCAGACGGCAGAAGAGCGTGATGAAAGATATTTGCAGAGAACTCAAACATCTGCCGTCTGCTTACGCAGACTCTAACTAATTTTCTCAATCTATACCCCAGACTCCGCTCGCGCTTCGTCAGGGGCTTTACTCTCTTCGTCTGCTAACGCAGACTCATTCTCGCTTTCTTTCAAACATTTCAACTGCGTGACATGAGTTACTAAATCTGTAAAAGCGGTCTGCGGCCTTCCTTTTGCCTTTTTACTTTTACCTTTTGCCTTCTCACTGTTGCCGACCAGCATCAGTTTCGATTACACTCTTGAGCCGGAGGTGACATATGAAAAAATATCTGATCGCTATTTTTTTCACGCTCGCTATCGTTTCCTTCTCCCTCAACGCGTCTGCGTCAGATCAAGCTCCGCAGCTCACTGCCGAAGAGATTCTCAATAAGCATTTCGAAGCAGCAGGCGGCAAGCAAAAGCTTATGAGCTTCAAGTCGCGCGTGGCTCTCGGCACAGTGAAGAAGGAGGCAGAGTTGGAAGCCAATTTTGCCATAGCATCGGATTCAAAACGGGTCGGAGCCGTCTATGCTTTTCAACGTTACTCCTGGAATTTTGGCTATAACGGATCGGACTATTTCATGCGTCCGAACTTTCCGCGCGGGGTCAATCTGGTGCAAAGCAAATACGGCGACATGCTGGCCTCTGGGCTTATGTTCAATAGCATTTCGCTCTACAGTCTGCTTCTGAACCCTCCAGAGGACGCTAAGTTCACAGCCAAGGGAACGAAGAAAGTTAATGATCGCCCGGCTTACATTGTGGAAGTCAAACGTAAGTCCGGCCCCGTGATGAAGCTCTACTTCGACACGCAGAATTTCATGTGGCTGCGCACAGATTACGGTCGGCTGGAGATAACAAAGCCGCAGGGCGCTTTCACAAACGAAATCGTACCGCATGGCGAGGATGACAACATCATTGATTTCTATTTCGAGACGTGGGATTTCAGGGACGTTGAAGGCGTCAAACTGCCATTCAAGTTCAAACAGGTCGTGACCTATCCCATACTGCAACAGAGCACGGTCGGCACGATCACAGGCACAATCACAGAGTATCAGCACAACGTAGACCTTGACCCTAGATTCTTCCACTAATCGAAGCTGCGATTAGCCCGGACGAAAAGAAAGAGAGTTGGCGGCCAATCAAGTCGTCATTGATGTACAGGAAACAGGTTGCTGCGTTGTGGGCGGAGGCCCAGCCGGGGCAATCCTCTCCCTTCTTCTTGCGCGCGCAAAAATCCCTGTCACTCTTCTGGAAGCGCATGAGGATTTCGACCGGGACTTTCGCGGCGACACAATACATCCTTCCGTGCTTGAAATCATGTACGAGCTTGGCTTAGCCGAGCGCCTGCATAGTC
Organism: Acidobacteria bacterium 13_1_20CM_3_53_8; assembly: GCA_001920415.1. Lineage (GTDB taxonomy): Bacteria > Acidobacteriota > Blastocatellia > Pyrinomonadales > Pyrinomonadaceae > 3-1-20CM-3-53-8. Next base: position 40,697 of record MNJR01000078.1, on the reverse strand, counting down.
TTCGTCACAGCAAGATTCACACGGCGACTTTCATGACTCCCACAGGGCCTATCACTGTCGCCGATTTCAGGCGACTGAAGACGCGCTTCCCTTACATAATGATGCTCCCGCAGGCCGAGTTTCTTGAGTTCATCACAGAGGAAGCTAAACGATACGAAAATTTCAGGCTTGTGATGGGCGCAAGCGTGCAGGAGTTGATTAAAGAGGACGGGATGATTCGCGGCGTACGCTATCGCGCACACGACGGCTGGCACGAGGTGCGCGCTACTTTAACGGTTGGCGCTGACGGTCGCTCGTCTCGCGTGCGTCGTCTTGCAGGATTTGAACTCGTCAAGACTTCGCCGCCTATGGACGTTCTGTGGTTTCGCATAGAGCGCAAAGCCTATGATCCTGAAGGCGTACTGGCGCGCTTCGGTCGCGGCCACGCCCTGGTCATGCTTGACAGGCTTGACCAATGGCAGATCGCTTACGTCATTCTCAAAGGTACTTATCAGCAGATTCATGCAGCAGGATTGGGCGAGTTGCGCCGCTCAATTGCGGAGATGATTCCCGAAATGGCGCTGCGTCTTGACGCTTTGCAGGATTGGAAGCAAGTGAGCGTGCTTTCGGTCGAATCCAGCCGCGTCAAACAATGGTACTTGCCCGGCCTGCTTCTAATAGGCGACGCCGCACACGTCATGTCGCCCATCGGCGGCGTAGGCATTAACTACGCAATTCAAGACGCTGTGGCAGCGGCAAATATCTTGAGCGAGCCTCTCAAGCAACACCGTGTAGAGCTTTCTGATCTTAAGAGAGTGCAGCGCGAGCGCGAATGGCCTACACGGATTATTCAGAAAATCCAGGCGCTTGCTCAGGAGCAAGTTATAGCCGCCGCACTACGCTCTAATCAAACGCTGCGACTTCCCTTTCTAGCGCGACTACTTTTGAAGATTCCTTTCCTACGCAACATCCCTGCGCGCATCATGGCCTTCGGTTTCCGCCCCGTGCACGTGAAGAAAGAATTACAGAACGCTTGAAGATTCCAAGCTCTGTTCATTCTCGACAGAAAAAGAGTTGTCTAAGTGCTTCACACTAACTAACTCATGTTACGCAGTTGAAATATTTGAAAGAAAGCGCTCAACGAGTCTGCGCGAGCAGACAATTAGAGTAAAGCCCCTGACGAAGCGCGAGCGTAGTCTGGGGTATAGGATGAGAATATTAAATGAGTCTGCGTTAGCCGCACGGCAGAGGCAACGGATGACAAACATTTGTGTGGAACGTAAACGTCTGCCGTCTGCTCACGCAGACTCAACCTGTTTTCCCGTCATATCCCCAGACTACGCCCTTCGGGCGCGCGTCAGGGGCTTTACTCTCTTCGTCTGCTACCGCAGACTCCAATCTTTTTTCATCCTTCGCGCGCGGTTGACACCCAAGCAACCGTACTGTAATTTGAAATTCCGCCTCTGGATTAATAATTTTTGCGTCCCGTTCGTCTAGGGGCCTAGGACACCGCCCTTTCACGGCGGCAACACGGGTTCGAATCCCGTACGGGACGCCACTTCTTTTCAAGCACTTGCGGCGGGTGCTGCATTGAGGGCTTTCGGCGCGGTAACGTCAAGGCTATGTAGTGAAAAATGTAGTGTCCTTTTGATGTTTCAAACCTCTCAGATAATCGCAATCTCATCATCCGTCAACTCGTACAACTCATAAACCAACTCGTCAATCTGGCAGAAAGAGTGCAGCACATTTGATTTCGTAGAAATGTTGGCTGCGCCTAGTGCGTGCTCTAAAGTTATAGGAGGGCGACGAACTCATCCACGCTCATGCCAGCTTGCCGGATGATCGCGCGGAGTGTGCCGCGATCAAGTTCTTTGTGATTGGGAACGGTTGTTTGCGCCTTCGGGTCAGCGCGTACCAACGTGATGTGACTACCTCGTTGCCTGTAAACGACGAAGCCCGCTTTCTCTAGCGCCTTCACGCACTGCGCGCCTGAGACGACGGGGAGCTTGCTCAAGCGGCGACCTCGACCATCTCTACTTGATCGTCCGGCAAAGGTTCGCCGCGCTCTTGCAGGACTTCGATGTGTAGCGCGATGGCTTCCTGTATGTTCGCCAACGCTTCATCACGTGTCTTCCCCTGACTGACACAACCGGGCAGACTCGGAACTTCGGCGACCACGTAACCATCTTCGCCGGGATATAAAATAACTCGTCTGGTCATCGCTTGGTTCTCCTTTCCGATCTCTGTTCGGATTTTAACATCGCGTCAGGAGTTTTCAACAATAGCAATCTCAGCGGTCGTCAACTCGTAAAGTTCATAGACAAGATTATCAATCTGGCGGTCGAAGGTATCAAAATAGCCGATAAATTTATTTGAGCAGGCGAGTGAATCCGGCTTGCTCGAAGTTGTGGTCGGTCGTGAGCGCTTCATCTATGCCGCGCTGCTGCATTAACACAAAACTCACGCAGTCAACTAAACTCCACAGCTTGTCCGGGCGTTGTTTTAATAGTTGCCATGCAGCCATATCAAGCGTTTCGTCAACGTGCACGACTTCGACATAAGCGGAAGTCTTCAAGCTGTCTATGAAATTGATTGTTGTCGCGCGAGGAATGCGAAGAGGGCTAGTCATCAACGAGATGAGTTCGGAGAGAATGTAACTGCTGGTGAGAACTGTATAACCTTGCGCGCGGCGTTCGCGGTAAAGTTGAGCCGCCCGCGCGTGGAAAGGTTCACGCGCATTTATCAAGTTGCCCCAACCGGAGGTGTCTGCGAAAAAGTAGCGCACAAAGTTACTCTGTCCCGCCTCTTATTTCGCGTGCGAGTTGCTCGCCCAGAAGTTCATCGTGACGGTCTGCCCAGACAGGAATATCTCCTTCAATCTTGCCGATGAATTTTTCAAGCGGATCATCCTGCAAGTTTTCAAGGCTACGATTGACTATCTCGGCGCTCAATTCAGCAGGTGTTTTGCCTTCGCGACGGGCACGCTCCGTTAATGCGCGATAGGTTTCATCCGAAATTTCTAACTGTAAAGTTTGGCTCATCACGCTTTCCTTTCGCTAGTCGTTCTGGCACTGCCTGATTATAACAAACAAAAGGTATGTCAAGCATTTTCGACAATGGCAATCTCATCCGCCGTCAACTCGTAAAGTTCGTAAATGAGATTATCAATCTGGCGGGCGCGGGTTTCAGTTAGACTTGTCCGGTCGGCTCTCAATTTCATTGATTGAGATGGTTGGCGCATCGTACTCCGCGTCTTTGGCAGCGCGCAGGTCGAGTAAATCTTCAATGTCAGCGAGCCATTCCTGGAGCGCGATGAACTCTTCGTAGGGCAGGACGGCAAACTCTTTTCTGCCGTTCTTGGTCAGGATTTCGGGATGCAAATCAGGTCTGCTCATAAGTCTCTCATGAATACGCACGACTGCGGTGCTTAATGCGATAGATAATAACGCGATCGCCTTCAATTTCAAACAGCACACGGTAATCTCCAACGCGCAAACGATATTCGGGCGTGAAGTTGGTCAAGCGTTTCACATCGCCCGCCAGATTGTTTTCCAGCCCGCGAATCTTCTCCAAGACACGCCGTGCTGTCGAATTGTCAAGTGCGTCGAGGTCTTTGACGGCGCGGGGCTTGAATTCGATGCGATAAGTCATGGTCGGCAGTACCTCAATTGTCCTCGACAATAGCAATCTCATCTGCCGTCAACTCGTATAACTCGTAAACCAACTCGTCAATCTGGCGGCGAAGCTAATAAATTGAGGTGATATTGGAATAAGCGCGATAGATTGGCTTCGTCGGTCTTTCGGCTGAAACGAATTCCGCCTTGAAACTATCGGCGGCTGCGACGTGGAGCGCGTCCAACGCGCCTAATCCGTATTGACAGGCGATTGAGTAGGCAGGCGCAATTAGCGCAGAAGTGTCAGCCCATTGCGTAACATTGCTGAAGAACTTTTCGTAGAAAGTAGTCTCGCGCCGCTTATTGAAATAGTTGGGGATGGGTAAGACTTCGAGCCGTAGATACGCACTGGCGACGAATTCGCGGTCAGGGTCACTGAGAACCTGCAAAGCACGAAGGCGTCTGGCGAAGGTTGCAGCACTCGGTTTGGTGGCAGCGTAAATCAGAATGGAAGCGTCAACATAGGTGAGAATCTTATTCGCCATCGTCTGCGTAGCCGCCTCTACGTTTCTTCAATTCCTTTTCAATATCTTCCTCATCGAGAGCGGGTTCGTCCGAGGCTTCAACCTCGCGCGCAATCTTCATCAATTCTCTGCCAAGCGGCGACATAGTCTCTTCTGTGAGCCACGTTTTAATCTCTGTGCGGCGCACGGGAAATTCTGCCGGTTGATTAGGAGTAACGTTTTGGTGTGACATGGTTTGCTCTCCGCAGTTTAGATTGTAGCATCCTGTTAGGCATTTTCGACAATAGCAATCTCATCATCCGTCAACTCATAAAGTTCATAAACCAACTCGTCAATCTGGCGGTCGAGTGCGGCGCATTTGCTCTCGTAGTGGTCGCGGTCGCGGTCGGAGCGCGCCGTTTGGAGGTCAAACAGTTTGCAGTTCGCGCACATGGGCTATGTCGCGCCGTGCGAGCGGGCGGACTTGAGAGGCCATTAGAGTTACGACCGAGATGGTTTCTCCGGTAAGCGTCATGAACTCGACTTCATATCCTGCACCATTCTGGTGAATATGCACGACCGTGCCGATGTCGCCCGCCTTGAGTCCTTCTTCGGATAGGTCTTCTGTTAAGACAATGCAATCGTGTTCTTTAATCATTTCTAGCCTCTATAAGGATAAGCTGTGATGAGACGCGGCGCAACCTCTCCGTGATCCAGTTGCCAAACTGTACGAACGCGAGGCGCGCGTCCGTCCGGTGTGTTCAACTCTCCATCCACTTCAAATCGCGGCCCGAAAAAAGTCTCTCTGGTTCTGCTCACCTCATAATGCTGACCGTGTTCGCGGAGCGCCTGCACCATCGTCTCCCAGTCTGTCGAACGGAATCCAAACTGGCTAAAGAACCGCGCCTTGCTCGCGCCGTAAAGGTGCTCTGTGTTGAGCAAGTATCCTGTAATCTTCTCTCGCTCAACTACAGCGAGATGTGCGTTCGGCAGTTTCAATTTTCTTTTCCTTCAACAATAGCAATCTCATCTGCCGTCAACTCGTATAACTCATAAACCAACTCGTCAATCTGTCGGTCGAGCGCGGCACACTTCGCTTCGTAGTGGTCGCGGTCGCGGTCGGAGCGCGTCGTTTGGAGTTGCCGCTTGGCGTGGAGCATCGCTTCGACGAGCGACACCATGCGGTCGTGGCGGGCGCGGTCGGCTTTGTCGGAGAAGTTGATGGTGCGGATTGGGAGTTGTTCAATGTATTGGCGATTTAAGGCAATATAGCCGCCGCGAAATTGGCTGCTAATGGCTTTGAGAAAGCTGCTTGCTACTTTTGAATTAAGCAAGCCTAGTAGGTATTCAAATGATATTTCTACGTCAGCCTTCAATTCGATTCCATAACCGCCTCCACCTCCTCCGCCGCTTCCGACAAAGTAGTATTGTCCCTCTGAATCAATTGCAAAACAGCTTCCCGTTGCAAGCGAGGGGACAAGGATTTTAGGGATATTAAATTTCGTGTGGTTCTTCTTATAAACATACCCATACCATTCATTATTCATTCTTCCTTTATTCCTCTTGCTCAGTCTTGGTCTGCATTCTTCAAGGTATGCCCATGTTAAGGGGAATTGTTTTTTATATTCGTGAACCGGAATAAGAACGGAGCGACCGTTCTCGGTACGATAAGGAAATATCAAGCGCTTATTCACGTCAGACAATTCATATCTGCGGATGTTCAACGAGCCTTTCAAAAACGGCTTTAGGTGTTCGTCTTCAAATTCGTGTTCACGCCCCGTGTATTTCGAGAAACAAATTATTGACGAGCCTGCTCTTTTTACTTCATTGACAATGAAAACATCATCGGCATCAGTTTGCAGCCCAACGAATAAATGAGCTATATCGCCTAACCTCGTCGGCATGGCACTCAACTTCTCAAATAGTACGGCAGCCTTGCCAATACTAAAATTCCATTCGTTGGATGTGATCTGTGATGCATTGATCTTACCCTCATCGCCTTCTTGCGTGTCGCGCCATATGCTCAAAGCTTTCACGCGCACGAATCGCATCTCATCGCGTGCGGGTTTATCTGCGAAGACCAGCGCGGTGTAAGTCGTCGCGCCCTCGAAAACTTGCGCGTCTCCGAAATGGACGACATGAGATAAGTGCTGTCCTTCGGATAACACCTTGCGAATTGATGCGCCGTATTGTGAATTGAAAAACTTGTGCGGCACGATGTAGCCGAGTCGCCCGCTTGCGTTCAATAGCTGCAATGCTCGTTCGATGAAAACAACGTAGATGTCATAGTTGCCTTTGCTCGCCGCCGCATATTTCTGTTTGAAGTATTCAACTGAAAGCGGTGTCGTCTCTTGCAAAGTCTGAATACGGATGTAAGGCGGGTTGCCGACAATCGCATCGAAGCCGCCGCGCCGCATCACTTCGGGAAATGCGTCTTTGAAGTCCACCGGAGACAGCTTGCGTTCCTCCTCGTCACCGAACAACCCGAAACCGATGTCCCGACCGATGAGCGAATTGCCGTGCTTGATGTTGTTGCGTAAGTCCGGCAGCATCGTCTCGCGGAATTCCAGTTGATGCCCTCGCGCGCTCGCCGTCGTCTCGTCTTCCAACAATCTGAGGAACAGCGAAAGCTGCGCGACCTCGACCGCCTGCGCGTCCAAGTCAACGCCGTAAATGTTCGCGGTCAGAATCGCTTTCTTCTGCCTGAGCGAAAGGCGCAATGTCTTGTCCGCGTTCTCGACGCATCCGGCGCGCACGCCTTCGGCGCGATTCGTCTTGTTGCGGTTGTAATAAGCCGTGTGATAGCGCAGCAACTCGTCAAAGACGCCTAGCAGGAAAGAGCCTGAGCCGCACGCGATGTCTGCGAAACGCATCAACGCAATCTCTGCGGGCTTCTTGCCCTCTATGAGTTTGCCTATAGTCTCTGCGACGATGTAGCGCACGATGTATTCCGGCGTGTAATAGACGCCGCCAGCCTTTCGCACCTCCGGCTTCTCTTCGACGCGCGCACGCAAGGCGGTCGTGACGATGACCTTGCCTAAGAAACGCTCGTAGATGCTGCCTAGAACGTGAATCGGGATGTAGTTGAAGTTATAGACAGTGTTCGTGTGCGCCAGACGCTCACGCACCGGCGCGAAAACCTTTTCATCAACGACGAAATCATTCGCGTCTATAAAGTGTGGCTTGAAGATGATGCCGTTGTAGATTCGATTCAGCCTTTCGGACTGCGCGACGAAATCGCCCCATGCCGAACCGCCGTCGCCCAACTTCTCAACCATCGGCTCCGGCTCAATCAACTTGTCTTCAAGAAAGCGCATGAAGACAAGCCGATCAAGCGTGCGCTGCGTGGCTTCGGTCAACTCTTCGCCGTTCAACTGCTGATTGCGTAGCTTGAACGACTGCGCCAACTCCTTACGCATCTCATCCAATTGCTGCAAGAAATCTTCGTCAACGGGTCTGTAAGCCTCCGCAAAGAGCTTGCGGTTCGCAGCCCTGCCCGTCGGCTTCGGCATCGCGGCGGCAAACTGTTCCAGCTTTCCGGCGTGCGCCGCCTCGCGCGAGAAGAGATAATAAATCTCCGCGAACTTCTCAGGGTCTGCATAATCCGTGTAATGAAATTTGAGCTTCGGGATAGCGCGATTGAGCGCGGTCTTCACATCCGGCTTGAGCCGGCAATCGAGCACGCGGAACTGCTCAAAGTCCGTGAGGATGGAGACGGGCGTTTGCGCGTTCCAGCCGTAGCGTATGGTCTGGAAATAATCGTCTGCGTTATCAATATTGCGCGCAGGCTTCTTGGCTTCGACGAAGAAACGCACGTCGCGGAAGTTTGGCGTGAGGAAAGCGTAATCAGCTTTCTTAATTCTTCCTTCGACGCCGACGTTGCGCTCAACCTTTACCTCTTGCTCGTTTGGATTCTTCTGCTCCTCATGGTTCACATCCCAACCGAGCGCCATCCAGAACTTGTCTATAAAATCCTTGCGCACGTCCTGTTCTGAATAAGAGGAGGCGAGATAATCTTTCTCGTGCTGCTGAAAATCCGCGACGAGACGCGACTCTCTCTCAAAGGCAGTTGTAAAGTTATGCTCCATCATGTGAGGTATTCCCGTACTCACAGCAAGTTTAATTTCAATACTTCGAGCGCAATATAACAGCAGTAAGATGCCGGTGCATAGTTCTACTATATCAAAAGATAGACTGGCGCATTTGCTCATTAAGCTCGCATAAGACAAGCGAGCGCGCCGATGTGCTATGATAGCGTTGCACTGTCGGGCTGAAAGGCTAGGCCGTTATGTCAAAGTTAATCGAAACTATTGCAGAAAAGGCTGCAAAGTTGCCTCCTGAACAGCAACGCGAAGCTCTCGCTTTTATTGAATCGCTGGCCGAGAATGGTGAAAAGAAAGATCAATTTCGCAGCGTGCGTGGTGCTCTGCGAATGCACTTAAAAAATCTTGACGCAGACCTTAAGGAAGTTCGTCAAGAGATGTGGCGCAATTTTCCGCGTGAAGAGCCGAAATGAGCGCGATTGTCGTTGATACGCATACGCTGGTCTGGTACTTGAATAATTCACCGCGCCTGTCTGCGAACGCAAGCGCCGCATTAGCTTCGACTGAACAAGCGGGCGAGCACATTTACATTCCCTCCATTGTAATCATTGAATTGGGCTATCTTGTCGAAAAAGGAACAATCACCGAAACTGATTATCAAAATATTCTCAGAGAGATTAAAGACTCAACGACTGTCTTAACAACTGCTGCGCTGGATTTAACAACGGCAGACACTTGCGCACAAATCTCCCGCTCAACTGTCCCGGATATGCCAGACCGCACCATAGCAGCGACAGCGCTTGCGCTAAACCTTCCTTTAGTTACTTGCGACACAAAAATCAGCAGGCTATCTAATGTTTCGATTGTCTGGTAACTTTATTCCCGCCGCTCAAAGAACAGAAGTAATTACCTTTCAAGACTTTTCAATAAACACTAACTTTTACTTGCTGTTAATAAAAACTGGCGCGTTTATCCATTCTATTCAGACATAAGTGGACAAACGCGCCAGCCGCTAGATTGTTACTTCGTTTCTGTCTTCTTGCCTTTGCGTGTTAATCCGCTCTTGCGTTCGCGCTTTGTGGTGTAGCCGAATGACTCGTAGAACGGCTCTGGCATAGGCGTGCTATAATTCAAACGCTATGACAACCATCACCATTCTGCCCGAAAAGATAGACAGCTATCGCGCCGTCGCTGGAGACAAAGAATCAACGGGACGCACGGCGGGCGAGGCTCTTGACGCACTCACGTCACAACTTGACGAGGAAGAGAGCGGAACGCTTGTCATTGTGCAGAATCGCAAAGCCGATCAATTCTTCAACGCCATACAGCAGGAGCGTCTCACCGAATTGATGCAACTTCGCAAGGCCGGGAATTTATCAGCGGACGAAGAGAGAGAGCTAGAAAGTTTAGTTGACGCCGAACTCAACGGCGCACGACAGAGAGCGAATGCCCTGTCCGATGGACTTAAATCATGAACCCTCACTACCCGCTTGTTTCCGCACGCGCCCGCCACGCATGCGAATACTGCCGCGCTCCTGAAATTGTCTTCAACCTGCCCTTTGAAGTTGAGCATATCACGCCGCAATCGCGCGGCGGAGAGACAACGGAAAACAATCTGGCCCTGTCCTGTCGGTCATGCAATCTCTACAAATCGGATTATGTTTCGGCTGTAGATGAATTAACGCAGCAGGAAACAGAGCTTTTCAATCCGCGTCGTAACAAATGGCACGAACACTTTTCAATTATCGAAGAGACCGGAGAGATTAAAGGATTGAGCGCGAGCGGGCGGGTAACCATTTCATGTCTGCGCATCAACAGCAAGGCCCAAGTAGAAGCTAGAAAGCAGTGGCTTCTACTCGGATTAATGAATCGAAGCTAACTTTTAATACCCTGTCAGATAAAGTACGACGCGTTTGCCCATCTTGCGTGAGCAGGGTGGACAAACGCGCCAGTGATTAAGGTGTTACTTGGTTGGTGTCTCTGTCTTCTTGCCTTTGCGTGTTAGTCCGCTCTTGCGGTCACGTCTAGTTGTGTAGCCGAAGGATTCGTAGAGTGCGCTGTCTGGCCCTTCCGTAGGGTCTGCCAGGACACCGTTGACGACCTGCTGCACCTTCGTTAAAGAGAGTTCGTCAGCAGTGTCGCGGTTGGCCTGTGCCTGTCTAAGCTCTTCTTCGAGAGTGTCAATCTGCTGGCGAGCGTCCAGTGATGGTTGGACTGAGGCTTGAAACTGCGCGAGCGTCATGCCGCCGAATGATTTATTGGGGGCGAGCGCCTGCCAGCCCGTTAAGATGCGTTGGATTCTGAGTAGATTGTCTTTAGGTGTTGCTGCCATAACGATTTGCCTTTCCCCGGCGCGCACAGCGCACGGTGGGTTTGGGTTGGGCGTGGTTGTTGAGACACGCTTGAGTTACGTGTGACTTGAGAAGCGGCGTCCGCCAAGGCGGTCATGGCTGCCTCTCGCAGACACACGCGAATCCGCGAAAGGTGAAAGACGCGATTTTGTTCAGGAAATCGTGAGTTTTGGCTTTCGCGTTCGAGGATTAAGGGTAAAACGGCGCGATTCTGCCACTAAAAAGCCCTATTTTCAAGCACGAAGTTGCAACTCCATGACGTGGAGTTGCAACTCCGTGGCGCGGACTTGTAACTCCGAAGCCTGGAATTACAACTCCGTGGCTTGGAGTTGCAAGTCTGAGGCTTGGAGTTGTAACTCCGTGTCAGGGACTTGTAACTCCGTGACGTGGAGTTGTAACTTTGCGCTAGGGAGTTGTAACTGCACGTCACGGAATTACAAGTCCAAGCCTCAGACTTGCAACTCCAAAGGCTGGAATAAAGAAAGCGGCGAAGCTTTTGGAAGCCACGCCGCTTTTCCTCTCTCACAATTAAGGAGAACAGTGCCGAACATTCCGCCCGGCAGCTTGTCGAATGTATTCAGCACCCGCCTTTAAGCGTCGCGCAATCTAGATGCGCAACCTGTATTTAGAAACAACCGCTCTTCACTGCCCACACTCCGAGTTGGAATGAGGGACAACGGAACTGAAACGTCTTTGATACTCAGTGGATGTCAGAAAAGCGCAAACCATGCTTCTGTAATTACCCATCACACGGTTATTCAATACATCCAGCCAGAATTGATACCCTCCTGAGTCAGCATCACGTCTTAAGTATCCGAAGTATTGCATCAACACGAAACTGGAGTTGTACTCTCTTTCTCTAAACCCAGCATCATTAATCAAACTTGTGAGCACCTGCGCTCTCGTCCCTCCATGATTGAGCATCAAGATATATGCTTCCCACTCTCCTGTTCGTGGTGGGTATCCTGCTGCATTCATTAGTCTTGAGACGAACTCTTCCGCACTCAGAGAATCTGGATAAGATTGTTTGAATGAGTCTCTCTTGACCCACTCCTCTACGAATGCTGCTTTACGAGATTCCAGATTATCTCCATCAACAACGCGGCTGCGATCCTGTGTGAACTGCTCCTGGGTGGGCATCACACTGTAACTTGCTTTGTATAGTCTATATAGGAATGAGCCTGTCTGTTGGAATTCATCACTCTGGAAGAATGCAGCAGATACATCCAATCTGCGTTGTCGTATGCAGCCTCCATTAGTTCCGCAAGCCTCAAACTGAGCAGTCCAGTAGGCTAAGCCTCCTGCATCTGGCTCACGACCTAAGAAATCCAGATACTGCTGGCGTACGAAGTATTCGGGTGTATCTAGCGGGTTGGCTGTCTCCGGCTGCGCCTCGCCTGTGAACGCGGCTTCGGTGATGCTACCCAGTTGCGAGAAGGCTCTGTTCGCAGGGTTGAAATTGTAATTAGCCTTTGACGGCATGACTAGGTAGAAGCCGCTTGGATTCACGCCCTCGAAGCTGTAGCGTCCAAGGCTGTCCGTGACTGTCAGCGCCGAAGCAGACCCACTCAGCCGCACGCTCGCTCCGGCCACAGGCGTCCCGTCGCCTGTCAGGATTGTTCCTGAGATGACGCCGCTCGCTATGGTCGGGGTGAACCCCGACGAGTTGCTGTTGTGCGGAGTGGGCGGGGTGGAAGGGGTGATTGTAGCGGTAAAATCCGCAAAATTGTAGTCAGTATCTATGGGGCCGTTAGGCGCAAGCACCCTGGACGATGAATGATTCTTATCACCTTCTGGAGCCGCCCCAATCCCTTCAAAACATGTCTGCGCGCTCCCGTAGCCGACGTAATCTACCGCACCGCTCAAGTCGCAGTTGATCAGGTCGCGTGGCGTAGTGCTGCCGAAGAGCGCGATTAAGCCCTTGTTGCCGGTCACTCCCGTAGGATTGGCTAAATCCTCTGTGGCCTGTCCAATGTCGAAGACCTGATCCGGCCCCTGCTGCCCGACAGGAGAGCCAGGCGCAATTATTGGCCCCCCGTTACCTCCTGCTTGGCCGACCTGTATCAGGTAAAACGTGCCCGGCTGGATGGTTGTGCCCGAGTTGAAGGTGATTACGCGCACGTTGCCGGACGAATCTATGTATTGGACTGAAAAATTGCTGACGTCAATCGCTGTCTTGCTTAAATTAGCAAGCTCTACGTAATCGGTATTGAAGGTAGAGCTGCCAGTGTTACCGTGACTGTAGAACTGGCTGATGACCAGTGAACCAAACACTGCGCCGGAAGACGGCGTAAAGCAAAGGACTGCGATCGCTATGGCCGTAAGCGCACATGCGAGCAAGTATAGACGCGCGCGACGGGCAAAGGATTTGACTGTGCGAAGGACTAAGAGCCGGGGGGCCATGTTGGGGGTAAACATATAACTCTTCCTTTCATTGGTTGTGCGCCGCTCAGATTCTGTGACACTAAGGTCACGTTCGCCTCTCTCTGCACCTAGATCAATACATGAAAGGCGTAGGGGCTGTGATGAGCGGTTGTTATTTGACTATCTCATAACTGATTTTAAGAGAAACCGCTGTGCTCAAGCTCAAACGGAAGTCTCTCTCCATACGAGGTAAGCCTGAGAATTAATCTAATCCGGGCCAAATGCTAATAGCCAAGAACTGCCTGCGTTAAGAGGCCATAGCAGAATCTAGAAAGTGGCACGTATCTTATGCGCGTCACCTATTTTAGTCAAGCAATCGGCGACGACACACGAGTAGATGCCTGAATCCATATTCAGAAGTGGACTTGTAGGGCTATTTGAAAATCAGATGAGCTACGTCGTGTTTTGAGATTTTCAGTAGATTATCGCGAGAGCACTCAGATCGAACGCAGCGTGAGAACACGTCAACGCTCTAAGCATGATCGCTACAAACAGAATCGAGCATGCACAAGAATCCAGATCAACGTGAGTTCGATGTAAGAGAGAAAGGGAGAGAACTATACACGCGCATCACACGAAACTACACGAAGAGAAGAATGCGTTTAGTGTAGTTTAGTGTTGTTTCGTGAATAATTCACTTGCTCGCACTTCGTCTTATATCGAACTCACGTTAGATCAGATGTGTGTGAATTGAATTGAGTCCGCCTTGCGGATAAGGAATCGAGCGCTCAACGAATGCGAACTATGAAGCTGACGCTGCCCGCGTTGTTTGGAGATGTCTGGCTCAGATTGCCGCTGAATACCCACCTGACGTTTGTAACGTTGCGGTCGTAGCCAGCGGGCGCTCCGCCTGCGCCGCTCGCGGGCGTGTATGTCCACGTCGCGCCTCCGTTAGAGGAATAGGAGACGCTAGCTGTAAGCCCTGTCGAGCCTAGACTGTTGGTCGTTGAGCCTACTTTGAAATCTGTACTCGCCGGGACGGGGTCTGTAACAACAAGGCTGGTCGCTGGCGCTGTGCCTACGTTACTGATTGCGATGGTGTAGGTCAGGTCTGCGCCGGGAAGTATCTGCGAAGCCAGGCTCGGACTCACAGATTTCTGAAGGTTTATACTGGGCACAGGCGGAGGGACGGCTGTGATAGTTATAGAAGTCGTCCCGTAATCGCTGTTGTAATGATAACTGCTCCCCGAAAAATCACGAATCAGTGTACTCGCCGTCGTCGTTCCTGTCGAAAGCACCTTGACAGTGTAGGTCGTAGAGATGTTGCCGCCCGCTTTGCCTCCTGAATAGTTGGCAGGGCCTATGCAACTCCTGTAAGTCGGACTCAATGGGTCGTTGTCCCAGCCGCAGGCGTCCGCGTAAAACTTATCGTTAGTTCCGCCAGTAGGGGACGTATAAGTTGTCGAAATCGAGAGGACTTGAAAGATTATATTCGACAGATTTAAGAAGGCTTCTAACTGCTCGTACCCTCCGGTCGCAGTGCTGGCCGTCACAGTGTAGCTATAAGTCTGGCCGACGTACACACTGGTCGGACCCGTGACTGAAATCACAGAGTTCCTGTTCTGTGAGATCAGTTTTTCGACATATATCTCGCGTGGCACGGGCGTGCTCACCGCAGCAGTGCTATCGGCGCTTACAGTGATGTGGTAGCGGCGCGTTGTATTATAGGCCGCAGAGGTTCTAGTGACTACTATAGGGAAATAGATGTCAAAGGATGCACCTGCTGCTAGAGTGCCCGCGTTGACAGTGCTTGCGCCGCTCAAGTTGATATTGACGTTCGCGCTATCCCAGACAAAATTTCCCATGACGTTGGTGATGGCCGCTGCGCCCGTGTTATGCACGCGCACGCCTACCTGAAAAGCGTCAGGCCCTACGCTGGTGTTGTTGCTGTCAAGACCCACTACGTTCCAGGTTACAGGCGTAACAGTTATGCCCGCGTATGCGTTACTGACTCCCCATACAATGAAGACGAACGCAAGCAAGCCTGCTTTCACCAGCATGGCTCTAGTGTTGAAGCGCACAAATTTTATGGCTCTCTGTCTTAGCATCTTCAGTCTACGTCGAGCGGTTAATGTCTATTAGATTCGTTCTGGCCGCTGCTGCTGTCTGTATTCTCCTGCGCACCGCTCGCCTGGCCTGACAACCCGCGACTCTGCGACCCGAAGAGATCGAAGAGGCGCGAGATTTTTGAAGAGAGCGTGAAGTAGAATCCGCGTCTTGAAAGGAGCGCGGACGCGCCGCGAGGCTCGCTCGCCTGATTGAAATTATAACCTAGCCCTACGCGCAAATCTGGAATGACCCAGAAACCAAGCTCCGTTCCATAGCTCGAACGCGCAGTATTGGATGATGGCTGAATCAGGAATCTCAACTCTCCAGCCCAATCCATACGGCGCGTCAGACGATATTGCGCGCGCGCCTGCGTTAAGTATGTAAGGGTCTGTACGAGCGTAAGATCGTTCTGCCCGTCAACGCTGTATCGCAAAGCGAGACGACCGTAAAGCTCCAGGTCGTCTGTCGCCTGAAAATAACCATCCGTGGAGAGCGAGTCAATACGCTCGCGCGTTGCGTCCTGACCACTGAGGCCATCCTGGAAGAGCGAGCGGTGCGTGTAGCTCAAAAGCAAGCCCATGCGATCCGAAGTTATAGGGCGAATCGCCAGCGCCACAGTTCCATCCAACGTCTCGCCAGCGCGTCCCTCAAAATTGGTTCGCGCCCACTGGAAGCGCGAGAGCGCCGTGATGCCTTCTCTTAATCTTCCAGCCGCGCCGAGGCTTACGAGTTGCCCAATGCCTGCGCGGTCTCGGAACTCATATCTGCCGCTCGCCCTGAAATCTTGATTGGGCTGCCAGCCGAATCCGATGGTCACGCTATCGTAGCCGTCGCCGTCGCCTGCCAGATGGAAGCTGTGCTCGAAGCCAAGCTCAAGCTGAAGCTGTTTCGTGATGGGCAAACGGTTCTGCAAGCCAATGATTGCGAAGCTGTCCGTCCCGTTTATACCGTTCTCAAGCTGGTAGCGGCTCACTAGCGAAGTGTAACGCCCAAGTCGCGTCTCAACTCCAATAGCAGTCTCGTGGCGCGCAGATGTCGAAGCGAATCCGCCTTGCGAGAAATCTGCAATCGGCATGATTGCGGCAGAAGCCAGCCGCTGAGTCACAAAAAGCTTGGCCCACTTGTTCACCTGATACGTGGCCGCAAGCGTCGTCTGGTTCGGATAGGTCGGATCAGCCTCTCCAAGATTCTGCTCGCGTCTAACGGAAACTTGCAGGTTGTCGGTCACGCGCATCTCAGCCGAAGCAGTTACTAGATTTGAATCCGTAGTGCGGTCTGACAATTCATCGCTCAGGTGGCGATGGTCGTAGCCAAGACGAAGACGCAAGCGCTCCGTTACAACCTCTTCCCAAGAAGCAGAGAGTGTAAGACGCGAGTTGTTGACGTTCGCAGTCCGGTTGCGCTCGTCCATCAATCCGAACTTCAATGTCGAACGACTTCGCGGCTTCATCTCAACCGAAAGCTCACCGCGACGCGAGCCGGGCGTGACTGTAGCGCCGAACGGATTGAAGAAGCCTTCCGATGCTGACGAGTATCGCGCGCGTATGATAGCTTCGTAAGTCGGGAGCGGCTGCTGCAACTCAATCATGTATGCGCTGCCATTGTGCTCGGCCAATCCGTTGTCGAAGAAGTTTCCGCCGCCCGCTATCTCCCCCTGGCTTCGCGCGTAAGCCAGCCGAAGTCTGCCGTTGTGCGGCAAGCGCTGCTCTGCGTCGAACCCTCCAACGTAGAAAGAGCCTGACTCTTCCTGTCGCTGCATGACGCCCGCGAATCCAATTTGAAGCCCAAGCCCTGCGAACGTCTTTCTCACGCGCGTAGTGTAAACAGCAGATGAGAGCGAGTCTGCGTTGTGTTCATAGGTGACGACTATTTGCGCTAGATTCAAATCGTAATCGAACGCAGAGATGTAGCGAAGGAAGAAGATTTCCCCCGTGAACGGGTCCAGGTTGTAATCAATCGAGCGCATCAGAGTTTCGCGCGAGAGAATCGTTTCAGGATTGCGACGGTCGCGCACCTCAAGCGATACGGTCTCCGAGCCTTCCAGAATCTCTCCGTGCGAAAGTCTTAGCAGACTCAGTCCGCCCGCAGGGAAAACATCGCGCGCGAACGCAGTGTCTGGACGAGCGCCCGTCACGGTCACGAAATCGCCCTGAGAGTTTTCCACATGAACTTTCACACCCGTCAGCTTGCGCGTGTAGCCCACTAGCGCCAGATCGTTCATGTCCGTCTCAAAGTCGCCGAACAAAGCGTAAGAGCGATTGTGATCCAGGCGTGCGTAGAGCTTGGAGTTCGACGGCGCTGCATCGAATCTGGTGGACGAATCACCGAATAGTGGGTAAGCGCGATTAAGCGGGTCTTGTTGGAAGAGACGATTGCGCCCGGCAGTCCTGTTGATTGGACGATTTGAATCATAGGCGAGCGTCAGCACGGTGTCATGCCAGATGCGCCCGCTGAAATAGAAGCTCAAACGGCTTTCAGTATGCCTGTCATCATTCTGTAGCGCGGCCTGCGGCAGGGATTGTCCAACGCTCACTTCTGCCAAACCTACGAGTATAGGCTTTCTCATCTCCGGTACAATGCGAACTTCCGTCTGCGCTTCCAATCTTCCAGAGAGCGCGTGCAGTTTCGCTTCACCCGGCGCGCCCGGCCCAACTAATTTCAACAGAGCCTCGCCGCCTCTGGTTTGAACTACCATTTGAGAGGTTTGTTGGTTCATTTGCGCCATTGGTGACGTAGAAGTCTGAGGCGCGGCTGAAGTGTTTACGCTCTCGGCGAGCGAGTTGTCAGAAGCCGTGTTTGCGGTCGTTCCGTCTGTGTTGACTCTAAGTAGATTTCCCGCAGAAGTATCAATCGCAATCTGGTCATCAGCAGCAGGATTGTTCCACTGATCGAACGCACGCACGCGGAAAGTAATCGCGTCATGTCCGCCCGCCTGCACTTCCCTTCTCTCAGGAACAATCTCTATGCGGCGCGCTGGCCCGCGTCCCATTACTGTAATCTCTCTTGCGTGCCATTCTCCACCATTAGGATCAACGGGCGTGACTCGAACTGTGTTAGGGCCTGGCCTGAGATTAATGCCGACGAAAGTGTAAGTCGTTATCTGATTGGCTGCGTCCTGTCTGGTTGTGCCTATGCTTGACGAAGAGATCGGTTTACCGTTGACTTCGAGTTTCACCGTCCAGTGAATCGCAACGCGCGCGTCCAACTGCATCGCCGGAGTCATCACGACCGAGTTGACTTCGGGCGAAACGATCTGCACTTCGCCCGGCTCTACAGGCGTTACTCGCTCTGTGGAAACGAACTCGTAAGTTCCAGAAGCTGTCGGTTGTGCGTTCTCGCTATTGCGCGCCGCAGTCGAAACGGCTGGCTGCTGCGCAGGTCGCGCGCTCTGCTGGTTAACGTTAGGCTGCTCGCCTGTGAGCGATGTAGCTGCTGATGTGTGGTCTGTCCCGCTGCTTGCAACGAGCACGAAATTCTGGCGTAGCATCGCTCCGCCTCCGAGCGGCGTGCGAAGCATTCTAGTCCAACTGCGGCTCGCAAGCGTTCCGTCGTCAGCAAGCGAGTAACGCTCCGGCAGAGTTACAGGGTCTAGCGAGAGCACCTGCGCCCCTTCGTTAATCGCAGGGAAACTGTAAAGCCCCTGCGAATCTGTCACTACAGATTGCCCGGAGCTTAAATAAAGCCTGACGTTCGGCATAGCTTTATCGCCATCATCAAACTTATTATTGCCGTTCATGTCAACGAAGACGCGACCAATAATAAGCTGACGATTAGAGAAGACGCCTGCGCCGACCGAAACTGTCGCACGCGCTGGCGCGGTCTGCGTGCGCTCGCCCGTAGAGAATGTTCCAGAAGCAACGGCCAGGTTCTCCTGATTGCCTTCGCGCGCGTTCGCTCCGACACGCACGCGATAGACTAGACGCGCGCTTGTGCCCGGAGCGATTGTGCCTATGCGAAAGATCATATCGCTGCCGGACGTTTCAGGCTCAATCGCCTGCTCTGGCAAACTGTTTACTGTGAGGCGCGCTGTGCCCGCGACGTAGTTGAACGAGACGGGCAACGTGTCATGCAGCACAACGTCGTTGACAGCGGCAGCCGTCGGGTTGTGAATTTCTATGCGATAACTCACAGCGTCGCCAATCTGTACACGCTGCTGGTCAGCAATCTTCGTAATCTCAAGACCATGCTGCTCGAACATTGGTATGTTGAGCGCAACGGCAGCCATGTCGTTTATGTTCACATCCTCGTGAACCAGATCGAATCCGCCAGCGCGCGCTAGCGCCTGCCCGTCAAGAGCGTGAACAGAGAGCGCGAACAATCCCGCCTGAGTCGAATGCGCGCTCAGTTCTAACATTCTCGTCGCGTAACCGTCTGCGCTAACGCGCATGAAATAGTCCCAGCCCGTCTGTCGCGTAAGGGTTCGCATTTGAAGTGTTCGGGTCGAAGCCCGTGCCCTCTGGAATTTTTAATAGAGAGCCGTTCTGGTCTTGAAGAATTTCAACTCGCGCGCCCGGAATAGGCGATGCGCTTCCGCCGCGCCCTGCGAAGACAGTCCCGAACGGATCAACGACTACAACCGCCATAGAACTTTTCGCGGGCGGCGCGTTCTGCGCCGAAAGATTCGCAACGTTCGTCACGCCCTCGCCCGATGGTGTATTAGCGTTGAGAGTCGCTTTAAAATTTATTCTTACAACCTGACCCGGCGCGACCTCTGTTAATTGCACTACGACGCGATTGCCCTGCACGTAACCTTCGTCCGCGTCCGTAGCGTCCGAGAGAGTTCTATCATCAAGACGAAGCGTGCCGCCGACGTAGTTTAGTTGAGCGGGAAGATCGTCCGAGATGACTACGCCGTGCGCAGGGGTATCGCCGCTATTGCGGAAAGCTATCGAATAGGTGAAGGGCGCGCCGGGGCTTACTACAGCCTGAGCGTTGCCGTTTACCAATTTGACGGGAGGGAGGCTAGTGTTGTTCGGGTCTGTAAGTTTAGCGCCAGCGCCAACCGAGTTAATGATTGTGCCGTCGTCTTCCGCGCGACTTGTTGCAGAGTTAACGACGTTCGAGGTTGCAGTAATGTGTATGGTGAGATTGCTGTTCGCAGGATAGTCTTTTGTATCAATCACTGCGAGGACGCCTATGCACGACGCAGGCGCAACTCGCGGCGAAAGCGACACGCCGACTGTGATGGGCTGATCTGTGTTCGTAAGCGTTCCGCTCGCGTCCACATCGTAGTAGAGTCCGGCGAGCGCTGCCGGATCGCTAACTTCTGCGCGTGTGATTGTGTAAAGGTCTGGAGTGTTCCCTGTGTTGCAGACTTGAAAGACTCGCGTCGCGTGCTCGTTTGGGCCAACTGTGGCCGAAGGGCTTGTTTCGTCAGGCGTGGTCTTGAGCGTGGAGACGGCTAAGACAGTGAGCGTGACGGTTGGCGAGACCGTGGAATAGCTCGTGCCCGCATCATCAACATATATCCCTTCGGCTTGATTGGTGATTACGGTGCCCGCGCTCGTCCCCGTATTATCAGGTCGAGCGAACGCAACTATCTGCGCCGCCAGCGTAACGGCCAACAAAAGAATGAGGGGCAGAGCATTCCTGTTGAGTTTACCTGTTAACATTTGATGTGAGACCGAAGAAAGAGCAGTTTTCAGTTTTTAGTTTTCAGTTTTCAGAAAAGGCTACTAGCTTTGCTGATAACTAACCAACTGAAAACTGAAAACTAAAAACTGAAAACTGCTCTTATCAAGTCAGCTATTTGATCTGCCGCTTGAAGATGAAGTCGCCCGACGCACCCGGAGCGAGCGATGCTATGGTGTCCGTCAGCACGTTGGAACTGGCAACGTCGCCCGTGATTGTCCCGCCCAAGCTGTCCGTAGCGCCCACAACATGCGTCGTGTAGGTCGCCCAGTTGTTAGGCAAGTTCGTAGTGCCGTCTTCTGTGATGACTATGTTAGAGGCCGTCAAGGTCACGCAGCCTGTGCCGCCCGAACTTGAGACGTTCGTGTAGGTGATTTTGAAAGTAATCACAGCACCGGGCACTGCATCGTTTGGCCCGCCAACGCCGGTCGAGTTATTCACCGTAGCAGTCTTCGTCAATTGCACGAACCCTGTGTAAACGCGATCAATCGTGTCGTTCGTAGAGGTGTTCGTGTTGCCGGAAGTTGCGCGTATGACAGTGTCGTATCCTGTGAGCACCGTCTTACCCGAAGGCAGCGTGACTTCCACTTGATAGTCAGCCGACGCGCCGAACGCGAGGCTTACGGGCGAAATGGCATTGCCCGTAGCCACACCGTTATTAACAACAACAGTCTGCACAGCGTTCACAGTCACCTTGACGGTCGAACCCGCCGGGAAGGTTGGAACCGCTAGAGTGAATGTGTCGTTGGCGTTGCCAGAGTTCTGCAAGGTGTTCGTGAAAGTCACAACACCTGAAGCGGTCGTTGCGCCGCCCGGAGCTATGCCGGCAATTCCCGTGCTCACGCTCTTGTTCGTGTAGTCGTCGTTGTTGTCGGTTGGGCCAATTGCGCCGGGCGCATTCTGCGGGCCGTTCAAAACCGAGCCGACCATCTGCAAGAGCGTCTGGCGCTGCGGCGATTGAGCCGTTATCTGAGTGCCTATGGTGTTCTTGGCATAGGCGTCGCCCTGCTCAAGAATCGAGTTGGTCGCATCTGTGGTAGTGATCTTGACGTTCAGTGTGATGCTTGGACTGCATGCGCCAGCCGCAAGCGTTGCTCCTACGTTGAAGGCCACACGCGTAACGCTAGCCAGTGGCGGAAGCGTAGTAGTCCACACGGCTGTCGTTAAAGGATTGTTCGAAAGCGGCGATGTTGAATAAAGCACTCCAACTCCGCCCGGAAAACTCTGCGTGGCGTCCAACTGTGTGCCGGCAGGTATAGGAGCGATGATGAAGACGCCGCTATTTGAGCCTGCGGGCGCGTTCGTTAGCGTCACAGCGCTTGCGGCGCGAATTCCTGTGTTGCAAAGCTGCCAGTCGTAAGCAATCGTAGAGCCTAGAGGCACTGGGCCTGCTGGCGCCGTTAGAGCAAGCTGCAACTGCGCGTCTGTGTCAACCGTTGCGGTGCGGTCGCCGCGAGCTTCGCGCATACCGTTAACAGAGGTCGTAGCAACGGTTCTTACTTCGTGCGCCGAACTGTCCGCAGCTTGATTATCAAACGAAGGGCCACCCGCTGCTGTGTCGCCCAACTGCACGTTGATTGTGTTTCCGCCCGTTGCGCCTGCGTTAACGTTAACGACGACAACGACGGTGAGTGATGCGTTCTGCGCAAGCGAAGACGAAAGCACGTCCGCGCCGTTGCTCTTAATATCAACGTCCGTGCCGGATTCATACGTTCCGTTTCCGTTGACATCAATCCACGCGGCTGACAGCGTAGCAGGCCCGCTCAAATTGACGCTCGCGCCGCTTGCAAGAAAGCGAACTTGATCCGAGAAGTTGCCGGTGTTGGTGACAGTGAACGAGAAGTTGACGCCCGTTTGTCCGGGCACAACGTTCGGCACAGACCCGGCGTCAGGTGTGATAGTAAGGCCGGAGACTTGCGCGACCGTCACTGTAACTGTGTTCGAGACGGAACTGTAAGAGCCGCCGCCGCCATCCGAATAAGTAGCGGATGCCTGATTCTGTATCTGCGTTCCTGCGGCTGTATTTTGCGCTAGAGCCTCAATGCCGAACGCGCAGATGATGACGAGCAGCGCCACGACGCGCATGGCTCGACTTAATATATTGGGCGAGAATTTTTTATTCATATCATTCCTCAATTTTTTGGGGAGAGAATCTGGAAGGCGAGACGAAACAGCAGCGACGTAGGCGAAGTATACGGGGGAATCAAGGAGTGCTCTCTCGGGGCTGTTCGACCGTAAACCATGCTCCTATCTCACGCGCACTTTGTAGGAAGCCGTGAGCTTGGTTCCTTGCGCAAGCGGGTCTGACCATTCGTAGCGCAGGTGCGTGTACATAGAGACGGGCGCGGCCACTTGCTTGACCGATCCATCAGCCTGCCTCTCTTCGACGGTGGGCTGAGCGGAGAATGTTCTTCCGTTGTCTATGCTGTAAACGACAGTTGCAGAGCCATCTGCGGTTGTGCTGCCCTGTACGAGCTGCGTGCCGCGCGGGATTTGTCCCACGGCTTTGTACTCGTGCGCAGCCGACCCGCCACTGTTCTCTGAAGTGATAGTCCAATCTAGAATCTCTCCGGGTCGGACAGAGGTCGCGGCGTCAACGGGGACGCGTGCGCCGTCGCGTTCGACTGCGCCGGAAAGCTGTACTTTGATCTGAGGTCGCGCGCTGGCGGCGACCATGAAATGTCTTTGTGCGAACGCGGCGGCTGTTCCAAGGACAAGCAGGCACACGATTGCAAGAGTTATTGACGAGAATCTTTTCTTCATGCTGGTCATTCTCGGTCTCCTTTGGGACGGGAATGTTTGATGGGAAGCGGCCTTCGGGTTTCTCTCTGCTTTTTATGAGAATGTCCGGCCAAGTTTCTAAGTGGATTTTTTTGTCGTATGTCGGGTCGGTTGGTTGCGAAGCTACCCCTTGAATAAAATACCGAAGAACACTTAGCAAGCTTCGTGCCTAGGGCGAATGGCTACACTGTTTTCCCCCATCGCACGTAAGATCATGGCAAAAAGGGGCGGATTTTCTAATATCTTCTATTTCCACTTAGTGCTTTGACGCTTGAAATTAGAGTCCCGAATCTAATGGAGTGACATGAACCGTCACACGCCGTATGACAAATATAGTTAGGTCGAAGTGGAATTACGGTGGGCGGACGTTAGCGCCAATCACAACGAACGCTAACGTGCAGAGGAAGCAACAAGCGAGCCGTTCATTCTGCTCTTAGCGAGCTTAAGTTTTTATCTTTGCGCCTTTGCGTGAAACTCCAACTCTCATTAATCGTGAGCATCAAGAGAATTGAGGGTTCACGCAAAGGCGCAAAGATAAAAACTTAAGCTCGCAGAGAGAGTAGAATCTTTCCGTCGTATCCGACTTGAAAAGAGCAAGAGATTCTATATAAGTATGTGCCATTGAATCTTTCGGATTAGGGCAAATGGTGTAGAATAGTTTGCACTACATAGGCGATGGAGTTCGCCACATAACCGTCCTGTTTTTGACAGGGCTGATAACTCCTGGTCATATCGCGTTTACCATTGGACGCGCGAGTGATTAGGAGTTTTTGCATGTATGAAGGAGTAGATGTGGACACAGTTACAAGGTATATTGCGGTTGCTGTTGGTGGGGCGATAGGCGCAATGCTGCGCTTCTATCTGGGCGGGTCTATTCTGTCACGCACAGCCGCTCCGTTTCCTACAGCCACATTCGTCATCAATATCACAGGCTCGTTTATACTCGGCTTCTTTCTTACGCTCGTAACGGAGCGCATAAACGTTAGTCCTCATTTGCGCCTTGCTATCGCAGTTGGTTTCGTAGGCGCATACACTACTTTTTCAACATTCGAGTATGAAACAGCCCGTCTGGTAGAGGATAGAGATTTGATTCGAGCCTTCCTCAACGTCGTGTTGAGTTTCACGGTAGGCTTTGCAGCCGTATGGCTAGGCATCATTGCTGCTAGAAAGATGTATAGAGTGCCGCTAATGAGCAGCCGCGCACATTTCCAGTTCGAGCAGCAAGCGAACGCTGACGATACAAAACTATCGGGGATAGGAATGCGCGACTCTACAAATACAGACGATGAAGCAAAGAAGAGTAAACCTCGAACGAGAGGGTAAATTCTTAAAAGCATGAATCTCAATCTGAAATCACGTATGAAGTTGACCGTCTTTGTGGGTGGCGACGAACGCCTAGCACATCGTTCGCTGCACGATGCTGTAATCTCAGTGCTGCGTGAGAACGGCATCGCGGGCGCAACCGTAACGAAAGGCGTTATGAGTTACGGCTTCAACCGTCGTGTTCACTCCGATTTGAATGAGATAACGATGGAGAATCTACCGCTCATAATCGAAGCCGTTGACGAGAGCGAAAAGATTGAAAGTGTAGCCACTCGCATAGCTGAAATACTAGGCGAGCACGGGCTGGTAGAGATTCATAGCACGGCAATCGTCGAATCCGCATTGACTATAAGAGAGGGGTGCGCAAGCTGATGATAAAACGCGGCTCGGCCAGGAAACTGGTCGTTTACGTAAACGAGCAGGAGAAGTATCGCGGCGAACCTGTCTATGAAGCGGTCGTGAGATTCCTTCATCGTCACGGCTGTGCGGGTGCTACGGTGACGCGTGCGGTTGCAGGCTACGGCGCAAGCGGCGAGATGCACAAGGCGCGCATCTTCAGCTTGACGGAGGACGTGCCTATGAGAATCGAAGCGATTGATTCAGAGAAGAAGATCACGGCGCTGCTTCCCTGGATTTATGAGATTGTGGGAAGCGGATTGATTGAAGTACAGGATACGGAAGTCATCAAATACAGCGTGCACGAAGAGCAACGGGAAGAGGAACACGCCATGAAACATGAGAAGTTGGAAGGCGAAGCGAAGATGCTGCGCATATACATAGGCGAAGATGATAGATGGGAAAATGAACCGTTGCATGAAGCAATTGTAAAGAAACTGCGAATGATGGATATTGCGGGCGCCACTGTCTATCGCGGGCTTATGGGCTACGGAGCGCAGCAGCGTTTACATAAAAAATCCGGTTGGCTTGGACTCTCAACAGACCTGCCTATAATGGTCTCTGTGATTGATACTGAAGAGAAGATAAGGCGCGTGCTGCCTGTGCTAGATGAGATGGTTGACGAAGGATTGGTCGTTCTCTCCGACGTTGAAATCATCAAGTACACTCACTCGCATGCGGTAGACCCTACGGATGACGGCGTGCAGCAATAAATCGAACGAGCGATAAATTTTTACGAACGAGCATGAAGAGAACTGCATGGCTGGACGCAAGCCTGCGCGCGCTTCAAACGGTGGCGCGCGACCGCAGCCTGCGCTCTGCCGCCTTCTCGTTCCTGCTAACGCGCATTTTCATCTTCGTCATCTTCATACTCGTCACTCACGTCACAGTAGTCTTCCCCGAAAGAGTTTTCAGGCGCGACCCGGAAGAAGTTCGTATATGGATGTACAGGACAAGCATCGCGCGCGAACTGAGGCCGTTAGTGGTTGGAGCGGATAGCGGTTGGTATCTGAACATAGCCATCAACGGTTACGAGCAGAGGCCTTTCGATTCTACGCACGAACACAACTGGGCGTTCTTTCCGCTCTTCCCTCTTGTGTGGAGGCTCGCTGCTAAAATCACAGGTGGTTACCTGCTGACTGGAATGGCAATCTCAAGTCTCTTCTTTTTCTTCGCGATGATTCTTCTTCACAAGACAGCGCTGGCGTTCGGGTATGACGAAGCAGTAGCAGACCGCGTAGTCTTTTACACTGCGGCTTTTCCGACAAGCTACTTTTTCTCCACGCCGCTTTCGGAATCTCTTTTTCTGCTTCTTTCCGTTGCGAGTTTTTACGCCGCGAAGCGAAAGGTATGGTGGGCTGCGGGTTTCATTGGGGCGCTCGCTTCTGCTACGCGCGTGACGGGCGTTCTGCTGCTTCCGGCTTTGTTGCTGCTGCACTGTAGAGCGGGCGAGCGTTTCAAGCTTGAATTAAAGATGCTCTTCCTGCTTCTGATTCCAACGGGCTTGCTAGCCTTTATGGTCTATTTACACTTCATAACCGGCAACGCCTTCGCGTTCGCAGACGTGACGCACGCGTGGGGACGTAACCCGGGATTCTTCATGCGTCCGCTCTGGAACTACATCACAGATCCGCTCAATGTCAGCGACCAGTGGGATTTTAGACTTCTGAATTTCGTTTGCGCTGTTCTAACTTTTATTTGTGGGTTCGTGCTTGTGAAATGGCGCGAGTGGTCGCTAGCCTTCTACACTTTCGCTTCAATAATCATCCCGCTCTCTTCGCTTGCGCTGCAATCGCTAGGCCGCTACACGATGGTGATCTTTCCCATCTTCATTGTCCTAGCTATGGCCGGACGCCGTCAGCGAGTTGACCAGACCATACGCGCCATCTTCATAGGACTGCTAGGTATCATGTCAGCGCTCTTCGCAAGCCTGGTCACGATTGCCCTTTCTTGACGCGCGACACGGGGCAGACGCGCGGACTATCTAATTCGACGCGCAATCAGAGTTATGACGAGTAACAGTCTGCCCGAATCTAAGCTGGTATTCGCTTGATGTAATAAATGCGCATACCATGTTGCGGAAGTTATTAGGAGGAGGCAGACGATTCAACACATCCAACCAGAAATCATATCCTCCTTGATCAGCATCACGCCTGAGATATCCAAAGTATTGCATAAGGACGAATGCTCGGTTGTACTCCGTAGTCTTGAACTCTGGAATCTCTATGACGTCAAGTAAAACCTGCGCTCTGGTTTTGCCTCCCTGCATTGCTGTGACTTGAGCCTGTCTCTCATTCGTATATGGGGTAAGACCTGCCGTGTCATATAGCTTATTGACAAACTCTGTGTTCGTCATCGTATCGGGATAAGCAGTCTTAAACTCCGCTCTTTGAACGAATTGATTGGCGAAATTCACTGTGCTCTGTTGCAAGGCTTGTCCTGCAACAAGTTGTGGACGATCTTGAGAAAACTGTGAGTAGGTTATATTGGCTCTGGTTGGAGTGCCCGCCAATGTGCCGAATGATGCACGATACATTCTATAGATAACAGAACCTGTCTCTTGAAACTCCAACTCTATGTAGAATGCTGCCGATACGCCTACACGTCTATCATGTATGCACTGCTGGTCTGTGCCGCATTGGGTTATCTGAGATGTCCAGTAGTCCAAGCCTGATTGGTCTGGCTCTCTTCCTAAGAAATCCAGGTAATGTTGACGTATGAATGTTCTAGCATCGTCTATCGGGTTTGGAGTATTGATTGTGTAGACGGCTGTCTTAATGCTGCTCTGTGTCCAGCCCTGCTTCCAGACTCTTGCTTTGAGTGTCAGGTTGCGATCAACCTGAATGCTTCCGCCAGAGTTAATTGTAGGATCGCTCTCGGTCGGGTCTGCGCCATTGGTCGTGTAATGAATGGTCACGCCACCGTTTAAGCGCGTCATCTGTTTCGGACTAAACTGCTTCTCTGTCGTCGAGTCGCCAATCTGTCCGTAGTCATTCATTCCAGTAATCCAGAGCGACCCGTCTGTCTTGAATGCGAAAGAGTGCTGGTATCCGGCTCCTATCTGCTTCGCATTGGTGAATGCAGGAATCTGAACAGGCGTCCTCTGTTGCGCACCCGTTCCATCGCCTAGTTCGCCGTTCCAGTTAGTTCCCCAGCCCCAGACCGTTCCGTCCGATTTCAAAGCCAGAGCATGCTGCCCTCCCGCAGCAATTGCTACTACGTTCGATAAGCCTTGAACCTGAACAGGCGTATTGTGAGCACTAAAATCTGCTCCGATTCCGAGTTGCCCGTAAACGTTCGCGCCCCAAGCCCAGACAGTTCCGTCTGATTTCAACGCGAGCGAAAAATCGCCGCCCGAAGCAACTGTGCTGACTCCTGAAAGACCGCTCACAGGGACAGGCGTGCTTGAGTTGTTGTTTGTTCCGTTGCCGAGTTCACCGTTTGAGTTGTAGCCCCATGCCGAGACTGTCCCGTCAGATTTAACAACAAGAATATGAGCGGCACCGGGCGAGATGGATTTAGCATTCGTCAGGTTGCTCAACTGTACTGGTTGCGCACTGGTTAATCCACTTGACGGAGTAATATCGCCCCAGCCCCAGACGGTTCCATCTGTCTTAACAGCAATGCTGGTGGCGCCTCCTGCGTAGATGGCTTTGACGCCTGTCAGACCACTTACCTGCTCTATTGTCGTGCGGAATGAAGCATTGGGAACAGCCACTCCCAGTTGACCTTGAAAGCTAGCTCCCCATGCCCAAACCGTTCCGTCCGATTTCAGCAGAAGGTTATGGTTTCCGCCCGCAGCATGTGCAACAACTCCGCTCGGAACGCTCACCTGCAAAGGAGTAGTGATGGTGTACTTCGCTGGGTCTGGCAAAGGACCGCCGGGCGAGAATCCCAGTTGCGCGTAGTAATTATTTCCCCATCCATAGAAACTTCCGTCTGAAAGTCTTACTAGAAAATGGCTACCTCCGGTCGAAACATCCGAGATGCCAGCTTCAGCGTTGCTGCTTCTGATTCTGACTGCTTGAGTTGAAGAATAGGCGCCGCCGTCCGGGTCGAATGTTGGAAGCGAGAGCGTGCCTACAGGCGGAGGCCCGGGCGACTGCTCAGTCACCTCGTAAGGGAACCAGCGAGCGTCTGGCGTGCCGGAGCCGGACTGCCCGAAGGAGCCGCTACCCCATGCCCAGACCATGCCGTTGCCTTTTAAGGCGAGCGTGAAATCGTTCCCTGCGGTTATGGCTGCGACGCCGCTTATCCAGATTGCCTGCGCGGGCGCAGTGGCTCTATCCGGCGTGGTATCGCCGCTAGCGAACTGCCCGACGTGATTATCGCCTACAGTCCACACAGTCCCGTCGTTGCGAAGCGCGACAGTGTGACCGTAGCCTGCGGCGATTGCTGCTATGTTCGAGAAACCGCTAGACTGAACGGGCTGCGACCTGTTCGCGTAACTCCCGTCGCCCAATTGCCCAAAGCCGTTCCAGCCGAATGTCCAGATGGTTCCGTCTGTTTTAAGCGCGACCGCGTGGCCGTAACCCGCAGCAATTGATTTCACATTTGAAAGACTGCTCGCCTGCACAGGCGTCGAACGATCTATGTTTGTTCCATCGCCTAACTGACCGAAAGAATTGCTGCCACATGCCCACACTGTCCCATCAGATTTTAGGGCGAGCGTGAACTGAGCGCCCGCAGCGATTGCCACAACATTGCCGAGTCCTGCAACTTGAACAGGAGCCGTTCTGTTAGCGAGAGTGCCGTCGCCTAGTTCGCCTTTAGTGTTATCGCCCCACGCCCACATAGTCCCATCCGATTTGAGGGCAACTGTGTGAGTTGCGCCCGCCGCTACCGCCTGAACATTTGAAAGACCATTCACCTGCGCGGGATTTGTTCTCGAAGTCGTAGTTCCGTCCCCTAGCTGTCCATTAAAATTCACGCCCCACGTCCAGACCGTTCCGTCCGATTTGAGGGCGACCGTATGCGCGAAGCCGCCGTCAATCGCAACGACGCCAGTCAGGTTCGGCACGACGACAGGCTGCGACCTGTTTGTGTGAGTGCCGTCGCCTAGCTGCCCGTTATCGTTCTGTCCCCACGCCAGCACAGTTCCGTCCGTCTTAATCGCCAGTGAAAAGCTTGAGCCGGAAGCTATCTTCGCAACGCCCGTCAGCGGCTTAGGATTCGGGACAACGCCGTTCGTGATGGTCGTCGCCGTGTTTGAATAAAGACTTGGGTCGGTCGTCTGGCTTGTGACCGTGCTGCTGTTATCGTAAGTCGAGAAGTTTCCCGTAGGATTCGTGGCGTTGACTATGGCGGTGAGCGTGGCGGTCGTCCCCGCAGCCAGTGTGCCTAGCTGCGCGCTGAAGGTTCCGCCCGTCTGAGTCGCAGGGCCGCTGCACACGCCCTGCGTCGTCGTGCACGAAACGTAAGACATTTGTGACGGCACATTGCCCGCCAGCGCGACGCCGGAAGAAGACCCAGGCCCGGCGTTGTAAACCGCGAGCGTGTAGGTAAGGTTCTGTCCCAACAGCACAGGATTAGGACTCCTCTTCGCCGTCAGATTAAGGTCTGCTGTTTTGGGCTGCGTTTTGAGCGAGTAAGTGACGGTCTGCGCGTTCGTCAACTCAATCGGCTCAAACTCAGACGTGTGCGAATTGACGATGTAGGGATCGGCCTCACCGCCGTTGATGCCTACTACCGGGAAGATGTTTGTGTTGCCTTCGCCGTAGCGTTTGATGATTGTGCCATCCGAGCGCAACTCTATCTCGAAGTTAACGGGGTCGCCGTTTGTGCCGTCGCCAAAAGTTACGCCCTGCCATCGAAAGATTATGCGATTGGGATTCGCCGCGTCCGGCGGCACTACGTAAACGTCTGCGTCTGCGCGCCTGCTCGTGCTCAAATCAAGGTCGTCCCACTCGCCTGCTATCATCTTCTGACCTGAGACAAAGCTGATGAGGCTTAGCGGATCACTGTTCGGCGGGTTCGGGGGAAAATAGATCGCACCGTTAGTAGAAATATTAAAACGGCAGAATGTAGCCCCGTATGTTATCGTCGTAGCTCATCTGCAAATGGTTCCCGCCCGTAGAAAGCTGGCTCGGCGCGGATTCCGTCACGGTGTATGGCTCGGCAGCATCCGCGTTGACCGTGACGTTGATGCTCGACGAGCCTACGTTGCCCGCGTTGTCAATCGCGCGAAGAGTGATAGTTCCCGCCGTGTGCCTCACAGGCACGTTGACTATCACACTCTCCTGCGCGCCAGCCGCTTTGGGCTGCATCGCTTTCAGCAGATAAGAGACGTTCGTCGCCTGATCCGTGAACCTTATTTCGTAGAGCGAAGCGCGACCGCTCGCGCCATCGTCGCCCGGCGCAGTCCAGGCCAGCGTGACGGTGCGACCGTCCTGTGCTATGGCGTGAAAATCTGTGAGAGCGGGCGTCGTAGTGTCACCTTCGCCCGCAGCTTGAAGCGATGCGGCAACGTTCAGACGCCTGTCAGATTCCGTCAGCCCTGTGGTATTGGCCAGCACGTCGCCGTTCATCATCAAGACTGCGCGAAGCTGTTGCATGCTGATGTTCGGGTAGCGCGCGCAGACGAGCGCGGCTGCGCCCGTGACGTGCGGCGTCGCCATTGAAGTTCCATCGAAGACAGAATAGGTATTGCCCGGCGTAGTGCTCAGAATCTGCGCGCCGGGCGCGAACATATGCACTGTGCGTGCGCCGTAATTAGAGAATGATGCGAGATTGTCTGAACGGTTGGACGCAGCAACTGCAAGAATGTTAGGCAGGTCGTAGCTAGAAGGATAGTGCGGATAAATATCGTTACTCTCACTGTCATTGCCCGCTGCCGCAACGAACAAAATTCCTGAATTGCCCAGCGCGCTTATAGCATCCTGTTCCGCCTGCGAATGGCCGAACCCGCCGTAACTGTTATTGAGCACGCGCAGGTTCGCTCCCTTAGCACCATTAGTGCTCACCCACAGATCGCGCATCATTTTGGCGTAAGAGTAAGCCTGCACGAACTGGCTGACGCTCGAAGGTCGTTCGCTGTCAGTGCCAAAGACTTTCAGCGACATTAGGTTCACCTGCCAGTTAACGCCGACAACGCCTGTGCCGTTGTTGCCAACCGCGCCGATTGTTCCCGCTACGTGCGTGCCGTGCTCGTCCGTTGAGTTGTCAGCAGAAGGCCCGTCAAAGACTGTGCTATCGTTATGAAAGAAGTCCCATCCATTTACGTCGTCAACGAATCCGTCGCCGTCGTCGTCAATTCCGTTGCCGGCTATCTCTGCCGTGTTGCGCCAGATGTTAGCTTGCAGGTCTGTATGGTTGATGTCCATCCCTTCATCAATAACTCCAACGACGATGCTGCGGTCGCCCGTAGTCGTGCTCCATGCTTCTTCAGCGTGAATGTCCGCGCCCGCTTTTCCGCCCAACTGCCCTGTGTTCTTCAGCCCCCACATCTCGCCAAAGCGCGCGTCGTTCGGCAGCGTGTCCAGGTGTCGTATGTAGTTCGGCTCGGCGTAAAGAACGTCCGCGCGCGATTGAAGGGCGGCGATTGCGCCAATGGTTTCATCGGAAGGAACGCGCGCCAGACGCAAGCCTTCAACAATGTTCGAGCTATCAATGCGCTCCATCTGAACATTAATCTCTCGCCCGTTGACCAGGAGCGTCTGCTCGTTCGATTCGGCCTGCGCGCCTTTAGCGCCAGCGCGGAAGCGAACCAGAACCTCGCCCGGCACATAATTGAGTTGCTTCTGTTTTTGGTGACTGACATTAGAGCGCCGATTCTGTAGCGCTGCGCGCGAGACGAAGGGCAGGGTGACGGCTACTAAAAACAGTATGAGTAGCAGAAGAGGAGTGCGCGACTTCGTGGAACTGTTTTTATTGATGCGCTTGAGGAACGAGGAACACCGCATGATAAGAATTTCCTTCACCTCACAAGAGAATAAAGATAAGGGTTGAGCTATACTGACGTTCGGCAGAGAGAACAAGCAATGATATTGTCAAAGCAGATCAAACGCTATCATCACTCCAGTGAACGATAGTTTCAAACAGACTTCTTACAGAGCAACATCCTCAATGGGCAATGCCGTGAGTATTACGCAGCACCGTATCAAGTCAGTGACGCTCGTCACTCTGCACTCCGTGCATCAGGTCACAGCTTAGACCGAGATTGAATTGTGGATAGACAAAACAGAGCGCTAACATTCTTACTAACCCGTCTTTACGCCAACGAAAGATTTAAGCCCACGACAGTGGGCGACAGAGTAAAGCCCGGTGCGTGAGCGCCGGGAACAGATAGCATTAAATATAACGAAAGCCCGCGTGAGCGGGCGACAGCCTATAGGCAATGGAACGGCTGTCGCTATCTTCAATAGCTCTATTAACATTTTCCAACTCTTAACCCAGCGCTAACGCACTGGGCTTTACTCTGTCGCCGTCTTTAGACGGCTTAAGACATTTGACCGCGTAAGGTGCGTTATTAAAACTGAACCTGCCCATCAACGACTAGCTTGGTTACATCAATATCAAAGTTTGTGACCGAGCGCGCGTTCACATCGCTCATACGGAAAAGAAGCTTCTTGCTGTCTGGCGTGAGCAGAGGTCTCTCGTTGCTGCCGATTCTCTTGAAGAAGAAGAACGCTTCGTCGCCCTGCACTTTCGGAGCTATGAAGCGGGAAAGCTCCCGCCTTTCGCCCCTGTCGTTCGCAATGTAGATATAGTTTTTCAGCGACTGGACAGACTGGCCTCTGAACCATTCATAAATGAGGTCAATATTGTCAGCATTTGAAGAACCGAAGCCTACGCTGATGATGTAATTCTCTCTGCACTCAGGGCAATCGAGCAGCTCTCTGGTCTGTGCGTCGAGCGCGCTTTTCTGCTGAAGCGTCATCTGGTCATACTGCTGATCAAGCTGCACGAGCCGCACGATCGCCTGTCGCACAGGTAACGCAGACCGCAGGCGCAGCGTGAATTTGTAATCAACAGGGTCTTCGGCTGAACTCAGTTCCCCTGTGTTGCCCACAGCGGGTGCGCCCAGGCTGCCGCCAACTGTAGAGGTCTGCCCGGCGATTGCTCTGACCTGGCCGCGCCGCTGTAAACGAATGGTCTGCGTCCTAGCCCAGGGCGAATCCGTTAGAAGCTTTATCACGTCCGCCTTCGTCCATTGCTGATACGGTTTATTCAACACGCCGGACTGAGCCAGCGCGTAGCTTGCCGTAACGATTATTAGCGCGGCGGCGATGATCGCCGAAGTGAACCCTTTATTCTTCATCGAACAAATCTCTGAATCTACCAGTTCAAACTTTTTCTATCTGATTTCGCTTGCCCGCACCCTAGCCCCAAGGGGCATATTGTTGAAACCAACTAAGTTGATGCCAACATCTCATTGGTTGCCTGTCGAAATCGAAAAGGCGCTTCAAATTTCGAGTTACAGTAACATGATGATTCATAGCAAAGGCATGAGCAAGGGCGGCGCGTTGCCCTTGCTCATCGCTTCTAATAACAGCAAGAGGCGCGCCCGGAGTCTCACACGTGTTTTGAATTACGCTCTCGCGTAGGTTAGCATATAAAACGTTCTGTGGACTTAAACTCTTGCGCTCTTATGTCTTAGCCTTGTGCCTTCGCTTACGCGATGAGACCAACCGGGATGATGCCGGGCGCATCAAAGCTGCTGCCGCGCAGCACGGGCTTGCGGCAGCCAATTTTTAGTTTCGCTTAGTTAAGGATGTCCTTCATGCTCAGAAGTCGCTTTGCCGCTCACGCCGCCCTGATTCTCGCGCTAACCACTTTCATCACATCTGCGCCCGCTCGCACATTAGCGCAGGCGCGACAGGGGTCGAACGACGTTGTGATGATCCTGCCGTTCGAGAACGTCACGACGAATCACCCGGAGTATAACTGGGTAGGCGAGAGTTTCGCCGATTCGCTTGCTGAGCTTCTGAGCGTGGTGCCAGACCTCGTGGTCGTTTCGAGCGACGAGCGCGTGCTCGCTTACCAGCGAATTCGTCTTCCGCTCACTGTCCTGCCTTCGCGCGCCACTGCCATAAAACTTGCGCGCGAGGCTCACGCAACAATGATTGTGCTAGGCACTTACAGCGTCACGCCGCAGCAAGGCCAGACGCCCGCAACCTTGCAAGGCTCTGCGCGCGTCATAAGGGTCAACGAAGGACGATTGATGGGCGAGACTATGCCGGACGGGCGTTGGGCTACGCGCGAATATGATTTCGGCGGCGCGATAACGACCTTGCAAAAGATGCAGGGTCAGATTGCTTACCAGATTCTTTATCAACGCGACCGCGCGCTTCCCTTCTCGCAGAATCAGTTTGTGCAGCAGGCGACCAAAGTTCCGTCGCGTGCATTCGAGGCTTACGTCAAAGGACTTCAGACGGATGAGTCGGATGATACTCGCGCAAACTATTTCAAGAATGCCCTGCACTTTTATGCTCAGGATAACGCCGGAGCCGTTTACCCGCAGGCGGCCTTTCAACTGGGACTCTTTTATCTGAAGAAGCACGACTGGAAACAGGCCGCAGAGTATTTGTCGAAACTACAGAAGCGCGACCCGCACTACGCAGAGGCAACGTTCTATGCTTCGCTCAGCTACTTTCGTCTGAACGATCTGAGCCACGCGCTCGCCTCAATCGTTCCGCTAACTTCGGACATGCCGCTCACTGGCATTTACAACAACGCGGGAGCGCTATCGGTTCAGGCCGCGCGCGACGAAAGGAGGGATGCAGAACGCAATCGTCTTCTGGAACAGGCGATAACATTTCTCTCGCGCGCCGCAGATTCATCGCCCGACGACAATATGGTTCGTTTTAATTATGCCTACGCGCTGTTCCTCGCAGGAAAATATCAGGAGGCGGTTCAGCAACTACAGGCAGTTATAACAACAGACCCGCGCGACGGCGCTGCCTACTTCCTCTTTTCCAAAGCGCTTGAGAAGATAAATCGCGCAGAGGCTGCTCAGGCCGCAGACGATCAGGCGCGACGCTTTCTGCAACCCTTTTATGCCAAGTGGCAGACGGAGTGGCAGCGTTCGCAGACCATACCGGGCTTGTCCTTACGCCTGCGCGACACATTCAACCGCAGCGACTACATTGACTTGATTCGCTCCAACACTGCTGCTAACAACGACACGAACAACAGCACACAGGACTTGCTGGTTAAAGCGCGCGAGCTTTATCAGGCAGGGCGCGATGACGAGGCGCTGCCTGAGTTGCGCCGCGTTCTAACAATCGAACCTATGAACGCGGAGGCTTACCTGTTGATAGGCCGCATTCATCTAAGGCGCGGCGATCAGGAGGCCGCAGTGAGCGCATTGAAAGCCGCTCTCTTCTGGGATTCTAAATTGATTGACGCTCACATACTTTTGGGGCGCATCTACCTGGAACGCGGCGACCGCGCAATGGCGCTCTCGCACGCGCGAAGCGCAGTTCAGCTTGACCCGAATAATCAAGAGGCTATAGCGCTCCAGCGCCAGGTCGAAACGGGTTCAAGGTAAGAAGATGATAGTTGTAAACGAAATCGGGGGAAGGAAGAAATTTTGTCCTTCCCCTTTTTTACTATCTCATGATACGCAGTTGAAATATTTGAAAGAAAGCGCTCAACGAGTCTGCGTCAGCAGACGATTAGAGTAAAGCCCCAGACGAAGCCGCAGGCGTAGTCTGGGGTAAGGGATGAGAAAAATAGTTAGAGTCTGCTTTAGCAGACGGTAGACGTTCGATGCTCTTAGCAAATATCTGTCCATTTTGCATCTATCGTCTGCTAAAGCAGACTCTATTTCTTGTAATAAATGTTTCCCCAGACTCCGCCTGCGGCTTCGTCTGGGGCTACAATCTGGCCGCCTGCTGACGCAGGCTCATTCGGGTGGCTTCGAAAAGTTACTGATGCGTAACATCAGTTACTATTTCCTCTTGTTATGACTTTCTTATGATAAAATCCCGGCGTTTGGCCGATTAGCGGGCGCCGAAGGCTTCAATCGTCGGGCGCATTTAAGCTGGAATGAACGGCACGACCATTCTGATATTTCTAGTTTGCATTAGCCTAGTCGCAGCCCTCTTCATCGCCGCGCTCTCGCGCCACAAAAAGGGCGGAACGGGTGAACTTAAATTGATCGGAGCACGCGCAACGGTCGAGAAATCTTTGACGCCGGAAGGTTACATAATAGTGCGCGGCGAGATGTGGCCTGCGCGAGCGCGCACGGGTGAGACGTTAGAAGCGGGCAGCCCTGTCATAGTCGTTGGGGCGAGCGGCCACTTGCTTTTGGTCGAACCGGATTCAACACATCGCGCGTGATTCGGGTTTTCGAGAAACTTTTCCACGCATGGAAAATGAGATAGAGACAACAAAACGTGGCTCGTCACGTGAGCATGAGATTAAACATTCTGCGCTCGAAGAGTTCAGCCGCGACGAGCGACGCCCTGCGGTCATTCTGCTGGGGCTTCTAGCCCTGGGCGCTCTCTTTTTCGCCATAGGCATTCTGGTCGGGAGATTTACGGTCGAAGATAGAGCATCTTTGAACCCGCATCACGCAGAAGCCGGTGCAATTCAAACAACTTCATCACCTCATTCAGAGACAGAGCAAGAAAGCGCGACCGCAACCCACGAAACCGAACAGAGATTTACCATCCTTGTTGGA
Source organism: Acidobacteria bacterium 13_1_20CM_3_53_8 (assembly GCA_001920415.1). Classification (GTDB taxonomy): domain Bacteria; phylum Acidobacteriota; class Blastocatellia; order Pyrinomonadales; family Pyrinomonadaceae; genus 3-1-20CM-3-53-8. The sequence goes on along the minus strand of MNJR01000078.1, from coordinate 2,975 downwards.
ACTTATAAAGGCTCTGACAACGTTCAATCTATCATCAGAGATTTAACCCGAAAAGGTTACACGGACGTTCGTACAGACCCGCCAGACGTTGTACACACACATCAAAATTTCTCACTTCTCGTAGGGCATTACACACATCAGGAAGCAGCGCAGGAAGCCTCGCGCATGCGCTCCTCTCAAGATCAGCGACTTAAGAACGCGAGCGTTATCGAAGACCCGGTAAGATAAAACGACGCGGGGAAGAAGAGACGCGGAGAGTGGGAGACGCGGAGACGCGGCGAAGTAAAAGCAAGCTCGTGCAGCTAGACTCTCTTTCTCGCCGCGTCGCCGCGTCCCCGTGTCCCCGCGTCTCTTCTTTCGCAGCGCTCCTCCGCATAATGACTAATCATTCTTGATTTCCAGAAAAATTTTTTTTGTGGCACGCGAAGTGCTCTATCTCTAGTCGGCCAGCACGAAATGAAACGTGCCCCCGCCGCCATCACTCCCCTGAGCGCCGCCTGCCGCTGCGCCAGTTGCCTTCCGAGCGTTCCTTCAGTTGCTCCTTCCGAAATGCGAACCCGGTCAGAAATGGCCGGGTTCTCCCGCATTTACAGCGCCTTTTCAGAATCTTCTATATTTCACCATCTAATTCGCACAACTACTTTTTCAATCCATCTTCCAGACTAACGCCGTACGATTCCCTTCACCTTCACGCGATGCGACGAAATTTGTCACTTTCGCTGTGACGTTTTCTGTCGAATTCCGTATTTTTCGTAACCTATTTCCGCTTTCAAACTGGTGAGTGCGGCGAAGCTCAAAAAAATTTTCAGTCAAAGTTTTTGATTATTTCATCCCTCATCCCTCATCCCTCATCCCTGCTTTTCATGGCTTCATCAAGCGTTTTCTTGCTAAACTTTCCGTGCATGGACGACGCAGTCTCATTCGATGCGAACGCCGAGGCGTTCCTCTTCAGAAGCTTGAAGACGAAGGCGCTTTGTTTAGCGCCTACGCGCGCTGAAGTTTTGTTCTCCGTTCTTTCAGCCGCGCTACTTGTCCTTGCCTTTCCAGATTTCAACCTCTGGCCGCTAGCGTGGGTCGGACTTGTACCTCTCATGGTCGCCGTCGCGCGCAGCCGCAACCAGTGGCGCGCACTCATCACGGGCTGGCTCGCCGGCACAATCTTTTTCTACGGCTCATGCTACTGGATCACGTACGCTATGATTCGCTATGGAGGAATTCCAGCCTGGATTGCATACCCGCTGCTTCTGCCAGCAACCGTCGCAGTAGGTTTTTTCCCAGCACTCTTTTGCCTATTGATTTTTCGATTCACCGCGCGTTGGGGCGCGCGCGCAATCTTCTTTGCTCCGCTAATCTGGGCTGCGCTTGAATGGACGCGGTTGATGACGACGGGGCAACTCTGGAACGCAATAGGTTACTCGCAAGCATATGCTCCCGCCTTGATTCAAACGGCGCGATGGGGCGGAGTTTACATGGTGGGATTTTTCATAGTGCTTGCGAATTCGGCTCTGGCCTATGCTGTAGTGGTAAAGACAAAACAAGCTCTGAAATTCACTGCGGCCACATTTGTTCTTATAGCGCTCTCAATTTGTATAAGTTTAGTCATTGCGAATAAAGAGTCTTCATATCAAATTGAGCACGGAAGTAAAGCGGCAGTTGTCATAGCTGTGCAGCCGAACGTGCCTATGGAGCCTGTTAGCTCAACCGAAGAGACGCAGGAACTTGTGAAGCGTCATGTGGCCTTGAGTGAAAATGCTCTGAACAAGTGGAGGCAGGGGCAAACCGAAGATGGCGCGCTTCGCTCTCCAGAAGAGCCGCGCGCGAACCTACCAAGCATCATTATCTGGCCGGAATCTCCCATGAACTTCTCTTACGCGCGCGAGATAGCGTTTCAGGAGTTCGTAGCCGACTTCGCAAAAAGAAATCACGCGTCCGTGCTCTTCAATTCACAGGAGCCTGCGCCAGCCGGAGGAAGCTACAATTCCGCTGTGATGGTAAATGAAGAGGGCAGACTCGTTGCACAATATGATAAGATTCGCCTGTTGCCGTTTGGGGAATACGTCCCGCTGCCTCGTTGGTTGCCTGGGGCTAGCCTGATTCCAACAATGGTCGGAGATTTCACGCCGGGCGCGCAATACACGCTGATGCCTCTGGGCGCGGCGCGCGCTGGCGTCTTTATCTGTTTTGAATCTGCGTTCCCTTCAGTCGCCCGAAAATTCACAGCGGACGGCGCGGACGTGCTCATAAATATTTCTAACGATGGCTATCTGGGTCGCACCGCAGTGATGCGCCAGCACCTTGCTAACGCAGTGTTCCGAGCCGTCGAGAACAATCGTCCTATCTTGCGCGTCACAAACTCTGGCATCTCCGCATATATTACAGAAGACGGCAGAGTTATTTCACCGACTGAAGGATTTCAGCCTGCGGCTCAAACATGGACTGTCAGCCGCGCACACGCAAACAAAACTTTTTACACGAAGCATGGAGACATCTTCGTTTACCTTTGCGCCATTGCAAGCATTCTTTTGTTAATATTTTCAATGAGAAGAATTCAGAAGTCAGGAGTCAGAATAAAGAATAACCGCCTTCATTCTGGCTTCTGAATTCCGACTCCTGAATTCATGGAGAAGTTATGATCGAGACACATTCATTACAGGATTTACGGAACACTTACGAAGACCTGCGCACTCGCGTAGAACAACTCGGGAGGTTTCTTTGATGTCGCTGCGAAGCGCGAAGAGTTGAAGCGCATAGAGCAGCAGGCATCAGCACAAGATTTCTGGAACGATCAGGAATCGGCCCAGAAGCTTTTGCAGGAGCGAAGCCGACTGGAACGCAGCATCGAGCGACAGGAGAGTTTTGAATCTGCGGTGTCGGACGCGAGCGTGCTTTTCGAGTTTGCGGAAGAGGACGAAGAGTCTTTGAAAGAGCTTCGCGCGCTTCTGGAAAAGCTTGGGCACGATGTGAGCCAGGCCGAA
>MNJR01000017.1:121456-184663 GCA_001920415.1 Acidobacteria bacterium 13_1_20CM_3_53_8 | reverse complement strand
GCGCGCTCACAACAGTTTCCGAAGTGCTGCGCCGTCCGCGCATCTCGCTCTTCGCATTCGTCGCCGCGTTCGCCGTAGTCTTGCTGAGCGCGTGGGGCATCTATCACTGGACGCGCGGCAGAACGCACCAGCCCTCGGACGCGGCCATGCGCTGGTATCGTGAAGGGACGAACGCGCTGCGCGACGGTACTTATTACAAGGCCAGCAAGATTCTTGAGCAGTCAGTTAATACGGACAGCAAGTTTGCGCTGGCTCATGCGCGTCTTGCCGAAGCGCTCACTGAACTGGATTTCGCGGATCGAGCGAAGGATGAAATTCTGCTCGCAGGCTCGCTCGTGCCAGACCGCTCGGCTCTTCCTGCGCTCGACGCTCTATACCTTCAGGCGATAACGCAGACGGTCTCGCGCGATTTCGCAGGCGCGATTGAAAGCTACCGCTCAATAACCGAGAGTGCGCCAGACTCGGAGAAGTCTTACGCCTTTATTGATCTGGGCAGAGCTTATGAGAAGAACAGCGATGCGGTTAAAGCTATTGAGGCTTACGTGAAGGCGACGGAGTTGGACGCGCAGGCGGCAGCCGCATACCTGCGCCTGGGCGTGCTCTATGGTCGGCAGCAGAACATGGCCGCGTCGGATGCGGCCTTCGCCAAAGCGCAGAGCATCTATCAAACTCTATCGAATGTGGAAGGAGAGGCGGAAGTCTTTTACCAGCGCGGCACGCTCTTTAATAACAGTAATCATCTGAATGAAGCGCGAGCAGAGTTGCAGAAGGCGCTAGACCTTGCGCGCAATACCAACAATCTCTCGCAGCAGATCAAAACGCTGCTTCAATTAAGCACTCTTTCTTCAGCCGAAGGCAACACGCCGCAGGCCGAACAGATTGCTACAGAGGCTATTGATCTGGCTAGAACGAACGGCCTTGAGAATCTGGCGACGAACGGACTCATCAGTCTGGGCAACACTTTCTTCCTGCGCGGCGCTTACGACGAAGCGGAAAAGTATTTCAAGCAAGCGCTCGAATTCGCGCGTCGCTATAAGGGTCGTCTTAACGAAGCGCGCGCACTGCTTTCTCTCGGAAACCTGAGCGTAACGCAAGGCCACACGGACGAAGCCATAGCATATATCCAGCAAGCGCTCCCTTTCTACCAGCAGGGCGGCTATCGCATGGAGACTTTCAGTGCGCTGACTTTACTTGCGCGCGCCAATCGCCAGAAGGGCGATTACGACGCAGCATTGCGCGCCTTCGAACAGTTGCTCGTAACGGCCAGGCAAGTGGCAGATCAGTCTCAAGTCCTACTCGCACAAGAAGGAATAGGCACTGTGAAGCTGCGACAGGGGCAGTATCCAGATGCGCTCAACTACTTTGAGCAGAGTTTTGAGGCTGCACGGTCATTGAACAACCCGCAAAAGATTATTCCAGCCCTTATAAACCGCGCAGACATCTTCTGGCGGCTCGGTCGTTACAGTGAAGCCAGCGACGCCTTGAATCAGGCAAAGACACTTTCGAGCGGCGGCTACTCTAAAACATACATGGCCGCACTCAGCCAGATAGAAGCGGAGATAGCGCTCAGCCAGCGTCGTTTCCCGGAAGCTAAAGCCTATGCGCAAGAGGCTCTTACTCTGGTGGGCAATCAATCAGAAGATACCACCTTCGAGGCCAAGCTCGCTCTAGGATTGGCGCAATCACTTTCGGGAGCAAAGAACGAAGGGAAACAGTTATGCCAGGAGGCTTTTGATATAGCTTCGCGCTCTGGCGACCCCTGGCGCATTTCAAGAGCATCGCTGGCTCTTTCACGCGCACTGCTGGAAGCGGGCGATGCGCGAGGTGCTCTGGCTAGAGCCGTAGAGGCGCAGCAGAGCTTTGCCAGATACGCGCATCAAGAGTTGGAATGGCGTGCGTGGCTCGTCGCCGCGCTCGCCAGCCTGAAGATGGGCGATCAGGCCAGCGCACAAAGCTCTGTTGCGCGAGCTTCAGACTTGCTGGTGCAGCTAGAGCAAAAGTGGGGAAGTGATAATTACAGAAGCTATCTTAACAGGCCAGACGTGCAGTACCTGCGCAAACAACTCAGCGAAGTAGTTGCTGTAAAACCAATGAACTCACCCTAATCCCCAAAGGAGCGATCACATGAATCCCAAAAAGAGAGACAGGTTCCAGACATTTAGCATCACACGCTACCTCGCAGGCATAATAGCCCTTGCGCTTGTGGCTCTAATAACCGGATGCCCCGGCCCGCAGACAAATTCGAATCAGTACAACACGAATCAGAGGCCTTCGGCGTCGCCCGCGACGAGTCCGATTCCAACTCACGCAGGAGATGAGATTGACACGCCAATCATCATCAACGGCGGCACGATTGACATCGTTCTCGATCCCACTTACTGGGTGCCTAATCCGAGCGTCCCAGGGAAGTTCACATGCACGGGTTGCCGATTAGACGGGGCGGTGACGGTTGAACCGGGCGAGCACCTGGGCGCGTGCCATCTCGGGTCGCCATCTCCATCGCCGAGTCCATCGCCGAGTCCATCGCCTCCGGCTTGTCCGACTCCGAGTCCGTACCCGCAAGGCGCAACGATTGTGATTGACGGCGGCGGCGCGAATAAGAACATCACCATAAACAGCACGACGACAGGCGTCGATATAACTTTCGACCCGCGCGAGTACCCGGGAATTGCTAATGGGCCGGGACAGCCGAGCCACTTCTCGAACTGCGTCAGCACCAGCAAGATTAAGCATGTCTTAATCAACAACCAGGATTGTCCAGCCGTGCCTCCAAACGGGATGTGCAAGATAAACATTCCGGTCAAGGCAACCAGACACCTGGCTTCGCCTACGCCGTCGTCCTCGGCAACTCCGTAGCCGGGAGATTGGCGTGAGATAAGGCGGATTGCTGCGAATGACAGGAGCAAGGATGAGAGACCGAAATCTCATTCTTGCTCTTGATAACAGCCAGCCGAAAATTGCTCGCTATATGAAAAAAGAGCAGCCGGACGGTCAACGACTATCCGACTGCTCTCTTTTAGCTCGCCTTCGTTCTTTACTGATTACCTTTATTCTTGCCGCCGCTCTCTGACCCGCCACCAGATGGCAGGTTCTCTTCCGCCACTCCTGCGGCTTCCTGTAGCGGCGGGATGGCTGTGGAGATTGCGCCCAGCGCCGCTCCGGCAACCGCGCCGGTCAGAACTCTGGTTGCGACTCTGCGCAGTTTAGACGCTGTGCTACTGCCGCGCTTCGCGCCGCCTTTCTTGCCGGAACTCTTCTTACTTCCGCCACGCTTAGCGCCGCCCTTCTTACTTCCACCCTTTTTCGATCCACCTTTCTTGGCCGAAGATTTTTTGGCCGCGCCGCCCTTCTTACCGGCAGATTTCTTGCCGCCTGATTTCTTAGCGCCGCCGCCCGCTCGTTTCTTGCCGGCAGATTTCTTACCGCCCTTTTTGCCGGAAGAACCCTTCTTGCCCGAAGAGCTTTTCTTCGATCCGCCCCCTTTGCGGGAACCGCCTTTGGCCGATTTTTTAGTTGCCATGATCCTTTTCTCTCCTTGAAACCAGAATAGTGTGCGCCGCGAGAGTTAGTAGCGCACTGTTAATGATTCATTTGCTCGATAATATAGCACGCAAACCACCAAATCGGAGCGACGAACTCGCGCACGATGCTCATAAAATTGCAGAGAAGTTTCAAACACACGAGCAATAGAATTAAGAGCTGATTAAGAAATCATCTTAGCGAGCTTATCTCTTATCTTTGCTTCTACAGCGTGAACCTTCAATTCTTAGGAGTTACGCAGTTGATAGTAAAGTGCAGCAAATGTCAGTACCGCCTGCGGTAGCGGGCGGGTAGTCATCACATCAATCACCCGCCCGCTACCGCAGGCGGTACTGATATGCTCATTCAACTGCGTAACTCCTAAATTCTATTAATTCTTAAGATTCATGTAAATTGCAGTTTCTCGCAAAGGCGCAAAGGGAAATGCTTAAGCTCGCTAAGGGGGTTGAATGGTCTCTTCTGGTTTGAATGAACTTAAAGTTGACTGGGAGAAACGAAAGGGATAATTTTTCGTTGCAACGTTGGCAAGGAATCATTACGCTCATCCGGGCGCACCCCGCCGGAACTTTTATACGAAGCATAAGTAAGCGGTCGCGTGCGCTCGCAACGGCTATAGTGTTGCCGCCGCTTCTGCCTAAGACGCTGGCTCTGGCGCGCGACGCAAAACTTTACAATAAGGAGGCGCGTGCAGTTGGAAGAGGCTAACGAACAACAGAAAGCGCTAGACGCTTTGCGCGAGACAGAGGAGCGTTTCCGCGCCACGTTCGAGCAGGCCGCAGTCGGCATGTCGCACATAAGCCTTGATGGCAAATTCCTCAACGTCAACCAGAAGCTCTGCGACATAGTCGGCTACAAGCGCGAAGAGCTTATAGGTCGCACGTTCCAGGAGATAACGCATCTGGATGATGTGGACGCAAACATGAACCTGCTGCGAAAGATGATGAAGGGCGAGCTACAGACCTACGCGTTCGAGAAGCGCTACGTGCGCAAGGATGGCTCAATCGTCTGGGTCAAGATAACAGCATCGTCCGTTCGTGATTCTTCGGGCGCGCCAAAGTACAGCGTAGGCGTAGTCGAAGACATCACTGGAAGCAAGCTTGTGCAGGATCAGATGAGGAAGCAGGCCGCGCTCATTGATCTCAGCCCCGACGCCATCATCGTACGCAACGTTGACGACATAATCACTTTCTGGAGCAAAGGGGCAGAGGCGCTCTATGGCTGGAAGGCCGAAGAGGCCATCAATCGCCAGACTCACGAGCTGCTTCAAACCCTTCACCCCGAACCGCTCGAACAGATTAGAGAAAAGCTTGAAAGTACCGGATGGTGGGACGGCGAATTGACGCATACGACCAGAGACGGTAGGCAGATAGTCGTTAGGAGTCGCCAGCTTTTACAGAAAGATGGTTCTGAGTCGTCTTCAGCAGTTCTGGAAACCAACACGGACATCACGGAGCGCAAGCTCGCAGAGGCCGCCCTGAGCGAGAGCGAAGAGCATTTCCGCACCGTTGCAGAGACGGCCTCTGATGCAATCATCACGATTGACGAAACCAGCACGATACTGTTCATCAATCGCGGGGGCGAGAAAATCTTCGGCTACACAGTGGAGGAGATGCAGGGGGCGTCGCTGACCATGTTGATACCAGAACACCTGCGCCATCTGCACAGGGCAGGCATCAGCCGGTACGTAGAGACCGGCCAGCGCCATATCTCTTGGGAGGCGGTCGAACTGCCCGGTCTGCACAAGAGCGGGCAGGAGATTCCGCTGGAAATCTCGTTCGCGGAGTTCATACAAGATGGTCGGCACTTCTTCACCGGCGTATTGCGCGACATCACGGCGCGCAAGCACGCCGAAGTCGCACTGCGCGAAAGCGAGCAACGTTATCGCTATCTAGCAGACTCCATGCCGCAGATAGTCTGGACGGCGCGACCCGATGGCTATCTTGATTACTACAACAGACGTTGGATGCAATACACAGGGCTTACGCTGGAAGAAACTCAGGGCTGGAACTGGCAGTATATTATTCACCCCGAGGACGTGGAGCGCTGCATAAAGCGTTGGGCCAACTCGATTCAGACGGGCGAGCGCTACGAGATAGAGTATCGCTTCCGTAGAGCTTCGGACGGTAGCTTCCGTTGGCATCTGGGTCGCGCTCTTCCCATGCGCGACGATGCCGGAGAGATAGTCAAGTGGTTCGGCACCAGCACAGACATTGACGACCAGAAGCGCGCACAGGAGTCTCTGCAATTCATGGTAGAGGCGAGCCATCTTCTAACTTCTTCGCTAGACTATCACGTCATCCTTGAGAACATAGCGCACCTGGCCGTCCCACGCATGGCAGACTTCTGTCTGGTAGATATGGTGAGCGACAACGGCTCTATAGATAGAATGATGGTCGCGCACGCAGACCCTGCGAAGGCCGAGGCTTGGCGCGAGATGCAGCGCCGTTTTCCCCTGAACCCTGCGGCGGATTACACGATCCCGCAGGCTATACGCACGCACAAGACTTTGGTCTACGATGACATAACGCCGGAGAAGATAGCTGCTATGTCGGATAACCTGGAGCAGGCCGCTGCGCTTCAAAAGTTTGGTCTGAAGTCTTCCATGATCGTGCCGCTCATAAGTCGCGGGCGCGCAATCGGCGCAATCACTTTCATCACGGCGGAGAGCGGGCGACGCTACACGCCGCAGGACATAGAGTTGGCCGAAGTGCTTGCGCGCCGCGCCGCACTAGCCATTGACAACGCAATTCTTTTTGGCGAGACGCAGGAAGCGCGCCGCGTTGCAGAAGAGGCGAGTCGAGCCAAAGATGAGTTTCTGGCAACGCTCTCTCATGAATTGCGCACGCCGCTCACGCCCATCATAGGATGGGTTCACATGATGCGAAGCGGGATGATGAGCACGGACGAAGAACTTGCTCATGCGCTCGGCGTCGTCGAAAGAAATTCGCAATCACTCACACGTCTCATCAACGATCTGCTGGACATGTCAGCAATCTTGAGCGGCAAGATGCAGTTCGATCTAGCGCCCGTGCATTTGGACGCGGCCATACGCGAAGCAATCGAAACCGTTCGCCCACAGGCCGAGCAGCGCAACATTCAAATGGATGTCTCTTACAGCAATTGGGACGATTCTATTTCGGTCGTGGGTGACAAGACTCGTTTGGTGCAAATCTTCTGGAATCTTCTGTCGAACGCCGTGAAGTTCTCATACGAAGGAGGCCACGTGCGCGTCACGTGCGCGGCAACGGAGCGCGAAGTTCGAGTTTGTATAGAGGACGAAGGGCAGGGCATCAGCGCGGACTTCATGCCTCACATCTTCGACCGCTTTCGTCAGGCCGATAGCTCTAAGACGCGCGCGCACGGCGGTCTTGGTCTAGGTCTAGCACTCGTCAAGAGCTTCGTAGAAACGCACGGCGGCCAGATTGAAGCCACAAGCTCTGGCGCAGGGCGCGGCAGCCGCTTCACCGTCTATCTGCCAAGATTCACAGAAGCGATTGAAGTCGGATCTCTTGAAACCGTGAAAGCGGAAGCCGCATCAGACAGCCATGAGGGCGCGCGCGTTCTGGTCGTTGACGACGCTGATGACACGCTGGCTATGCTAGGCGTCGTGCTCAAATCGCACGGCTATGATGTGACGCTCTGCGAGTCTGCGGAAGAAGCGCTTCGAGCCGCGCGCAACGCTCGATTCGATCTGATATTGTCTGACATCGGCATGCCGCAAACGGATGGTTACGAATTGATGCGCCGCCTGCGCTCTATGCCCAACTTCGCGCGAGTTCCGGCGATAGCGCTGACAGGCTACGCTACGCAACGTGACGCGGACACTGCTCTCGCCGCAGGATACGACGAGCACCTGCCGAAGCCCGTTGACCCTGTGGAGTTGATAAAGCTGATCAGGCAGATGCTTGATAAACAGTCTGGAGTCAGGGGATTTTAGATTTTGGATTTCAGATTTTCGATTGAAGGCAGGCGATTAGGAGCAGCGCACCTCTCGCTATCAACGAAATCCAAAATCTAAAATCTAAAATCTAAAATCCCCTGACTGTTTTTGGCTAGACGATTCCGTGAGTTTGCTGTAAATTATGTGCCACCTCGTTAACCGGACGCCCGACGCCCCAGTCGGCAATCAGCCACCTTTTTCGATTATTCAGAGCCTGTACGGAAATGGCTCGAACGGAGGACGAGACCGCGAGATATTTGAAGAGGATATATCAGACACTGACGAGTCGAAACAGCGTGCGCTCGTGGTTGACGATGCGCCGGACGTGACCGAGATGATTGCGCTCTTTCTTAGCCACGCAGGTTATGACGCGGTGATGGCCTATTCTGCTAACGAAGCGCTTGACGCGGCTCGCTCCGAACACTTCGACGTTATAGTTTCCGATATAGGCATGCCGGGCATGAACGGCTACGAATTGGCCGAAGCTCTGCGCCTGCTCCCGGAATACAGCAGCACGCCGCTCATAGCCGTCACGGGCTTCTCCGCCTACGATGATCGTGGACGCGCGCTAAAATCCGGCTTCAACGCGCATCTCACGAAGCCAATCAATCCGATGGCGCTCCTTGACCTAATCACGCAACTGAAAAAAGAATAAGGCGAAGGAAAGTCAAAAGGGAAAAGTAAAAAGGCAAAAGTGTGGGGAAGCCAACTTTTTATTAAAATGGTTTCCTCCTAACTTTTGCCTTTTACCTTTTTACTTTTTACTTATTTTTATCTCGTCACAGTTATCTCGCGCGTGGTCGAGTTGTAGCCGCCGTTGTCAACAACATTGCCGCTGCGGTCAACTAGTTCCAGCTTGATGGTGTGCTTGCCGTTTACCCAGCCTGTTAGCCAGATGGGCGCCCAAGTGTCTATGTACTGCGCGTCGCCACTGTCAATCATGTAGCGCACGCGGTACTCGCCGCCCTCGCCTTGCAGCTTCGCGTTAGAGAGCCAGAAATCAATCATTATAGGGTCTGCATCCTCGCCCGTGTACGCGCCCTTCGGGCGGCTGTAGGTGAGCAGAGGTTTTCGTGGGTCAACTTCGCCCGCAGTGCTTGCGGCCATGTCGTGCCCTTCGTGCTGCACAGGAGCATTCGCATTTCCGGCGGTGTTCGCCGTAGAGTTCGCGTTGCTGCGCGCGCCCGCGTTGTTGTTTGCCATCACCTGCCCGGAATTCGTTGTCGTAGGCCGCGACGCATCGCCTCCGCCTTTCACTGTGAAAGTCACAATCTGAAAGTTCTCAGGATTCTTATAGCTCTCGTGCCAGGGGCGCGAAGCGAAGACTCGAATCGTGTGCTTGCCCTCGGTCACGTTACGCAACTCGAACGGCCCCTGGTCAATCTCGTAGTAAGCCTCGTAAGGCTGATTGTCTAGTATGACATGAATGTGGTCGCCCATGCCGTTCGGGTTCTTGTGCGGCTTGTAGCCATTAAGAGGATTGCCGCTCAAAGCGAGTTTCAGATTCACGGTCGAGCCTGTGATGGTCTGCCCCGCGCGCGGTTCTAAGATTTTCAAAGCGGGCTTGGCCTGCTCTTCAGCGCCACGCTGAGCCTGCTGGTCTGCTATCTTCTGCGGGCGGGGCACGACCGAAAGTTTCTGCGGCGAGGGCGAAGGCGAAGCGGCTGGAGCGTTCACGTTCGTCGTCGTAGTCGTCTGCGAATTATCATCAGCGGTAGTGCAGCCAGCAATTAGAAGAGCCGACAAAGCTAGAAGCGCGAAAGACAGAAGCGTTCCGCGTTCGAGTGTTCTCATGTTCCCTCCAGAATTAAAGATTGCGTTTTCTGAATTATAGTACAAACCGGATATAGAAGAGACGCCGGAAGAAGAGACGCGGAGAGTGGGAGACGCGGCGACGCGGGGAGAAAACAGATTGACGAGACGGGAATAATATCTAACTTCTCTCCAGCTACTCTTTTCGCCTCGGTCGCCGCGTCTCCCACTCTCCGCGTCTCTCTTTGCGTCTCTTCTCACGCAGACTTGGATTGCGTGCCCGTGTTCGCTCTCAATCGCCCGTTGACCTCTTCCCAATCAATGTTCGAGAAGAATGCTTCGATGTATTTGGGTCTATCCGCAGGTTTGTAGTCCAGAATGAATGCGTGCTCCCACACATCCATCACCAATACAGGAATAAAGCCTGCGACGTTGCCCGTCTCGTGCAATGTTATCCAGTGATTCGACAAGCGTCCGTTCTCAGGATTCTCGTAGCAGATTGCCCAGCCCACGCCGCGCATCTTGCCTACGCTCACGAAATCGGTTTTCCAGATGTCGTAACTGCCGAAAGATTCTTCAGCAGCTTTGAAGAATCTGGAACTATTCTCAGGGTCAACCGAGCCGCCTCGCTTCATGTTCCCAAAATAGTATTCGTGCAAGACCATGCCGTTGTACTCGAAACCGAGCCGACGGGTCAGTTCCGAATACGCTGGCATCTCTTCCTTATCTACGCGCCCATCCTTTATGAACTCGTTGATCTTTTCTGTCAGATTGTTGGTCTCTTTCACATAGCCCTCGTACAGCTTGAAGTGCATCTCCAGCGTCTTATCAGAGATGCCGCTTAACCCGCTCAAGTTGAATTGTCTGGGCTGATACACTTTGCCTGAATCCATCTCTTCAACCTCCTTCAGATTATGGCTAGAAACAGGAGCACATGCATGATTCTCTTTTGACGAAAAGAGGAGCGTCTTTCGTTCAATAACTGCTCTTAAAATTTTACGAATGAATGGAGAGCGTGAGGCTTTAGTGTTGCGAAGCAGCGTAAGAAGACGCGGAGACGCGGGGACCGAGGAGACGCGGCGAAAGAGAGGATAAAGAAGTTAGATACTATCGCGGTCTCGTCAATTCGTTTTCTCTCCGCGTCTCTTCCGCCTATTTCCCGAAGATGATCCAATCGCCGTGAGATGTTCCCATGAAGAGCAGCATAGGAAGCGAAAGCCATGTGTTGGTGCGCGAAGCCAGAAAAGCCTTTCTAGCCAGGACGGGGTCAGCCGCCGTGCCCTCGCGCGTGGCCGCCAGGATTCGCTTCTGCGCAGGCCAGATGATGCCCCACACGTTCAAGAGCATCAGTATGCCAATGCCACCGCCAACGCCTATCGAGAGCGATTTGTTGCCAAGATATTTCCCCGGAATACTGCTCGCATTGCCTAGCACATATACGACTATCACGGACATCACTATCACTAAGATAGCAATCACCACGGCGAGCACGCGCCCGTCCTTCGTAAGCGCAGGCACTTGATAGAGACCGTAGAGAATTGCGTAGGTGACTAGCACTATCACTAGCCAGATGAGCAGAAGTATCCACGGGTTCTCGCCAGCGTTACGCGCTTCGCTAGACAGTATGAACGAAGCGTAATAGGCAAAGCCTGCGAGCACAGTGATGAGCGCGCCCCAGCGAAACCACCACAGAGAGCGCAACAGAAGTTCTGGATTAACCTTGCGCTTTGTATCCGCATCAATCGTTTTCTGAAACGGAACGTTGATGAGATTGAAGAAGTAGAGCAACCCAATCCACGTGATGCCCGCCAGGAAGTGAAGCCATCGCAGCAAGATTCTTGGAATCTCTATGGACTGCGGCGGATGAAAGATGTCACCACCCTGCAATATTGCCAGGCTCACGGGAAGATGATGAGCAACCGACTCGATTAGCATACGTCCTCCGAAACTTTTATAAGTGTGAACTGAAACGCGCGCTCGCTTCAGCAAAAGAGCGTACAAGCAGGCGCACATCTTTTTCATCGAACCGACTTGAGGCGATCTTCACTTATCGAGCAAAGAACCTTCATGCCGATCTGATTTCCGTTTTTACTTGCGTTGCGTCTAATACCAGCGAAGATTAGCACCACATAAAAGCAGTGACAAGAGCAAGTCTGGAGTCTAGAGTCTGGAGTCAGAAGAAGAAAAACTTCTTAGCTTTTGACTCCAGACTCTAGACTCCAGACTCCAGACTTAATCAAGCGGTCTTGGCCCTGGCGGCAAGCCTGTCACGCTCGACTGGTTGATGACGCGCACCTTCAGGTCGTCGTGGACTCGAATCTGGCATGAGAGCCGCACGTTCTCGGCCAGCCCTACTTCCATCGCCAGACGATTGCGCTCAAGCTCCTGCATCTGGCCCGCGTCACCATCTAAAAGCTCCACGCGGCAGGTAGTACATTTCGCGTTGCCGCCGCATCTATGCAAAATATCTATGCCAGCGTCCTCAATCGCAAGCACCAACTTCTTCCCCTCATCTGTCTCGAAACTTTTCTCACCCTGCGCAGTCTGCGCCTCTACCTTTGGCATCTCGTCCCACTCCTGATTGTTCGTTTGAATTGCAATGAGAATGTGGCACAAACGTAGGCGGAAGGGCAAGGGTGAAAGCAGTTTTCAGTTTTTAGTTTTCAGTTTTCAGTAAAAGCATTTCGCTCTTCTTTCTGAAAACTGAAAACTGAAAACTAAAAACTGAAAACTGCTTTTAACACTTTTTCCATGAAGAGCGCGCCTTCGACCGGATTGAAGTAATAAGGGTCAATTTCATGAAAGCCGAGCGAGCGGTACATTGCGACCGCCTCGGACATCTGTGACGGCAGCGTATCAAGAAGCATTCGCCCGTAGCCCGCATGGCGCGCCTCTTCAATGAGCGCGCGTGCCAGAGCAAGGCCTATGCCCTTGCCGCGAAACTCCTTCTTGACAAAGAGCCGCTTCATCTCGCACACGCCGTCACAGATTTTTCTGAGAGCGATGCAGCCAGCGATTTTTTCATCAAACAGAGCGAGCAGCAGACGACCCTCTGGCGGAGCATACTTGCCGGGCAAGCCATTCACTTCTTCATCGAAATTCTGAAAACAGAGCGAGATGCCCAGCCACTCTGCATACTCAAGAAAAAGTTTTCGAGCCTCTGCTAACTGTTCCGCCGACTCTGCCTGAACGAGCTTTAACATCTTCAATCATTCGTGCGAAGGCGCAGTGGTATCGTCACTAACTTTCACCCATTTGATGCGCGCGGCCACAGCATCAATCGCCCTCTCTATCTCAAGCAATCCGGCGGGCGCATGCTCGCGCTCCGTCGGTTGTCCATTCCTTCTCATGTCCTCTTCAAAGCCGGGGCCATAATCTTGCACGCTCTTGCGCACGCCGTCGCGCAGAGCGCTGGTGGTGGCACTGGGGAGGTCTGTCGCGCGAACCGCATAGTGATCTTCAAAATTGAAGAAATTTCGCGCCGTCAGAAGCTTTGCAAGCTTATTGAAACCACGGTTAGAAATCTTGCCTCTGTACGTGCCTGTGCGCGGGGCGAAGCGTCTACCGATGTAGGTGGCAGTCCCGTCGGCACGCAGAATCACCTCGTACACCGGGCATCTTCCGAAACAAGCCGTCCGGGACAGAGAAATCTCTGTGATCTGTCCCACGCTCTGAGCCGGAGTTGCGCTGACAATTCCAAAAAGGAGAATCAGAAAGATTGCGCCCACATGCGAGATTGTTTTCATCACTCACCTCCGTCTTAGAGGGTTCATTTGAGAACCCGGCGCGTTATAAAGAAATAGCGCGAATGCGCGAAAGCTTCGCTTGCCGCATCTTCACAAAAGAAGATCGCTGACAAGCGAGCCACCCCGCGCACGCGCGCCGTTGTTCTTTAATCTCTTAAAATTTACGCCGTGAACGAAGAGCCGCAGCCGCAGCTTCCCGTTGCGTTCGGGTTCGTAAAGGTAAAGCCCGAACCCATAACGTTCGTCACGTAATCAATCACTACGCCGTTCAAATACTGCGCGCTGAACATATCGATGAAGAGGCGCACGCCGTGCTCGTCCATGATATAGTCGCCCTGACGCGACTCCTCTTCAATGTTCAAGCTGTACTGGAAACCGGAGCACCCGCCCGGAATCACGCGCACGCGCAGGCCAGCCGTTTCAGGCAAGCCCTCTTCGTCCGACATAAACTTCTTCACTTCCTCAGCCGCATTCGCGCTGAGGTTAATCGCTACTGTTGGAACTGTTGTCGCTGACATCTCTTTTATTCTTTCTCCTTATTAAGACTCTCTTAAGTTTTAAGTTTTCCGTCTCGCTTGTCAACTGAAAACTGAAAACTAAAAACTGAAAACTGTTACCTAGCTTTGCCCAAGACCACAAGCTCTGGTTTCATAGCTTCAATCGAAACCTGTCGTGCAACCTCTTCCGCCACGCGCCGGAAAGCCTGGGATTGCGGCGAATCAGGCTGACTCACAACTACCGGCACTCCTTGGTCGCCAGCCTCGCGCACCTCAATTCCCAAAGGCACTGCGCCAAGAAATGGCACGCCGTATTCTTTAGAAAGTTTCTGCCCGCCGCCCTCTCCGAAAATATTGTAACGCGTGCCGGTATCAGGCGCTATGAAGTAACTCATGTTTTCTATGACGCCAAGGATCGGCACAGCCACAGTCTCGAACATTCGCAACGCGCGTCGCACATCTGCGAGCGCAACTTCCTGCGGAGTTGTGACAAGCACTGCGCCCTGCACTGGCACGAGTTGAGCCAGAGACAACTGCACGTCGCCAGTGCCCGGCGGCATGTCAACTATCAAATAATCAAGCTCGCCCCACTTCACGTCAGAGAGAAACTGGCGTACAAGCCCGTGCAAGATTGGCCCACGCACAATCAATGGTTCGTCGCCCGGCTTCAACACGGCCATTGACATCAGACGCACGCCATAAGCTTCTACGGGCAGAAGCTGTCGGCCTTCGACCACTGGCTGAGCCTTACTCGCCCCAAGCATCATAGGCACGTTCGGACCATAAACGTCTGCATCCATCAATCCAACGCGCGCTCCGTTAAGAGCGAGCGACACGGCCATGTTCACAGCGACGGTTGATTTGCCGACGCCGCCTTTGCCTGAAGAGACGGCTATGATGTTACGCACGCCGGGCACGGAAACTTTCTCGCCAAGCCCGCGACCTTTCGGCACTTCCGCGTCCATAGTCACCTGTACGGACTCAACGCCCGGAATCGCGCTCACAAATGTGCGCGCCTCGTCTTCCATCTGCTCGCGCACGGGGCAGGCTGGTGTAGTCAGCACTATGCGGAACGAAACCGCGCCGCCTTCAATCCGTAAATCCTTTATAAATCCGAGCGCCACTATGTCCTTGTGCAAGTCCGGGTCTTTGACCTGCCGCAAGGCTTCCAGCACGTTCTGTTCAGATACCTGGGTCATAAAAGTTTCTTTGTCTTTGACTCTCTTAATTACGTTTCTATCTATATAGTCAACTATTCCGACCAAAACATCAACCAACTATTATGCCGTAACGCGCGCCCTTTGTCATTCCTCACGGGACTCTCTCAGATGCCTTTTGACAATCATAAGTTGCAAGTTTAGGCTCTTCGAGCGAACACGATTGACTAAATCAAACGCGCTATACTTACAGACTGTGAGAAATGATCCACGAAATCACACGAAGCAACACGAAATTACGCGAAGAAAGCCTTGCTAACAATTCTCATCTCCTTTTCGTGTTGCTTCGTGTGGTTTCGTGGATCAACTGTTTTCCGTGTCCAAATCTTCTGCGCTTCGATTTAGAATGAAAATTCAGATTCGGCTATGCCTTTCTATCCTGAGCACGTTAGGGAACATTTCCTAAACCCGCGCAACGTCGGCGAAATTTCAGGCGCGGAAGCCGTTGGCAACGCAGGCTCGTTCGTCTGCGGCGCGCTCCTTCGTTTTACTCTGCAAGTTGATTCGGCAACTCAAAGGATTGCAGACGCGAAATTCAAAGCGACAGGCTGCGGCTACCTCATAGCCTCCGCTTCGCTCACGACTGAACTCATTCGCGGGATGAAAATGGGCGAAGCAGCCGCGCTAAATGAAGACGAAATTATGCGGGAGCTAGGCTGCGTGCCGCCGTATAAATCTCATTGCGTAGCACTCTGCCGCGAAGCGCTTCACGCGGCTGCCGTCAATTACCGGCAGACCACGCTCGAAGAATGGACTGGCGAAGAAGCGCTCATCTGCACCTGCTTCGGCGTTTCGGAAAGCAGAATCGAGACCATCATTCAATCAAACTCTTTGCGCACAGTCGAACAGGTCACGCGCGCCTGCCACGCCGGAGCGGGGTGCGGCTCGTGCCAGCCGCTCATTCAAGATATTCTGGATGACTACTGGAGAACAAAAGACGCGCGAGTATAATTTTCAATGAGCATGCAAAGCGAAAAACTCATCTATCTTGATAACAACGCAACAACGCGCGTCGCGCCCGAAGTTTTTGAGGCGATGCGCCCCTTTTTGAACGAGCTTTATGGCAACCCGTCTTCGGCACACACGTTCGGGCGCGAGATGCGGCGAAGCGTGGAGCGTGCGCGCGAGCAGGTTGCCGCTTTAATCGGCGCGAGCGATTCAGGCGAGATTGTGTTCACGTCTTGCGGGTCTGAGTCGGACAACTGGGCTATTCGCGGCGCGCTTGAATTGAATGCTGAGAAGCGGCACATCATTACAACTGCGGTCGAGCACGAGGCGGTCAGGAATCTGTGCGAATTTTTAGGGGAAAAAGGTTACGAGGTGACGTGGCTCGGTGTTGATGGCTATGGTTTGCTCAATCTTGAAAATTTGCGCGCGGCTCTCAGGCCAGACACGGCTGTTGTTTCTATGATGCTGGCGAACAACGAGACGGGCGTGCTGTTTCCTGTTGAAGAGATTGGAAAGATTGTGCATGAAAAAGCGGGCGCGCTCTTTCACGTTGATGGAGTGCAGGCTGTTGGAAAGGTTCCTATTGATCTCCAAAAAACGGAGATTGATCTGTTCGCTCTCTCAGGCCACAAGTTTCATGCACCGAAGGGCGTGGGCGCGCTCTATATCAGAAAAGGTTTGAGTCTTCCGTCCTTTATCATAGGTGGCGGACAGGAGCGCGGTCGTCGCGCGGGCACAGAGGCCGTACCGTACATCGTCGCGCTGGGCGCAGCGTGCGAGTTGGCCCAATCGGGCGGCGCTCATGATGAAATCAGGCGTCTGCGAGATAAATTGGAAGACACAGTTTTAGGGAAAATACCGAACGCGCATTTGAACGGAACGAATGACCGAGAGAAACGTCTGCCGAATACCGCGAACATCTCTTTCGAGTACACGGAAGGCGAGAGCATTCTAGCGCATCTTGATGAAGAAGGAATATGCGTCTCTACTGGCTCGGCCTGCAACGCTGAGTCGCATGTCTCTTCGGCTGTGCTTCGCGCTATGGAAATCCCGTACTCGCGCGCGCAAGGTTCTATCAGATTTTCGCTCGGACGTTACAATACTGAAAGCGAGATTGAACACACACTCAGCCGTTTGCCCGGCATTATCAATCGCCTGGCAGAGATGTCGCCTTACAAGGCGTAACTCTTCGGCGGCGCGCCGAAGAGCGAAGCCAAATGAGCAAGCCGGTCAGATTTTAGAAATCGAACCGGCTGGTAATGTATCCGCTGTAGTGCCACCTCTCCGCATAGGCAGCAGGAGTGCCTACGTAGAGCTTGAAGTAGTTGCCAACGGGCAGGCTTAGCCTGTAAGCCCTGCCGACGCAAAGATGGCAGACCATCACGCCGTTTCGCCTGATGTCATACAGTCCTTCAATCATATCGGCTGTGGTGTTCGCAGTCGTATTTACCAGACGGAAGTCGTATTTCAGGTTAGGGTTGATAACGGCCACAGCGCGGAAATAGGCATCCTTGGTCGTTTCAGTCCAGGCCGTCGCCATGTTTCCGCTGGAGAAAGCGCTGTAATGCGCTCCTGTCTGCCCATCAGTCACAGCAAGCGGCTTGATTGACCAGACGCTGTGCGTGCTCTGGGCAAGCGCGGTTGCCGAGAACAGAAATAGCACTGTAAGTGTCAGGAATATTCTGGAAGTAAATTTGGTCATGTCTTCCTCCTGAAGAGTTGAGGGTGCCGCGATAGGCTACAGATAGATCGGAAGAAGTTGACTACCTACGAGGAAGTAGCATTGCGGCTAAATTCAGGCTCTCGCCGAATCTGAGGACCTGAGGTGAATGACACCATTATAACCGTGCGGCCAGGGTAGTCAACAGAAATGAGGAGATTACAGAAAAGAGTGGCGCGCTCTTTATGATTCTTCAAGAGAAGCCTCTCTGTCTCACCTCTTCAATTCGCCGCGAAATTCTGCGCAAGCGTTTGGGGCATATTCCCCGAATTTTTCGTGAGACAGGCTGAAACATAGCTCTTTCGGACAAGGCATGAGCCTTGCTTCTGTGCTAAGATTTTAGTGCGTCCCGAACGTGGAGAATTTCTCGCGCGCCGTCTTTGCGGTGCGCGCCCGTGTTCACACGCTTCAAGGGTGCACGGCTTGGAAGAGGACTAGAGAGAGCAATGAGCACAGTCATAGAACCGCCAGTAGACCAAATCGAAAAACATCTGGAAGAGTTGGACACCGTGACCATACGGTTTGCCGGAGATTCCGGCGACGGCATGCAGCTCACGGGCACACAATTCACAAACACTTCAGCCGTCGTAGGCAACGACATCTCCACGCTGCCGGATTTTCCGGCGGAGATTCGCGCGCCCGCCGGAAGTCTTCCCGGCGTTTCCGGTTTCCAGTTGAACTTTAGCAACCGCGACATACGCACGCCCGGCGATCAGCCGAACGTTCTGGTCGCCATGAATCCTGCGGCGTTGAAAGTCAACCTGGGCGATTTGGAAGAGGGCGGCACGCTCATCATCAATGAAGATTCTTTCACGAAGGAGAATCTGAAGTACGCCGCTTATGATACGAACCCGCTCGAAGATGGAACGCTCTCAGGCTATCGCGTTCATCGTCTGCCTATAACTACGCTGAACCTGAACGCCCTGAAGGGTCAGGTCGAGATGTCGCGCAAGGAGATGGATCGCTGCAAGAACTTCTTCGCGCTAGGCGTGCTCTACTGGCTTTATGATCGCCCTATGGAACAGACAGCCAGGTGGATTCATGAGAAGTTTTCCAGTAAACCTGAGATTGCGAAAGCGAACGAGATTGCCCTAAAAACCGGATACAACTTCGCAGACACGACGGAAGTTTTCACCACGCACTTCACTGTGAAGAAGGCTAAGATTGCGCCGGGCAAGTATCGCAAGATTACCGGCAACGAAGCCACGGCGCTTGGCTTCATAGCTGCTTCACAACTCGCGCAGCGTCCTCTCTTCTACGGCTCTTATCCTATAACGCCAGCGTCCGACATCCTTCACGAACTGTCGCGCCACAAGAATTTCGGCGTCAAAACTTTTCAGGCCGAAGATGAGATCGCTGCTGTCTGCGCTGCAATCGGCGCGTCGTTCACAGGCCACATCGGTTTGACCGGAACGTCTGGGCCGGGCGTCGCTTTGAAGCAGGAAGCAATCGGTCTTGCTGTGATGACGGAATTGCCGCTCGTCATCATCAACGTGCAGCGCGGAGGGCCTTCCACCGGACTGCCTACAAAGACGGAGCAGGCAGACCTCTTTCAGGCCGTCTGGGGAAGAAACGGCGAGTGTCCTGCGGTTGTGATTGCGCCCGCAACTCCAGCCGACTGCTTCCACATGGCTATTGAAGCCGTTCGATTGGCGTTCAAGTACATGACGCCTGTCTTCTATCTTTCGGACGGATACCTTGCCAACGGCGCAGAACCCTGGGCTATTCCGCAGATTAGCGATCTGCCGAAGATTGAAATTAAATTCGCTACAGACCCTGAGAGCTTCATGCCCTACGAGCGCAACGAGCAGACGCTCGCTCGTCCCTACGCGATTCCGGGCACGCCCGGACTTGAGCACCGCGTCGGCGGCATAGAGAAGCAGCACAAGACCGGCAACGTCAACTACGATCCAGACAATCATCACTTCATGGTCAAGATGCGACAGGAGAAGGTTGATCGCGTCGTTCAAGATGTTCCAGACGTAGAAATTTTTGGCGAGAAGACTGGCAAGGTTCTAGTGCTCGGCTGGGGTTCGACCTACGGCTCTATAACTTCCGCCGTTGAAAAATTGCAGCAGGAAGGCAAGAGCGTGTCTAGCGCGCATCTTCGCCACCTGAATCCCTTCCCGAAAAACTTGGGCGAAGTCCTGCGCAGCTTCGAGACGGTGATTGTGCCTGAAATGAACCTGGGCCAACTTTGCACTATGATTCGCGCGAAATATCTGGTTGATGCAGTTGCTTTCTCGAAAGTCAAAGGCCGACCATTCCAGATTCGAGAGATTGTGCGCAAGGTCGAGGAGTATCTGTGAGTACGACTGAAACAAAACTGATGACCGCCGACGAGTTGTTCGAGATGCCAGATGATGGCTTCCGTTATGAACTCATCGAAGGAGAGTTAAGGCGTATGTCACCTGCCGGGCATAAGCATGGCGAAGTAGCAATGAACATCGCGGGGCCGCTTCATAGTCATGTCAAACACAACAAACTCGGCAAGGTCTATGCAGCAGAGACAGGCTTCCAACTTAAAAGCAAGCCCGACACTGTGCGCGCACCTGATGTAGCTTTCGTTCGGCAAGAGCGCGCGCAAAGGGCAGCTAAAGCGAAAGGTTACTGGATTGGCGCGCCTGATTTGGCAGTTGAAGTTACAAGTCCGGGCGACCCTGTAAGAGAAGTTGAAGAGAAAGTAGCGGAGTGGCTGGAAGCTGGCACGAGAATGGTTTGGGTCGTTAGTCCAAAGCTGAAAACCGTCACTGTCTATCGTTCGCTTACAGACATTGTTACTCTAACAGAGAAAGACACGCTTGACGGCGGCGATGTTGTGCCCGGATTCCAAATCGCCATCGCTGAAATTTTCGCCGTATGACTGCTTCTGCTTCAAACATCAAGTCTCGTTCTATTCACGACATGTACGCGGAAGGGCTGCGCTATTTCATGGGAAAGGGAGAGCTAAACAATGCGCTGGCGCGTCTCTGTGCAGACTTAGAGCAGCACGGCATTGATTACATGATCATAGACGCGGTCGCTCTGATGGCTTATGGTTACCCGCGATTCACCGAGGATATTGATCTTGTGTTGACGCCGGAAGGATTGGAAAAATTTCATCGTGAGCTTATCGGCCTGGGTTACGCGCCAGCTTTTCCGGGCGCGAAGAAAAGACTGCGTTCAACGCGCGATGGCATCCCTATAGAGTTGATAGCGGCTGGCGAATATCCGGGCGATGGCAAGCCTAAGCCCGTGAGCTTTCCTGTTCCGTCAACGGCGTCGGTTGATATTGACGGCATTCAGATTGTCACGCTGGAAAAGTTAATTGAACTCAAACTCGCTTCCGGCATGACCGCGCCCGACCGCTTGAAAGATTTGGCGGACGTGCAGGAGCTAATCAAGCTACGCAATCTCAAGCCAGAGTTCGCAGAGCGGCTTAACCCTTACGTGCGGGAGAAATTTTTAGAACTGTGTCGCGCCATAGAACAGGCTAGACTGAATAGGAATGAGGAATAGAGATGAGCACAAACGGTAATGGAACAAACGAAAACAAGATGGATGTAGGTGGCATTGCGGGCAACGTCGGGAGCGGCGTTGCGGCGGAGAGCGAGCCGGGTTCTGTGACTGCTGGTAAGGCTGCGCCGCCGCCGGGTAAGTTGACGAAAGCCGATTTCACTTCCGATCAGGAGGTGCGATGGTGTCCGGGCTGCGGCGACTACGCGATCTTGAACAGCGTGCAGAAGGTTATGCCTGAACTCGGAATACCGCGCGAGAAGATGGTGTTTGTG
Source organism: Acidobacteria bacterium 13_1_20CM_3_53_8 (assembly GCA_001920415.1). Taxonomy (GTDB): domain Bacteria; phylum Acidobacteriota; class Blastocatellia; order Pyrinomonadales; family Pyrinomonadaceae; genus 3-1-20CM-3-53-8. The sequence continues at coordinate 163,533 of MNJR01000017.1, read as the reverse complement.
AGCGGCATAGGATGCTCAAGCCGCTTTCCTTATTACATGAACACCTACGGTTTTCATTCGATTCATGGTCGCGCGCCAGCGATTGCTACGGGCGTCAAAACTGCTAACCCTGATTTGAGCGTGTGGGTCATAACGGGCGACGGCGATGCTCTATCAATCGGCGGCAACCACTTCATGCACGCGATTCGCCGCAACCTTGATCTCAACATCATACTTTTCAATAACCGCATTTACGGTTTGACGAAGGGACAGTACAGCCCTACGTCCGTCTTCGGTCAGAAGACTAAGTCAACGCCTATGGGCGTGATTGATTATCCGTTGAATCCTGTGTCGGTTACGATTGCAAGCGAGGCCACGTTCGTCGCGCGCGCCATTGACATAGACGTGAAGCATCTTGCTTCTATGGTCGAGGCTGCGGCTAAACACAAGGGCGTCTCGTTCATAGAGGTCTATCAGAACTGCAACATCTTCAACGACGGCGCGTTCGATTCCTTCGCAGACAGAAGCGTACGCACAGATCACGTGCTTTATCTTGAGCACGGCAAGCCTATGATTTTCGGGAAAGATAGAAACAAAGGCATACGCATGAAGGGCGCGCTTCCCGAAGTCGTGACGATAGGCGAGAACGGCGTTACTGAAGATGAGATTCTGGTACATGACATGACGCTGCACGATCCGTCTGTCGCATTCATGCTCGCGCGCATGGAGTATCACGAAGGCGGCGAGTTTCCGCAGCCTGTCGGAATCTTCCGCACAGTCGAACGCGCCACATACGAAGAATTGCTGGTAGGACAGATTGACGCCGCAATCGCAAAGCAGGGCATGGGCAACCTGGAGAAGCTCATCAACAGCGGCGACACTTGGATAGTAGAATAAGTCAAAAGTAAAAAGGCAAAGGGAAGGTAAAAGGTAAAAGTAAAAAGGCAAAAGTTAAGACAAAGCCTTCGCCTCTGATTTTTAATCTATAATTCACGCCTGCAAGGCGTGTCCACACTTTTGCCTTTTGCCTTTTACCTTTTACCTTTCCTTTCTCTTTTCTCTTCATCTGAAATCTCTCGGAGAATCAATCAAATGTTTCGCAGACGCTTTCTTCATCTATTCATTTCTCTGTTTCTTGTTGTAAATCTCTCGCCGCCCCTGGCAGCCTCGACGCTCGCGTTACAGTCTCAAGCCACAGCGCGCTCCGATGTCTCTTCCGATCTATCTACGAGGCTCGCCGCGATTGAACGGTTCGTTGAAGCGAAACGTAGAGAGCTTGGCATTCCGGGTCTGTCCTTAGTCATTGTAAAGAACGATCAGGTCGTCTTTATTAAGGGATTCGGTCTGCGCGACGTTGAGCACAACCTGCCTGTGACGCCGGACACGATCTTCGCCATTGGCTCTGCGACGAAAGCTTTCACGGCTATGGCGGCGATGATGAGCGTTGATGACCACAAGATTTCTCTTGAGGATTCGCCGAAAAAATTTCTCCCCTACTTCAAAATGCGCGACCCGGAGGCTGATGCGAAGATAACTTTAAGAGATTTGCTGTCGCACCGTTCGGGCTTGACCCGCACAGACCTCGCTATGGTTACCAATCAACTCAACCGCGAAGAGTTGATTCGCGTCGCTGGAGTAGCGAAGCCCACTGCGAAACTTGGCGAGCGATTTCAGTATCAGAATGTTATGTACACGGCTGCGGGCGAAGCAATCGCGCGCGCGCAAAATACTAGTTGGGAGCGCCTTGTAACGGAGCGAATATTCAAGCCGCTCGGCATGAGGTCAACCAACGTGACTGTTGAGGAAATAGAGAGGGCTGCGGATCATTCTCTTGGCTACGAGCATAACTCCGAGATAAACCAGACGCGACGCGTGCCCATGCGACCGATTACGGCCAGCGCTCCGGCTGGAGCAATAAACTCGAACGCGCGCGATATGGCCCAGTGGCTTCGCTTCCTTCTGGCCGGTGGCATGCGAGACGGGCGCAGGCTCATCTCCGAAGGAAGCTTCAATGAACTCTGGACTAAACAGATTAGCGGCGCGCTAGGCGAAGACTACGGGCTGGGCTGGTTCTTGGGCCAATGGCGAGGACACAAGATTGTGCATCACGGCGGCAACATTGACGGCTTTAATGCTGAGGTGGCAATGATGCCGGATCAAAAACTTGGCTTCGTCCTTCTCACGAACGTTAGTTACTCGGCAATGGGAAGCTCTTTGATGGAGAACGTCTGGAACAATCTGGTTGGAGATGTGCCAACCGTTTCGAGCGGCGCAACCATTGACCCGCAGAGCGAGGCAGGTAGCTACAAGATGACGCAGGCCGGATTCAACATCGAAGTCGCCTTTCGCAACGGCCATCTTGAAATGACTGTTCCGAATCAGCCCGTCTACCCGCTCGAAAATCTGGGCGGGCGCAAATACAGATTGTCCGAACCAGCGCCTCCCGGTTTTTACGCGACATTCAGAACGACTGAGAACGGCGAAACAGAGATGCTGCTGGAACAGCCGAACGGGAGTTTTGTGCTGCCGAAGGTGAAAGCGACTGACAGCACGCAGCAGCATGCAGAGCACGCGCCAATTTCAGACCTGCTCAGAGAGGCCATAGGTTCTTACGAATTCGAGCAATCTCCCGAAGCTATACTTGAGATAAGAGAGCAGGATAATGAGGTCATGGCAATCGCGCCTATGCAGCCTCCTTATCCTGTGCGCGAGAGCGGGCGCGACCAACTGGCTTTTAAGAATCTGCCTGACTCCTACTCCATAACTATCAAGCGCGATGAGCATGGCAAGATCATAGGTCTTACGATCAAGCAGCCCGAAGGCGAGTTCAATTTTCGACGCCAGCAGAACGCAGCCGCGACCATCACAGTCGAAGAGTTGATGACGAAGGCAATCGCAGCGCTTGGCGGCGAAGCAAACTTGCGCAAGCACAACTCTTCCGTCTCGACTTTCGATATTGATTACGAGAATCAAGGCGTGACGGGCGAGGGAAGGACTAGCGCAAGAGCGCCCGCATCGTATGCGACAGATATAACGCTTATGGCGCTCGGCAAGAAAATCGGAAGGATGTTTGAATATTTCAACGGGACGAACGGCGAATCGCAAGCCACTTTCCTACCGGCGCGCGCATACGCGGGACGCCAGCTTGCCAACGCGCGCGTCGCAGCAGATTTTTATGGCGCGCTCGACTGGAAGATGCTCTATAAATCAATCACAATCAAGCGCGTTACGAAGATCAACGATGAAGATGCTTACGTCGTGGTGAAAACTGCGTCGGCGGGTACAATCATAACGGACTACTACTCGACAAAAACTTTCCTGCTTCTCAGGCGCGAGTCCTCAACTTTCCTGAACGACGTAGAAATTCCAGTGCGCTCAGACTTCAGCGACTATCGCAACGTTGACGGCGTGATGGTCGCCTTCAAGAGCGTCACCAGCAACCTTGCTATGGGCGACATAGTCATACGCGTTCATGAACTTAAATTCAACCTCGCAGTGCCCGACACAACTTTCCGCGCGCAGGCAGGAATGTGAGAAGGGATGAGGGATGAGGGATGAATAGGAATTGAGCTAATTGCATGTTGACGCAACCACTCATTCTTATTCATCCCTCATCCCTCATCCCTTAGCAGGCGTCGCCGCCGCCGCTGTAGACGCTCTTCCATTGACCGTTCTTCTTCTGGTAGATGTTGTAGCCGTAGGCGTCGTAGCCGTTGATTATGCTTACTATCTCTGCCACGCCGTCGCCGTTCATGTCTAAGTAATCAACCAGAAGTTCTTTCCCGGATTCGTAAGTCTCTGTCTCCTGATTGTTATAGAACTGATAATTAGCAAGTCCGGTCTTAAAGTTTGCGCCTTCAGGCTCAAGTATCAGGAAGAGGTAACGCTTGATACCTGTAGTGCGGAAGGGAACGCTGAAGCTTCCAATCAGTTCAGAACGGCCATCGCCATCCGCGTCAATCGCAGTCAGGTTGATTACGTCCAGCTTCGCTAAGGATTCCGCGACCGCGCCGTGTTGTTGGAAAGTTGTCTTGGCAATATTGATTGCCGCCGTGCGCTCTGCTGGCGTGGGCGTGCGGCGCGTGACGTTTGCGCTCGCGCGCGCGATGTAGTTGACGGCCAGCCCTTTGATTTGGCCGTGAATACGACCACGCGCCGCCGCGTCCGCTTGTACTGAGCCGATTGCATTGATTGCGTTACAGCCGCGATTTGACGACTTGATAGCTATAGTGCCGACGCTTGCTCCGCCAAAGGTAAGGTAATACTTCGCTCCGGCTTGCAGGTATTTTTGGACAAAACGATTCTGCGCCTGCTCGTCGTCGTTCATGCGCGGGTCTGTGAAACGACCCTGCTCGACAATAACCACTGGGTCAAGCTGCGCTTCCGCCATACCCGATGGAGAATCGTTCGAGACGGCCAGCACCAACATTGCACGCTCACCTTGAGTTCGCGCCAGCGCTCTGCCTCTGTCGGTCGAGAAGAGCAGAAAGCAGACGAACGTGCCAAGCATCACCAGGACTAAACCTGCGCGTGAGGACTTCACAATTTTTTGAATCTTCATATTCAAGATAGCTCCTATCGAAAATTTTATTTGCGCTTTCTCTGTCGTTGCTTAAATTCGCGTTCGCCGCCCGCGTCGCCCATCTTAACTCCCGAAGGTATCGCAGCCGGAACCGAAGGCTGGTTCGTGCTGGGCTTCGAGGCATCCGAAGCTACGTGTTGCGACGATTTGTCTGCGAACATTTTGCTCGCGCGCTTTCGTCGCCCACGCAACGCGGGCGTCTCCTTCATAGCCTCGCGGTTCTGATCCGGGTTTCCCGCCGTCCCCATCTGCTGCCCGCGCGGCTTCGCTGGTCTCCCAACCTTCTGCTGATCCTTCTTCGTCGCCATTACATCCTCCATAATAAGAGCAGTTTTCAGTTTTTAGTTTTCAGTTTTCAGAGAAAAGCTTTTAACTTAAAACTTAAAACTTAAAACTGCTCTTATCACTTATCACTTCTTCTCATTGCCCACTTGAGCGCGGGCGGTGTTGCGAGCGTCGTCACTATCACGGTGAGCACTATGGCGGCGTAGGTTTGCGCTCCGATGACAGGCTCGCTTGCGCCGCTAGCTGCGGGCAGCATGAGCGTCATTCCTAATCCAGCGAATATTAGCTCAACTTCGCCGCGCGGCATCATACCGAATCCGACCGCGAGACGCTTAATTTTTCTTTCGACGACGGCGAGCGAGCAGAACTGCTTGCCTATGATTGCCGCGAGCGCGAGAGCTAGCGCCATGCCCAGAAAATCTGATCGCATGAGCGCGCGCAAGTCCACTCTTATTCCTACTAGAACGAAGAAGACGCAGCACAAGTCCTGCGGCGAACGCGCCTATTATAGGTGCCAGATCAACTTTAGCAGCAGCCCACGCGACCAGAAAGCAGAAGGCTATGCAGACTGAAAGAAGCAGACCGCGAACTTCAAAGCGCCCGACACTTCTGAACAATTGCCTCACGACGAATCGCCCAAAGATGATAGCGCCCGCGATGAATGCTACTGCTTTCGCGGCGATTACAATTACGCTTAACAGAGAGATGGGCGAGCCTGTCCCGACCGCTTTAACTGCGCCGACCATGACCGCTAAGATAAGAAGTCCAAGAACGTCGTCCGTTATCGCCGCGCCAAGAATGATGCGCGCCTCTCTAGTCGCAAGCTTTCCCATGTCTCTGAGCACGCGCGCCGTTATGCCTACGCTCGTAGCGCAAAGCGAAGCCGCTATGAAGAGATGTGCGACTCTGGGCAACTGAGGCAGGAAGTATGCTGCAACGCCCCAGCCCAGAAAGAGCGTCGCGGTCGTGCCGACAATCGCCACGAGCAACGCAGACCAGCCGACTTCCAGCATCTCTTCTAAATTCGATTCCAGACCAACCTCGAAGAGAAGCAGTATGACGCCTATCTCTGCGAGCGCGCCTATAACAACATCTGTCTTCAACGATTCGGCTGCCGTGAAGCCCGCGAGCATGAGATTACCTACTACTATGCCGCCAAGCAGTTCGCCCAAAACGGCTGGCTGGTTCATTCTCTCAAAAAATTCGCCGCCGAGCTTTGCAACGAGCAGGATGACGGCCACGCCTACAAGCACGTGCGGGTCAAGTCCTACCGTTCGCGCATCCGTATTCGCCGGATTTTGCGCTGAAGCGGTTGCGTCCGCGCATAGAGCTTGCGCAGCCGACAACACCAGAAGCACGCACGGCGCGACGACGAATGAAATTTTGCGCGTCTTCACTTTAAAGCAGATATTAGATGTCAGATTGATTTTCGATTTTAGATTTGCGATTGGAAGAAGCGAAAAGCTTTTAAATCGAAAATCCAAAATCTAAAATCGAAAATAAGTCTGTCTCCAGACTTTTTCTGACATCTGCTTTTTATGCTCGTTTGACTCTCATAGGCTCAGGCTCAAGCTGGTTTTGCGCTCTGTCGCGCGCTGTATCGTTCACGGGCGGCGGCGGAGGATTCGAGACAAGCCGCTCAAGCGCGGCGTCAATCGCCTCGCCTATTTTGTTGACCAGAACTATTTCAAGCTCGCGCCGCACGTCTTCTGGCACATCCTCAAGATCGGCCTCGTTGCGCGCAGGCACTATCACGCGCCTGATGCTAGCGCGATGCGCCGCCAGAACTTTCTCTTTAATTCCGCCGATGGGGAAGACCAGGCCGGAGAGAGTTATCTCGCCCGTCATGGCTGTATCGGGTCGCACGCGCCGTCCCGTGTAGAGCGATGCAAGCGCCGCAGACATAGTAACGCCAGCGCTTGGCCCATCTTTTGGAATAGCACCGGCGGGCACGTGTAGATGAACGCCGTAGCCTTTGAACATCTCAGGGTCAATGCCGAACTCTGCTGCGTGCGACCAGAGATATGAGCGCGCAGCGCGAGCGGATTCCTGCATAACGTCGCCCAACTGTCCTGTGATAGTCAGGCCAGCGCCGCCCGGCAACAGCGTCGCTTCTATGAATAGAACTTCGCCGCCCATCTCAGTCCACGCTAATCCGGTCGCCACGCCTGCTGGCAACTCCTTGCGCGCCTGTTCGGGATAGAAACGAGGTGGCCCAAGAAAACCTTTCACGTCGGTTGCGTCAACCGTCAGCTTTTCAACCTCGCCCTGTGCGACCTTCAATGCAGCCTTGCGCACTATGTTTCCGATAGTTCTCTCCAACTGGCGAACGCCAGCCTCGCGCGTGTATCGCTCTGCTATAAGCTTGATAGCGTCGTCCGTGATGGTTATGCGCTCTTCGTTAAGACCGTTCTCCCTGACCTGTCGCGGCACAAGATACTGGCGAGCTATGTGAAGCTTCTCATGATCGGAGTAGCCAGCGAGATAGATAATCTCCATGCGGTCGCGCAAAGGCGCAGGGATTGGCCCAAGCTGGTTCGCGGTCGCAATGAAGAAGACCTTTGATAGATCGAAAGGCAGGTCAAGGTAGTGATCGCGGAAACTATTGTTCTGCTGCGGGTCTAAAATCTCAAGAAGAGCCGACGCAGGGTCTCCACGATAATCAGCGCCTAGCTTATCAATCTCGTCCAGCATCATTACAGGATTGTTCACGCCCGCGCGCCGTATGGATTGAATGATGCGACCGGGCATAGCGCCTATGTAAGTACGTCGGTGTCCGCGCAATTCAGCTTCATCGCGCACGCCGCCCAGAGACATACGCTCGAATTGACGGCCAAGAGCGCGAGCAATCGAGCGACCAAGGCTTGTCTTTCCAACTCCCGGTGGGCCAACGAAACAGAGTATAGGACTCTTCGCTTCTGGACGTAGCTTGATGACCGCGAGAAATTCCAGTATGCGTTCCTTTATATCTTCAAGCCCGTAGTGATCCTCGTCCAGAATCTTGCGCGCCTCGTTCAAATCCAGCTTATCTTCCGTTGATTTCTTCCAAGGTAGTTCTAGTATGAATTCAAGATAAGTTCGTATGACGTGGTAATCGGGCGCGGCGGCGGGCAATTTTTCCATGCGCCGCAATTCGCGGTCGGCCTCTTTGCGCACGTCTTCAGGCAAATCCTCTTTCTCAAGCCGCTCGCGCAGCATCTCTGCTTCCGCTCGCTCGCCGCCCTCCTCATCCTCGCCGAGTTCCTTCTGAATGGCGCGCAACTGCTGGCGCAGTATGTAATCGCGCTGCGCCTTGTTCATCTCGCTCTGCGCTTCCGTTGCTATGCGCGAGCGAATCTGCATGATCTCGACTTCGCGCGCTAGGTAGTTGTGCGCAAGATGCAGTAGCTCGTCCGCAGTGTTAGCTTCGAGCATCTTCTGCTCCTGCTCGGCTTCCAATGTGAGAATAGAGCCTAGGAAATAGGCCAGACGCACAGGCTCGTTCGTCGCCATCACGGCCATACGCACTTCGGGCGGAATCTGCGGCATCATAGCAAGCGCTTGCTGTATCAGAGCCTGAAGATTTCGCTTCATGGCTTCGACTGCTTCTGTGTCTATGATCTGAAGCGTAGGCAGAATACGAGCGCGCGCTCGAAGGTACGGCTGCTCCTGAATCCACGCCTCAATCTTGATTCTTTCTGTGCCCTGCACGACCATGTGCAGCGCGTCGTCAATGCGCTCCATGCGCTTGATGATGACGAGCGTGCCCACGTCAAAGAGGTCTGCTTGTGTTGCGTCCTGCCCCGTCACGTCCTGCTTGCGCAAGGTTACGCAGGCCAGAAACTTCTCTTCGGTCGCAAGCGCAGACTCGACCGCAGCGATAGAGCGCGGTCGTCCCACAGCGAGCGGCACAATCGTTTCAGGAAACAACGTTGTGTTCTGCAAAGGCAGCACTGCGACCTCGAAAGGAATAGCCTCCTGCTGCTTTGGCTTCTCCGACCGCTTAGCTTCATCTTGCGGCGACGCATCTGGCGTCTCAGCCGTTTGACGCTGCGCCTGTTCATCCTGCGGCGTCTCTACTCCTCTAGTCCGTGTTGATGTGTTCTCTGATTCAGGCATGTTCTCTCTTTAATCTTATTCAAGGTATGTACACAAACCAGCCGCGCTAGCGGCGCTGTTGAATTTAGCCCGGCTTTTCAAAGCCGGGAATAAAATAATATTCCTCGCATCGGCGTCGCGCGAGCGACGGTTGAATCGTCCCTTTCTCAACCGTCGCTCGCGCGACGCCCTATCAAATTTAACTTTCTCCCGGCGTTGAAACGCCGGGCTAAAATCACATTGCCGCTAGCGCGGCTGATTTGTGCACGCGCTTCATCCTATTTTGAAGGGAGTGCCCTCGATGACTTGCTGCGGCTAATCGCAATCCTCCGTGTTGCTGCGGCGCAGGTGCAGGATTAAAAGACCGTCCCTGTAATCTCGCGCAAGATGCGCGTCCTCTATGTTGCAGGGGAAGCGAATCGCCTTTTCAAATCTGCTGTAAGTAATCTCTAGCCGGTAGGTCGTCACGCCTTCACCACAGGATGCGTCGCGGCGCACGCCGCTAATGACCAGCGTGCGGTCGCTCAAACTAACTTCTATGTCCTCAGCGTTGACGCCCGCCAGATCAACTTTCACAATCCATCCATCATTCGTCCTGTAAACGTCAGCCGCAGGACACCACAGACGCTGCGAAGGCCGCAGCCTGCGGTTCACAGGCATCAGCAGAAAATATCGCCCGATTGATTCAGCCATTTATGAAGTGATAAGTGATGAGTGATGAGTTATAAGAAAGAGAAGAAAGCTAATAGCTGTTAGCTATAAGCTTTTATCTTTTGACTCCAAATTCTCTTATCACTTATCACTTATCACCGCCTTTACTTAGCCAAAAATTTTGTTCCAGAAGGACGAGCCGCTTGAGATTTCTTCAAGGGCGTCGGCCAGTTCTGTATCCTCTTCGGTTTCAAGCGCAATGTCTGCCATAGAGATCATGCCGCGCAATTGACCGTTGTCGCCTACGACTGGAATGCGGCGAACCTGCTTGTCGCCCATCTTGCGTATCACATCAACCACACGGTCGTTAGGCTTGGCCGTTGATATGTCGGTCGTCATAATCTCTTCGGCGCGAGTGGTGCGCGGGTCTTTGCCTTCAGCGATTGAGCGAACCACTATGTCGCGGTCTGTGATTAGACCTACGAGGTGTCCGTGACCGCGAATGCCGTTCGCCGTGCGAGTGTTGCCAGCATCGTTGGCATCACCTGACGTGATGGCCGTGCCGTCATACTCAACAACAGGAATAACGCCCGTGTCTTCGTCCTTCATCATCGCGGCAACGTCAATCAATGGCGTATCGCGTGTGGCGACCGCTAGATCGCGCGTCATTATCTCGCGGCAGCGCAGGCGTGAGCGCCCCGTGCGACGACCGCGCTCGCGCCCGCCGAAAGTGCGATTCATGTAATCGCGCCCCTCTTCCCAGAGCGAGCGACCATCGCCTTCGTCGCGCTCGTAGTCGCGTTCATAACCGCGCCCGTAGTCCCTGCGATTTATTTCGCCCATTCCGTAGCGCGGCTCGTCGCGTTCGTAATCCGCGCGCTCGCCGTAGCGCCCGCGACCGTAGCGTCCGTAATCGCGCCCGCCGCCGAGAGTGCGGTCACGCGCGCCGTAACTATCATCGTAGCCAGCGTCCCTTATGCTCGCGTCGCGGTCTCTCAACCTGGCGGCGCGATCATAATCTCCGCGCGTTGTGTCCAGACGTTCTTCGCTGCCCCATCCTCCGCGCGATGGGCCGCGCCTGCCGTAATAGCTCTCGTCGTCGTCTCTATACCTTGCCATAAAACTCTCCTCCCCGTTTGTTAAATGATAACTTCACCTTTCGCCAGAAATTTCAGACGAAGGCCCGCCGCTCGGTCAATCTCGCTTAAGACGGAAATGGCCGCGCCTTGGCTTCTTCTGCTCAACACAGGGGAACGTATGGAAGGATTATACTCGCTTCGCGCCAGGATGTCAGCGTTGAACAATTTTCGTGAGGAAGAATGAACTGAAAAGGCAAAGGAAAGGCAAAAGGTAAAAGTAAAAAGGCAAAAGTGCGGCGGAAGCCAATCTTTTAATAAAAGATGGTTTCAGCATTCCTTTTGCCTTTTACCTTTTGCCTTTTACCTTCTCTATTTATCTTCCATTCATCTTCCACAGTCTAACTTACACTCCACAAAAGCTTGTATTTAGCTCGCATAGAGGGCAGAGGTTTGTGAAGAAAAGTTTGATGCTGAGGAATGCGCTGCGCCAGTTGCGGCATGGTTTCAATCTTCCTTTCATGGTGATGTTTGAAACCACGCTGCATTGCAACATGAAGTGCGGCTACTGCGCCATCTGGCAGAACCAGCAGGCGGAAGATAGAGCCGTGCGCGAGCGCGTCCTTGCGCGCATGGACGAGGCTGCAAACTTCGGCGTCTTCGCTTGGAGCTTTTCAGGCGGCGAGCCTTTGATGAATCCGAATGTGCCGGATTACATAGAATACGCTGCGCGCAAGGGGTTCTTCACCTCCATGCCGACTAACGGGTTGGCGCTGAAAAAGTATGCAGAGGCTTGCGTACAACTTGACCAGCTAGAAATCTCCATAGACACGCTAGACCGCGAGAAGTTTGCAAAGCGGCGCGGCATTGACGGTTTGCCGACAATCCTCTCGGCGCTCGATTACATTCTGGGGAAACTCCGGCACAACACAATTCAAATTAACGCCGCCGTTGATCTTGAAAATCTTGATGACCTTCCGTTGCTCGCACGCTACTGCCAGGAGCGCAACCTGCTGCTTCACACCGAAGCCGTTCACAACGTCGTGCGCACAACATGGCAGACCGAGAACGTGGAGCTTGAAAGGGAGGCTCTGGATAAAGTTGCGGCCTATGTCACCAATCTCAAACAAGAATTCAAGTGCGTGCGCTTCTACACGGACTATTACAAGTTCTATCGCAACGACGGATTCACGAAAAAATTTCCGTGCCGCTCGGCCTCGCATCTTGTGAACATGCGCCCGGATGGCTCTATTCAATTCCCGTGCGCGTTTGTCAGTCTGCATCGCGGCGCGCCTGATATGAGTTTGAGGGAGATTTACGAATCGCCAAAGGTGCGAAAACTGATAGCCGAGTCAACAAAGATGTGGGACTTCTGCAAGGGTTGCAAGATAGGTTGCCCCTACGAAGTCTCCGCTTATCGCAACAGCCCGCTGACGGCGATTCGCTCTGCTGTAGATTTTCTGCAACTCAATTGAAGAGTGACATGAATAAGCCGCGTCAGCGGCGCTGTTGATTTTAGCCCGGCGTTTCAACGCCGGGAGAGCGCGTCAAAATTTGATAGGCGTCGCGCGAGCGACGATTGAGAAAGGATTGAAGAAGAATTCAATCGTCGCTCGCGCGACGCAATAGCTCGCGGCGGATGTTGCGATTCCCGGCTTTTCAAAGCCGGGCTAAATTCACTCGCGCCGCTGGCGCGGCTCATTAATATACACGCTTTACTCAATTAGGAATGTTCGCCATGAGCACAAACGAGTCTTTGCTCGCTAAAAGCCAGGCCCAAACTTCCAATCGTGAGCGCGAGGAAGAGGCGGCTGTTGTGTGTGTGCGCGGATTGATTAAACGATACAGCGACGGAACGGCTGCGAATCGCGGAATTGATCTGGATGTCAGATGCGGCGAAGTCGTCTCGATTCTTGGGCCAAACGGCGCGGGCAAGACTACGTTCCTGCGTCAGTTGACGACGGAGTTAAAGCCCACTTCCGGCCAGATTGAAATTTTTGGTGTTGACGCTGTGGCTGAACCGCAACGCGCCAAGCGAATGATGGGTATCACTCCGCAGGAAGCCGGAGTGTTCGAGACGCTAACGGTGCGCGAGCATTTTGAATTCTTCGGGCGCTTCAAAGCTCTCTCTAAACGCGAAGCGCGAATCGCGGCATTCGACATCGCAGATGAACTCGGACTCGGCGCGGAGATAAATAGACGCGTCGGCCTGCTCTCAGGCGGGCAACGTCGGCGAATCCTCATAGGGTTGGCGCTCATGGGTCGTCCTCCATTGTTAGTGCTGGATGAGCCTACGACGGGTCTTGATCCTGCATCGCGGCAAAGTGTCTGGCAGGTGTTGCGCCGTGTTGTAGCTGAAGGCGCGACTATTATTTTTTCGACACACTACATGGAAGAGGCCGAACGATTGAGCGACCGTATAGCCATTATCGAAGGAGGGCAACTTCTTGCCTTCGACTCGCTAGACAAACTCTTCGCGCGTCTTGCGAGAAGTTACCGCGTGAGCCATAGCGATCCGTTTGATCCACTGAGCGAACCCTTCATCCGTTACTTTGCGACTTTTTCGGAAGCGCAAGAGTACGTTGCGCGCGAGCGACTTTCAGAATACGCGCTCTCGCGCGCCTCGCTAGAAGACATCTACTTCACGCTTACGGGCGAACGCTTCAAGGATGGCGCGGAAGGAGAGAGCGCATGAAGCATGTGACAGACGCGCTCTGCGTCTTCCGCATTCATCTAGCGCGCCTTCGCGCAGAGGCAGGCCCGTTCGTGCTCGCGGCGCTAGTCTTTCCAACTGCTATGTATCTCTTCGCCGTAGCGGTGAGCGGCGCTCAGGAAATTTCGGATGAGAAGCGGCTGCGCTTTCTTGCAGGCTCGATAGTCTTCTCGCTTTCTATGACTTCCGTGAGTTGGCTAGGCTATCTACTTCTGGAAAATCGTTTCACAGGGCGCTTGAAACTCTTTGCGACGCTGCCCGTCGCGCCTTCGTCTTACATCTTTGGCGTGCTCCTGTTCGCGCTCGCGCAGGCCGCGCTAGGCACAATCACGCTGCTCGTTGTTGCGCGTGTGCTCAATGTGCGCGCACATATCAGCTTCATTGCGCTCGGCCTGGTCGTGCTAGTCACAATGCTCTGCCTGTGCGGTCTGAGCGTAATCATAGCGGCGCGTGCGCGCTCGTTTAGCGAAGGATCACTGTTGACGGACTCGCTCGGCGCAGGCTTGGTCTTCCTAGCGCCCGTCTACTATTCGCCGCAGGCTATGCCGCGTGCGTTGAGCGCCATTTCGCAATGGCTGCCGACAACTTTCGCAGCACGCGCCGTGCAGACAACGCTCTCCGGCAGTTCACAAATAGGCGCTGAGCTACTCGCGCTCGCACTGATGACCGTCTTGACGCTCTCTCTCGGATTCAGACTGATGAGATGGAGAGAGGAATGATGAAAGGCAAGATGAAAGGAAAAAGTAAAAAGGTAAAAGGCAAAAGGAAGGCTGAAACCACATTTAATTAAAAGATTGGCTTCTGCCGCACTTTTGCCTTTTACCTTTTTACTTTTACCTTTTTCCTTATGAACGTACTTGTTCTCACATTGTCGTTCGGCTCAGGCCACGTGCGCGCGGCGCGTGCTGTTGCGGAAGAGTTGGAAAGAGAGTCGCCGCAGGCTGTTGTTCGTGTGATTGATGCGCTGGAAGATTGTCGCTGGCTCTTTCGCGCCATTTATGTTTGGCCCTACTGGGCTATGGTGCGTTATGCGCCAGCGCTCTGGAAGAAATTTTTTGAATCGCGCGTCGCGCATAGGAGTGAACAAACAGCGCCGCCTTGGGCTTTTCGTTACGGCTGCCCTCAAGTTTTTGGCGAGATTGCGTGGTTCAAGCCGGACATCATCGTGGCCGTCGAAGTCGCTGCCTGCGAGATGGCCGTCATTGCGAAACGTACAGGCTTAACCGAAGCGCGCATCGTCAATGTCATCACGGATCACGAAGCTGAGCCTATCTGGGTCAAGCCGGAAGTTGACGTTTACGCGGTCGCAGATGAAAGCGTGCGCGATCAATTGTGCGTGTGGGGCGCTAAGCCTGAGAAAGTTGTGGTTTGCGGCATTCCAACCGATGCGAGCTTTCGCAGCACGCATGACGAGCTAGAGACACGAGCCGCGCACGGCGTAAATGACGAGTTGCCGCTGGTGCTCTTGATGGGCGGCGGAATGGGGCCAACGCGCATGCACGAGATTGCAGGGCGATTGTGCGAAAGCGAGTTGCCGATGAGCATAGTAGCAATCGCCGGGCGTGATGAGCGTGCGCTCAAAAGACTCGCGTGGATTCCGTCAGGCCGCAATACGGAATTGCGCGTGCTCGGCTGGACTGAAGATGTCGCGGCCTTGATGAAGGCCGCGACCCTTCTGGTGACGAAGCCGGGCGGACTCACCTTGGCCGAGGCCGCGCTGTGCGGTCTACCCGTAGTGATATTCGACGGCATACCGGGGCCTGAGACTCTGAATGCGGAACGCTTCGCCTCTGCGGGGGCGGGCATCATTACGCACGGCGCGCGTGAGACAGCCGCTTCGGTTGAAGAGTTGCTGCGAGACGAAGAGTTGCGCGCTTCAATGTCTTTACACTCAAGACAACTTGCCAAGCCCCGTGCCGCCGTTGATGTTGCGCGGCTGGCGCTTGGCGAAAGAGTTGAATCAGAAATTAGGCAGAGGATGACGGCTTGAGTTTGCGGGTAGAAGAGGATGAAGAGCGCAAGGTTAGCCCTGTGCTGATTCTGACCATCTCAAACGGCGCAGGGCATACGCGCGCGGCTGAAGCGATTGCGTTGAAAGTACGCGCCGATAGGCCAGAGGCAGAAGTGTTCGTAGTTGATGTTGCAGATTACATGACGCGCGTTGCGCGCTTCACGCATGTCACGGCTTACATGTGGCTCGTGCGTCACGCGCCGACCGCCTGGGATCGAATGGATAAGTATCAGAAGAAACAGACGCACACCAGCCCCGAATGGTATTACAGGCGCGGTGCGCGGCGTCTCTTCGAGTTAGCGCGTTCGATTCGACCGAGCGCGCTAATAGCCACAGAGGTCGGTTGCTGCGAGATCGCTGCTTTAATCAAACGCGACCTCTCGCTTGATGACGTGCCGCTTGTGGCCGTCAACGTCAACTACGATGCGGACAGGGCCTGGGTGCGAGAGGAAGTGAATCTGTTTTGCGTTGCGAGCGCGCGAGTGCGCGATGAATTGATTGCGCACGGCGCTACGCCAGAGCGCATACGAGTGTGGGGCGTGCCGTTAGAGTCAGGTTTCGGAGCACATGCCCGGCGCGAAGAGGAGCGTGCCGACGTGTGCCGCTGGCTCAAGCTCGCCCCACAGTTGCCGCTCATCTTGGTGGCGGGCGGTAGCTGTGGCCTGGGCCGCATTGAAGAGATAGCCGACCGGTTGCTACGACTTCAGCGGCCCAAGCTTCAAGTAGTTGTTCTGACGGGACACAATGCGCGTCTTCGTAGCCGCTTGCAGCGGCGCATGCAAAATGATTCTCTGCGCGTTCTGGGTTGGACAGAGCATGTAGTGAAGTTGATGCGCGCGGCTGATCTACTGGTCTCCAAGCTCGGCAATACTTTCGATGAGGCCATCGCGGCGGAACTTCCGCTCATAGCGCTTGAACCGCCGCCCGGCTCTGAGCGTGTGCAATACAAGCTGCTTGACGAGTGGGGCGTGGGTCACGCAGTACGCACTGTTGACCAGATGGTTGAAACGGTCTCGCACCTGATGGAGCATAAGGAGAAGCTGAATGTCATGCGCTCGAAAGCGCGTGCGCGCAAGGGAAAGGATTCTGCGGCGCTAATCGCAGGATGGCTCTCCGGGCAGAAGCAAGCATGTTACGCAGCCAATGATTTTAAGCCGTCTTTAGACGGCGACAGCATAAAGCCCAGCACGTAAGTGCTGGGAGAAGATGGCAAAGAAGATTATCAAGCCCGCGTGAGCGGGCGACAGCCCATATCAATAAAACGGCTGTCGCTATCTTCGATAGCTCTATTGATATTTTCTTGTAACTCCAACGAGAGCGCTAACGCACTGGGCTTTATGCTGTCGCCCGCTCTCGCGGGCTGAAATCCAACGCTCGCGTATGACAGGCTTTCTAACTTGAAACTTGAAACCCTTTATTGTGTTGTGAGCTTAACGACTTTCAACCTTTCTTTAATAGCAAGCGCGATTCCAGTCGCCTTCGGCGCGGGCGTCGGTTACTACGCGACCTATGCCGTGCGCTCGCAATGGCTGGGGCAGACGGTCTGGCATGGCCGCACGGATACTTCATCAGTTGCACTGACGTTTGATGACGGGCCATCCGATGACACAGAGTTTGTGCTAGATGCGCTTGGGCTTGCTGGCGCGCGGGCGACCTTCTTTATGGTCGGTCAACAGGTTGAAACTCTGTCGCACGTTGCGCGTCGCGCGCGTTCGGAGGGACATGAAATAGGGAATCACTCCTATTCCCATCCGATCTACCTCTATCGCAGCGCGCGAGAGACACGCAGCCAATTGAGACGAGCGCAGGATGTGATTATGGAAAAAGTTGGAGTGCGCCCACGCTTCTCGCGTCCTCCATGCGGTGTTCGCACACCAGCATATTTTTCGGCAGCGCTGGAGATGAATCTGCGCACGGTTCAATGGACGGTTGCAGGGTTCGACTGGAAAAAACTTGATGCAGAAAGGATTGCGCGCAACGTGCTGAAAAATGCGCGGGCTGGCTCGATCATTCTGCTGCACGACGGCGATAGCCAGAGACGCCGGGATAGGAAAGAAACAGTCCAAGCTCTGCCCAGCATCATCAATGGACTAAGAGAGCGCGGCCTCTGTGTTGTGCCGCTTTCACAACTGCTCGCCATTGATGATGCTGCATGAAAGCGAAAGGTGAATTGATGTTAGAACAAGAAGAAAAGCGTCCTATGCTCTTCATGGATTTTGACGGCACTATCACACGCAGGGATGTGATTGACGTGATTCTGGAAAATTACGCGGACGAGCGCTGGCTTGAAATTGAGAAGCAATGGCGCGCCGGACGCCTTGGCTCGCGCGACTGTTTGCGTGCGCAGATGGCGCTCGTGCGCGCAACTAGAAGAGAGCTTGATGACTTGATTGATTCGATTCAAGTTGATGAAGGGTTCGCTCTGCTGCTTGAGATTTGCGCACGGCACGAGATTGCCACTCACATTATCAGCGACGGCTTTGACTATTGCATCGGTCGCATACTGGAACGACCGCAACTTCAACTTGAAAGTCTGTTGCGCCACACGCGCATCTGCGCCAGTCATCTTGAAATTGATGATCACGGCTGGTGGCGAACAAGCTTTCCGTTCTTTCAACAAACTTGCGCTCACGGTTGCGCGACTTGCAAGCCCGCAGTGATGCGACTCTTGAATCGCGAGGACGCGCCCTCGATTTTCGTAGGCGACGGACTTTCCGACCGTTACGCTATGGAGTCGGCTTCTCTCGTCTTCGCCAAAAACGGTCTGGCGGCATATTGCAGGGCGCAAGGAATCGAGTACGCGCCTTTCGATGAGTTGGACGAAGTCGCAGCCTATCTGGTGGCAGGGCTGCCCTTGGATTCTTCGAGTATTTCAAATCTGGCCGAAGCGTTGAGCGCTTAAGAGAGAGGCAAAAGTAAAAAGGCAAAAGTGTAGGCACGCCTGCGGCGTGAATTATAAATTAAAAATTGGAGCCGCAAACTTTGTCCTAACTTCTCCTTTTCCTTCTTCAAAATCATATGAGGAGACTGACAGAACTTTTATGAGCACGGAACTCAAAGAGTTGGTTGAGCTAACAAGAATCACTGATGAAGAGCAGTTGCGCGAGATGGAGCGCAAGTATTGTTCGTGGGGCGATACGGTTCATTACCTTGAGCCGCCGAAATTCTTCGAGCGCTGCGAGGGCAACTATCTTTATGACCGTGAGGGCACGCCTTATCTGGATTTGCAGATGTGGTACTCGGCTGCGAGCTTCGGTTACGCGAACCCGCGTCTTGGTCAAGCATTGAAAGATCAGGTTGATAAATTGCCGCAACTCGCCTGCCAGTATCTTCATACAGAAAAGGTAGAGCTTGCGGCCTCTATCGCGCGACTCAACGAATCGAAGTTCGGGCTACAGGGGCGCGTGCATTTCAACGTTGGAGGCTCGCAGGCGATTGAAGACTCCCTGAAAATTGTGCGCAACGCTACGGGCAAGAATCTGGTCTTCGCTTTCATGGGCGGTTATCACGGTCGCACGCTGGGCGCTTCGGCCATCACATCGAGTTATCGCTATCGCCGCCGCTACGGACATTTTTCAGACCGCGCGCATTTCGTGCCGTTCCCCTATTGCTTCCGCTGTCCTTATGGAAAAAAGCGCGAGAGCTGTGAGCTTTACTGCGTTGACCAGTTCGCCAGAAATTTCGAGACCGAATACAACTCTTTCTATGATCCGAAAACGGGAGAGACGGAATTTTCCGCCTTCTACGTCGAAGCGATTCAGGGAACGGGCGGTTACGTTATTCCACCGCCAGAATATTTCCCTGCGCTGAAGAAAATCTTGGACGAGCACAAAATCCTGCTCGTTGACGACGAGATTCAGATGGGCTTTTATCGCGCAGGGAAATTCTGGGCTATAGAGAATTTCAATGTTGAGCCGGACATAATAGTTTTCGGCAAAGCTCTGACGAATGGCTTGAACCCGCTATCTGGTCTGTGGGCGCGCGAAGAGTTGATCTCTCCCGAAAAGTTTCCGCCCGGCTCGACCCATTCTACGTTCTCTTCCAACACGCTCGGCACTGCCGTCGCTCTTGAAGCCGTGCGCATGATGGAGGAAGAGAATTACGAAGAGATTACGCAACGCAAGGGCGCTTACTTTCTAACACAAATTAAAGAGCTACAGCGCCGTTATACGAAAGTCATAGGCGACACGGATGGCATGGGGATGGCGCTGCGCATAGAGATTTGCTGCGAGGACGGATACACACCCGACCGCGAATTGGCCGACCGCATGTTCGCCGAAGGCATGAAAGGCGATCTGGACGCGCGCGGGACAAGGATGGGATTGGTGCTGGACATCGGCGGCTATTACAAGAACGTACTGACGCTCGCGCCGTGCTTCGACATGACGGAAGAAGAAATAGATTTGTCCGTCGAACTCATCGAACAACTGATTCGCCGATGCGCGAAAGACAGATGTTAGAAGAAAGTCAGATTAATTTTGGATTTTAGATTTTGGATTTTCGATTGGAAGAAGCGCAAAAGCTTTTAAATCGAAAATCCAAAATCTAAAATCCAAAATTAATCTGACTCCAGACTTTATTTATGCTTTCAAAAACAATCGAGCAAGTTGAACGCATAGCGTTGCGTATGGAGCCGCGACGCGCCATAGGGTTGTTAAGCTCACTGCCCTCGTCCGCGATAGAAGCTATGCAGCGTGCTAGATTCCGGCGAACTTTAAGGCTGGCTGCGACGCGCTCCTCTTTTTATCGTGAGCAATTCAAGCGATATGGCATCAACTTGCGCAAGATAGAGCATCCGTCGCAACTCGGCGATTTTTTCACTACGGGCGAGGATTTGCGTGCGCATGGCGCAGAAGAGTTTCTAACGGGTCATGCCGATACTGCGTTTGAGACGACGGGTACGACCTCGCACGTAGTGAAGCGCGCTTTCTTCTCGCAGAAGGAGATTAATGAAATCGGACGCACCAGCGCGCTCGCGCTTCATCTGTTGTGCTTGCGGCGAGAGGATAGAGTCTTGAGCGCGTTCGATTGCTCTTTCTGGATTTCGCCCGTCGTCGTTCGCTCCGCATTCCAGTACATCAACTGCTTTCATGTCGAAGCAGGCAAGATTGAGCCTCTGGAATTTTACGAGCGAGCGCGCTTCTATCGTCCGAATGTAATTTTCGGCGAGCCATCGTGGATGGTGCGTCTCTCGGAGATTGCTGAAGCGCGCGGCGCTTGGCCTATGAAATTCCTCTTCGCTGGTGGCGAGAACATCACGGAGACTGCACGCTATATGGTAGAGCGTGTGTGGAGCGCGCCGCTTTATCTCAACTACGGGCAGACGGAAAGTTTCGGCGCAATCGGCGTAGAGTGTAAGCAGAAGAATGGTTATCATCGCAACGATCTGAACTTCATCTTCGAGGTTGTGGACGAGGACGAAGAAGGTTACGGCGAGCTTGTTTACACGACGCTCACGCGCGACGTTATGCCGCTCATACGCTATCGCTCGACCGACATCACGCGACTCGTTGACGAGCCTTGCGCCTGCGGACTCTTTGCCAAACGCATTGGAAAGATTCGCGCGCGCGCAGACGAGATGGTTGTGTGCGGGATGGGAAACGTAGGCCCTTGGGTGTTTGCGGAAATCTTGAGTGACGCGCTCGCGCCGGGCGCGGATTGGCAGGCCGTAATCAAGAATGATGGCCGCCGCGACGTGATTGAGTTGAGCGTAGAGTTGGAGGATTTGAGACATCAAGGTGAGATTGAAAATAGAGTTCGCGCGAATTTGCGCGAGCGGTTCGCGGATTTCTGGAGAAACCATGAGATGAAGCTTTACGATCTGAAGGTCAATGTCTTTGCGCGCGGAAGCCTGCGCGGAGGGCGCAAGCTACAGCGCGTCGTGGATGAAAGGCAGATGTTGATGCGGCGTGTGGTTTGAGCGATAGACCATAACCCAGTCTGCGTCAGCAGACGATAGAGTGTAGCCACAGACGAAGCCCGCAAGGGCGGAGTCTGTGGTCATTCATCACATCAAACAGAGTCTGCGTAAGCAGACGGCAGATGTTTATGTTGCTCAGACATATCTGTCATCCTTTCCTTCTGCCGTCTGCTTACGCAGACTCTAACTATATTCTCAATCTCATACCCCAGACTTCGCTTCGCTGCGTCAGGGGCTAACAATCTATCGTCTGCTTACGCAGACTGGGTTATCGAATCTACTAAAACACTTTCTGTGTAATATCGAATTGCACAATAAAATAAGGAAGGAAGAGCGGGGGCAAGCCCGCCTTCCCAACCTATGAGGTTATGGGAGTTGAGCGCTTTAAATTCCAAAGCTCTAGATTATTAATCTCACTGGTAAGGAAGGCGGGCTTGCCCCCGCTCTTCCTTATTTTGTTTTGCAATCTGGTATAAAACACTTTCTGTGTAACATGGGTTAAGAGGTATAGCGTCCCTCGCTGACTTCACGCGCCTGTCCTAGAGAGACGAGCGTTTGTAGCAGTTCCTCTATGCGTTCGACGCGGGCGCGTGTGAAGGCGCGGGCTAGTTGTTGCGGTATGACGACGCCGCGTTGCGATGAGAGAGCCTGGCGCACGGCGCGAGCCTGTTCGGGGATTGATTTGGGCCAGGGCTGTTTCTCCTGTTTGGCTGCGGCGGCGGGCACGGCAGCAAACTCTTCGCCGAACGTGGCGGCGACTCCTTCCGATGGCTTCTGGAATTCCGGGCGCAGCCAGCGCACCATGCCAGAGCGTTCTTCACGCACGCGCTCGGCATTCAATTCGACTAGACGTTCCAGTATCTCTTCATCCGTGAGCGTGACAGGCCAGCCGTAGGCGTCAAAGACAGCGCCGTCAAGCTCGTCGTGAATCTGCTTCAGGACTGAGACCAGACCTTGCTCGTGCGTCGCGCGCTCGCGCATCGTGAGCGGTTCATCGCGGCGCAGTTTCTCAAGCACGTTGTACATATCCGTGATGGTGAGCGTGGGATGCTGCGCCTGCTGCCGCTTGCGATGCGCGCGCCTGAGTAAATCTTCAAGTCTCTGAGTCGAGCTTAGTAGGAGCAGGCGCGGAGAGCGCCCATAGGTCGGCTGTCAAAAAGTGTTGGAAGTCGCTGATTTGCTCGCGCAGTCGTTCGGTTGAAACCATCTCTGGCCTGGGGTCAACATAATAAACACCGTCAAGCTTGTTGAGCACAAGCGAGTAGCATAAGAAGTGATTCGTCTTGAAAGTCGAAGCTATGCCGAAGATACTGTTGCCCTTCTTTGCTCGCTGAACATCGTGCAGGAAGACTGCGACGACCGGAATATCTCTTCCGAGCATCTTTGCGAGCAGATACTTGTCGAGAAAGATTTTATCAATCCTATCTTTGCTCGTCGTTTTCACAGAGCCGACAATCTCCATCGGGTGAATAGTCTTCCTCTCCGAGACAATCACGGCCTTATTGCGCGAGAAAACTACGTCAAGCTCATAGGGCATCGCATAACCCAGATAATTCGGTACAGGGACACTAATCGTGCGCGGCTCACACTCCAAGCCTACTTCAAGGATGATGAACTTTATCAAACGCTCGAAGAGTTGTCCTATGCGCTTCCGCGCTTGATTTGAGTCTCTGAATGAATCGCCAATGCTACCAATTGACTGCTGCGCTGTGTAGATGACTCTATTAATTTCGTTAGAAGCAAGGTAGGCTTTGGCGCTTCTGCGTGCTGCTGTCTTCTCCTGAAATTTCTTCAGGTCAGCTAAGAACGCGATGAATCTGTCAAAGGCTTCTGCGAAGGCGAGAGGCGATTCGATGAACAGATTGCTATTGAGAGGCCGCGTTATTTTGTTGGCCTGCGTTGCGCCGTATTGATAGAAGATATAGTTGTGCGGTGGCGTAGGCGAGATGATGCGTGTAAGGTTTGCTCTGGCAAGGAAGGTTAGGAACGCTACGCCGAGTCTCCGGTAGTGCTCAAGCTCGGTGAAGCCTGTTTTGTCTTGTACGCTCGCCTGTAAGACTTCAACTGTTGGCATAGCGTCAGCGGATAGATTTTCTTCGTTCCGCATTGGCTCTGTCGTATTGAATCCACTTTTCGATAGGCCAATCTTCTACAAGCTGAATGCGTTGCGCGGCCCACTGGCAATAATCCAAACTCTTATCGCAGCCCTTCCACTTGCGCTTTAATTGTTCGGCAACGACAGCGGTAGTCCCAGAACCTAAGAACGGATCAACGACTAAATCTCCGACGTTGGATGACGCACGAACAAATTGCCTTAATAGCTCTTCGGGCTTCTGCGTTGGGTGGGCTGTTTTTTCGTGCATCCCGTTACAGGTTGTCGGAATTTCGAGAACGTCTTTCGCCTTGGCCCCTTTTGGGTGGGGCTGCCAGACCTGATTCTTATTGTTGTTTCCTTTACCGTATAAGCTAGTCACGGCCTGCGGGTGTTGCGGATATTTTAGCGTGTGTTCACCGTAAGGTATTCGCACGTCGTCAACATTGAAAGTAAAATCTTTGCTCTTTCTGAGATGTAAGATGCTTTCGTGCGAACGCCCCCAATCAGACCCCAGATTCGCTTTGTTCTTATAGTGCCACACAAGCCAACGGCAGCCGCGAAAGAATCGCTGCGCAGGTAACTTCAAATCAGCAAGTATCTCAGAAAAGCCGCAGACGTAAAGCGTGCCTGTCGGCTTTAGAATGCGCGCAGCCTCTTCAATCCATGACAGCGACCAATCAACGTACTTTTGTTGTGATTCAAAAGTATCCCACTCAGCTTTTTTGATGTTATACGGTGGGTCTGCAAAGATTAAATCAACTGATTCAGATTCGAGCGACCGCAGCCATAGGATAGCATCCCCAACCCATAACGCGCCGTTCGGGTGTTCATAGAGACACGCGGGTGCTAGCGGGTCAAGTTTGGCAGCGTCGAGCTTATTCAACGTACCTTGCACTGGCTCGCTGAATAAACCGCCGAGTTGTTTGTTTCTTGAGAACGTAACAGACATAGCGTGCTTATAGCATCTCTACGCGCGATGAACAACAATAATTTGGGTATGAGCATCTTGGCAGCGCACGCACATATTGTTTCGGCCTGACCGCGAGCGCTGCGCATAGCCACGTCCCATCCTAGCGTGCCGCGCACCGCCGTGCCTCTGCGTGTTCTGCTGCTCTTTGTTGACTCCGCTATATTCCCGTGCGAAGACGTGCCCGGTTGCGAACGGTCGCTGCCCTGCTTGGCTTCAAGCACGAAGCAGCCGCGCTTGTATAAGTCAATGCGCCCCGTGCTGGTGCTGCCGTCGCCGTTGTGAAAAGTGACGGCGCGCTCGAAGACGTAAGCGTTCTGCTCATCCTTGGCCTGCGCAGGTTGTGGACGCGCCACTTCAAGCACATCGCACAGTTCGCTTAGAAAAGATTGACAGTTCGCACGCTCAGCCGCGCCGGACTCTTTCCAGCGCACTATGAATTCCTGAACCTCTCTTAAATCTGCTTGATGAGGCATGACGAAAGATTGTAGAGGAAATTAAGAGGAAAGTTAAAACGAGCCGCTAGAACAGAGGGCGCGTGCCCTCACATTGTTTGAAACGTTGCCCCCATTATTAAAGCGGAAAGGCTCTCCTTCCTTGCAACTATGTGCCCATATAGTGCATCATAGTTCTCAGTTACTCCTTCTCTTGAGTATCAACGGTGATGCGCCCTCCGTGATGAATATGGACGGCAGCGTTTTGGATAGTTCGAGAGCGGGCCGAATTCAACCTGCAGAAGTTGCTCATTATGAGCACTCGAACTGAGAGCCTTCGCTGACTGCCGTTACTCCGAAGCCAACTTTGATTCGCAGCTTCTCTTAACACTCCTGATCTATAAGGAGAGGAACATCTATATTTATGTCTATGAAACTTTACGTCGGCAATCTCGCATTCCAAACTTCGAGCGATGATTTGCAGCAACTGTTTGCGCAAGCAGGCACAGTCGAATCCGCTTCCGTTGTGGAAGATCGAGAGACGGGACGTTCACGCGGCTTCGGCTTCGTCGAAATGTCTTCCAAAGAAGAAGGCCAGAAGGCCATTGAGCAGTTCAATGGCAAGGAAGTCAACGGTCGTAACCTGAATGTCAATGAAGCAAAGCCTCGTGAGAATCGCGGCTTCGGCGGCGGCAATCGTGGCGGCGGCGGTGGTGGACGAGGCGGTTACGGTGGTAATCGCGGCGGCTCGCGCGACTTCGGCGGCGGCAACGACCGCACGCCTAGATGGTAAGTCAAAAGGTAAAAGTAAAAAGGCAAAAGTGAGGACAAAAACATTTTAATTAAAAGTGGTTTGCGGCCTTCCTTTTGCCTTTTACCTTTTTACTTTTGACTTACCAGCGCTCCTGGCAACAAAACATGAAAGCCGGGGGCGCTTAATTTTATCAACAGAAAAGCGCGGCTCAAGAATTTTCTTTGAGCGACGCGAAAAGGAACGAATGAATTTTACTGAACTCGGACTCAAAGCGGCGCTCGTGCGCAACTGTGAGGCCATCGGATACACAGAACCCACACCCATTCAAAGAGAGGCAATCCCCATCATACTCAAGGGCGCAGACCTCATAGGCTGCGCCGAAACAGGCACGGGCAAGACCGCAGCCTTTCTGCTTCCCATCATGCAAAGGATTGGTGATACGCCGCGCCCGGGTGTGCGCGTGCTCATACTCGCGCCAACGCGCGAACTCGCTTTGCAGATTGAGACAAACTACCTTGAGCTTGCGCCGAAAAAGGGGGCGCGTTGCGTCTCTATCATCGGCGGAGCCGGGCTGGGACGACAGGCAGATGCTTTGCGGCGCGGCGCATCGGTCGTTATTGCTACGCCGGGACGCCTTCTAGATCACATGGAGCGCGGCTCAGTTGATCTCTCGCAAGTGGAAGTGCTGGTGCTGGATGAAGCAGACCGTATGCTGGACATGGGCTTCTGGCCTTCTATACGGCGCGTGCTCGCACGTCTTCCTGTGAAGCGGCAGACCTTACTCTTTTCCGCAACCATGTCGAACGCGATTGAAGAGATTGCTCGCTCGACTATGCGCCAGCCCGAACTTGTCGAAGTGAACAAACGCGGTCGCCCTCCCGTTATGGTCGAGCAGACCGCTTACCCTGTCGAGATGGCATCCAAGACTGCGCTTCTGCTAGACCTGCTGGAGCGTGAACGCTTCGAGCGCGTGCTAGTCTTCACACGCACACGGCGCGGCGCAGAACGTCTCTCGCACATTCTCAGCGCGCGCGAGCACAAAGTTAATCGCATACACGCAGACCGCACGCAGCCTCAGCGCGAACAGGCGCTCAGAGATTTCAAAACGGGACACACGCGCGTCCTTGTCGCAACAGACATCGCAGCGCGCGGCATAGACGTTGACGCAATCTCGCACGTCATCAACTACGACGTGCCGGCAGCGCCGGAAGATTACGTTCATCGCATAGGTCGCACGGGTAGGGCTGGAAAAACCGGGCGCGCGATTACGCTCGTCACGCCCGCCGAAGAATTCTCTATGCGCGACATCGAAAGGCTCACAGGCCAGAAGGTCAAGCGCGTGTGGTCGCCAACTTTTGGCGGCACGCCGCCCTCTGTAGTAAGCGGCGCGAAATCGTTTTCGCATGTCGGTCGCGTGAGCACGACCGGGCGACGTTCGTTTCGCCCGCGCCGCGCTAGATGAATTTGATTGACGAACTCAGGCGCGCGCCGCTCGGCTCAGATAAACTGTGGCGCGCGGCTTAAACCAAAGAAGGAGAACCCAGACTTGGCTAAAGAAGATTTGATTCCGGCTGAAGGCGTTGTGGTTGACAAGCTGCCCAACGCTTTCTTCAAAGTGCGACTTGACGGGACGGAGCACGTCGTGCTCGCGCAGATTTCCGGCAAGATGCGCAAAAATTTTATACGCATTCTGGCTGGCGACCGCGTTAGCGTTGAACTGTCGCCTTACGATCTTTCAAGAGGGCGTATTACTTACAGATACAAATGAAGGTAAATGGCAAATGGTAAATGGTAAATAGAAAGAGGCTTTTCACCATTTACCATTTACCATTCACCATTTACTAAAAAGGAGTTTTATGGAAAAGCAGACTTTTGCAGTTGGTGATCGGGTGGAGAAATTGTGCGTGGTGTGTAATGAAGAGCGCGGTCATGTTGTCGCATCCGTGAATAAACGAGGTCAGATTTCGCGCGTGGATTGTCCGAAATGCAGCACACGCAGTTCGTTCAAAAGCGGCGTGAAACTGGTGGGCGGACGCTCTTCGGCGAAGGCGAGTGCGCCTTATGACCGTATGCGCACGTATCGCACTGGACAGATCATGACGCATCCTGTTTTCGGAATAGGCGAAGTTACGGCGCTCATCGAGCCGCAGAAGATAGATGTGCTCTTTGCTGATCGCATGCGTCGTCTTATACATTCGCATGTTCAAGCGTAAGAATCGGAAAACTCGTTCACCGCAGGATGAACGCGCGCCTCTGAATGGCTGGGCCAAGCAGGGCATGAAGCTTACGTTCCGTGCCGAAGTTATGCCGGGACGCGAGCCTGATGAGCGCACATTTACTGTGGCGCGTGTGCTTGAGAACGGGCGAGTCGAGCTAGCGGGTCTGGTCGGGCAGCACTCCATGACAGAGTTTGAGCATGTGCCGTGACCAAGAGCGAGCGCGCCGTGAATTGTTATCGTCGGAGGATTGAATTGAAGAGCAACGCACAGGTTGAGGTAACAACGAATCAGCGAAAAACTGGTATCAACTGGCTCAACGTTATATTTATCTCCCTTTTTCACGTGGGCGCAGTAGCCGCGCTCTTTTTCTGGAGTTGGCAGGCAATCGTTGCCGCCGTCCTACTCTACTGGGTCGCGGGAAGCCTTGGCATAGGCATGGGCTTTCACCGTCTCTTGACGCATCGCGGCTACAAAGTGCCGAAAGTGGTCGAATATTTCCTGACTATCTGCGGGATGCTTACCTTGGAAGGCGGCTCTGTCAACTGGGTCGTCACGCATCGCATACATCACGCTCATACAGATCGTGAAGGCGACCCGCATAGCCCGCGTGATGGACGCTGGTGGTCGCACATAGGATGGATTCTCAAAGGTACTGCGCAGCAACATGATAAGGCTGTGCTATCTCGTTATGCTCCCGATTTGATGAAGGATCGTTTTCACGTCTGGCTCAACCGTCTATATTTCATGCCGTTGATTATCACAGGGCTTGCGCTTCTATACTTTGGCGGATGGGGCATGATGATGTGGGGAATTTTCCTGCGCGTTACTATAGGCTTGCACACTACGTGGCTGGTTAACTCGGCTACGCACCTTTGGGGCAAGCAGCGATTCCACACTGGCGAGGATTCGCGCAACAGTTGGTGGGTGGCGCTGCTGACTTTCGGCGAAGGGTGGCACAACAACCATCACGCGCACCCGACTTCGGCTCGTCATGGTCTAGCCTGGTATGAGATTGACTTTAACTGGTGGGGCATACGCCTTCTGCAACTCTTCAGGTTGGCGAAGGCTATAAAACGTGTGCGCCTGGATGGCGTCTCTACAGCATTGCAGCATGACTCCGTTGATATGGGATCGAAGGAGGCTTATGAAAGAGCTTAGAGAGCGAGGCATCTACGCTCTGCCTGATGGAAGAGAATTCGTCATACACGCAGTCTTTCGTGGCGGATATATTCTCTACACTCCTGTCGGCTGGGAATTTTCCGGCGTTCACCTGTACGAATCCGATGATTCGGGGCGGATTCGTTCTAACGGGCGACCCACTCACTGGAACATAGGAGATTTAACCGATACGAGCCGGACGGCTCGCTCCCGTTCCAGAAACGGCGCCGCACAAAAGCCGTTCACAGGCTAGGTAGAGAGAGAAGCGCCAGCCGGGTTTGCTATATAGACTATTCATCCTTCGAGTGAAATGATAAAGGCAGTTCACCACCGCAGACCGTAGAGAGCACGAAGATTACAGAAAAGATTTCATATCTGAAATTCGAAATGCTTTATTCTTCTCTCTATAATCTTCTCGCTCTCTTCTGGTCTGCGTTGGCGAGTTAGCAACTCTACTGCTATTCATTCTTGAATAGCCCCTGCATCTGCGACCCCTATGCACGCTGGCGTACGTATCTGTGGTATAATCTTTTTCAGTAAGTTACTGACTGTTCTTTAGAAAATATACTCTCGACATCGGGATACAGCGCTCGTCGCCCTTCTCCTTGTGCCGTCTGCTGTATTTACACACGCGACCACTTGAGGAGATACCTGATGCTTACATTCACAGCACCCCAGGATTCAATCGAAAATCGGCTCTCAGGTTCTTTACCTGATAAGGCGCAAAGGTGCGTCCACGCTAATCGTTTCGTTCATCTCTTATCTACTTTCCTCTGCATTTCGAGAGGCGGTAGAAGATGAGCCAGCCAAAGAGTGTTTACGCGCAGCAAACCTGTGCTTGGTGCACAGGGACTGGGCAGTGGGCCGTCTCAGTCGGTTACGTGATTTCGTGTCTGGTCTGCGGCGGTAAGGGCAATGTCTCTGTGGCTCAGCCATCGGGGCGTTGCCAGCAATGCGGAGGCTCAGGCAAGCGCGACGCAGCTAACCCCTGCCTGACCTGTGCGGGTACGGGATGGGGGCGTGTGTTCAGTCAAGGGTGAGAAAAGAGTTGCGCGCCGTAGGATTCGACCGCACACGCGGGCGGCGCGAAATGAGATTGAGGTCTGAGATGAAACTATATTGTCATCGCTGTGAAAGGAGACTGCGACTGTGGGAGACACGATGCCCTTACTGCCATCAATCTGCGCTGAGTTGGTTGCATATTATCTTCATTACCGCTTTCGCTGTGACGGGTATCTTTTTTCTGATAAGGGTCTTTTAATCTGAAGTAGAGAGCGCGAAGAGGCCGCCGCAGCCGCGCCTTTCGAGTAGAGACCGCTAGCATGGGAGCTTAAAGCACATTATGACTAAATCGCATAAAGCTGGAAGCAACGGCTTCAACGCAGCCGCGGACGAACAACAGTGGCCGGGAATAGATTCAAGGTACAGGCTAATCGTCGTGGCGGCTTTAAGAAATAAACAACTTCTTCACGGCGCGCATCCTCGTATTGATGCAGACCCGCTCCGGCGCAGAAACGTAAGCATCGCTCTAGAAGAAGTAAAGCGAGGACTCGTACCTTTCACGATAACCGAGCAAGAGCAGAAGAAGAGCGGTACTTGACAACCTCAAGCTTTGGAGAAGCCTTGATTGATCTGGCCGCAAGCTGAAACTTGGCTTCAACCAGATTGATTATTTATGGACACGATAAACTCAGAAAAGTTCAGGCAAATCTGTGATGGCGTGTGGCGCGACCGCACAAGCATTCTAACAAGTCGCGGTATCTTGAGCGGCGAGGCCGCCCTGATGCGCGCCGTGTACTGGCGAGTCTGCAAAGCCGGAGGCGTGCCGGGCAAGAGCATAGAAGATTGCGACGCAGGACACATGCTTCTCATCTATCAACGATTGGTCACGAGCGTGCTCGCACAGTACGCGCACTTTGATGGCGCGCCGCAGCTAAAAGAGCTTGTACGACGGTATGTGCATGAAGCCCCTGGCCGCGAGCTATTAAAAGTTACTGAGGGCTGACGAGCGAGGTTTGAGATGCGTTGTTGTCTTGGAGTGCGCGCTTCCGCTGGGCAAACTGCGCATGCGCTGTCGCGGTCTGCCGCCGCTTGAACGATAAGTTGGCTGCACATAGTCTTCATCGCCGCTCTGGACACGGCGGGTTTCATCTACGTGCTGAAACTATTTTAGGAACTAAAGACCTGAAGCGATTGCAACGCAAACCGTAGTCTATATCAACCCTGTAAGCACAGATGAGTGCGTCAAGCATGGCGTGTTCTACAGCCGACGCGCCGATGGCCCCTATTATCGCTGGCGATATGAGGAGAGACTTGGACGATGGTTGTTCTCCCGCGTGTCATCTTCGGATGACTTGATGCTCAAGGCGCTCTGCATTGCCAGTTGGAAGACAGTGCCGACCGCGTTGCAAGCCAGGTTAAGCGAACACTATCTCGAATAGGTGCTATCGAAATTGGTATTGATGATAGGTATTTGAATTAAGGAAATAAACTTATGACCAGAACGCGTCTTCCCATCAACAACATAATTCTCGCTGCTCTACCTCGCAAAGAGTATGAACGCTTGCTCCCTGATCTGGAGTTCATGTCACTGCCTCTTGACGTGAGTCTTTATAAGTCAGGCGATGTCATCGAATATGTTTATTTCCCCGGCGAAGGTGTGATCTCTCTTGTCACGCACATGAAAGACGGGGCTACCATAGAAGTGGGTCTCATAGGGCGAGATGGAATGGTGGGCATCCCTGTTCTGTTGGGCAACGATATTGCTTACGAAGAGGCCGTCGTGCAGATTGCGGGCAGTGCTATGCGTATGAGATCGGATATCTTCAAAGAGGGATTAAAGAGAGGCCACAGTCCGCTTCTCACTCAACTACTTTTATACACTCGCACACTCATGAAGCAGGTCGCGCAGACTGCCGCCTGCAACCGTCTGCACACTGTGGAAGAGCGGCTCTCGCGTTGGTTATTGATGTGCCACGACCAGATGGATTCTGACGTGTTGCCGCTGAAGCAGGAGTTTATTTCCAAGATGCTGGGGACGCGCCGCGCAAGTGTGGGCAGCGCCGCAACTGGCCTGCAATCGCAGGGATTGATACGCTATTCACGAGGTCGCATCAATATCTTGAAGCGCAAAGAGCTTGAAGAATTTACCTGCGAGTGTTATAGCATGGTCAAAAGTGAAGCTAATGGCCGCTCTGCCAGACCCTGAGTCAACTTACAAGCCAGTGAGTGAAGATGTTGCGCTGGCGGCGCGAGAAGTCGGATGCAGCCGAGCGTCAGGCGCGCGTGCAGTAACTCAATTCACCCGTTCTAATCCCACGGAAGTTGTCACACACTAATTCACACGCGTGCACAAGCCCCGGCGAGCGTCAAAATCAAGGAGACTGGAGCGATGAAGGTGCTATTTGTTTACCCGGAATTCCCCGAAACCTATTGGAGCTTCCGGCACGCGCTATCGTTTGAAGGCAAACGGTCTGCCTTCCCGCCGCTTGGTCTCCTGACCGTTTCGGCCATGCTGCCTGAAAGTTGGGAGCGGCGGCTAGTGGACATGAACGTGCGACGGCTCAAGGAATCGGACATAGAATGGGCGGACATAGTCTTCACCAGCGCTATGATTGTGCAGAAAGATTCGCTGGAGCGAGTCGTCGGATTGTGTAAAGCGCGCGGGCGACGAGTCGTAGTCGGCGGGCCATACGTCTCTACCAGCGCGGAACATTTGCCGTATGCCGACCACATTTTCATAGGCGAGGCAGAGACGACGCTGCCGGAATTCGTGCACGACCTAGAGCTTGGAATCGCCCGGCACATCTATCAGGCCGCCGAGCGACCGGCGCTCAGCAACACACCCGTTCCAGATTTTCGTTTAGCTGAACTCTCGCGCTATAGCGCTATGAGCATACAGTATTCGCGCGGCTGCCCTTTCCAGTGCGAGTTCTGCGACATAATAGAAATCTACGGGCGAGTGCCGCGCACAAAGTCTAACGAACAGATGATTGCAGAACTAGACGCTCTGCGCTCTTTGGGTTGGCGCGGTATGGTCTTCATCGTTGACGACAATTTTATAGGCAACAAGCGAAACGTCAAACGCCTGCTGCCTGAACTTGTCGAATGGTCGGAGCGTCACAATCATCCTTTCTCTCTCATCACGGAGGCGAGCGTGAACCTGGCCGAAGATGATGCGCTTCTTAAGATGATGCAGCGCGCAAACTTTCGCCGCGTCTTTCTTGGAATAGAGACGCCTGTGGAAGAGAGCTTGAAGGAAGCGCAGAAGGGACAGAACACGCGGCGCGACCTGCTGGAATCTGTGCGAAAGATTCAATCTTACGGTATCGAAGTGATGGCCGGTTTCATAGTAGGCTTTGACAGCGACCCTGAAGACATCTTCGAGCGGCAGATAAATTTTATACGCGAGAGCGCTATTCCGCTCGCTATGGTCGGATTGCTCACAGCGCTTCCTGACACGCAACTCTGGCGGCGTTTGGAGCGCGAAGGAAGACTTCTGAAAGAGAGCACTGGAAACAACACAGACGGCTCTCTGAATTTTATCCCTCAAATGGATACAGCGCGTCTCATAGAAGGTTATCAGCGTATACTGCGCACCATCTACAGGTCTGGGGAATATTACAGCCGCGCGCTAGATTGTCTATCGCATTTGACTCAGGAGCCTGAGCCGAGTCGTAACCGTCTTATCAACGATATAGTGGCATTCGCGCGCGTAGCCCTCACGCTAGGCGTTCGTGACCGCGAGCGCGTGGAGTTCTGGCGCTACATAAAAAACAGTCTCATCTCTCATCGCCGAAACTTTGCGCATGCTGTGAGGCTGGCGGCTATGGGCTATCACTTTCGCAAGCTGACGGAAGGGATTTAGCTGATAGACCATAGACCGAAAGAACGCGAACAGGCGTCTCTCTTTTTCAGTCTCCGCGCACGAAGGTTGTCAATTCCAAAAGTTCAAGCAACTATAAACCAAAATTCGGCCATTTCTACAAAAGTGGCTGCAACCTTTCACACTACCTCATGCTACCAGTTCCCATTTTCACAACAGTTCCCGCAACCGATTTGGAGGTAATTAAATGAGCCGAACCGCGCCCGCTCGCCTAGCACGCCGCCGTAGCCTAGAGCATCGTACAGTGTCGCCGCGAGGCTGTTACGCTAACAGGGTGGGCAATGCGGCCTCGCTATTTCGTTTGAATGAGACAAGGGAAGATGTCAAAAAGTTGCAGTGTGCGTTAAGTCCTTTAGATGCAACTTTCCTATAGAAAGAAATTTCTTGACTCTCAAGGTAAGCGAGAGTAGAGTTCCCGCGCCTCGCAGGTTTTTATTTCTCAAAGTCTTTACGGACGTATAGTTCTCAACTAAGCAAGAGCCTTACTCCACCGAGTCCGTCTCTTGTAAACAATTCTTCAACGGGTGATGACCGTCACAGTCATGCGTACTCCAAGTCACAGATTTTAATCCTTATCGTGTGCTACGGTTCAGCCGTAAGTTGAAAGTATTCGTAATTTCTCAGCTAAGCTAGAGCCTCATTCCTTAAAGAGTCTTGCTCCTGCTTAATCTTACACCCTTCTTTTGAAAAGCATTTCGTCGTCACTATCCTTGGAGGTAACCGATGCGAAAACTTATCTTCATATTAGTTACTCTTGTTATTCCTGTAATCTTGGTTGTGAGTTTTTTCCTTGGTAGAGGAGCACAAGCCGTGAACGTGAAACTTCATGTCAGGGATCTGCCAGAACACGGTATAAAAATTATTACACCCGCTGATCCATCATTTGATGGATTAATGACTGCCTTCCAAAAGAAAAACCCCGATGCACCCATCGAAGCCCTGAAGCTTTTCTCGATTTTCATCAAGCATAGCGGTAATCGGCCAATCGTCTCTTATAAGTTAAGGTGGGCGTGTATGAAATCTGACGGGACCGTTATCTACAAAGAAAGTTCATACCTAGCCAATTGGATTTTAATGGATGAAGGAGCGTTTAGCCATACAAGTGCTATCGCCAATGCTCCAAAAGTAATAAAGCCTCACTCAACTTGGTTCTTTTCTCAAATAGCGGAACCCGAACCATTAGAAGGGGGGACTGAGAACCGACAACAATCCAGGAGTTGGCACTTAACGGTGAGTAGTGATTCAGGCGTAATCGAGCAGAATCCAAGTGAAGCTAGAGTCTTAAGTCTACTTAACGCCGAGCTATCTCGATATACAAGCATAACTATCTCACTAGATGGAGTATTTTTTGATGATGGCTCATTCGCAGGCCCAAACGAAACGGGATTCTTTGAAGCAGTTAAGGCTGAAGTTGATGCAAGGCATGATTTATTGGTTGATATACAAAAAGGAATTCAGCAGGGAAAATCCGCAGACGAGATAATTAGATCACTCGAAGTATTGGAAGCTGCTCCAGAGGTTGATATTGGTCTCAACTCCACACCGTCTGATTATTACAAATATAACAAAAAGAGATTCGCTGAAGAATTTCTGAATATAGCAAGACACCTTGGTAATACCGAGGCTGTGCAGCTATTGGTTAAGAAACTAGACAGACCATGGGCCAGCTTACGAAGATCATAAGATTTTTATATACATTCGTAGGGAGGTAGATCCATGCAAGAGTCAAAGATAAGAGCTTATTTAGAAACAGCTACGAATATAGCAGTTCTGGCGGTTTCAATATTGATATTAAGTCTTCTCGCTGTAAGTTTCTTCTCTAAGGGTTCAAAAACAGAGTTCAATAGCGGATTACAAAAAGGCAAGCAGTTTGCGCAACTACCTGCGGTTGATTACAGCGCTTCACGACAGACCTTAGTAATAGCTTTAAGTTCAAAGTGTGGTTATTGCAGGGAAAGTCTTCCATTCTACAAACAAGTTGCTGAATCTCAGGGCAATAATAAAATTACCCGCATTCTCGCTTTATCTCCTGAGACCAAACAAGTAGCAGATCAATTTCTAGAACAGAATCAACTTTCTTTAGAGGCTATTCCGTCTGTTGAACTTAACGCTTACAGTATAGACGCCACTCCCACAATCATTTTACTCGACAGTAAGGGAATCATTATTGATTTTTGGGTAGGTAAACTTCCTGAAAGAGTTGAACAACAGATTCTTGATGCCATTAATGTAAATAGGTGATAGTCGTCTGATCCTCGCTAACTCACCTGCATCATCTCTGACCTGCTTAATAACGGAGGCGAATCACTATGCGTTCATACATAGAAATTCTTAGGAGAATTTTATTAAGCAAGATCATTATTAGAAATTTAATCTTTCTGATAATGATAACTGTATTATTGCTCTCACCTTACATTCTAAAAACATCAGCTATTATTGTGAGTGTCAGTGCGTACCTACCTTGCGATAGAATGCTGGTTGATTTAACAGCCGAGTGCTTCTGCGAAGCTCGGTGTGAACCTGAGCACCTTTTGATAGTGGCTGACCAATGGATCTACACAGTTTGTCCGGGCTTCCAAATGCATAATAAGGTTTACATGACCACCACACCAGATAACGATGGAATTTGGGATAGGGCCGACTCTACACTGGTAGAATCCCCTTACGCCCTAATAAAGCACATTGAAAACAAAACATACTGTAATGCAACTAGATTTCACGCCGAAAGTGAAAGAGCATGCCCGCCTGCGCCTTCATCGTGTAATAGTTTGCAGATATACGATTATGATTCACTTAGTTGCGTCTGCTCGCCTGATGCAGGCAACCCCTGGGACTGTGAGAATTTTCAATATTGGTGCGACCGCGTATGCCGATGCACTACAGAATCATATTGCAGTTCCAGTCCCGTCTTAATTGATATAGCAGGCAATGGCTTCCAGCTCACAGATGCAAGAAGCGGAGTTAGTTTCGACATAGACGCAGATGGCGCGCAAGACAATATAGGCTGGACTGTCGCTGGAACAGATGATGCATGGCTTTCATTAGACCGTAACGACAATGGCATGATTGATAACGGAGCAGAACTGTTCGGCAACTTCACTGAGCAAACTGAGACGGAGAATCCTAACGGTTTCCTAGCCTTGGCCGAGTACGATAAGCCAGCGAACGGCGGCAACAATGATGGAGTGATTGACAGCCATGATGACATCTACTCAAGTTTACGACTCTGGCAAGATGCGAATCACAATGGCATATCAGAGCCAGAGGAGTTACACACTCTGGCAGAGTTGAGCGTCAATGCTATAGACCTCAAGTACAAACTATCGAAGAAGATTGACCAATATGGCAATCAATTCCGGTATCGTGCGAAGGTACTGGACACGCAGCACACAAGCGTTGCGAAGTGGGCTTGGGATGTATTCTTGGTCACGCACTGAAACTCACTCCAGATTCAGAGCGCCCGCGAGTTAGATATAATTGGCGGGCGCTCTCTTTTGCTTATTGCTAATTGCTTCTTAGTAGCTGCCCTCACTCAAGCAGGTATAATGACTCTTATCAATCGGCGGCTAACGAAACACGCTACTCTGGCTGCCTCCGTGCTAAAGCTCTAACATGGCGAAGCGTACATCTTTTGTAGAGTTGCATTATCTTTTGTTATTCACACAGATTATCTCGATAGTCTTCTCTAAATTCCGCTCTGTTGAATTAGCTTTGCTACAAGGGCAGTCCAGCCCGTCTGGTGGCTAGCGCCCAGACCTGCGCCGTCATCGCCGTGAAAATATTCGTGGAAGGGTATGAGGTCCCTAAAATTTGGGTCGGATTGAAACTTTTCGTTGCCGCCGAAGACCGGGCGGCGTCCGCTCTCGTCGCGCGTGAAGATGCTTATGAGTCTTTGGGAAAGTTCAGTAGCCACCTGCCAGAGCGTTAGCATGCGACCTGACCCGACGGGGCATTCGACCGTAAAACTCTCGCCGTAGAAATAGTCGAACTTTTGCAGAGCTTCTATTAGCAGATAATTTAAGGGAAACCAGATGGGGCCGCGCCAGTTTGAGTTACCGCCAAAAAGTCCTGAGCGAGACTCTGCGGGTTGATAGCTGACCTCATAGCTCGTCCCATCTACCGTCAGACGGTACGGGTGTTCCAAGTGATAGCGAGAGATTGAACGAATGCCGTAAGGCGATAGAAATTCATTCTCGTCAAGCATCTTAGATAAGAGACTGCGCAGGCGGTCTGTGTTGACGACCGCAAAGCGTCGCCTGTCCTGCTCTCCCGCTCTTGTCACCGAAGCCATGTCTTTCGAGAGATCTTGACGGTGCGAGAGAAACCATTCCAGACGATGACGAAAATCTGGAAGCATGTCCAGCAATTCAGAATCTATAGTTTCGACTGCAAGCAACGGGATCAATCCGACCAGTGAGCGCACGCGCACAAACTGGTGGCTTTTGTCCGGCAGGTGAAGCACATCGTAATAGAAACCCTCGTCTTCATCCCATAGGTCAATACCGTCATCGCCGCGCACGGCTGGACGATCATTCATAGCGTGAGCGATGTAGAAGAAGTGTTCCAGGAATTTCGTTGCTACATCTTCGTAAGTGTCATCATGGCGCGCCAGCTCCAACGCTATGGAGAGCATGTTCAGGCAGTACATAGCCATCCAGCTTGTGCCGTCGGATTGATCGAGGTATCCGCCGCCGGGCAATCCCGCGCTGCGGTCGAAGACGCCTATGTTGTCCAGGCCAAGAAAGCCGCCTTGAAAAATATTTCTTCCCTGAACATCCTTGCGATTAATCCACCATGTGAAGTTAATCAATAGCTTGTGAAAGACGCGCTCAAGAAATTTAGTATCGCCCGCGCCGCGCAATCGTCTCTCGATTCCATAAACCCTGAGCGCAGCCCACGCATGAACGGGCGGGTTCACATCGCCGAACGCCCATTCGTAAGCTGGCAGTTGACCGTTCGGGTGCATGTACCATTCACGCAGAAGAAGTATGAGTTGATCTTTGGCGAAGTCCGGGTCAACCAGCGAGAGCGAGATGCAGTGGAAAGCCAAATCCCATGCAGCGTACCAGGGGTACTCCCACTTGTCCGGCATAGAGACTATTTCGGAGTTGTTCAGGTGTCGCCAATCGTGGTTGCGTCCCTCCCATCTTTCAGGCGGCGGAGCGGGCTGCACAGGGTCTCCATTAAGCCACATCTCAACATCGTAGTTGTAATATTGCTTGCTCCACAATAAACCAGCCAGCGCCTGCCGCTGCACGTTGCGCGCGTCATCGGACAAACCTTCAGGCGCGACCGTTGAATAAAACTGATCTGCTTCCCGTTTGCGCGCGACAAAAGTATTGTCGAACGGAGCGCCTAGCGCTTCCGACTGCGGCTGCAAGGTCGAGAGCCGCAGACGAATTTCTTCAGTTTCACCCGCGCCAATCGTCAAGCGGTAAAGCGCGCAAGCTTTCGTCCCCTCATTCGACGGATTGACCTTGTCTGTCTGTCCCTGCACGATGTAGTCATTGATACCGTCTTTGACGAAAGGCGAAGAGTTCGGAGCGCCGTAGAGTCGCGCTGCGTTTGTCTCGTTTTCAGTGAAGAGCAGTTCGGGCTGAGCACCCGCGACCCGTTGGCAGACCAGATAATAATTGCCAAGCCTGTGATGCTCTGCGTGAATCACAGCCTCGTGCGAGGTCTCAGCCGTTGCTATCATTTCTTGGGACGATGCGGAAATTATGGGTCGTCGGTCGTCTCTGCCCCACGACCATGTGTTGCGAAACCAGAGCGTCGGAATTAAATCCAGTCGCGCTTCCTCTTGTCCATGATTTGTTACTGTAAGGAGAATCAGAATGTCTTCCGGCGCAGCTTTCGCGTACTCTACCCTGACATCGAAGTAGCTGTCATCGTCGAAGACGCCCGTGTCAATCAATTCATACTCCGACCCTTCGCGGCCTCGCCTAGCGTTCTCTTCTATTAACTGGCTGTAGGGATATGCGCGCTGCGGATACTTGTAAAGACACTTCATGTAGGAGTGCGTAGGAGTGTTGTCAAGATAGTAGTAATACTCCTTAACGTCCTCGCCATGATTCCCCTGGCTGTTCGTCAACCCGAAGGCGCGTTCCTTCAGGATAGGGTCTGCGCCGTTCCACAGAGCTATCGAAAAGCATAGAGCCTGACTCTCGTCGCAGATTCCCGCCAAGCCCTCTTCGTTCCAGCGATAGGCGCGCGAGCGCGCGTGATCGTGCGTGAAATAATCCCACGCCGTTCCGTGTGGCGAATAGTCTTCGCGCACAGTGCCCCACGCGCGCTCCGAAAGATACGGCCCCCACATCTTCCACTTGCGAACGCGGTCGCGGGCTTCCGTTAATCTTCTCTCTTCTTCTGTCATAGGGCTTGAGCCATATGAGCCAATCAGTAGAGCGTCACCTGTTGAGTCAAACCACCGTCAACGTAGTAGGTGCTGCCTGTAACATATTCTGCCTCATTGCTGGCTAGAAATACTGCGACCGCAGCGACCTCTTCCGGCCTGCCGAATCGCCCCCAGGGAATTTCGCTGACAGCATTCTTCATAGCCACAGGGTCAGCAAGCACAGCCTGATTGATTGGCGTTGCTATGGCACCCGGCGCAATGTTGTTTACGTTGATCTTGTATGGCGCTAACTCCATAGCAAGATTGCGCATCATCATGCGCACGCCGCCCTTGGACGCGCAGTAGGCTGTGAATTCGGGAAAGGGAATGTCTTCGTGAACAGAGGAGATGAAGATAAGTTTGCCGCCATAGCCCTGCTTGACCATCTGGCGCGCGGCCACCTGGCTGACCAGATACGAGCCGAAGAGGTTCACATTGATGACCCTGTTCCACTCTTCGTCCGTTACTTCCAGAAAAGCTCTCTTTATCTCTATGCCCGCATTATTAATGGCTATGTCTAGCCGACCGAATTTAGCGACCACCTCATACATCATGCGCTCTACATCTTCGCGTCGGCTCACGTCGGCTGCGACGGCTATTGACGTTGGCCCAAACGATGCGGCTTCAGTTTGCGCGGCGTCAGCGTCCGATTGTCCACCGGGACGATAGTTGACTGCGACGTGCGCGCCTTCTTCTGCAAAGCGAGTTGCTATGGCCTTACCAATTCCGCTGCTTGCTCCCGTAATGAGAGCCACCTTATCTTTCAAACGCATTACAGATGCTCCTTCTATAAAAGGCAAAAGTAAAAAGGTAAAAGGCAAAAGTTAGGAGGAAGCCATTTTTAATTTATAATTGACGCCTGCAAGGCGTCTCTTCACTTTTTACTTTTGCCTTTTACCTTTTTACTTCTTCAGTATGAGTGACGGCGCGAGCGTCGTCTGCGTACATGCTGCCGTCTCTTAACGCTTGTCGTATTGCCTCTTGTTGAATTGCTTGTGTGCGTTGTGCTCCCTTGCTGATAAGTATTATCAACCTGAGCGCCCTGACGATAAGATTCGGCGTCAATGGCCGCGATGGTTCTTTCGAGACGTGTGCGACTCTCGGCCAGTTGATCCAGTTGCGATTGCACGCTCCTTCTTTCGTTCTCTAGCTGACGGCGTCGCTCGTCGCGCAAAGTTTCCGGGTGAGTAGTACCTATGAGGCTTATGGAGTGATCAATGTTCTCTGGCTTGAGGTCTTCGTCTATCTGCTGCAATCGTGTCTGTAGTTCAGCTTCTTTGGCTTGAACGTCTCTGAGTTGAGCGCGTAGAGCTTCGGACTGTTGTGATGCGGTCGTGCCTTGCGCGTAACCTGAAGTCGCGCAGGCCATCAACACGAAGAGCCACAGGATGGAGTTTCTCAAAATCACTTCTTCCTGCCTCTCAATTTTCGGCCAGTCTGCGCGTGTAGAATCAGACCTAAGTCTTCAGCACGACGTTTCAGCCTCTTTAACGGCTCATCATTCACGATTGTGTTAGCAGCAATTTTGTCAGGCGCGGCAGCTTTCTTTATTTTCTTACTGATGTTCCGTGCCCATGTTTGAGCGCGTGCCATAATCATCCCTCCTTACATTATCTTCCAGATCGTTTTCTATAGTGTACCAAGCAGAGCGAAAAGAGTGTAGTGCCATTGTTTGAAAATAGAGACCAACATTCGTCGGCATCATATTTCCATGACCATGACATTACTATACGGCGCGAGTTGCCTCGAATAGATTTCAGCGCTATTGTTTGCCGCGAAGAACACGCGCGCGCCACACGCTTTCTTGAGGAAGTAGCATGAATACATTCATCAAACATTTCGAGAAAGGATTGGCGGTCGCCGCTGGCGGCGCGTGG
>MNJR01000017.1:0-121430 GCA_001920415.1 Acidobacteria bacterium 13_1_20CM_3_53_8 | reverse complement strand
GGAGCGACAAGCCGCTCTTGAAATCCTGGCAGAAGACCAAGCCTACGCTCGGCTGGCCGCGCCAGACAGACTCGCTCTGCCCGAACTGCGTGCGAGAGGCGCGGGCAGAGATTCTGGAAGGCAAAAGGGACGTGAGCATTCTACTCAACGAAAAGGTTGGCGAGATTAAAGCGCAGATCATAGAGCGCGATGGACAAATCTGGATGGTGAAGGATTGCCCCGTGCATGGTCACATCGAAGACCTCATGGCGATTGACTCGAAGTTTTTCAAACACATCGAAGCTGTGTTTCCCGGTCGTGATATACAGGCACATAACGACGCGCGGCTACACAATCACGGCTCATCAACCATCAAGTATGGTCGAGGCGCTGTGCTCACGATTGATCTAACGAACCGCTGCAATATGATGTGCGATCCTTGTTTTATGGACGCGAACCAAATCGGCTTCGTACATGAACTCACCTGGGACGAGATTACGCAACTTCTAGACAACGCTATCTCGATAAAACCGCGACGCCAGCTTTCAGTGCAGTTCTCTGGGGGTGAGCCTACACTCTCTACGCACTTTCTGGACGCTGTGCGTTACGCGCGCAAGGTCGGCTACAAGGTCGTGCAAGTCGCAACCAACGGCATTGAGTTCGCAAAGCGCCCGGAGTTTGCACGCGCGGCTGCCGAGGCTGGGCTGCGCTACGCTTACTTGCAGTTTGACGGTATAGGGAACGCCGCCAACTCTCATCGTGGCGTCGGCAACCTCTTCGACGTGAAACTTCAGGCGATTGAGAATCTATATAACGCTGGCGTCAGCATCGTCCCCGTAATCACCATCGTCAATGGCGTGAACAATGAACAGATTGGCCGCGTGATTCAGTTTGCGCTGGACAATCCGAAGAAGGTCACACTTCTCTCTTTTCAGCCGGTCTCGTTCACTGGGCGCGATGAAGAGATTTCGGACGAGCGTCGTCATGCGCAGCGCTACACCTTGTCGCACCTGGCTTATGACGTGAAACGACAGACAGGAATCGGAGAGCCAGTACGCGACTGGTTCCCAATCTCTTTTATGTCTACCTTTTCAGATTGGGCAGACCTTGTTCATGGCCCAGACTCGCAGTGGGGGCATCTGGCCTGCGGCTGTCATCCAAACTGCGGGACGGGAATGGCCGTGATGGTTGACAAGTTCACCAAAGAGGCTGTGCCTATGACGGCCTTCCTTCGCGCCGAGCAGTTCGCCAAAGACCTTGTGCAGGTGAATGACGCTGGACGCGGAAAGTTTCTGTCGCTCGTAGGCATGACGCTCGCGCTCCTGCGCAACTATGACCCATTCAGCGCGCCTACGCACTTTCGGCTCCTAGACCTCTTAAAGAAGTTCAGCAAGAAGTTTGGTGGGAGCCAGAGACCGGGAACGCGCATTGAAGGTCAGGTGGAAACGGCTGCTCAAAGGATTGCAAGGCGTCCGACGGATCGCTGGAATTTTCTGTTCATAGCGGGCATGTGGTTCCAGGACTTGTTCAATTACGACTTCCGCCGCACAGAGATGTGCATCATCCCTTACGGCACGCAGAAGGGAGAGATTTCATTCTGCGCATACAACACGGGCGTAGGTTGGCGACAGATAGTAGAGAAGATGTACATGACTGCGACGCTGACGAAGTGGTATGAGGAGCACGGACGCCACGAGATTTTCGCTGGTGGCAAAAACGTACCTCTAGCTTCGACTGCTCACTCGCTAAGCTTGAATCAAGAGGCTGTAGAGGCGAGCGCCCAGACAGACCTGGATGAGCTGGGCATTCCAAAGAACAAACGCGAAGAGAAGATAAAGGCGCGAAGCGGCGGCGCAACCTCTCCCGTCTTTCGAGATGATCGAGCGGCTGTCACCAACCCGGAGGAGACTGCGCATTACGAAAAGATGGCAAGGCTCTATCGCCAGCACGTACTCGGAGAGCAAGCAACGGTTCAGATTCAGAGATTAACTAGAACGAAGAGATAGCTCACGCATAGCGACAACGACGCGCGCCATAATTGACGCCTCATCCTCATCAATATTGGCAAAGAGCCGTAGGACGCTCAGCCATTCCGTTCGCTGGTAGAAACGCAGCATTGCGTCGGGATCAAACTTAATCTCAGCAGCAATCGGATAGATCAGGCCGCGCGCTACAAATGCGTGTAGGTCAGCAGAGCCATGATCAAGGCCAGACACGTAACCGCTTGGGCGACCCGCCGTC
Source organism: Acidobacteria bacterium 13_1_20CM_3_53_8 (assembly GCA_001920415.1). Lineage (GTDB taxonomy): Bacteria > Acidobacteriota > Blastocatellia > Pyrinomonadales > Pyrinomonadaceae > 3-1-20CM-3-53-8. Next base: position 119,210 of record MNJR01000017.1, on the reverse strand, counting down.
ACTGCGTCAACGAGCACGCTTGAGTTTCCGGCCAGGACAATGTCCGTCGCTTCTATGTCGCGGAATACGGAATTGCCAAAGCTACGGCGCACACGAGAATCATTCAGTGACGCAATCCATGCGTCGAGCTTGACCCAAAGGTTCTTAGGGTGAGGGCGAATCAGTATGCGCGACACACGCTGGTTGCAGAGTAGACGTTCAACCAGAGCGCGCAGCCGCTCGGCGTTCACATCCTTGCAAAGAAATATCCCTACGCTCAATCGTTGGGGAAGCGTGCCGACGGGCATCTGGACATAATGTTGACGCCGACCATGAATGAGAACGCGATTCATGCGGCATCCTTCTTCCACGTAAGTCTGCCGCGCGGCCTCGCAATGAACCACAGCAAGATCGTAGTAGAGCCGCGCGACGGGACGCACAGGCATGCCATGCGTGATGAGGACTACGGGCACGCCACACTTTCGCGCCGCAAGGTTGAACGCTATGCCGTGCGGGCTGCTGTGGCTTGACATTATAGCTAACGGGAAGCGCCCGTTCTTGAATATGTCAAGGTATCGCGTGTAGTAGCCTATGAGTTCTATGACGCGCAGCACCTTGAAAAATTCGTATCGCCGGTTGAGCCGTCGCGCGAGCATGAGAATGCGTCTTTGACGGACGATTCGTACGAGTGGGAACTTCAGTTCTGTCCAGCCTAATTCTGGAAGCATCTGCGGCAGCGTCTCTATTGCACGGCGCTCGTTGCCCAGGCGTGCGATCCAGACCGCGCCGTCCGAGCGATTACCCGCACGCACTGCTAGAAAACTTCTCAGCCAACCGATAAAAGCGATTAAGGCAGGGACGGGCGTCCCCTTAGTCCGTTCAATCAATGCAGACAAGAGCCGCAAGCTTCGGTGTTGTGAGACGACGTAGCGAGCAATCCCCGTGACAACTTCGGCCTCGTCACACCGTAGTATGCTCTTGATGCCGCGACAGAGCAGCCATGAGCGGCCATCATTCCCACTCGCTTCGTTATCGTCCAGCATAATTGACGCAGGCTTCATAACGTGAGTTCAATGTAAGAAAGAGAAAGACGAAAGGGAGAGAGATGTCCACGCGCATCACACGAAATGATCTGTTCTCTTCGTGTGGTTTCGTGTGATGCGCGTGGATAATTCATTCGCTCCTATCTCTTCATGGCTTATATCGAACTCGTGTCTTCATAAGCTCGCTTACACTCTTGAGAATCCTCAGACGCGGCAAGGCGTCAGCTTGCTTCTCGAAGTCCCTTGAGAAGATTGATTATCGTGGACTCGTGTACCTGTCTACGGGCAGCGAGGCTACTGTTCGCGTTGTGAGGTGCAAGCAGGCAGCCTTCAACGGCGCGAAGCTGACTATCGGCAGGAAGCGGCTCGACCTCAAAAACATCTAGCGCGGCACCTGCAATCCGTCGCTCCCTGAGCGCATGGACTAACGCCTGCTCATCAACTACGGAACCGCGCGCCGTGTTGATAAGATAGGCTGAAGAGCGCATGGTCTCCAACTCTGCGCGGCCTATAAGATGAAAGGATGTCGGATTGAGATCGCAATGCAGCGAGACGAAGTCTGCTTCCTCAAGCAAAGCGCTGAGCGACATCATGCGCAGGTCTGTCTCTGCTATAAACGCATCGGACACAGGCACGGGATCATTGCCCAGCACCGTCATCCCGAACGCACGCGCACGCAGCACAACGGCCTTGCCTATGTTCCCGACTCCGACCACCCCTAGAGTGCATTCTCTAAGCGAGACAGCCTCCGGCTTAATCCATAAGCCTTGACGCACATCTCTATCCATACACGTAAGTCTGCGCGCGAAACAGAGGATGTATCCAAGCGCAGTGTCCGCCACTGCGTCCGTAAACGCATTGGGCGTGTTATATACACGAATACCAAGACGAGCCGCCGCGCGCACGTCAACAGAGTCAATGCCAGTGCCCCATTTCGAGATTACCTTCAGCCGAAGCGCACTGCGCAGCACTCGCTCCGTAAACTGGTCGTCGCCGCAGATTACGCCGTCAATCGTCTTGACGATAGGGAGCAGTTCCATCTCGCTCAATCGTTCGCGCACGCTTGTAGTGACTATCTCCAAGCCCTCGGCCAACAGGCGCGGACGAAACTCCTCTATGACCGGAAGCATGTAAGGCGCGCTGATTAGAACACGCCAAGTCATACGCGCTTCTCCGCACGGGCGACTGGCTCTATGTATCGAAGGGTAAGCGGGTCGTTCTTCATACGCGCTTCGACGATGCGCAGGTCTTCTGGAGTGTCCACTGCATGAGTGTCAACCTCTGTCTCCACCAGCCGCACTCTATAGCCGTGCTCTATTACACGTAGCATGTCTATGGACTCTGCCCGTTCGAGAGGCGTAGGGCCAAGGAGCGCGAACTCGCGCAAGAAGTCACGCCGGAAAGGAATCACGCATACCTGCTTGAAGACTGGCGCAACCTCTACGCTTGCAAAGTCTAGCGCGGGGATGGGCGCGCGCGAGAAATAGAGAGCGTCACCGTGCGCGTTCATTACAACCTTGATGGTGTTGCGATCAACGTACTCTTCCCGGCTGAGAATACGGCGCGCCATGTTCACACAGGCCACGGATGAATCTTCTAGCATAGGAGATATTGAAGCCACGATCATGGCAGGGGTAATCATAGGCTCGTCTCCCTGTATCATCACTACTATATCGGCCTTGAAGCGCTCGGCAGCCTCTGCTACGCGGTCGCTAGCCCGTTCATGTGCAACTGATGTCATGAGGACTGTGCCACCGAATCCCTCTACAACTGTCCTAATCTCCTCATCACACGTTGCTATGTAAACCGCATCCAGACGGTCGCACATCGCGGCGCGACGAAAGACGTGCTCGATCATCGGTCGCCCGCAGATGCTTGCAAGGGGTTTCCCCGGAAAACGGGATGAACCCATACGCGCCGGGATAACTGCTACGATCCTGATCATTGTCCTCCACATCATAGAAGAAACCTACATTCCAGTGTAGACCGCTCACGCCCGACAGCCGTATGTACTACTCTACGCCAATGGTAGCTCTATGCGTCAGTGCCTTGAGCGTAGAGAATGGCGTCGTTGATGAATATGGCGTTAGAGTTGCCAGCACGTGCAGTTATATTAATCTCTGTGCCGATTCAATGGAATTGAATCTTATTTGAGAGCCGCCATAAATTCTTAGGTGGTGGGACATTTTCATCAATAGAGCAATGCGCATCACACGAAACTACACGAAGAGAAAGATTGTTTCGTGTGATTTAGTGGATAATTCATCTGCTTTTGTCTCCTCAAGACTTATATCGAACTCACGTTAATTCGTGACAGAGTTCCTGTCAGAATCTTTTCTACATGCTCCGCGCACCTTTGTTGCTAAATCATCTTCACTCTACATCCGTCTGCTCCTTAACAAAACTTTGCATTTCATTGACCGACTCTTTACATAACCATAAAAGAATCGGTCGTTAAATGAGCATCGAACAGGGCACACCGAGCATGAGTGCTCTTCAACAAAAAACAGGCGGCACAAAGGTTTCTACACGGGAGGCGGAGATTTCCATGTCAATTAAGCGGACGATTCTCGTTGCCGAAGACGAAGAGTTTATTAGAAGAATGATTGCGTCCGAGCTTGGAGAAGATTACGACGTGCTGGTAGCCAGCGATGGCGTTGACGCCGTCTGCACATACGAACAGAACGTGGAGCGCATCGTTGCGGTCGTCACCGATCTGGAGATGCCGCGTCTGGGAGGCTCTATGGTCGTAGAGTGGATTCACCACATACGCCCGGAGCTTCCCATCATAGTGATGAGCGGAGGAAGCATCACAAACACAGAACTTGAAGACCTGCTGCGAACCAGGACAGTGATCTTTCTGGCTAAGCCTTTCGAGCTACCGCAGCTTAAATCCATACTCTGCGGCCTACTCGAAAGAGAACCAAGACGAGCCGCCTGAGACCTTAAAGGATATTTATCACAGATGACGAACTCGACGATTCTTTGTGAACCATTTTCAGTGTGGCCGGGCGCTTCTGATAGGTCAACGCCTCTAGATGCTTCGCAACGCGACCAACTGCTGGCGCGACGTATCGCCCGTGGCGACATGCAGGCTTTCGAGGAGCTTTACCAACTACACTCGCGCGCCGTCTACAACCTATGCTTGCGTATGACTCGCAACCCTGTGGAGGCGGAAGACCTGATGCAAGACATCTTCATGCACGTCTATCACAAGATAGGCAGCTTTCGCGGCGAATCTGCCATGAGGACGTGGCTGCATCGCGTTACAGTCAACAAGGTGCTGATGCATTTCAGAAAGAGCGTTGTGAAGCGCGAGCAGACGACGGAAGATGGAAACTCGCCCGAACCCGTAATTGATTGGGCTGAGAGTCCAGGCCAGACTATGGCAGTGGATCGCATAGCGCTCGACAGAGCCATAGCGCAACTGCCGCCCGGTTATCGTGCTGTATTCATCCTTCACGATGTTGAAGGATATGAGCACACGGAGATTGCGCGAATACGAGGAATCTCTGCAGGCACATCTAAGTCGCAACTGCACAAGGCCAGGATGAGATTGCGCCAACTCCTTAAGAGAGAGTTTCGTATGCAAAAAAGGTGAGGACGTGATTTTGGGTTAGCGCGACGCGCGAAAAATTGGCACGAAAAGGAAAGGGCATCAATCCGATGCCCTTTCCTTTTTGATAACTCTGGAGAAAGGCACTCCCGATAGTAGCTGCCAATCTCCAACGTGGATATCCACATTGCTCCAGGCGTGTCTCCCCTTGAAAGAGGAAGTTGATGAATAGCTAAAGCGACGGTGGTAGCTTGCTCGAACACTGTAACTAGTCACGTAGTTTCTTCATCACTCGCTATGAATAATCAAAAGATAGAAGGCGGCCAGAGGGGGCACAAGGTCTTTATCTTAATAAATTGCTCCATACCTTGCCCCTTCACGCTCGAATCCATTTCGCCGGGGACGCAGAGAGTGATGCAGAGACGATTATCGGCCATGAATTCTGTTCTCTTCACGACCAAAGCAGGCTTCAGACACACATTCGTCCTGAACCCCAAATCGCTGGTTGGCCTGGCAATCTCGATTCTGCTCCTATTTCTGGTAGGAGCATGGCGAATAAAAAATTACGCTCGACGCGAACTGGAGCAAGAGCGTGCGTTACAGCAAAAGCAGAACATCATTCCCTTTGAACGAAAAGCACGCCATGCGTTGACGCGCAAAGGACTGGAAATCTGGCAGAGTTTCAATAACACCAGAGCCATCGCCAGATTCAATGATTCGTACTTCGCCGCGACCGCCGGGGGTCTCATAGAGCTTTCTCAATCCGGCAATCTCTTACGACATTACAGCGTCATTGATGGATTACCGGAAAGCGATCTGCTGAGCTTAGCCGTATTCGATTCCAAACTTTTCATAGGCACGCGAACTCAAGGGCTTGTCTCTTTCGATGGTCAGATTTTTGAAAGCTATCAGTGGCGAGATCGTGACCCGCAAGCTATTGATTGCTTGCTGGAAGACGCTGGACGCCTGTTTGTAGGCACTATGGCCGGGGGCCTGATCGGATTTGATGGGAGACAGTTTAGGGAGATTACGATCGGCACAGACCATAAGCGTCTTCTTAAGATTAACTATCTTTCAAAGGCTGGCTCGCAGCTCTTCGTGGGAACTTTCGATGATGGTTTATGGATTGAAGAAGGAGAGCGTTGGTCTCATTTTACGATGGCAGACGGACTGCTCTCGAATCGCGTTGTCGGCGTCGTAGCCAACCGTGAGAATCTCTTCGTAGCTTCCGACTACGGCTTGTCCGTAGCTCCAACAACCTGCCTTGCGCTCGAAAATTCACAGGTGTTACGGGGATGCTTTCGCGCGGTCTCGGTGATGCCTACATTATCCGGCATGGTAGAGACGCCATCGGGCATCTTGCTCATGTTGGACGATGGTGAAAGTTTCACGCTTGCGACGAACGACAACTCATCACGTACGCCGCGCCTGAATACTCTGGCATGGGCTAGACCTACTGACCTTACGAATTGTCGCTCAGTCGCACTCGACCGTGACCTCTGGATGTTGACTAGCGAAGGAATCAGGCGAGCAGGTGCGTCTGCGTTCGATGCCAGCCTCAGGCAAACGCATTCTTTATTCTCTCCTTTCGGTCAAACTGCCGCCGGGTCTTCGCTCAATAGCAACTTAATCTCCGCGCTTCTGCTTGACGGGGAAGGCAGACTCTGGGCTGGAAGTTTTAGAAACGGCATCTCGGTCATCGCCACAGACGGCCACGTGCTTGCTCATCTGGAGACTGAAGCCGCGCGCGAGATCAATTCGTTGATTGAAGATAGAGATTCTAAAACCGTGCTCGCGGCTACCTCTCAAGGCTTGCTACGGTTCGATGAACATTTACGCCAAACAGGAAGCTGGTCAACAAGAGACGGGCTTTTGAGTAACTCTGTAATGCAAGCGGCGCTTCTGTCCGAAAGAGCAGCGAATGAAACCGCAGAAGAGAATCATGCGCGCAACTTCCTTTTAGCGTGCGCCACTAGCAAAGGGCTGTCAATAGGTGTCGCGGGGCATCTGCGCGGTCTGACGACTGTGCAAGGGTTGCCGAGTAACAGCCTCTACGCGGTCTTCGCGCAGGGCAGAAGAATTTACGCCGGAACGCTCGGAGGTCTAGCGGTAATCGAGGATGGCCGAATAGTTCGCGTCTTCACAGATACAAATTCGAGTTTGACGCACAACTGGGTCACAGCGCTCTCTGTGGCCGGGGGGCGTCTCTTCGTAGGCACATACGGCGGAGGCGTTTTTGAATTAACAGCGGCTGGCGAACTGCGCAGCTTTGCCGCAGAAACAGGTCGAGCAGTCGTCAATCCGAACGCTATGTGGTCGTACAATGAGAGGCTTTACGTAGGCACGCTCGACGGCGCTCTCATCTTTGATCTTCATACACAGAAATGGACGCGCGTTAGTGAAGAGTTACCGGCGCGCACTGTGCTGAGTATCACGGGCGATGAAGGTCACGTTTACTTCGGCACGACGGGCGGCGTTGCGCGAATAGAGAAATCTTACTGGAATCAAGCGGAGTGAGGATGAGACAGGTGAATGGTAAATGGTCAATGGTAAATGGAAGAAAGAGCATACGCTTTAGAGCGGTTGGCCTGAGAATGCTGGTTTGCTTACTGCTAATCTTACCGCTCTGTTGGAGCGCTCGACATGGTTCGGCGCAATCGGGAGTTCTCATCCCTTCGACCGGAACAAAGCCTGACCCTCGTGTGCTCTCGCTCGAAGTGATGAACGTGGACGTGACTATTGATAACCAGCACGCTCGTGTGCGTGTGCTACAGATTTTCGATAGCCACGTCTCGCAGATTCTGGAAGGCAAGTACCTGTTCGCTCTGCCGCCGGAAGCTTCTGTTTCGGACTTCGCCGTGTGGGATGGAGACACGCGCATTCCCGGCGTGATGATGGAGAGGCGTAGGGCGAACGCCATCTACAGTCAGATCAAACAGCAGCAGGTTGATCCGGGCTTGCTTGAGCAGGATGACGAGCACGAAGGCAGTTCGGCTTTTACGGCGAAAGTTTTTCCCGTTCCGTCTTATGGAACGAAACGCATAGAGATGGAATACACAGAAATGCTGCCGGTCGAAGGTCTCGTCTCGCATTTCACTTTTCCCCTGAAACCGTCTTTCGGTGACGCTGGGCGCGCCGAAGAGTTTAATCTGCATATTCATGTATTAAGCGATTATCCTATCTCTCGATTAGCGCAAAGCGCGGACAACTATCCGCTAAAAATTACAAAATCTGAGCCGAACGAATTTGAGGCTGAATTTCACGCTCACTCTTTAGAGTTGAAAGAAGACTTTTTCTTCGATTACCGAATCAACGTTGCAGAAAGCGCTCTCGCGTGGATAGCTTATCGCGCGCCGGAGCTGATTTCCGCATACGATCTCAGAGACCCCGCGCTCGCCTCTAGGAACGCGGACGGATATTTTGAGGCGCGAGCCATCTTCAATCAAAGCGGCGTTCAGCCGAATGGAACAGCCGCCAATCCTGACAGGCAGCCGCGCAACATCATTCTGCTTCTTGATACTTCGCTTTCGATGTACGGCGAAAAACTGAAACGCTCGGTCGAAGCTATAGACTACTTTCTGCACTCGCTCACGCCGCAAGATCAATTCAGCTTGATTCTCTTTAACGAAGAGCCGAACGCCCTTTCGCCTTCACCTCTCGCAGCCACGCCTGAGAATGTCGAACAGGCGCTTGATTTCGTCCGAAACTCTATGCTCGGCGGAGGAACAGACTTGCGGAAAGCGCTCACGAAAGCTCTAGATGTTGCTAATGCATTTCCGGCGGGCGAGAGAAGCATCGTTCTAATCTCCGACGCCAATCCGACTCTGGGCACTAGAGACTTAAAACAGATAGTTCAGGCGCTCAATCAAAAGAAGAGAACTTCTTCGTCGCCAGCAAGAGTCTTTGCCTTCGGTCTGGGAAGCGACGCCAACCAGACTTTGCTTGAAGAACTAGCTAAAGCCGGACACGGCTATTTCGCACGCGCGCGCGAGACCGAAGACATTGCGACCGAACTCAAAATCTTCTTCGACCACGTAGGAAGCACGACGGTTGAAGGCGTGCGCTTGTCTTCTTCCGACCAGAACAATTTTTATCAGGTCTATGCCACGAATGATTACAGCTTCGACGGTTCGAGCCTCGCTTTCGTAGGCCGTTACAGGAAGCCTCAGCCGCAAATCGCAGTCAATGTGCGCGGGCAATATGGAACCGAGGCGATTAACCTCGCGCGCAATGTCTCGCTGCCGGAACTTGACGACACGCACGAGCATTTGCCGCGCCTGTGGGCGCGCGCACGCGTTGACGCGCTGCTTCACGAGATGGACATGAACGGAGAGCGCGAAGACTACATCGCAGAGATTATTCGTCTTTCGGAAAAATATAAATTCGTCACTCCGTACACGGCTTTTATAGCCGCGCCGCGAGCGCTCCTGCGTCCGCGCTTGATTCAGCCCGGCGATCCAGTCTTGCGCGTGAAGACGGATGAATCAATCAAGTCTGTTTTTGCCGTTCTTCCTTTCGGCGAAACGCTCCCGCTCAAATATCTGTCCAGTGAAGCGGTCTGGGAAGTCAGATTTCTTGCTCCTTCGTGGATGCCTGATGGAACTTATCGCTGTCGCCTGTTGCTCACGGATAGGAACGGCAACGGCTATCAGGAAGTGAAGACTTTTGTAATAGACAGCCACGCGCCGAAGCTTCATGCAAGAATCGCAACGCAAACTGTCAGAAGCGGCGATGAGCTTCTTATACACGTTGACGCCGATAGCGATACGTCAAGGCTCGTCGCGCGAATGTACGGGGCGCAGCCAGTGCAACTTTTCTGGTCGAATAGCGAGCAGACGAACGTGGGCAAATTGCGTGTTCCGCAGGGACTTGCTGCGGGTCGCTACACCGTCACCATCTCGGCAGAAGATTTCGCGCACAACCAATCAAGCGCTGAAGTTCAAATAGAGGTCATCGCGCGATGAAGCGTCGTTCTGGGAGAAAAAGGTTAGTACCGCCTGCGGTAGCGGGCGGGTATCGTGCTTATGACTCACCTGACAAACGAAAACATTACCCGCCCGCTACCGCAGGCGGTACTGACTTGTGTTTGCCTTTTCAAATCCGTGTAACTTTAGTAATCGCATTCTTGGCTGTCGCAATCTTCAACTCGCATCATGTCACGCAGGCTGATGACAGAGAGCAGAACAATTTGGTCGTTGATGAGCAGACTGCGCTCATAGAATCCGCTCTGTACACGCGCGTTGAGTTTTTCGGCGCGCAGGCGCTTGTGCCTTACCCGACCGCAGAGGCGCGCAATCGTCTCGTCGAATTGAAAACAAAATATCCTGACGAACCACAGCTTTATCTGAAACTTTCGCAGTTGGATGAAAAGCTTGGGCGCGAGAATGAAGCTTCAGGAGAGATACGCATCTATGTAGAGCTTGAGCCTGACAAGATGAAGGCGCTGGAAACGTTGGCCGCCTTCTCTCATCGAAGAGCGCAGTTTGAAGGGGAAGCGGAAGCGCTGGAGCGTATGCTCGAAATCGCGCCGCCAGAAAAGCGCGTGGAAATTTTTCGCCGTCTAATAGAACTTGCCCGCCCGCACCTTTTGCAAAAATATCTAGCCCCTGCTTTTTACCAGAAAACGCTCGCGCAAAATCCTTCGGCCTTTGAAATCATAGAGCAGTACATACAAAAACTTTCAGATGAAAGAAACTATCAGGAAGCGCTCAAAGTTCTGCGAGAGTATAAGGAGCATTTCCCCCAAAAACAGGTTTATCTAATAGAAACTGAGACTTCGATTCTAGACGCGATGGGTGAGGAGAGAGAGGCGGAAGCCGTCTTCACAAAAGCCTTCGATCCGTTCTGGCCTGACGAACTCTCGGAAAACTTTTATCAGTTTCTCAGAGACCACGACCGCTATCGCGCTTACGGCCACGAGTTGCGCGAAGCCTTTCGTCGCAACCCGGCTGATTACGATGTGGCCGTACGCCTTCATCATTATTCAAAACATGCTTACGATGAATCGCCGGATATTTTCGTGCAGCTTGAGAGAACTAGAGCCGCGCGAAACATCGCGTGGAAGGCGGACGAACTAACGACCGTTGCACGGCTTCTGCTCGCAGAAGGTTACGCGGACGCGGCCTCGCGCTTTCTCTACACGCTCTACTTGCAGGGCGAGATGAGACAGGGAAGCACAGCGCGAGCCAAAGTCCTCTATCAGCTTTTCGAGATTTTGTCGGATTCAAGCGAGACAAGAATATCGCTCACGCATGGCGATTTGAATTTTTACAGAGACGTTGCGAGCGCGGACACGCATCCGGGAATGCTAGGCGGCATCTTGTCGCTCGTTCTTTCCGACACAGACCCGCGCGCGGAGTTGCAATCGGAAGAGACGCGCGCCGTAGAGCATTTCAATCGCGCGGCGGCCTATCGCATTTTTGTAGCTTACAAGCAGGAGTATCCGACTTCGCCTGAATTGGCGCAGATGTATCTGGACATCGTGCGTCTTTACACAGCGACACATGAGACAGGGATTGCCGAAGCAACGCTCGCGGAATTTGAGAGCCGTTACAGTGACGCGCCCGCTTACCCTGAAGTCGCCCTGAAACTTGCCGATTGCTACATCGCGGCGGGCAAGCAAGATGAAGAGCGCGCTCTTTATCATCGCGTACTTGATTACCTGGGCCAACACAGACAGCCCGGCGTGCCGCTCGTTCCAAATTCCCAAAAACCTCAAACTGGCTCGGATGGCAGTTCGCAGAGCGCTGTGCTAGGCATTGACTCTGACCCAACAGAGGTCAAGCCTTCGCCAATCTCTTATCCGCCAAGCTCAAATCCGGGCATACAGATTCCTGAAGATGAGAGCGCACAGACGAATAATTCCTACTCATCGAATAGCCATTCGAGTTCGAGCTATACAGATTATCTGGCCGCGCCTGACGCTAGAGTTCCGAGCCGTTCTGTAGAAAGACGGTCATCACAAAACAATCAGACGAACAGGGTTGATTACGCCACGGTGCTCGCGCGATTGGTGGCGTCGCTCGCGCGTGACAATCGCACGTCCGCCATTTTAGTTCTCTATTCTGACGAGATAAAAAAGTATGGGGATGAAGAGGGACTCTACGAACAGATGCTCGAATGGCTGGGGCAGACGAACATGGTCGAAGAGCAGTTGCGCGTCTATCAGGAGACTATAAAGAAATTTCCCTCGGTCACGTGGCGCGACCGTATGGCTCGATGGTACTTGCGACGACAGCGTAAGCAGGAGTTCGAGGCGTACTCGCGCGAGCTACTTTCAAAGCTTAACGATGAAGAGACCGCACGTTACCTACGAAAATTCGTTGACGCGAATGCAAGCGCCAGCGCCTCAAGCTTCGAGGCGAACCTCTATCTTGGTCTCTATAGTCTCGCGCACGAGCGCTTTCCACACAATCTTGAATTCGTCAATGGCCTTCTGAAATTCTACAGCGCGCACACGGATTGGGCTGCGTGGCGCAAGCTTGTAGCGGAATACTATTTCGAATCGCGCGATATAAGAGACCAGTTCCTCTCTCACCTTGCAAGCCGCAATGAACTGCGCAGCCATTTCAATCGCGCACGTGAAGTTTGTAGCTCTAATGCGGCGGATGATACAGCACAAAACCTTCTGCCATACAAACTTTTCAGGGCGGATGCAGCCGCGTGGCTCTCCAATTATGAAGAGGCGATTGACGCTTACAGGGAATTAAACCGTCTCTATCCGAACACGCCTGAGTTTTCCGAACGGCTCATCAACTTCACTCGCTCTTTGGGCCAGCACAACCGCCGCTTTCTGGAAGAGGCTGGCGCGACCGCCAAATCTCTGGCCGACGCCTATCCATCTTCGGCGGATTATCGTACGCGCGCAGGAGAAGTTCAGGCAGAGCTTGGCGATTACTCGCGTGCGCGCGGCGAGTGGGAACAGTTGATCGCTCTGGGTCTGGGCGAGCCTGAAACGTATCTGGATGTCGCAACGGTTTACTGGGACTATTTCCAATACACGGATGCTCTCAACACAATCAAACGATTGCGCCGGCAGACAAACGATCAGACTCTTTATGCTTTTCAAGCGGGCGCGATTCTTGAAGCCGAGCACAAGTTGCCGGAAGCGCTTGGCGAGTACATGAAGGCGCTCAATGAAGACGAAGAGGACGATGAGAGGGCTGCGGATCAGCGTAGAGCCGGAAGGCGTCTGGTGACGCTTTCACAACGACAGGGCATATTTGAAAAGATTGCGCTCGCGTTCAATCAAGAGCGGCAACGTCGCGGCGCGCAACCCGGTCTGCTGTTGGGCTACGCCGATTTTTTGCGCGACGCGAAGAGGTGGCCTATTGCTTCCCGTTTGCTTCGTGACGAGATTAAACAGAGCGATTCGCAACATTTTCTGGAACGCGCGCGCGATCTGTTCGCAGAGAATGAAGAAGTGGACGGCGAGGTGGCAGCGCTCAAACGACAGGTTGCGCTCGCGCGTAGCCCTCGCTTTGATATTTCCTTCCGTCTGCAACTTGCAGAAGTCTATCGCTCGGCGGGCGAGCGCGAAGAGGCCGCGCGCGAGCTTCGTGAGCTTGTCGAAAAATTTCCGACCAATTACGGAGTCTTGAACGAGGCGGCAAGCTTTTACTGGCGCATAGGCTCGCGCGAAGAGACGCTGGAAGTTCTACGTGAAGGAATGCAGAGAGGGCTTGGAAAGTTTCATTATCTGTTCGCTCGCCAGTTGGCCGCGCGTGAAATGGAGATGAATCGCGTGGACGAGGCAGAGCGCGTGCTGGAGAACTTGCACGACGAAGACCGTCTCAACACGGAAGTCTTTAGGGAGCTTGCGCGTCTATACGTTCGCACAGGAAACCGGGACGCTTTGCGCGCACGATTTCTTGCTACGCTCAAAGCCATAAAAGCGCAGGACATTGACATACACGAACTGCACCAAGAGGTCGCAACTTTGCGCTCGCAAATGATAGTGGCTTTCACGCGGCTGGGAGATTATTCATCGGCAGTCGAACAGCACATCGAAATCATCAATCGTGACCCGGAAGATGAAGAGAACCTGAACGCCGCGATCAATTACGTCAAGCGATATGGCGGCGCTGACACTCTTCTGGATTACTACCGGCGAACCTCTCAACAGGCGTACAAAAATTATCGCTGGAATGTAGTATTGGCGCGCATCTACGAAGCCAAAGGCGATCTCATAAGCGCCGCGCGCGAGTATCACGCAGCAATTGAAAATCAACCCGAAATGCTGGAACTCTACGATGCGCTCGCGGATGTTTACACGCGCGCCGAAGAATATGATTCGGCTCTTGCTGCTCTCAATAAAGCGGCGGAACTTTCAAACGATGATCCGCAATACATCAAGCGAATCGTCGCGTTGCTGGAGCGAGCAGGTCGTCAACGCGAAGCTGACATCGAACGTCAGAAGTTGCCAGCAGAAGCGCCGCGAAGACTCTCCATCGAAGATCAATTCAATGAAGCCGCGCGGTTGCGCTCAAGCGAGAGGGCACGTGCCATTGCCACTTACCGCGAAGCATTCAATACTGTTCTCTCCGATCCATTCAAACACGATCTGAAGTCGTCCGATATAACGGGCTACGTGCAGACCGTAAGCTACGAAGAGACTCTGGACAAAATCCTTCGGCGTCTATGGGAATTGCGCGCCCGTATGATTTCAGAATCAGAGCGACCCAACAACAGCCAGGCAGGTCGTGCGCGCGAGATTTTAGGCGTGCTCGACGGCGCGATTCCCGAATCGGTCGGAGGCGTGGCAGCCGATAGAGCCACAGGTGATGAGTTATCAGCCCTGCACAATTTTCTACAGGCAGAGATGGAATCCGCTATGAGCGACGGAGGAAACCGTCAGCCAACGCTCTCTCTTATTCAGAACTTGAGCCGACGCGCGGGCTTCGGCTCTCTGGAAGAGAAGATTCTAATCTGGCGAAAGAACACGGCTTATTTTTCGGGCGATGCGCCTTCTTATCATAATCAACTCAGGGCGCTCATTGATTTTTATTCAGAGCGAGGCGATTACAATCATGTCATAGAGTTGCTTACAGAGGAGCGCGCACGCGACCACCAAAGCGCGCAGTTTGAATATTCGCGAATGATTGCAGAGAATGCGCAGCTTTTGGGCGACACGGAGCGCGAGTTGAAGGCTTTAAGAGAGATTTATCAACAGCCGAATATTGATTCAGCATCGCTCTCAACCTCAACAGACACGCTCGTAGAGCGCTACTTCGAGATTCTTTCGCAAAATGGCGAAGCGGGAAGAAGTGAGTTGCTGGCGTGCGCGCAACGCCCTACACGTTATCAACTTCAACTCATAAACTTTCTGCTTGGCAAAGGAGACCGGGAGCTTGCGCATGAGGCGATTGAGCATACGCCTTTATCACTTGCCTGGAAGTCCGCGCGCAACGCCGAGACGAGTCTGGCGCTTAACGAGTTCGACGCGCGCAACGAAAGCTATTTCTTAACTGCCCTGAAATTTGAGCCTATAGGTAATCTAGTCAAGCAGCAGCCGGATACTACGAAGCAACTTGTCGGCGATGATTGGTTTCATCTGGCACAAACCTACGGGCAGTGGCTTTACGCATCGGGCGGAGCGGAGCGCAGATTGAAATCGCAAGCGTTTCTGCCTGCGATGATTGAAAATAGGCCGCAGGACACGGGCGAGCAGGCGCGTCTGGGGCGCTTTCTTCTGGCGCAAAGAGATGTCGAGCGCGCGATTGAGCATCTAGAACTCGCGCACGATGCGCAGCCGGACGACAGACAAATCATCAGTGATCTGGGTTCCGCATATTTCTCGCGCGGAGACTTCGCACATGCGAAAGAGTTGTGGGAGCAGATCATCGCTGGTGAACCCTCGTTCACGGATTACAAGCTTTACCTGGACACTCTGACCGAGCACAAGCTTGCCATTGAGGCCAGAAAGAATTTGACTCCGCTTCTGGTTAAGCAGAACAGTTTTGGGGAAGATGAAGAGGATTCAACGGGCAACAATAAACAGTTCGATGAGATGAAAGCTCTAATACGCGCGCTCGCCGCTTCGTTTGAAGATCAAAGCGTAGTCGCGGGCCAGCGCGCCGCCGTCATTGACGAAGCGACAAGAGCGGACTTCTTCCAGAAAATTTGCGAGGCCGTACCGGATAATCTTTTCCTGCCTGCGATGATTATCAAAGAATCGCTCGTCGCTCGCCCGCTCGTCGCGCCCTTTTACCAGATGCTCATCAAGCGAAGCGCGGGCTTGTCTAGTTACGAGAGCGACTACGATTACACTGCGCAACTGCAAACGTCTTTTGATGATGCAGGAATAGAAGAGGCGCTGGATCACGAAAGCGATTACAAGACGACAGAACCTGACAGCAAGCGTATCAAGTGGCAGAGAGAATATCTGGAATATTTGATTAAGCGGAATAACGCTGCGGAAGCGCGCAGCTTAATCACTCAGATTGAAACTGAAATCAAAGGACGCTACGCGCGCCCCATCTGGTTGCGACTCGCAAAGCTCAGATTAGAGATACGAGACGGACATGCAGCGCAATCTTACGACGGTCTTGCGCATCTGGTCGGCATAGAGACGAGCGAGAATGTTATGGCGATTAAACCGCCAAGCACCGAAAGGTTGAACGATGCTGTGAAGCTTCTTAGAAGCGAAGGGCGCGAGCAAGACGCAACAGCGTTGACGGAATCGTTCTATGCGCGCCAGATTGCGCTCGCGCAATACGAGCCTGCGTATTTCGTAGGCCTGTCAAGAATCGCTTTTAAGCAGGGCGACAACGCGCTCGGTCTTAAATGGCTCGCATGGATGATTAAGCTCAGCGACGCGGAGACCGAAGCGGAGACGCAAGGAGAGCTAGCATCTCTGCCGCTAATTAAAACTCATCAGGTTGATGCGCCGGGCACGGAGTTGCCTGAAGCAATGAACGCCATCAAGCAGGCTGTGGCGCTGCGCCTTGCAGCGGAAACGGCTGGCGAGTTTGGTCAATTCAATGATGCCATCACGTATCGCCAGCAACTCTTAATCGTTTCTCCTGAAGATGAGGAGAATCGGATTGAGTTGGTGCGCGTGCTCTTTGCGAATAAGAAGACGGAAGAGGCCGTAGATCGTCTGGCCGAAATCATAGGCGACCGCGCCGCATCGAGGCGCTTGCGCTGGCAAGCCGCCTGGCTCTCATCTGAAATTGTTGGACAAAGGTCAGATTTGTGGTCGCGCTTACGCGAACGCGTCGCAGCGCTTGATACAAATGATAGCGAGATGAAAGTTGTGCTCGAATCACTTGCGCTCTCATCTGCGGGTCGGATAGAGCAGGCCATTGAACTCGTCAAAGGTATAGAAAACATTAATCCGAATCCATATCTGAAGATGTACCGCGCGCTTCTGGAAAAAAGACTGGGACACGAAGCGGATTCATTGAAAAATTTCGTGGAAGCTCTGATTGCTAGCCGCGATTCAACCGCGTGGCAATCTTTCAGCTTCAACGAAGACGAACCGCTTGAGCAGATCATTCGTCTATATTTAGGGCAAAACAGCCCGCGCGCCGCTTTGAAGCTGGCCGAACGAGACAACAACTTACAGCCCGCGCAAAACGGTGTAGCGAACGAAGCTTTAGGCGCGGAACAGTCAGTCGAAGCGGAAGCGAATGCCGTTGAAAGAAATATTTATCAAACGTTGCGCGTCCGCGCCGGAGTGCGCGAGCGTGATGCTAGAGCGGAATTGCTGGAGATGCTCGCGCGCGCTGCTGAAGAGATTGGAGACATCAATCGCGCAGTCGCGTTGGAGAGAGCAAGGATAATGTTTCTCTCCAGAAATTCGGACAGGCAAGCTGCGCAAGGACGATTGGATCAATTGCTTGAGCAGCAAAAGGTTTTAGGGAATCAACCGAAGCGCGTTTTCGTCATAGACCAGCAGCTTGTCAGCAAATCGGTCAAAGGGAGACCTTAAATGTTTCGCTGGAAATCACGTGCAGCTGTCTTCGTCGTCTGTTTCGTAACCGGTCTCGTCGCAGTGCTAGTCTGCGCAGCCGTCATCAATCATTTTGTTTCAAAGCATCGCGGCCTCGAAGCGCAACAGGCGCAAACCGGTTGTCTAGCCGAAAGCTATTTCAACCAGCCGGAGGAAGTTCTCTCTGCGCTGAAGAGCAATGAAGTTAGCGTGAGGCGCGAGATGTTCAGACGATTGTTCCTGACGCCGACAATCAAGACCGTCTATTACGATTACGAGCGAGACCTGAATTACCCGGAGCGTGTGGATCGCGCGCGATTAGAATACGTCCAGCTAGATGAGGGAAGCGAACTGGAAGCGATCCTGACTTTCGTCAGATTCGAGCATCCTGTTGCTTTGGTCTTCAAAAAAGAGTCGTGCGGGTGGCGGCTCGTAGCAGCGCTCAGCAGTTGGCTGCGGTTTGACGATTATCCTTACGAGAATTGGCTCAGCCTGCCCGAAATAATTTTTCCGGGAGTTCACGAACTCCTCGTTCGAGAGAGCACGGGCGACGCGACTTCATATCTTCGGAAAGCGCAACTGATGAAATTGATTAACGGCTCGCTTGAGCAGGTTGCTGAGATCACGGAAGAAACCGTCAACCCTGTTGACGACTATCGAAACCAGGATTGGAGCGATGTAAAGCGTCGTCAGGCTAGCCGCTACACTTTTCTGCAAGCGAAGAACGCACAGCCCGCTCGCATAGAGATTGAGACCATCGCCGAAATAGTGAAGTATCAGGGCACTATGCAGACTTACACCTACTGGCTGGAAACTGACGGAGCATGGCACGCTCTGAGAAAAAACTGGAACGAGAGACCGTTCGACCGTATCAAATTTTTGGGGAGACGACAGGAACATCTCGTCTGGGACGAACGGGAGAAGAAGTTCGTCAATGAATAAGGTCAGTACCGCCTGCGGTAGCGGGCGGGTAGTGGTTTGATGGCAAGCGAGTAACAAAGCTACTCATCACCCGCCCGCTACCGCAGGCGGTACTGACTCGGTACAAGGGAGTCGAGTCGTATGTTTCAGCCAATAGTGTTCAGAAAATATTTGAGACCGAAGGTGCTTACTGCTATAGCTCTTGCTCTTCTGCTCTGTCTGGGGTTGATCGTCTATGCGAAGACATCGCGCGGCGGACGAGGAGCGTACAGTCTTGCCGAAGACTTTCCGCGCGGCGCTCTTGTGTATGCACAGTTCAGAGATTTGCCCGCGCTCGTCAAACAGTGGGATGAATCTTCCCTGAAGCAACAATATCTGAACAGCGCGAATTATCATCAACTACAGCATCGCCATCTTGCACTGAAACTAGCGGCGCGTCTCGAAGAGTTCTCGGATGCGCTGGGCTTTCCGCTCGACACATCAATCATAACTGATACGGCAGATGCGAGCGCAGCTTGCGCCGTCTACGACATAGGTCGGCTGGACATCGTTTTCATCGCTCCGCTTGGTGAAGAGAGAGCAGCGGCGACCATGTTTTTTCAGAACAGCGGACAGTTTGAAGAGACAGAGTTGCCGGACGGAACAACCTATTATCGCCATGAAGTAGAAGCAGACCGAGGGCGACAAAAGCAAGAGATAGTCTTCGCCACACTCAAAGGCCGTTTTGTTCTGGCGACGAACGAGCAACTGTTTCTTCGCTCGTTATCAAACATCAACGGCAGGACGAGAAGGGACAGGCTCTCGGATGACTCATCTTTCAAAACGCTGAGCGCGGAACTCCCTCCACACTTCGCAACCGTCTGGGTGGATCAGGCGAAGCTTAACGAGGACTGGTATTTCAAGCATTACTGGCTGATGCAGAATGTAGAGCAGTTTAGAGGAATCCGCGCCAGCATGTTTGATCTTGAAATCGAGGACGGAAAATGGATAGAGCGACGCGACTTTCTCACCGTGGGAAGAGACGTGAATAAGCGCTCAGCTATAGAAAGCGATGATGCTCAAAGGATGCAAGCGATGATTCCCGACGGCGTGCCCTTTTTCAGACTTCAATCTGTCGGCCACGATACAGCACAAGCCGCATCGCTAATTCGTGACACGCTGCTGGATCGCTTACCGACGACGGAAGACCGAGACAATAATGATTGGGATTGGCAATCGTATGACGGTGGCTATTTCAATTCGTCTTACGAGGACGAAGATGCGACCAGTGAGCGCTATTCCTCTCTGGATGAAGATTACGATTCAATGATTGACGACCCGCATGATGCCAGAGTCAGCCGCAGGGAAGAACCGGGTGCAAATCCTTTAGCTGTTGAGATGGAAACTCAATTCGCATCACGCTTGCAGCAGGTAATAGAAGTTGCTCATCCTATGGCTATGGCTACGGCGACGAGTCCGCAGACGAGTGCTGCGCCACTCTTCGTGGAATTTAGAAGAGTAGCTATCCTGACGCTCCAAAATCCGGCTGGCTTGAATCTGGAAGCTTTGGAGAATGCCGTCTCAGACGCAGCGCAAAGCCGTTTGACGGTCGCTGGCAAAAGCGTGGACTTAAAATGGGTGAGCCATAATGAGGTAGGACAATCATGGCGAAGCTTAGACCTGCCCGTGCTGGGATGGCAATTATGCTACGCGCTGCGAGACCACGAGTTGATAGTCGCCAACAGCAGCGAACTGTTAGCGGCAACTCTCGCCAATCACAACGCGCCAGTCCCATCTCATGCTCATTCGCTTTCACAGACGAATGATTTGACCGTCATTCGTCTGGACCAGAGAAAGCAGGCGTTTGATGAGGTCTTGGGCAGATTGGACACGGAAGCAGCCGAACGTCAGGCTCGCGCTCATAACGCTCACGAAAATTCTGTGTCCACGTCCGACGAATTCTTTTCGGGCAATATAAGCAGCCTGCTCGACGTAGCTTCAAGCGTCAGCCGCATAGAGATTCGCAGAAGTTCTGCAACGAATCGTCTGCACGAAGAGATCGTTTTCATCTTGAAATAAGAGATGACAATCTGGATGATGCCCTTGACCTGCATTTGCATCTTTATTCAGGCAAGGATAAATAATCAATCGTCGCCACTCGTTAGTAGTGGGACATTTTCATCAATGAAGCAATAGAAAACCTATTAGCGCTTCTTAAGTATTTCCCTTTGCTTCTACAGCGTGAACATGCAATTCACATAAAGCTCAAGATTGATGTGAGTTGAGGGTTCACGCTTTAGAAGCAAAGATAAGAGATAAGCTCGCAAACGGGTTGAGTGTATGCTCATAGATATTTTCTTCATATATGAAATTGACCCACTACCCACTCGTTCATGCGCAATCTATATTTGTGCGAGGCTTGTAGGAGGTGGCGCGAATGCTTCGCCGAAGTATTTGAGCAAGCAGGTGGAAAGGGGAATTGCCTATGGGTCGTACAATCGTTGTGGGTGACATTCATGGCTGCTATGACGAACTTATAGATTTGCTTGATAGGGTTGCGCTCGGCGAGGACGACCGCGTTGTTTCGGTTGGAGACCTGATCGTTAAAGGCGAGAAGAACAGGGAGGTGCTAGACCTCTTTATCTGGGACAATCGCTTCTCGGCGGTCGTGGGGAATCACGACCGCGCGCTGCGCCGCTCCTGGAAAGGAGAATATATACGGCTTAAGCGGGCGCAGAGAGAAGCGAAACGAGAGCTTGAGCCGGAGCGTGAGCGTTACGCCTCTTATCTAAATTCACTGCCTTTCATCATTGATCTGAATTCGCACCTGGTAGTTCACGCAGGCCTGCGTCCCGGCGTTGCTTTGGATAGGCAGTCGCCGGAAGATTTGACGGAGCTTCGCACGTTAGGCTCTGACCGCACGAGCCGCGAGGGCACGCCCTGGTACGAGGTCTATGACGGTGAACAAACAGTGCTCTTCGGCCACTGGCCTGCGCCCGAACCACGCCGCGCAAGACGCGCAATAGGGTTGGACACAGGCTGCGTTTACGGCTATAGCCTAACGGCCTACGTGATAGAAAAGGACGAGTTCATAAGCGTTAAGGCGCGGCGCGCATACGATCCGCCGAAAAACAGAGTCGGGTAATTCATAGTTAACGCGAGTTCGATATAAGCCATGAAGAGATAGGAGCGAATGAATTATCCACTAAACCACACTAATCTACACGAATAGAACTGCTCGTTTCGTGTTGCTTAGTGTGATGCGCGTGGACATCTCTCTCCCTTTCGTCTTTCTCTTTCTTACATCGAACTAACGTTAGTTAAGGCTGGATCAAATAAGCATGGCTAAGGCGAAAAGGATAGAAGGACTCGAATGCGAAGGCGACGTTCGGGCGGGCGCGCGCCTTGTGTTGAGCACGCGCCTAGACGAGATGTGCTCTGTGCGCGAAAGCGCGCTCGACTTTACTGACATAAAGGGTGTGCACGACATGCGCGTGGCCTCGCGCAGACTTCGTAGCGCCCTGCGCGACTTCGCGCCGTACATGCGACGAGGAATCATTCCGAGCAAGGGGTTGAAAGCGCTGGCCGACGCGCTCGGTCGCGTGCGCGATGAAGATGTGGCAATTAAGGCTCTGGGAAAATTGAAGGCGACGGTAACATCTGGCATAGCCGATGGGATAGAGCGGATAATAGATGAGCGTCGCTGTAGGCGCGAACGTGCGCGCGAAGCTTTGAAAGCGAGGCTGACGGAAAACGCGCTCGCCGAGTTGCATGAAAAATATATCGCGCGCTTCGAGCAGGCGACGATAGCCAACATGGAGCAGGACGCGCCGCGCGCCAGTCGTACGGCGCGCCCATTGAGCTTCCGGCGCGCCGGGCGCGAGATAATTCTTGCGCGCTTCGACGAGTTGAAAGCTTTGAGCTACAGCCTGAATCATCCTTTCGACGCAGAGCGGCTTCACAGAATGCGCATTGCCGCCAAAAGGCTTCGCTACGCCGTAGAGCTTTTCCATGCCTGCTGGGTCGGCGAGCCTTTTACACAGGTGGCTAAAGAGATAGCTGAACTTCAAAAATCTTTAGGCGAACTGCACGACTGCGACGTTTGGATAGCAGACCTTGGCGCGCGTCTTGATGAACGAAGAGCAGAGAACGGAAGCGCTATACAAGTCTGGGCGCGAGAGCGTAAGCGAGAGAGGCGTGCAGCCATCTGGCTCTTGCGCCACTTCGTCAAAGGGCGAACGCGCCACTTTCAAGATGCTCTCGCTCGCTGGAATAGGTGGGAGACGAGCGGCTTTTATAGAAGACTTGTTATACCGGATTGCAGAACAAAATAAGGTCAAACGGACTATCCACGAAGACACATGAAACGACACGAAAAGTTATTTCGTGCTGATTCGCGTGGTTTCGTGGAGAATCTTTCTCTCCTTTTTTATTACCTGATTGAGTTGTCAAATAAAGGAAGCACACCTGCTTACAGAGCAAGTTCGTCTGCTTCTAAAGAAATTTCGCCCGCTTACGTTCCAAGCAAGCCATCTTCCACCGGAAGCATACAAACTTACAACGCACCCTCAACCGCTTCCGATGCCATCTCCGAGCCTTCAAAGCCGCCTCACTAAGATTCTTTCTCCAATCTTTCCAACTCCCCTCGCACCATCTCCGCTTTTGGCGACTTGAGTTTCTCAAAGATGAAGAGGGAGTCACGCAATAGCCGCGTAGCTTCTGTTCTGTTACCCTCCCTTTCCGCAAGCAGACCCATGTTATAAAAAATCAGCGCGAGATTACCCTTATCCCCAAGTCTCTTTGTAATCTTCAAGCTTTCCTCATAGAGTCGCCGTGCCTTCACTAATTCTCCTTGATCGCTTTCCACATTAGCTAAGGCATGTAAGGTGATAGCGATACCGCTCTGGTTGCCAAGCTTCTTTTTAATCTCCATGCTCTCGTTGTAGAGTCGCCGCGCTTCTTCTATCTCTCCTTGCGCCTGCGCTAGTCTTCCTAATTCGTGCAAGGTGCTGGCGATGCCGCTCTGGTCGCCAAGCTTCTTGTTAATCTCCAAGCTCTCATAATAGAGTCGTCGCGCTTCTTCTATCTCTCCTTGATCTTGAGCAAGCCAGCCCAACTGATGCAAGGTGCTGGCGATGCCGCTCTGGTCGCCAAGCTTCTTTGCAATCTCCAAGCTCTCCTTATAGAGTCGCCGCGCTTCTTCTATCTCTCCTTGAGCTTGTGCAAGCCAGCCCAACTGATGCAATGCAACAGCCACATTTGATTCGTAGTTTAGCTTTCTGAAAATTGCTAATGCTTCTTCATACGCAATTCGTGCTGCATCGTATTCACCGCGATATTGACGTGTTATGGCTGCTCTTAGCGAGTAAAGTGCCTTGTTATCTTCCCAATTTATCTCCCGCGCTGCATCTCTTGCTTGCTCATTCCGTTTAATCGCTTCATCCCAGTAGCCACGCACGCCCAGCATACCCTCTACAGGATTAGCAAGTATATTTGCAATTCTTTGCACGCTTTCCCAATCTTCCATCTCAAACGCTACATCCATCGCGCCCAATACATTGTCTTTCTCTGCTTCCAGCGCTTCAAAATCTCTGGGCGTCTTCTGCGCGTGCGCTTTGGCGTAATTTACAAAGTACGCCACGAATCGCTGGCGGAACTCTGCGGCGCGTTCATCTTTTGGTAGCCGTGCCTTCGCCAGTTCACGTGTTAGACCTTCAATAGTCAAACGCTCATTCCCTTCCGTTGCGCCGGTCAGCCATAGCTCGGTTGATTGCGCCAATGCTGCATCCAGACGCTTCAAGTCATCGCCGAAACCTGCCACTTCCGCAAGCGCGGGGCGAGAGGCGCTCGGCGCAAAGAGTGAGAGCGCGAGCAAGGCGGCGCGGCTATCTTCAGTCAGCAACTCAAAAGAGCGACCAAAGACACGTTGCGCGGCATCACCTTCGCCCTGCGCCAGTTCTTGCAGAACGGTTTGCGGCTGCTTCGCTTTATCAACCTGCTTGATAATCCATTGCAGAACGAGCGGATTGCGGTCAGCCGTATTGATAATGTTGTCGTGGTCTAATCCTTTGAAGGCTTGCGGGCGGCGAGCCTGCGCAATCAATAGCTCTACGAGTATCCTTGCTTCCGGCAAAGACATTGCGAAGATGTTGACGGGTCGCGCCTGTTCTACATCATCTCTTGAGGTGATGACGGCTGAACATGGCGTGTGACTAAGCCACTCTGCGCAACGCGTCTGTTCCGCTTCCGCCACCGTCTCGAAGTTGTCCAGCACGATAAGCGTCGGCGCGGCCCCAACCAGCGCTCGCACCTGCTCCCCTTTCTGTTCTACAGGCAGAGGGCGCAATTCTGTGTGACCTAACTGCGCGGAGCTTTCATCAAGTAGCGTCGAGAGATTGAATTCAGGGCGACCGTCCGCGCTAACCCACGCAAGACGATTCACAAAAAGATTGCTCAGAGCGCGCACGGCTTCGGCTGCGAGCGTCGTTTTGCCTACGCCGCCCGCGCCACACAGTGCGATCAGTTGTTTCTTTTCTGGCGCTAGTTCCTCTTTCAATCGCTCAAGGATATTGTGACCTTCCGTGTCTCGTCGTGGAATGAAGCCGACTATTGGAGGACGTGGAAGGAGCACTGGCGCGGGAGCTTTTGCGGTATCGTCAGGAGTTGCCGCCTTTGAATGATGCTGTGAGAACCGAGCCTTAGCCGCTTTCTCAATGCCTGCGGCTACGTTAGCGAAAGCTTTGTTGGGCTTGTCCCAGTCTTCAATGAATTTCGCTTCGTCCGGCAAGACGTGCAAGTCGCCGAGTCTTATGTCACCGAATCTTACGTCTTGCCAACCATGCACGTGACTAAGCAGCACGGGGATGACGATAACCTCTTTGGCTTTGTGCCGCTCGGCAGCGCGTTTTAATTCGACGTTGTTGATGTATTCGGAATTTAGTGAATTCGGGCTGACTAGCAGCAGGATAATGGAAGATGAATTGAGTCGTTTGACTATCTCTTCATTCCAAGTCTGTCCCGGAATCAACAATCCATCATGCCAGTGCGCGATGACGCCGTTATTCTTCAGAATGTTGAGATGCTTTACCAGTTCCTCTTTGTCATCTTTGTCCAGATGAGAGTATGAGACAAAAACTTCTGGTGGATTAGCCGATTGAGGTGCTACGGGCATGCAAGCTCCTTTCTGAATCCGCCGAAACTATAGCATTCATCGTCAGCCTTTATCACCTTCAACGGGTGCGTCTGCGCTCGAAAATAGATTAAGCACTCATGCTACGCAGTTGAAATGTTTGAAAGAAAGCGCTCAACGAGTCTGCGCTAGCAGACGAAGAGAGTAAAGCCCCTGACGAAGCGTGAGCGGAGTCTGGGGTTACAGGTTAAGAAGATAGATGGAGTCTGCGTTAGCAGACGGCAGATGTTTATGCTGTACACGGCTATCTGTCATCTCGCGCCTCTGCCGTCTGCTTTCGCAGACTCAAATAATATTCTCATCCCTTACCCCAGACTACGCCTGCGGCTTCGTCAGGGGCTTTACTCTAATCGTCTGCTTGCGCAGACTCGTTGAGCGACTTCGACAAAGTTACTGATGCGTAACATCAGTTAAGCAATAACTTCAGCCGCAACTTCAGCCGCGAGGTCATTCTGCTTCCACGCCAATTTATTCAGCAAGATTTAACCTGTAGTTCAGATGAGTGTAACACGCCTGCTCTACGCTATACCTTTGCGCTTTTCGTAACTTCAGATTGAGGAGAAACTTCGTGCCCCCTTTAAGAAGTAGCTTGCTTTGGGCATTATTGCTCACTTTCGTTTTTCTGCTCGCCAATGCCTGCGGCGGACAACAGGGCGGAGCAGGCAAGATAAGTCTGCAAGGAGCGGGAGCGACCTTTCCTAACCCGCTCTATCAAAAATGGCTGAGCGAGTATTCAAAGCTGAACCCGAACGTACGCATTGATTATCAATCAATAGGTTCGGGCGGCGGCATCAAGCAGATTCAGGCTCAGACGGTTGACTTTGGAGCTTCCGACGCGCCTATGACGGACGCTGAGATGAACGCTTCACCCGCCAAACTCGTACACATCCCAACTGTGCTCGGCGCTGTCGTGCTCACATACAATCTGCCGGGCGTTACACAACCGCTTCGCTTCTCTTCTGGGACAATCGCAGACATCTTTCTTGGAAAGATTACGAAGTGGAATGATGCGAAAATCCAGCAGGACAACACTGGCGTTAACTTGCCGAGCGCAGACATCACCGTAGTGCATCGCTCCGACGGCAGCGGCACAACGTTCGTCTTCACGGACTACCTTTCAAAAGTGAGCGATGAGTGGAAACAAAAGGTAGGCGCTGACAAATCTCCGCAGTGGCCTGTGGGGCAGGGCGGCAAAGGCAACGAGGGCGTAACAGGCATGATTAAGCAGCAGCCTAACACAATCGGTTACGTCGAATTGGCTTACCCCAAACAGAACAACCTGCCGGTGGCGCTCGTTAAGAACGCGGCGGGAAATTTCGTTGAGCCTACGATTGAGGCTGTGACGGCTGCGGCTGCGGATTCGGCTGCCCAGACTCCTGAAGATTTAAGAGTCTCGATTGTCAACGCGCAGGGAGCGCAGAGCTACCCTATATCCAGCTACACTTACATTCTGGTTTACATGGAGCAGAGAGATGCAGTGAAAGGCAGAGCGCTGGTTGATTTTCTATGGTGGGGCATACATGATGGCGAAAATTTCGCAAGCAGCTTGCAGTATGCTCCGCTTCCCGCAGAGATTGTCCGTCGCGCCGAAGCCAAGATCAATTCTATTGTCTCAAACGGAAAGCCTCTGCACGCCGCGCAGTAAAGTCCAGAACTGATTGCTAAAGTCTGAATCTGAATCTTATACCAAGTTGCAATGAAAAGAGAGGAAAAGATAGTCCACGAATCCACACGAAACTACACGAATCCACAGGCTCTTTCGTGTGGATTCGTGGATCGCCTCATTCCTCTTATTTGATTGCATCTTGGTATTAAACCTCGCGCGAAAAAAAATAGATGGAGAATCCGCAACCAGTCTTCCCTTCGCCAGCTTCAGAATACGGAGCCAGAGCGCGCGTCTGGAACTGGCGGCGCGCGATTGCGCCGACGGGGAATCGCGGCGACGCAATCTTTCGCGCTGCGCTCTTTTTCGCGGTGCTGCTCCTTCTGTTAATCGTACTCCTGATGGTCGTCAAGATAGGGTTGAACGCTCTGCCTTCGATTCAGAGATACGGGTTCGGCTTTCTGACCAGCAGTTCATGGAATCCTGCGCGAAGTGATTTCGGCGCTCTGCCCTTCATCTACGGCACAATTGTCTCTTCGCTCATAGCGCTTATTATCGCCGTGCCGCTCTCGCTCGGCATCGCCATCTTTTTAGTCGAACAAGCGCCCAGGCGCTTGGCACGTCCCATCACTTTTTTAGTGGAACTTCTGGCGGCCATCCCTTCGGTTGTTTATGGTCTGTGGGGCATATTTGTTTTAGCCCCGCTTCTGCGTACGAGCGTTGAGCCAGCTTTGGCGCGCGTGTTCGGTTGGCTCCCGCTTTTTCAAGGGCCTATAACGGGGATAGGCCTGCTAACGGGCGGCATCATCCTAGCCATAATGATTACGCCTATCATCTCCGCAGTCGTGCGGGATGTGCTCGCAGCAGTTCCTACCTCGCAACGCGAAGCCGCTCTTGCTCTGGGCGCTACGAAGTGGGAGACGACTCGCATCGTTTTGGCTAACGCCGCGAGCGGAATCGCGGGCGCGGTAATCCTAGGGTTAGGTAGAGCCATAGGCGAGACTATGGCCGTGACTATGGTCATAGGCAACCGCCCGCAAATTTCCGCCTCGCTCTTTGCGCCCTCTTACACCATAGCTTCCGTCATAGCCAACGAATTTACGGAAGCCACAGACAATCTTTATTTGAGCGCGCTGGTTGAAATCGGTCTTATTCTTTTCTTGGTTACGTTCATAGTAAACGGTGCGGCGAAACTGCTTGTCTGGAGCGTGACGCGCGGGACGAGCGGCACGGCCAGAGCGGCTTGATGATGAAGAGTTCGGAAGAAAACTTACGTCGCATGACGAGCGCGTTGATGACGGCGCTCACTGCCTGTTGCGCCTTCTTCGCCGTCTCCATGCTGCTGCTCATACTCGGTTACATAGCGTGGCGAGGGCTTGGCTCTATTAATCTTCAATTCCTGACAGATGCGCCAAAACCCGTAGGCGAAGGTGGTGGGATAGGGAACGCAATCTTGGGAACGCTGGTGCTGCTTCTGCTCTCCTCCTTGATAGGCTTGCCCATAGGTATTGCGGCGGGCATTTATCTGGCTGAGTTCGGTGAGGGACGCTTTGCCAGCCTGGTGCGCTTTGTGGCCGACACCCTGACGGGCGTGCCTTCAATCGTCGTCGGAGTCTTCGTATACGCTTTGATTGTGCTCCCTATGAAACAGTTCTCGGCGGTGGCCGGAGGTGTGGCGCTCGCGCTGATTATGATTCCTATAGTCACGCGCACGACCGAAGAGATGATTCGATTAGTCCCTACAAGTTTGCGCGAGGGGGCGCTGGCGCTAGGCGCGCCACAGTGGAGAGTGATTTTAGGCGTGGTGTTGCCTGCCGCCGCCTCTGGCATTGCGACGGGCGCGATGCTTGCGGTAGCACGCGTTTCGGGCGAAACCGCGCCGCTTCTGTTCACGGCCTTCGGGAGCCGCTTCTTCAACATTCATCTGGGCCAACCTATTGCTTCTTTGACCGTACAGATTTACAACTACGCCATCTCGCCTTACGACGAATGGCACGCGCAGGCCTGGGCCGCCACGCTTGTTCTGATGACGCTGATTCTAGTCATTAATATCACAGTCCGTTTTTTAACACGCAAGAAGTTTTAGGAATGGTTATGTCAACAGAGATAGCCGGGCCAAGATTTATGTCTTCAGAGACGCAAGCTGTCGAGCGCGCAGAGGCAAGGGACAAGGCGTCCCAACGCAAAACGAAAGTCGCGGTGCGTGGGCTAGACTTCTATTACGGACAGACTCAAGCGCTTCACAACATCTCGCTAGACGTGTCGGAAAAAATAGTGATGGCCTTCATAGGCCCGTCGGGCTGCGGCAAATCAACTTTCCTGCGCACTTTGAACAGGATGAACGATGCGATTCCAGCCACTCGCGCTGAAGGACAAGTCATGATTGACGGGCTAGACATCTACGCGCCTGACACAGACGTTGTAGCTTTGCGCCGTAAGGTCGGCATGGTCTTTCAGAAATCTAACCCGTTCCCGAAATCCATCTTCGACAACGTGGCATACGGGCTGAGAATTAATCGTCTGGTGTCGAATAAGACTGAATTGCAGGAGCGAGTCGAAGAGGCTTTAGTTGACGCAGCGCTCTGGGATGAAGTGAAAGAGCGTCTGAAAACGTCCGCTTTAGGACTTTCCGGCGGGCAGCAGCAGCGCCTATGCATAGCGCGAGCTTTGGCCGTGCGTCCAGAGATATTGTTGATGGACGAGCCTGCATCGGCTCTTGATCCTATAGCCACGCAGAAGATAGAAGAGCTGATTTTCGAGTTGAAGAAGCAGTACACGATTATCATCGTGACACACAACATGCAGCAGGCCGCGCGAGTATCGGATCAGACGGCCTTCTTTTGGCTGGGCAAACTCGTAGAGGTGAACTTGACGGAGAAGATGTTCACCAACCCGGACGAGCGATTGACGGAGGATTACATCACTGGAAGATTCGGATGAGACCGATCTTGGATTTTAGATTGGCGCGTTCGCTAGATTGGATCTTGGATTGAACCGCTCAGCTTACGAAACGGAAATAATCCGAAATCCAAAATCCAAAATCGTTTTATGGAACACCACAGAATAATTGATAATGAGTTGGAGATTCTGCGCGACCGCGTGCTCTTGCTGGGCGGCGAGACCGAGACGGCTTTGCAGCGCGCCATGTATGCGCTCACAGAGCGCGACACTCCAACGGCTCACGAAGTCCTCAGAGATGATAACCAGATTGACCAGATGGAGATAGAGATAGACCGGCTCTGCGTTGATCTGATAGCGCTTCGCCAGCCCGCAGCGCGCGACCTGCGCTTCGTCATCTCTGTGGCCAAGATCACGCCAATCCTTGAGCGCATAGCCGACCACGCCTGCAACATAGCGCGCGTAGCCATTGATCTTAACGACGAGCCGCGGCTTAAAAATTATGTTGACCTGCCGCGCATGGCCGATGTCGCGTCCTCTATGTTGCGCACCGCGCTCGACGCCTTCACGCAAGGCGACGCGCAACTTGCTCGCGCCGTCATCGAGCGCGACGACGAGATTGACGTGCTGTACAACCGCATCTTTCATGATCTGATTGATTTGATGATGGCCGAGCCGGATAAGACGCCGCGTGGCGCGCGCCTTCTGTTCGTCGCCAAACACATAGAGCGCATTGGCGACTACGTCACGGACATCTGCGAGCTGACCGTCTACATGGCCGAAGCTTCCATCATCAAGCACACGAATTAAGGACGATGGGCAATAAGACAGGGTTTCAAGTTTCAAGTTAAAAGAAAAGAACCTGAAACTTGAAACCTGAAACCTGAAACCTGAAACTCTTCCTCTTATCACTTATCACTCATCACTTATTAAAGTTTATACAGGTGCGCCGCATAGCATGTGCTCGACGCTCAAAGATCAAGTGAACAATGATCTGCTTGCGTTCTTTAAGGGCGAGCAATCAGCGGCGGTGTGATGGCTTTGCATGTGAATCGGCTCGCCTCCAGAAGAGACATGGTTTAGTATCAAGCAACGCAGCAAATCGAAAGGAGATTTATGCCAACACGGAATGCTGAAGCGGAATGGAAGGGCAATCTGGCCGAAGGTAGCGGAAGGCTGAAAGTCGGAAGCCGTGCCTTTGATGCTCCCTACTCGTTCAAATCTCGATTTGAGGAAGGACAATCGGCTACCAATCCAGAAGAGTTAATCGGCGCGGCTCACGCTGGCTGCTTCACTATGGCGCTCACGGCGCAACTTTCGCGCGCTAGGCTGACGCCGACACGCATACACACCGTCGCGAAAGTGAAACTGGAAAAAGTCGGCGAAGCGTTTTCCATTACAGAGATTGAGCTTGAGACCGAAGCAGAGATTCCGGGTATTGACGACGCGACATTTCAAAAGTATGCGTTGGACGCCAAACAGAACTGTCCAGTATCGAAGGCACTGGCGGGAACGGAGATTCATCTGAGCGCGAAGCTGCTTTGAGTCCTATGAAGAGGAGTAGGAGCGCGCATCAATTGCCTCAGACTCTCTCTTTCCTCCGTGACGAGCCTCCATTTTGTCTGCACGAACATTCTCCCGAAACTGTTGCAGCTAGAGCAGGAGGCGATTTCAAGAAGTGATGTGTGAATTAACTTCAAGTTTCCTCTCGGCATTCCGATATTCTTCGTAGACGGCGAGCGTTCATCTTCCTTGAGCTTGCTCACCTCTGAGAGTCATGCACGTGCTCGTCGCACGCGCCACCAAGCTCCCTTTCTCGTCGGTTATATCACACTCGACCAACCCAACGGTGCGACCCTTTTTGACCACTCGGCCACGAGCGAGAAGGCGAGCTTTCCAGATTGGCTTTAAGAAGTTGATCTTGAGTTCAAGCGTTGTGAAGGATTCGCCTTCATCAAGATTGGACGAATAGGCGATACCCATTGCGGCGTCTGCGATGTCGCAGAGCACGCCGCCGTGAAGCGTACCCATAGGATTGGCGTGCGCTTCGGTGGCCTGAAATTCGATAACTGCTTCGCCGGGTTTGACCGAGATAAGATCAAAGCCGATCAGTCGGGCAATTGGCGGCGGAGGTGCGTCTCCCCGTGTGATAGCTTCACTGCGGTCGAGCATTTTTGTCATAACGTCCTACACTTGTGCGAAGCCGCCATCAACAAACAGTTCCGTTCCCGTGACGTAGCTGCTGTCGTCGGAGGCGAGAAACACCACGGCCTTCGCGATCTCATTACCGTTCATCGTTATCTCTTCTGTCATGTCTAAAGCACCATTCATCCCGCGCTCGTGGCGGCCACACGCTTGCGCCGGACGAGCGCGTCGAGGCTCCAGTCGCCTGCGCCCTGCGCAGCCATGTACAGGAAGATGAAGCAGAACAGCACGGCTGGCATCCCCTGATTCTGAATAGGCCATGCGCCTTGCGGCGCATGAAACTGCCAGTAAGCGACCGCCATCATGCCGGACAATATGAACGCGACTGGCCGGGTGAAGAGACCGAGCATGATAGCGATGCCGCCGAAGAACTCTAGCACACCGCCGATACCTGTCTGGGACATCAAAGGCGGGGGGCTAGGCTGGCCCGGCATCCCGCCAAACCAGCCGAACAGGATCAGACCTCCAGCCTGGCAGAACAGAAAACCTGACACGACGCGGAGCAGGAAGTAGGTGACTTGTACTGCTTTGTTCATCTCAAATTCTCCTCAAGGATTCAGGCAGCCGATAATAGATCAGCCGCCTCTTTGGCAGCTAACTCTTTGTTGTAAACAGCAGTCCCGGGCTGTTGAAGGCGGCCTCCTTCATGCAGAAAGCCTGTGTCAACGGCGGCGAATCCGATCTCTTCAATCAACCTTGCAACAACCTCTTTCGCTTGGCTGTCATCTCCTGCGATGAAGATCGCGCGTCTTTCTTCAAGAGGCAGTTTTGTGTCGCCTTGAGTCGCCAGATGCTCGAACCAGATGGTGTTGAAGCCTTTGACTAGGCGCGCTCCCTTCAAGTGTGTTGCGAGCAGCTCGCTCGAAGTGGTTTCGTCATTGTCGAGTTCCGCAAAGTTACCGTCGCGCTGCGGATAGTAGTTCCCTGTGTCCACGACGACTTTGCCCTTAAAGCCTTCAGCGGGGAGCGTTCTGAATTTGCCGAAGGGAATGGCAACGAGTACCACTTCGCCAAAGCGCGCCGCGTCCTCGATAGTCGTTGCGTGCGCCTTCGGCCTGAGTTCCGCAATCAACTCCTCCAGCCCCTCACCGCCACGCGAATTGCTGAGCGCGACTTCATGTCCGGCACGTACGAAAAGCCTTGCTGACGTAGCTCCGATATTTCCAGAACCGATGATTCCGATTTTCATTTTCTTTCCCCTTCAATTCTTTAGTCATGTCGTCACTCATACTGCCTCTTGAAATAAGCTCTCGAATCCGCGAGTCGCTTCTGCGACTTTCTTCTGGCGCAACTCGCGAACCCAGCCAGTGACAATTGTGACCGCATCACTCCGCGCAATAACAACAGAGCCATCGGGCGAAGCGCGGCTCTCATCCGCGAGAGCCGCTTGCGTGGTATGACGCTCTGCACGCTTGATGATCTTGATCTGTTTGCCTGTCACCATGTTCACGCTTCTCCCTTTTCAGTTCAGAGTTGGCTCATTCCGCCGTCTGCGACGATCTCCGTTCCCAACAGGAATGAGGAGTCGGAACTGGCTAGGAAGAGAACAGTCTTCGCAATCTCTTCGGGTCGCCCGAACCGCTTCATTGGCACTTGCTCCTGAATATGCTTCGTAGTCTCCTGAAGCTCCTCCGGCTGTAGCCCTAGCCGCCCGAAGATAGGCGTGGTGACGGGACCGGGGCTGACGGCGTTAACGCGTATGCCACGACCTACAAGTTCAGCCGAAAGCGTTCGCGCCAGCGTGATGAGCGCCGCCTTGCTCGCCGCATAGACGCTAGAGTTCGGCATCCCTATGTGGGCGTTGATGGACGTGTTGAGGATGATGGATGCGTTCTCATTGAGAAGCGGCAGCGCCTTCTGGATAGTGAAGTACGCGCCCTTGAAGTTGATGTCCATTATCCGGTCGAACAGTTCTTCGGTCACAGCTTCGACTGGTGCGAACTTGCCTATGCCTGCATTGACGAAGAGCACATCCACTTTTCCGAACTTTTCCTTCACGGTGGCGAACAGGTTGTCTATCTCCGCCAGACTAGAGGCGTCCGAGCGCACGGCTAATACATCGCCACCAATCTCACGCGCCGCCGCGTCTAGGGAGCGCCGGTCACGGCCCGTGATGATGACCCGCGCGCCCTGCTCCTTAAATTCTTTAGCTGTTGCCAGACCAATGCCTGAGTTTCCACCCGTAATGACCGCTACTTTGCCTTCCAACTTGCCCATTGTAGTTCTCCTTTTCCGTCTGTTTTATCTGCCGAAGCTCTCGGTGCGGGCCGGGAACTTTACCTTTATCTGGAACGATTGTTCCAGAATGTGTCAAAAAAATTTAGCCAAGCTTTCAATCGAGCACTGAGAGCGTGACCTTCACGACATCTTCCAGCGTCTTGCGATCTCGGGTCGCCTTCGCCATCAGTTGAAGACCCTGCAAGCTGCTATAGAGGAATCGCGCAACGGCGCGTAGGTCGCGCCCTCCCTTGATCTCGCCCTCCTTCTTCCCGCGCAGCAGCGCGCGGTATAAAGCACCTTCGGCGGCGGCTATATTGCTGCAAGTCCTGGCCTCGGTCTCCTTACAGCGGCCAGCCAACTCCGACATGGCGTTGCCCATGAAGCACCCGCGCCGCTGCCCGTCACAGAACGATCCTTCTACAACACCTTGGAACAATTGACGCAAAGCCTTCTTCACAGAACCTGGCCTCTCCAACAACTCGAACATCTTCCGGCCCTCTACTTCCCTGTAGCGGTCGAGCGCCTGTAGGTAAAGCGCGTGCTTATCGCCGAAGGTGTCGTAGAGGCTCTGGCGGTTGATGCCCATATGTCTGACTAAATCGTTGATGGACGCCGCCTCGTAGCCGCGCGACCAGAAGACCTCCATAGCCTTGTGTAGTGCCTCGTCTTGGTCGAACTCTTTGTGGCGCGCCATCTGAACTCGTCTTGACCTCAAGGAAGCTTATACTCTTTCTGGAACGATTAGTCAAGAATGGATCATATCACTTACAAGTGAGGTCTATTACAGGCGGTAGCCAGGACGAGAGTCACAGTCTTGTGTTGAGAGATGCTATTGAGGCAGCAAGCTTCCGTCAGGCGGAATACATAGGCGGAAAAATTGCAGATTTTGATGTGCAGAATAAATTCCCTCCAAATTTCCTCCACTGGTTGCAGCCTTTCAAGCCCACCTCTTTACGGTCATGGCAAAATTAGTATTTGTATCCCAGTCGCTCTGAACGAAAAGGCGACGAAGATCATCAAGCCAATTACCCGCGACTACGTTAACATTTTGCGGGGATAGTTCAGAGCGTAGCGGCCTCATGAAAGCTCCCATAGCTAAAAAAGAGAACTGTGATGTAGAACAGGCTGCCAGCGTGCTAGACCTGGCAGCGCGACACTTTGTCATCCCTAACCTAAGCCCGCGGCGTAAGACGCAAACTCTACAAGTTGCACCAAGCTATCAAAGTAATACACGCCATGAATTGACTTACCTACGCTCGCATGATATACATTCGGCTATCTGTTAGAAAGGATGTCCAATGGAAACTACAGCCACATCGAAAGGACAAATTGTGATTCCCTCATCAATCCGGCGCAAGCTTTCAATAAAAGAAGGCACGCGAATCCGAATCGAGTTGGATGAAAAGGCGAAGGAGATTATTCTCAAGCCAATCACCCGCGAGTACGTTCATAGCTTGCGCGGAAAGTTCCAAGGCAAAGGACTGATGAAAGCACTGATGGCCGAAAAGAAGCGCGAGCGAGAACTCTAATGCCGAAAAGACCGAAAGCGATCGTGCTCGATTCCTGGGCGATCATTGCCTATCTCGAGGATGAACCAGCAGCCGAGAACGTGGCTGATATTATTGCCGACGCCCATGAACAGCAGATTCCACTCCTGATGACGGTAGTGAACGCGAGCGAAGTTTGGTACATCGTTGCGCGGCAGACATCGGCTGGTGATGCCGACGCAAGTACCAAGCAGCTTGAGGACCTCGGAATAAAGTTCGTCGATGCCGATTGGAGTCTCGCGAAGGGCGCTGGATATTTCAAATCTAGAAACAAGATGTCATTCGCTGATTGCTTTGCAGCGGCCCTCGCAAAACAGAGAAGGGCGCATCTCGTTACAGGAGATCCGGGATTCAAACAAATTGAGAACGAGATCCCGATCAATTGGCTAAAATAAAGGCAGGCGGAGACGCTCTGATGATTGAGCCGACGAACCTCGCTAGTTACGTACCGACAGCGACCTTTTTGACGCACGCCATTAAGGCAACGACAAGTTTCGATATTGAAGCGCTTCTGGCGCAATTGCCGATCACTCCTGAAGATGAATACATTTACGACGAAGAAAATCCAGATCTAGGTTGGCAGCGTGGTAAGTTTCATTGGATGCCGGTGGGCCGCGAGCGTGGCAATGCGGGTCGTATCAAGCAAGCCAACCAACCAGTTAATCCGATTGCTGAACGTGCGATAAACGGCATGGAAGCGATCATCGAAATGGCCCGACAGCGAGAATTGCTGGCGGATGCCTCGGCGCTCGCACCGCCGACCCCCCGCGGAGCGGTCGAACGGTACTTTAACTTGCCGCCTCTAGATCAGTTGCCGAAACTAGATGATTCGGAGGTTTCTAAGGGTGTCCGGGCTAAAGCGCGTGAACTGGCAAAGCAACTTCGGGTTCGTTTGATCTTCGATAAGACGGCGCGTGAGTTTACAGTAGCGATTGAAGACGATGGCATCGGACAAGCGCCGGTGTCGATTCATCGAACACTTCTTTCTCTGGGTTTAACGACGAAAGCGGATAAGTTCTACTTGATTGGCGTTTTTGGGCAGGGAGGCTCCTCTGCTTATGCAGTAAGCAAATACTCCTGGGTTACTTCGCGTAGAGCCGCGGACTTGCTAAATGGCGAGGCCGATGGCGTCGGCTGGACAGTCATTAAGCACGTCTTCCCAAGAGGTCGCCGCGACGATTATTTCGCCTACTTGGCTGCTGCCCCCGACGGGCGCGTGCCATTCGCATCTGAAGCAGATGCCGATGCAGCCAACATCCGGCACGGTACGCGATTCGTTCACATCGGTTACGATTTCGGGCGTGGCGGATCGGCCATTACTCGCCAGCTATACACGGCATTGACGGTCGCCGAGCTACAACCGCCCCGGTGCTCGATAAAGCGTTCCCGCCGCAGCCTGTCGGAGTACGAGAGTCGTAATGACAATGAATAGTAGTACGCAACTCGATAAATCTTTGGGTACAGCGCTGAATGGTCATGGAACCATTGCCATTCGCGTCGTCGTTCTAGAGAAGGGCATGGCTCCATCTGCTTCGCCAGCTTCGGTAGACGAAGCGCCGGTCGACGCAGCGCCCGACGAGCTTCTACCTGATACGGACAAACGGCCCACTTCAACTTTTCTAGAAGAACCAAAGCGCGGTCGTCAGTGCTGTGTCTTCCTTATCAACGGACAGCGACAGCACGCATGGGACAACCAATTTATTGTCCGTGATTTAGAATTAAAGTACCTGCGCAATCGCATGATCGTGGTAGTTGATTGTGATGGACTTAAGCTTGAGGCTCACGCGCAATTGATGCAAGGTTCTCGCCACCAGTTTTTTGAAGGCAATGTTTATTTTGATCTGGAGTCACGAGTGCTTGCGACGCTGAAGGGCGATCCTGATCTGCGCCGACTTGAAGAGGAAGCTGAGGACGACATATCAAGCCTTGAGGCTGGCGACGAGGCGGTAAAGGCAGCATTAGATCAACTCATTGAGGCGCACCACGAAGCAGCTTCCCACATCGCTTCTGGCGCGAGTCAAACGGGTGACACCACGCAAGGAGGAACAGAAGGAGTTCGTGAGCAGACGCAAGAAGTCGTTATTGAGGACGAACCGACCGTTGGCGTCAACGCCTCGGGGCCAGTACTCGCGATGAGACCGGACCTAACTACGATTCGACTGAAGCCAAACGACTGGCGGCGATTTCTAATTCATCCAAAGCCGGAGAGCGCGTGGAAATCAATGGAGAGCATGAGTGTGACATTTGATCCACCCGTCAAAGAGCTTCAGGTAACGCGGACGACGCAGCTTATAGGCGAAGAAGTGGCGCTGAAATTCGTTGAGCCGGAAGGCTTCGAGGAGGACGAATACCCGATTGAAACGCTGCTACGTAGTACGGCAACATTCAAGGGTTCTCCCGAGCCGCGGATGCTTGAACGTCGCGTCATCGTAAATCGTTCTAAGCCCGCATCACCGAATCCTCCCACCCCTCTTGAGGATGATCCGACGTTTATCAAAGTAACGAGTCGCCAACCTATAAAGCTCGTCATTGACGGGCCTGACGTGCACGTGAAGCTGAGGTGGAACGGAAAGGACGAGTTGGTTGCTGGTAATCCTCCGGCATGGACGTTCCGAGCAGCGTGTGAATCACCGTCCGTGGAACCGCCAATTTTTCTAACCCGTCCGGTAGAGGGTCGGTTCGAGTTATTAATTCAAGCCGCTACAGGCCTAAAAGCCGGAGAGCAACTCAGATTTGATGTAGAGGCAATTGGCCCCGGTAAGACGCTTTCCACGGCGTTTCTCGCTGACGTCGTAGAGGCACCGTCGGCGCGGAAGATCTCAAGCAAGACCGCCAGTGGCGCGCAGCGGCGACCGCCATATGATCTTCGGTACGTGAAGAAAGAGGACTGGCAGGACGAAACATGTTGGGGGCAGATGTGGACAGGCAACGATTCGGGCTCATTTGACGAGCCTACGCAAAAGACATCACTAACGATCTTCATTAATCAGGATATGGAGCTACTGAATAGCTACCGCGATTCGCTCATCGCTCGGAAAAATGCCGAGACAACGATTCAGCAGCGCATCAACAAGTACACTGCCCACGTCGCGTTTCATCTTTACCAGATGTATCAGAATCAGAAGAAGAAAGAGAGTGAAACCCAGACCGCCCCATCAATCGAGCCACCTAGCGACGAGCAAATGCGCGATGAGATTCAGCGAGTCGCGCGAACGCTCCTTAAACTGATGGAAGTCTCACAATGAGCTACGTGCTTGGCCGGTGAAAAAGCACAACTTCCTCAGCAGCGCCGATTGAGCCCCGTTGATCAGCATACCACTTACGGTTGGGAACAATTCGCCAGAGCCGCCCGTCTCTACTGTCTGACGCGTTCGACATCTTCAACTCCTCCAATCCCGCTGCTCGCATAGTCTCCAAGTATTTCGGCAATTGCCACGAAGCATCTGAGAACGCGACCATTTGAACAATTAGCGTATCACGTTGAGCAATCCGAGCGATCGATCTAAACGTCAACTGGGCGATGTCGAAGTAGGTTCGGAGATTGGGGTTCTTGCGGTCGCCGAATGTGTAGTGGCTTAAACCATTTCCATCAAACGTACTAGTAATCCAAAATGGTGCCGGTGTCTCTCTTCTACCGAAGATTTGCCAGCGATGATATAGAACGTGAACACCTGGATACGGTGGAGATGTGAGAACGAGCTTTGGCGGCCCATACTGTGTAATCGCAGGCTCATCGTCAATCCCTTCAGCAGAACGGTGTAAGATCAGCGTGCGAGTACTGTTACGGTTATTAGGCAAGTCGCTATCACTTAGCGCCGCGGCTTGCCGGTATGCCCTGACACCTTCTATCATTTCGTCTAAGAACTGTTCCAGCTTGTTTCTGAATCCGGCTGCGCTTGGTACATCGGAACGGCAATCCAAAGCCCACTGTCCCGTTCTCAGAAGAACCGCGCGAACAAAATTTTGTTGTGAAGCGGAGTTGAGCAAGGATACCCGATCAAGTGCTAGCTCAAGTGTCTTCCGAATTGGCCAGGTTTGGCGCGTGCTGATGTTGCGTTGATAGCCAGCCGCTATCCAGTCGTATGGACGCTTAGCCATTCGACGCATGTTCAAATTGGGGATCGCCTTTCGCAGCCACAATCTAATCGCCTTTATGTCCGCGCCTGTTAGTGGTGTGGTCTTCACACGCGCAAGAAAACAGGCAAGTTCATTGATATCGAGCCCAATTCCAATTCTGCCGAGAAGCCCAGCCTCCACCAAAGTAGTGGCCCCTCCCATGAAGGGATCGAGGACAACATCACCATGCTGGGTGAAAGTCTCGATGGCTGCTCGCGCAAACTGCGGAGAAAAGCGCGCCGGATATCGATAGAAATTATGCGTCATCCCGGAAACCGGATCGCGCGAGTGGACAGCTGCGCGAAACCGCTCGGTTGCTTCGGGATCTATGCAAAGTCGTAAAGTGTTGTGAGTCGTCATCATCATTTCTTATCTGAAGGTTGCTTTTGAAGCTGAAGATGCGGCGTTTCGACAAATTTCTGTAGCGCCTCATCGATAAAACGCCCGGCGACTTCTGCCCTATTGCGTCCGTAGATACCTTTCTCGGCGAGTGAGTCCAGCAAGCGAATAGACTGATGCGAGAGTGTGACTCTAATCGTATTGCTTCCGCTTGTATTCAAAGTTTTCGCCATAATTAAGCCTTAATCAAGGCTTAATTATGGCCCAATTGTGGCTAATTCGGCAATAGATTTCTGCAATTATGAGGTCTGTGCTAGCCCCCAATCTTTACCGACTCGCGCATCAGGCGAGAAGCAACGGCAGTAAGTAAGCCGAGGACATGGGTTTTTCTGGGCTTTGCTTTTGCTGCTTCTTCAAATCGCTTCCAGAGCGTAACTTAATTTCGCGGATGTTTCCTCCCCTTGAACTCCTAGGTGAAGGCAACGATCTCCGCAGAAACGATAAAAACTTGAAAAGAAGAGAAAATGAGAAAACTACTTTCGGTGATCACGTTGGCGGTCATCGCCACTTTCCCGGCCGTCGCCGCTACGTCTATGTAACAGTAGATAGTCCCGCGGGGCGACATCAGCTACGGGGGCATCTCGATCGAGAGTATCTACCGAGCGACAGTCGAACATAGGGATCTTCGGGCAAGAGGTGAGGCAATACTCAGAGTATAGGGACGGCAGGTTTATTAGGTTGCGGATGGAGACGGTCGAATTTCTCTCAGGATGATATACGCTGTAAGGCTGACGCGCACAATTCTAAATCGGCAGTGTACCGCGAGGAGAATCGGGCGATGGCGCTGCCGGTTCAGACGCGCGTGTTCGGAAAGTGAATGGTGATTGAGGCCCGCGGCACATGCAGATGATACCCGCTTTCTGCCATCGGCCGGAAGGAAGGCAAAAAAGCCCAATAAAAACGGGAATGCTGGGGAATTCGCAGCATTCCCGTTCATAATTTAACTCCGCAGGTAGGACTCGAACCTACAAAGATAGAGATACAAGTCAAAACGGATTGACAATCTCCACACCCGTCGCCTGTGAGAGTGAATTATCAAAATCTTCAGTGTAAAGGCGCGTGATGCCGCCTTCCATGCAGGCCGCGACAATCATCGCATCCCAGAACGAAAGATTTTGCGTGGCCGCCAGTTGTTCGGCACGGGTCAGGACATTTTCAGATGGTAAGACGAATGTCCAGACCAAGCTCAAACGCTCAATCTCGCGCCACGCCTGCGCTTGAGTGAAGCCGAATGGTGCGAGTTTGCGCGAGGCGGCAATGAACTCGCACGCGACCTGCCAAAGCAGCGCACCAAAGGCCAAGTTTGTTGTCAAATGCTGCGCCTTTTGTTGCTTGACTGCATCGCGCGGGTCGCGTGTGTAAATCAAGACATTAGTATCAACGGCGTTCATGCAGTTCGTCTCGCGTCAAGCGGGGCGCATCCTCCCGCAACGGATGCTGATTCCAACTTTCGACAAGCTCCTGCATGATACGTGCACGCTCAGCCTCATTCGTCACGCGTGGTGGTATCACGTAAGGGTCATGCACGGTTATTTCGACTTCCGTATTTTCAGGCACGTTCAACTTCTCGCCGTTCGTAACGGGCACAAACGCGCCACCTCTGTAAATCGCTTTCAATCTTACCGACATTGCTTTACTCTCCGTTTCGCCTTCGAGATTCTGGCATGTCTCATCAGATACATCAATTATAGGCGTTCGGCGGGGAAGTGCGGAAGTAAAGATTAAGGCCGCCAATATAAGCGGCCTTAGTCATAAAAAATTAAACTCCGCAGGTAGGACTCGAACCTACAACCCTTCGGTTACGCATGTTCCTGTGTTTTCACACAGGGGCGGACTATCTCATCAACTCTCCCGAAAGAGAGTTGCCGGGCGCTCGCGGGGGTTTTATTGGTTGGCTTCCTCAACCCCTGAGTCTCTGCACGTTCCTGCTTACCGTTTGTGCCGTAGCACTCGCCTTTCAGCAGGCTTCGCTCAGGATTGCCTTGCCAGCTTGCTGCCGGTTTAGGGTTTTCTGAGTTCACCCGGTTTTTCAACCACAGTCACCTGTGGAAGCTGCAATTAACTTACAGCCGAATGCTCTGCCATTGAGCTACTGCGGAAGATGCGCCCTAGCTTGTAGTTCTTTTCCAAAAGAACTACAGCGTAGGGCGCAAATTTTTTATAGCAAATGGATGGTTAAGTGTCAAACGCAGAGGAATGCGCGTAATCTCATAGTTTGAAAATATGATGCTGATGAATGTTGGCCTCTATTTTCAAACTATGAGATTACTGTAAGGCGAGCGAATCTGTTTGGTTGAACTGATCCGCCTTTCAGCGCTTGCACGTGAGGCGAGAAGTGAGAGATTATCTGTGACCACTTCGGAGTTAGCAAGCAAGTCTTAGACGTTCTAGCATCCAGGCCTCATTCGGGGCGAGGCATCGGTCAGGAGAGTGTACGCATGCAGCGCAGGATCACGGGCTGGTACAGCCATAACCTTGGAATGGAGATGCCCATAGTGGCTTACGGTCACGCGGGCTATCCTATGTTGTTCTTCCCAACGGCAGCCGCAGATTTTCTCGAATACGAAAGGTTTCACCTGATTGATGCGGTCGCTCACTACATAGAGCAAGGGCGCGTGCGCATCTATTCAATCAACAGCGTGAACCGATACGCGCTCCTTAATGAGCAGGCCTCTCCGCAGTGGAAAGCAGAGATACTTTCGCGCTACGACCGTTATGTCACGGACGAGGTGCTGCCCTTGATTCGTCAAGACACAGGGGAGCAGCGCGGCCCCGTCACGACGGGCGCGAGTCTGGGCGCGTATCTAGCCGCAAACGCTTACTTTCGTCACCCAGACGTTTTTCGGGGAACGATTCCAATGAGCGGAAGCTACGACGTGCGCCAGTATTTCGACGGCTACTCGGACGACAACGTTTATTTCAATAACCCCATGAGCTACCTGCCGAACCTCGACGATGATTATTTCCTGCCTAGGCTCAGACATGCCGATTGCATTTACATACTCACGGGTCAAGGACGCTGGGAAGCGCCGGAGCGCAGCCGCCAACTCTCAGACGTACTCAATGCCAAAGGCATCCCGCACACGCTGGACATGTGGGGCCACGACGTTGACCACGACTGGCCCTGGTGGAGGAAGATGCTTGATTTCTATATTGGCAAGCTGTTCTAAGAAGTTAAAAGTAAAAAGGTAAAAGGCAAAGAGGAAGGCAAAAGGTAAAAGTAAAAAGGCAAAAGTGAGGGGAAGCCAATCTTTTAATTAAAAGCGGTTTCAGCCTGACTTTTACCTTTTACCTTTTTACTTTTGACTTTAATTACGGTTCCGTATCGTGTCCCTTCTTGCCCTCTCTTCGCTTCGGTGGTTGCGGTTCCACTTCGCGCGGGCGCGTGATGGTGGAGGGCGGCGCGGTTTCCGTGCGAGGCTGTGTTGTCGAAGGCTCTGTACGATGCGGCGCGCTTGTAGTAGTGGACGGCGTCGCGGGCGTAACGGTTGCGCCGTGAGGCTCTGAAGGCGGCAAAGTATCCTGCGTCTGTTTAGGATCGATGATGGGCGTGATGGTGGCGTTGTCGTTCGACTGGCTGAGTTTGGCGCTACGAGCCATTAAGTCCGCTCGCTCGTCAGACTGCTCGCGCTGTCGCTGACGCATCAACTCGCGCATGTCTTCGGGCATGGCTACGGGTTTCGGAAAATCTTCCTTCGGCTTGCCCTTCAAAAAGTCGCGCATGAAAGCTATGAAGAATGGCAGCGCGCCGTGTCCTCCAGTCATGTCGTTCCCTAAAGGCTTCTTTCTTCCGGGATAGCCCATCCACACGCCAGTCACGTAAGTCGGCGTGTAGCCTATGAACCAAACGTCCGTGTGATCGTTGACAGTGCCCGTCTTTCCTGCGAGCGGTACGCCAAGAGTTGCTGCTTCCCCCGCAGTGCCACCCGGGCGCGTCACGCCGCGCATCATGTCAACCATAGTTAGCGCTACGTACTCGTTCACAACTTTGTAAGTCGTCCTCTCCCACTCTTCCAGAACATTGCCGTCACGATCCAGCACGCGACGAATCAGGTGCGGCTCGACCCTTATGCCTTTGTTCGGGAAGGTCGAATAAGCGGAGACCATTTCATCAAGAGGAACTTCGGTCGCTCCGAGCGCAGATGGCAAGTACGGAGCCATAGGCACTGTGATGCCAAAGCGACGAACCATCTGCGCGCCCGTTTGAATCCCTATCATCTGAAGCAGGTGAACCGCAGGAATGTTCATAGACTTGGCTAGCGCAATTTTGAGCGGCAGGTCGCCGTTCGACGTAGAGCCGTCATAATTGTGCGGCTGCCAGTCGCCAATCTG
Source organism: Acidobacteria bacterium 13_1_20CM_3_53_8 (assembly GCA_001920415.1). Taxonomy (GTDB): domain Bacteria; phylum Acidobacteriota; class Blastocatellia; order Pyrinomonadales; family Pyrinomonadaceae; genus 3-1-20CM-3-53-8. Next base: position 74,289 of record MNJR01000017.1, on the reverse strand, counting down.
AATGGGCGCGCCACTGACGATTGAATCCGGCGTCATCCCCCACTCGACCGCAGCCGTATAGATGTAAGGCTTAAAGGCCGAGCCGGTCTGACGGTAGGCTTGCGTCGCGTTGTCGAACTTGTTCGTGTAGAAATCGTAGCCGCCGACCTGTGTGATTATCTCGCCCGTGTGCGCGTTCAAGGTCATCATAGCGCCCTGCACGCCCGGCACCTGCGATAGCTGAACTTTCAGATGATGGTTCGCCTCGTCTACTTCTTTAATCTCAAACTCGGGAAGGTCGCCAGCATGAAACTCGCTCTTCGGCTGACGATTCGACCAGCCCATCTCTTTCGCAGTCACAGTCGCCGTGAAATTGCCAAAGCGCACAGTTGCCTCGTTGCGCGCCTGGTCAACTTTCATGACCAATCCCATGATGAAGTCGCCCACGTGATAATCGTTGCCGTACCAGTGCGGGTGCTTGTAAGCATCAAGCTGCTGCTGCGTGACTGTGTAAGTGCCGTTGGCGTTCTGCGTTCCTATGTTCTGATAGTTCGGATGCCAGCCCGCGTGCGAGCGGTCGTAGCGACGCAATCCTTCGCGCACGACTTCGACTGCGCGCTTCTGCGCGTCAACGTTGATAGTCGAATAGACCGTGAGTCCGCCTTGCGCAACGCGCGTCGTGTAACGGTCTTCAAGATACTGTCTTATCTCTTCAACCGGATAATCGAATGGCGACGAACGAGTCTGCATTGGATAGAAAGCAGTGTCCGCGAGCTTAATCGGTTTCGCTTTCGCAGCGTCCGCATCCGATTGCGAGATGAAACCGTTCTTAGCCATCTGGTCTAGCACAAGGTTGCGCCGCTCGCGCGCCGAATCCGGGTGGCTCGTAGGCGAATACTCGCTCGGCGCTTTCGGAATGCCTGCGAGCAGTGCTGCCTCTTCCAGATTGAGGTCGCTAGCCTTCTTGCCAAAGTAGGTCTCCGATGCAGCTTCAAAGCCATAAGAATTCGCGCCAAGGAATACGTGATTGACGTAAAGCTCCATGATCTGATTTTTGGTGTAGTAACGTTCAATCTGGAGCGCCCACAACCATTCCGTTATCTTGCGCTTAATCGTCTGCTCTCTTGAAAGAAAGAGATTTTTCGCAAGCTGCTGCGTCAAGGTTGATCCACCTTCGTGTCTTCCTTTCGTCAAGTTCGTTATGACCGCGCCGACGATTCTGATGGGGTCAATGCCTACGTGATCGTAGAAGCGCGCGTCCTCTATGCCTAAGATAGCGTTCTTCAGGACGGGCGGAATCTCTCCGTATTTCAGGGGAATTCTTTTCTCAAGCGCGAACTCGCCTATGACTGTCTGGCCGTCGTCGGCGTAGATGCGCGTCACCACGCTCGGACGATAAGTCGCAAGCGCAGCCACTTCGCTTGCGGCGCGCGAGTAGTTGATCTCGTATGCGCAGATGATGCCGGTCAGTCCTCCGGCTGTGATTGCCAGCAGCAGGACTGCCGGAAGCCAGAAGCGGCGCAGCCAACGGCGGCGCACTGCCGGCGGCTCGTTCAAGCGCTTGACGATTGCGCTGGGTCTAGGATTCTTCGTTGCCATCTCAGGATTTTCCTCTACACATGGGACGCAGGACTTATCAACTTCAATTTTCCGAGGCGAGCATCGCACACGAAAGCGAGTACGGTGCGAGCTATGGGGAGTCTCGGTCGCTTGATTGGAAATTATAGCGCAACTTCGGCGCACGAATGAAGCGGGAAAAAGGAAAGTCAAAAGTAAAAAGGTAAAAGGCAGAATGAAAGTCAAAAGGTAAAAGTAAAAAGGCAAAAGGGATAAGGATGAAATCAATTCTATTACTTCCTCTCTAAATCTGTGAAAGTGGCTTCCGCCTAACTTTTGCCTTTTACCTTTTTACTTTTGCCTTTCTTCCCGCCTTTTTTTCCGCGTCAATATGCCGCATGCCTTCATCGAAAATTGTCCGTTACGCCTCATCTTGTCGAGCTACATGCTCAACAGCATCATGACTGGCTTACCGACGATTAACCGTGCGGGGCAAGCTAAAATCGGCCTAGCGCTTTCGGTGAACACGAAAAATATGAAGCGGCACGCTCCTTGCCAACTCCTCATCTCGACCAAGGCCGCATGTCGGCGGTCAAACACTTCGTGAATTGCAGGCGCGCGGAACTGACCGCCGTTCGGCAGCGCGAAACTCGTAGGCTTTGTCGGGGATGGAAATTATTACTTCTATCAGCCCCTTAACTTCACCCGCTCGATCTTAAGCCACACTACGCTTCATCACTGAGGAGATAAACGGAAATGACTTCTGGTTCACCTATTCGCATATTGCTTCTACTGGCTGCGCTCTTTGCTTTCGCAGGCATCGCGGCTGCTCAAGCTGGCCCATGCTCGAATTGCAGCTCGGCGACCTCTGATCTGGCCGTCTCTGCCAACATTCAAACGGCCATGCAGCTAGACATATCAACGGCCACTGGCGGCGTCAACGTCGGCGGCAGCAGTGGCAGCTACACGCTAGACTTCGGAGACGTAAACGGTCTGGGCGTAGGCTCCCCTTCGGCCAACGTCACCAAGGCAGCGGTCAGAGGCGGCTATCTTTACACAACACCGATAAGTCTGACGCCCAACTTCTCCGGCTTTACGGGCACTGAAGCCAGCATCGTTGTCGAACAGGACTCGTCGGACAGTGCGGCTGCTCAGGACGCAGTACGCGAGGGCAGTTCTGCTTCCATCTCAATCTCTACAGTTCAATTGACGGGCGGCAGCGCTACCGCGTTCACCAGTTCAGCAGCGAACGGCACGCCTATCACTCGCTACGTAGGTATCGTCGCTTACAACGACAACAGCAGCGCCGCAGCAAATGCCGGCTCGCGCAGCATCAATCTCGTCTACACGATCTCCGTTCCGTAAACGGACTCGATTTCGATCAAGGGGGTAGATCGCTCGCCCTGCCGTCCCGGAGCGTGCCGCATCTGTTTAGTTTGAGCTAACAAGGAGCAGCACAAACGGAGCGAGCAGAGCGAGCGATTCAATTTTCTATACGAGGTCAGATGATGATGAGACGAATCCTATTTATACTTTTCGTTTTTGTTTGCTTCAGCCTGATTGAGGGAAGCCTGGCTTTCGTCAACGCACAATCGCTTGGGCTTACGCCCGCCATGATTGATGCGAAAGTTAAGCGAGGCTCGACCTACACGCAAGCCTTCACGCTATCGAATGGCTCGAACGCGCGGCTTCGCGTCCATTGTTCTGTGAGCGACTACTGGTATGGCGAGCATAACGAGCGATTGATGGGCAGACCCGGAACGCTCCCACGCTCTGCATCGCTCTGGGTGCAGTTCACGCCTTCGGAAATAGTGGTCGAGCCTCACGCTTCGGCGACCATCAAAGCGATTATCACTGTCCCTTTGACGGCAGCCGGTGGGTATTACACAGCGCCTCTGTTTGAGACGGACGCAGTTGACAGTCCGGCGCTTGCGGCGCAACTGCCGGGCACCACGCGCGCCACCATCAGAGTGCGATTTCAGGGACTCATACTGCTGACGACGGAAGACGCGACCGAGTACAACGTAGAGATTATGGGCGGACGCGTAGCGCCTCCAACAGATTCGTCGCCGCTTGAGATGCAACTTGACGTGCGTAATCGCGGGACTGCGCACGCGCGTGTGCGCGGCCTCTTTGCGCTGTTCGACGAGGCCGGGCGATTAATGGGGCGCGGGCGGATAGATGAGAAGAGATACATGCCCGGACAACGCGACCTGTTTCGCGGTACGTGGGCCGGGACATTGCCACCGGGACATTACACGGCGGTCGTCACACTCAGCTACGACCGTGCAGGCATGGAGCCAGCCACGCTCGTCTACGAAATGCCATTCGATGTTCATTAAAACAGTCTGGAGTCTGGAGTCAAAGGCAAAAGCAAAGAACTGTTTTTGACCTCGGACTCCAGACTCTAGACTCCAGACTCTCTACGATTATGAGAAAGAATCTCAACAAGAGCCGAACGATCTGGCGTTGCGTAAGGAGCATGTGCGTGCTGGTGCTCGCGCTTTCGTTGCTTGCGCCTTTTCCGTTTCTGCGAACGGTTTCGTCTGCTGCTCGCATCATCTACGAAGCATCGCGCGACATTACGGGCTTACATGCTCTAATGCTTCTGCGCGAAAGTCGCGCGCAAGAATCTCCACAGCGCAGGGAAGCCGAGCGCATACGGCTCTACTCTCACGCCACGCGCGAAGTCTCCTTCAATGAAGCAATCATCTCGGCAACGGTAATTGATCCGAACGTGGCGTCGGCTGAAGTGTTAGCGGGGCGAAGCGTTCTCATCACGGGTCGCTCGACCGGAGAGACCGTACTGATTATCTCAGGCCAGCACAGCCGCATCGTCTACGCCATAGAAGTGCGACCTGCGCCCATCGCGCGCCGCCAGAGCGAAATCAATCGTAGGCTGGAAAGCTCCGATACCTATTCCGGTTCTTACTCTATCTACTACTCGCCGGGCTTCGGCGATGCGCCTTCGCTCTTGCGCCACAGCTTCGAGTTCAGTCAAAGAATGGCTGGCGAGAAACGTTTGCGCGCGAGCGGCGATCTTTTCAACTTCTTCGGTCGCGGCGATAGGGCGAGCGCCGTTGGGTTCGGCACAAGTTTTGGGGCTAATCGCGTGACGCTGGGGATTGATTCACATTCCGGCACACTCGATCTGCTAGACAGCGAACTGGACATCTCGCGCCTCAGCTTCGCGGGCTACACATTGCGTGGGCTTCATTTGAACTCTACGCGAGCATCGCGCTGGCGCGGGCTTGAACTTTTCGCGGGAACTGCGCGCCGATCGCTCACGCTTTTCGACAGGGGCGAAGGCCGCATGGCTGGCGCGGCGCTGCCCTTGGCCGAAGGGCAGACGTGGCGTGTTCGCGCCGGAGCATTCTTTATCTCACAGCATCGCACATCGGTTGTTCATGAGAGCGGAGCAGTCATGCAAATTGATGCGCGATACTTTGCTCCGAACGAGAAGACAAAAGCGGAGGCAGAAGCAGCCTATTCAAACGGCGCGCTTTCATGGCGCGCTAGACTCGATCTGCGACGAGGAGCGTTCACGTTTTATGGTGAGACCTCGCGGCTTGATCGTCGCTCGCCCTTCATCAGCATAGGCGCGCAATCCGGCGGGCGCGTCGCATCTGCTTTCAATTTACAGTGGAGACCGAACGCGCGATTCAACGCATCGGTCAGCTATAATCGCTTCAAAACGGTTCCGCTTTCAATCTCGCGCCGAATTGAACTCAATAGCTCTACGCTGATAGCGAGCGCCAACTATAACCTCTCGCGCAACGCTCATCTGGGCTTCAGTTTCACTGAGCAGCATTTGGAGACACCCGTCGCGCTTCCTTTTCTACTGAACCAGCGAACGCGAACCGGTGTCATCAGGTATGCGCAACGCCTCGGCGCTCATCTTGCGAACGAGTTTGAAGCTGGCTTCATATCAAGCCGTGAGGAGCAATCGGGCGAGCAGGTCAATCACGGCGCGAACCTGCGCGAGCAACTGCACTATTCACGACGCCCTTTGTCCGCCTCCTTCTTCTTTGATTACCGTAGCAACACGCCCTCGCTCGTAGGTCTCTTGCTGCGCAACCCCACGCTTCTGCCAGACCCCTTGCGCGCATCATTTCTGGCAGACCCCGCGCGCTTTCTCCTGACGAACCGCGACACGCTCGCGCAACTGCTTTCAGGCGTTGCGCTGCCGCTCACACGCAACACGGACGCTGGCATTCGTCTGCAAACGTCCGTGTCGCGCGCCATTAACCTGAGCGGCGAGATTCAATACAACGTAGGCGAAATCATCGCGCGTCATGAACGCAATCTGCTGACTACATTCAGCGCAAGCGTACGACTGGATTCGGCCAATTCGATTCAAGTGAGCGGCGCACGCTCCTTTGCTCTAGCAGGCGGGAGCAGCCAGACCGTTTTGACATTCTCCTTCACGCATCGCTTCGGAGCCGAAAGCGGCGGAGGCTTCCAGTTCTCAAGATTATTCGGGCTGGATCGCGCACGCATAGAGGGGCGCGTCTTCATAGATACGAACGGCAACGGGCGCGACGACACGGGTGAACCGGGCATCGCCGGAATGAAAGTTCAACTGGACAGAGGGCACATCGCTACGACGGACGCGCGAGGCAATTTTAGCTTCGTTTCACTCACGCCCGGCGAATTCGACGTGAGTCTGGTTTCGGAAAACTTGGGCAGAACGTGGCGCGCAAGCAGCATGACTACGCAGCACGTGTACGCCTCTCATCATCAGACCGTTAACATAAGCTTTGGATTAATGAACTCAGGTTTCCTGACGGGAAGAATCTTCAACGACCTCTATCTCAGTGGAGAGCAGACGGCTGGCGAAGCGCCCGGCGTTAGCGGCATTCGCGTCACGTTGCGCACACTTTCGGCCACAATTAACAGTCCTATCTTTACACAGACGGTTGACGCCAGAGGTTTTTATGAATTTCGCAATCTCCCGCCGGGCAAATACACTTTAGAAATTGATCAGGCTTCGTTGCCGCCTGACTTTGAATTACCGGCACAGACCGCTTGGCCCATAGAGATTCAACCGCTGCAAGGCTTCTTTCTGGACATCCCTCTCGAAGCCCAGCGCGCAATCTCAGGCATCGTCTTCATAGACAGAGATGGCGACGGGCAGTACAACCCGCAGCGCGACGAGCTTGTGCCGGGCGCGCACGTCACAGCGGGAGGGCGCGAGGCGCTTACAAACAGTCAGGGCGCGTTTCTACTCCGAAAACTTCCCTGCGGAAGGCTGGAGGTCAACGCTCAACTCTTTACGGGAAGAAAGAGCAGCACGGTGGTCGTTGAGATGGGCGCTGAGCCTGCGCTGCGAACGGGCGTGAACCTGGCTGTCAGAGAATAGTTGGGCTTCAACCAATAGCTCTGGCGGAGCTTGCTTAAGTTGCTAATTAAAAGCAACTTGATGGGATTCTAAAGCGTCTAAAAATTATAGTTGGCAAAGCTCTTTGACCTTCAATCATCGCGCCGACTATAATCAAAGAAGGGGGCGACAGGCTTCGACAGAAGTCTGAACGCTCGATAGGATGCATGCCGGGCTTACCACTTGCAGCTCGTAAAAAAGCATGGGGAAACACAATTGCCAATACTAATCAATTGGCTCTCGCTGCCTAATTCAGGCACCGAGCGTCTCGCCGTAAGTTGCTCAAGCGAGCGGAGTGAGATGTCACCTTAGTTGAGCTGGCCTGCGCTTTCGGTCCGTGAGCGCAGGCGAGATTAAAGTCGGGCTAGTCTTCAACAGAGGTCTTAGTCGTTTCACTTACTCTGTTGCGGGCGAAATCTTTCAGAAAGAGAAGCGGCTAAGCATGTAGATTCCCTCGGGGTTGACTTTTGGATCCGGGTTCGATTCCCGGCGCCTCCACCATCATCATTCATATCTTCATAACGCGGGCGGCCTGTTCGGTGAATATGATACTATTCATCCGAACATGGCCGCTTTTTCTGTTCTCCGAGCATTAAGGAGCGTTTGAGATGAGCACGACTACTAGATTGATGACAGCCGACGAGCTTCTGCGATTGCCGAGAGGTAGATTTCGCTATGAGCTAGTGAAAGGAGAATTAAAGGCCATGTCTCCTGCGGGAAGCGAACACGGAGTAATTATTATGAATCTGGCTGCGCCGCTTGCGCAGTATGTGAAGGCAAATCAACTCGGCATCACTTTTGGCGCGGAGACGGGTTTCATAGTCGAAGAGAACCCGGACACTGTGCTCGCGCCGGATATAGCATTCATAGCGCGCGAGCATATTCCCTCAAGCGGCATCCCGAAGAAATACTGGCCCGGTGCGCCAGACCTGGCCGTAGAAGTTCTGTCGCCGAGCGATACGGCTTATGAAGTTGATGAGAAAGTGGCGAAGTGGCTCTCGGTTGGCGTGCGCATGGTCTGGACGGTCAATCCCAAACGGAAGAGTGTGACTATCAATCGCTCGCACAGCGAGGCGAGAATTATCTTCGAGAATGATGAACTCGACGGCGAAGACATAGTGCCGGGCTTTCGATGCAGCGTCGCGGAGATTTTCGTTTAAGCTTTCTATAAATCCTTCCTGTTTTGAAAGAATATTTTCTTGAATAGCAATCTTCCCATCGGAATCTTTGACAGCGGCGTCGGTGGATTGACAGTCTATCGTGCGCTGCACGAAAGATTGCCAGACGAACGATTCGTCTATCTGGGAGACACTGCGCGCGTGCCTTACGGGACGAAATCGCTGGCGACTGTTGAGCGATACGCAATTGAGAACGCTAGATTTTTAGCTCTGGCGCTGCCAGCCATACGCCGCGCGGTGAATCTTGAAGTCATAGGCGTGATAGAGCCGGGCGCGCGAACCGCCGTTGAAGTTTCGAGCGAGAAGAGAATCGGCGTCATAGCAACGGAAGCGACAGTGCAGAGCGGCGCTTACCGCGAAGCAATCAGCGACCTAGTCAATGAAGTCACCATCATCGAACGCGCCTGCCCGCTCTTCGTAGCGCTCGCTGAAGAGGGCTGGGCTGAAACGGAAGTGGCGCGCGAAGTGGCTTCGGAATATTTGAGCGAGATGAAAGATTCCAGCATTGATACTCTTGTGCTGGGCTGCACGCACTATCCTATCTTGCGCGGCGTGATTCAAGAGGTCGTTGGCCCAAATGTGCGATTGATTGATTCGGGCGAGGCTACTGCGCGAGACTGCGAGCTTCTTCTGCAAACGAAAAGTAGAGCGCACGAGCCTGTTCTAGAGATAGCGCGCGAGCGTCGTTTGTGCGATGACCTTGACCATTTTTATGTGACCGATGCGGCAGAGCGTTTCAGCCGCGTTGCTGAAAGATTCCTGGGAAGCGCTCCTTCCCGTTTGGAGGCCGTTGAAGTCTGGGGGCATGATGAGCTACGCGCGTACTGATGGCCGTGCTGTTGACGAGTTGCGTGCTGTGAAACTCACACCGAGCTACCTGCCTTATGCGGAAGGCTCTGTGTTGATAGAGATGGGCGCGACGCGCGTGGTCTGCACCGCATCGGTCGAAGAGCGTCTGCCGTTCTTCCTGCGCAACAGCGGGCGCGGCTGGGTGACTGCGGAATACTCTATGCTGCCGCGCTCTACACAGACGCGCACGCAGCGCGAGGTTGGGCGCGGAGGCCCATCGGGTCGCACGCACGAAATCCAGCGATTGATAGGCCGCTCGCTTCGTGCCATCGTTGACATGACCGCGCTAGGCGAACGCACCATCACGCTCGACTGCGATGTACTCCAGGCGGACGGCGGCACGCGCACGGCCAGCATCACGGGCGCATACGTAGCCTGCGCGCTCGCATGTCGTCGTTTGTTGAGTGATAAAAAGATCGCTCGCAATCCTATCACTGGCGAAGTCGCTGCGGTGAGCGTAGGCATTGTGCGCGGCGTGGCGTTGCTGGATTTGAACTACGAAGAGGATTCGCAGGCGGAAGTTGATATGAACGTTATCTGCACGGGCGACGGTCGCTTCATAGAGGTGCAGGGCACTGCGGAGCGCGAGCCTTTCACGCGCGAAGGGATGGATGAACTTCTGGAGTTGGCCGCGCTAGGCGTAGAGCGAATCGTAGCCGTCCAGCGTGCCGCGCTTGCACAGGTGACTTGACCCGATTAGCCTTCGTCAGACAACCGCTCTCCCCTGCTTGCGCATCACACGCGGCGACCGTTTGATTTTTATGCCCATCTTCAGTTTCCCTAAAACCCGCGTGCACGTTAGAATCTTCCTGATAGGTTTGAATAGGAGTCTTATAAAAATGCGACGCCTGACAATCTTGCTCGCCGCCATCGCGGCTTCTACTTTTTGCGCGCTCGCTGTTCTGGCGCAGACGCAAACTTTCAGCAGCAACAGCGTTGACTACGTTCTCGATCTACCCTCGCCCACGTGGCGAGTCGTGACCGAACCGGACAGCGTTCACGAGCACGCAGAGTTCGTCAACGGCGAACGCAACGCGGGCTACTTGCGCGTGCGCAAAGAGGTGGTTGATAGCGGCACGACCGCGCAAGACTTCGCGCACCGCGAGATGGAGACGAAGTTGCATTTCCTGCCGGGCTTCGTCGAAGGCCGTGAGGAGAGTTTCGCGGGGCGTTTGAACGGTGTGACTATCTCGTACGAATTCACCAGCGGCGGCAAGCCCATGGCCGGGCGCATATACTATCTGATGGCCGACGAGCGCACCATCTACACTTTACGCTTCACGGGCTTGCGCGACCATCTGCCGCAAATACGTAACCAGACGGACGCCATCGCACGCAGCTTTCACCTGAAGTAATTTGATGAAAATAGATTTTTGAGTTAACAGCCGCTTGCATCCGAAGAGGGACGCGAGCGGCTCTTATTATCTGTGCTGACATGAGACTGAAACTCACCGATGGCTTAACGATCAAGGATTCGCCGATTGACGGCAAAGGCTGTTTCGCCACGCGCTTCTTCCCGCGCGGTCGAAAGATAGCGGAGTATGAGGGCGAGCGTATCACTAGCCGCGAATCTCGTAGGCGCGCGGGGCGCAGGAAGCTACGCATCTGCGACGTTGACGAGCATTGGAGCATTGACGGCTCGCGCGGCGGCAACGGCACGCACTACATGAACCATTCCTGCCAGCCCAACTGCTACATGAAAATTCTATACGGCCACGTACTCTTCTTCGCGCTCAGAGACATACATCCCGGCGAAGAGATAACACTCGACTACATCATCACGCTTCATTCAGACAAAAAAAGGTGCACGTGCGGCGCGCCGAATTGTCGGGGAACGATAAATAAAGTGACAAGAACAGTTTTCAGTTCTTAGTTTTCAGTTTTCAGCTAAAAGCCGGTTCGCTCCTTTCTGAAAACTAAGAACTGAAAACTGTTTTTATAGCCTCGGTAGTGTGAAGCTGAATTTCGAGCCGCGACCGACTTCGGATTCGACGGCGACGTTGCCGCCGTGCTGCTCTACGACTTCGCGCACGAAAGATAACCCTAGGCCAGTTGAAGCTTTATCCTTCTCCTGCCCGTCGCGCGCGACGCGGTAGAACTTCTCCCAGATGCGGTCAATTGATTCGGGCGGAATGCCGAAGCCGCGATCTTCTACGGACACGCGCACGGAGTCTGCTTCAAGCGCGGTCGAGATTGTTATGGCCGTGCGTTCGGGGCTGTACTTGATGGCGTTGTCAACAAGGTTTGTGACTGCCTGCGTTATCAAACTTCTATCCGCCGCGATGGGAGGCAGGCGAACGGGCGTGTGTTCGACCAGGCGTATGCGCTTCTTTTTGGCTACGGGCTGAAGGCTGTTGACGGTCTCGCGCACAACGTCGTCAAGTTTTAGGGGAATCTTCAAAACCTCTTGCTTGTCGCCGCGCTCTAATTGAGTGACGGCGAGGAACGTGTTAATCATGCGCGTCAATCGCTGCGACTCGTTGCGTATGATTGTCAGGAATTCGCGCGTCTGCTCAGGCAATGTGTCGTCCATTGCAAGAAGTTCCGCGAAACCGTTGATGCTGGTAATGGGGGTTCGCAGTTCGTGCGACATGAGCGAGATCATGTCGCTCTTCAATTTCTCGTACTCCTTCTTCTCGGTCACGTCGCAGACGCGTACGGTCAGGCACAGCGGCTCTAGCGCGGGGCTGGCGATTGCATCGCGCGATGCCACGAGCGCTATGCGCAATGCGAGCGTCTGGTTTCTGTCAGTAAAATATAGATCGCGCTCGTAAGCCTCGCCCGTTTGTAGAACTCTTCGGACTGCAATCGAAGGCTCGTCGAATACGCCGCCGCGAAAACGATCCAGCAGGCCGAAGATGTCCAGATTGCGCGCCTCTTCTTCACTAAGATGTGCAGCGTGAAGCATAGGCGGATTCACAGAAGCAAGCGTTCCATCCAGGTACGCGACGGCGTAGCCATGAAAAGCTTCTGCCAGAACCGCCGCGCCGAATCTCTGTTCGGTCAGAAGACCGCTCACAACATCGAACGAAGCAAGACGAGTCTCCGCAGCCCTGTACGAGAGGAATGTCAGAAACTCTTTCTCATCAAGACGGCGTCGGGCCTTGTCGCGTTGAAGGTTGCGCGCGAGTTGTGCGCCCACTGCGATTAGGAGCGGCCTGTCCTCTTCATCAAACTCCTCGCGCAGACGCAAGAGCAGAGCGCCAACCGCTCTACCCTCATGCTTCAAAGGAAGCGCGACCGTCCCCTTCCCGTCCGTTTCGCCCGGCGGTTTAGCGGCAATAACTTCGCCTCGCGTCATCGCGCGTTCACATAGCACGACGCCCTCGCGCCATATTTGCAGATGTGAAGAGTTAGGCGACAGAGGAGTTGAATCCGAGCGAAGACGAGCGATTGGAGAGAGCGCTTCCGATTCGTCAGGCTGAAAGACTACGGCCTCATCTAGCGGCAACATCGTCTGCAAGAGTTTCAGTCCACCCATGAGTCGCGCGCTGGCCTCGCCGCCTTCGAGCGCAGAGACGTGCGCCGCCGCGTGGCTGATGTTTCGCGTGAGATTCAGATCAACGTCCCAAAGTTTTCTGAGTTGAACGGCTGCGACGGACGCCACAACCGCCAGCGCCATAGGCGCGAACGCAATATCAATCTGCCGGAAGCGCGAGACTAGAAGCGATAACGCGCAGCCCAGTATGAATCCGCCACCCAAGAGGGGCAGCCCGCGCCGCGCGCCCACGCGCTCGACTATGAAACCGGCGCTTAACCCGGCGCCTACGATAAGGAGCGCGCCGAGCCAAGACTGCGGCACTAAGGTTTCGTTAGGCTCCGAGAGAACGAACGCAGCCTGAAGCGAAGCGAGCAGCCCGGCGCTCCACGTGGCCCAGACTACGAGCGATGCGCAGAACGCCAGACCCAGAGAGACAGAAAGTGAGCGGAAATAAGAGCTAAGATTTTTCAAAGTCGGAAGAAGAAACGAGAGATTTTCGGAAACTTCTACTGAGGATTAAGTTGAACGCGCTTGAGGTGGTAATGCCCTCCATGCGCTAGGGGCATAAATAATATACAACAAAAGGCACTCGCTTTTACAGGAAATTTCGGGGCTGTTGCTCAATTTGAGAATAAGAGCAGTAAAACATTGGGCTTTATCTTCAACTGATCTACTAACAATCGCTCAACCCGTTAGCGAGCTTATCTCTTATCTTTGCGCCTTTGCGAGAAACTATAATTCACATGAATCTTGAGCTTTATGTGAATTGATGGTTCTCGCAAAGGCGCAAAGAGAAATGCTTAAGCTCGCAGAGGGATTTTGAATCAAGCTCCAGATTTCGCAGGATTTCAGTTCCGGGTGTTCCGCCCATCGCTTTTCAAATGCGCATGGTCTTGCCCGCTAAACTTCGGTAGCGATTCTATGAAATGATCCAGGCTGAGCCAGATGCTCCAACTGTGATGATAGAAGGCAACGGGGAAAACGATGGCGAGCGCCAAGAGAATCGTTATGATTGTTTCGTAGTGAGAGCTAATCAGCGGAAGACTTGCGAGGTAAGCAATCAGAATCACCAACTCAGTTGTGACGACGTTGACCGCTATGGCTCCTACGAAGAAGCCTTCTTCGCGCTTGAAGAGGGCATCGCAAGAAGGGCAGTAGAGTCTAATATGGAAAGGAGTTTCGACGATTGAGGAGCGACCGCAGACGGGGCATAGAAGGCGAGCACAGCGCGAAAGCGTGCGGGTTAGTGAGCGATCCTTTTTCACAACTCTATACTCTGCGCTTGATCGCTTACGCCGGTAAAGCCGCGAGAACGTTCAGAAGCTCTCCTTCTTCCTCTTCAGCGACAGTTCGAAGATCTAACAGCACTCTGTCATACGCTATGCGCGCGATGACGGGAGGCATGCTGGCTCGCAGGCGTTCTTCAATTTCATCTGCGGAAAGTTTTGTGTGCGTGAGCGCTATGAGCGCGGTCTGCGGGTGCGTTGTGGGAGCAGAGCCTCCGCCTATGGCCGACGCGCCTTCTGTTATCTCGAATCGCAGCGCGGTCGGATTCAACTTCTTCAATCTCTTCAGAAAGACGCGCGCACGCCTCTCAGTCTCTTCCTTCGTCATTGCCAGCATACGCAGCGTCGGAATCTCTTCCATGGCTCTGCCGCGACGGTAGATTTCGAGCGTCGCTTCAAGAGCGGCAAGCGCAAGTTTGTCCGCACGCAAAGCCCTGTAGAGCGGATGGCGTCGCAGTCTTTCTATGACCGCGCGTCGGCCTACGATTAGTCCTGCCTGCACAGCGCCTAGAAGCTTGTCGCCGCTGAAGGTCACAACGTCGGCTCCGTCGCTGATTGATTCGCGTATGACGGGTTCGCCCGCGAGTCCGTGCGGCTCAAGATCAATGAGCGCGCCTGAGCCTGCGTCTTCGTAGAGCAGAAGTCCTGCGTTGTGCGCAAGATTGGCAAGCTCAGCGAGCGAAGGATTCGCAGTAAAACCTACTATGCGATAGTTCGACGGGTGAACGCGCATCAATAGACGCGTGTTCTCCGTGATAGCGCGTTCGTAATCTGCAAGCTTCGTTCGGTTGGTTGTCCCCGTTTCTACGAGCCGTGTGCCGGACTGCGCCATCACGTCAGGCACGCGAAAGTCTCCGCCGATTTCAACCAACTCGCCGCGCGAAATTATCGTCTCGCCGCCCTGGGCCAATACTGTCAATACGAGTAGCGCAGCCGCAGCGCAGTTGTTGACGACTATAGCGCTCTCAGCGCCAGCGAGTTCGGCGAGCGCGCTTTCTACGCGAGCGCCGCGTCGCCCGCGCGAGCCTGTCGCCAGGTCGTATTCGAGCGTGCAGTATCCTGCGGCCTCTTCCGCGATGGCGCGACGCGCGGACTCGGCGAGCGGCGCACGCCCCAGATTCGTATGCAGTATAACTCCGCTCGCGTTGATAACGCGCCTAAGCCCAAGAGCTTTCTCCTTCGCATACGCTTCTTCAAGCTTGCTCTCGGCTTCAGCCAGCAGAGACGCGCGCGAATGGTCGCCGTTCGTCTCTTCATCGAGCGACTCTGCCAGAAGTTTTGCGCGCAATTCATCAGTGACCGCACGCGCAAGTTTCGTTAGCCTCTGCGACCCTATGGATTCAAGCAGAGCACGTGCTGCGGGCGTGCGCAACAGCGCATCAACAGAAGGCAGCGCACGCAGTAGATTCTGTTTTGACGAAACTTGATTGGTCATAGAATTACGGGATTAGATCAACCTCAACGCAGCATATTCTTTTTCGCCCCGAAGAATCAACGCGAAGAAGGAGAAGAAGAGCAAGGCGGAAGGATGAAGGCGGAAAGAATAACTATTCAAAGTCAAACAGGATAGCCGTCCACGAAGCCACACGAAACAACACGAAAGAAGTTAAAAGGTTTTCGTGTTGTTTCGTGTGGCTTCGTGGATAATTGTCTTCTCTGTCATGAATCGTTCCTTACCTTTCCGCCTTCATCCTTCTTACTTACTTCCGCCTTGCTCTTCATCGCCGCCTGAGCTTTGCAGGTAGAGAGTTGTCGGGAAAATCTAGTTTGCCTTTGAAAAACTTTGTTGACACGGAGTTCTGAAACCGCCTAGACTCAAACTTGAGGCTGCTCGTTCGGCGGCTGTTTGCGAAAAGGAGCTTGAGTTTTAGTGGGAATACGCGACAACAAATTAATTCGCTTGGCGCAACTGAGGAATAAGAATGTTATAGGCGTTGACGTGCCGCCGACCATAGACGAGCAATTGACGCGCCTTGAAGACGACATACGCCGACTCAAGATAGAGTTCGACATCTATTTCAACGGCGCGGCGAAACGCCCGCCCTACGACACGAAGAATCGCGTAGAGACTATCATCAAGCGTTTGGGTGATGACCGCACTTTGAACTTCGCGCAGCGTTATCGCTACAACACTCTGGCCTCGCGCTTCACTGCGTTTCGTGAGTTGTGGCGTAGAACGCTTCAGGGACGCGAGGAAGGGCGCGACGCGGTTTCGGCTGCTCGCGCTGCTGCCCATGCGGAAGCTGCGCGAACGCGCTCTCCATCGGTCTTCGTCTGCGACAACGCGTACACGGATGTTGAGACAGTCAGAAGCCTTTTCGATGCGCTGGTCGAGGCGAAGATGAAATGCGGCGAGCCTACGGAAGACCTCTCGTTCCCGCGCTTTCATCATCTGATTGCGACAAAGACGGACAGCTTGAAAGAGCGGCTGAACTGCGAGCGTGTGCGCTTTTCAGTTGACATCACGGACGGGCGCGTTAAGTTCAAAGCTAAGGGGGAAAAGTAAAGAGCAGTTTACAGTTTTTAGTTTTCAGTTTTCAGAAAGAAGCGAACCGGCTTTTAGCTGAAAACTGAAAACTAAAAACTGTAAACTGCTCTTATCACTTTCTTCTCTAAAATTTGAAAGGCGACCTCTTAGATTTCAAGAGGTCGCCTTTCATGTTATTGCGCTTTCCGGCCAATACCGGAAGCGGTCAGTGGCGCGAAGCCTGGGGAGATTACACCTTTATCACTTTTTCGGCCTGAGGGCCTTTCGGTCCCTGCGTGACTTCGAATTCGACCGTCTGGCCTTCTTCCAAAGTCTTGAAGCCGTCGCCCTGAATGGCGCTGTAGTGAACGAAGATGTCCGAAGAGCCTGGCTGTTCTATGAAGCCGTAGCCCTTCGAGTTATTAAACCACTTGACCTTGCCGGTTATTCTAGACATAACAAACGAATCCTCCTAACGATTCGAAAAAGCTAAGGCGGGAAACTCTTTTTCGGAGAACTTCCGCGCCGACTTTTAGGGTTAATGCTTGTGAGCCGGACGCGCTTTACTGTTGGGGCGCTAAACCGAAAACTTCACCAGCTAAGACAAAACCGCGCCGAGTGAAGTTCGCGCGAGACGCGAAATCACCCGAACACGGCGTTACAACAAAAAACTGAAACTCATGACTTGTTAGCGTTTGCAGTTCGACATGCGGGGGCGAGCAGTTTTGGTGTGCCCTGCATTACAAAACGAACGCGAATACTAAGCGAAACGTTTTCGCCCTGTCAAGCGAAAAAACTCACAAAAGCTGAAATTAAGAGAGATAAGGCCATTCATTAGCTAATGAACAGCAAATATCTTTGTTGGTTTCTGAAGCGGTTACTTGCCCAAAGAAAAATTTACCGGCAGGAAGCTTGCCGGTAAGAAGGAAACCCTAGGCTGTATAAGAGAGTCAGGCGGACGATTTGGCGGCGCACAATTTTTGTTGAGACTAATTCTCCTGTGGATGTCTACGGGTCTTGCGTTCGTACCAATAAACCCAGTGCCGTCTCCGAAGTTTAGATTTGAAAATACAAGCTGGACTTTTTTAGGTTCATGATTGTTTGTTGTAGCTATAAAGTTTTCCCAATCCTCCATGTTTTTATTAGTTTTGAAGACGTAAGTGTCTCCGGGCTGAATCGCTGTGTCGCTCGGCTCAAGGGCAGTTGTAAGATCAATAAGATCAATTCTCCCGTACATCATCGGGAAAGCTGTTGTAATACCGGAGGTAGATTTGACCTCTGGGAAAGCTACGTAGAAAAGCAAGAAGTATATGGGCTTAGTAGAAGTATTCGTCACCTCAATCTCTAAGTCATCCACCCATTTCTTATTATTCAAGTTCTTCACATTAACTTTAATTGGCAGATGGCGAGGGATATTATTCTCAAGCTGTTTCTGTTGTCCCGGAGGTAAGTCTGCGCTCTCCTGCTGTGGGGCTTGGGCTTTACTTGAAATGATTCCAATTCCACGCCCTAAGATAAAGCAAGCCGATAACACAATCCCTAAAATCAGCATAACTCGAATTTGAAGTGGGATGAGAGAATTTTTTGAGGTTTTCATGATCTGCTCCTAGAACGCTATTTTTACAATGCCGGGTTAATCAAGATCAATGTTGGAGGAACACGTCGTAAGCCCAACGACCTAGTTGATTATGATGCGCCCCATAAACTTTAGCCCTGTAGCGGAAAAGATTCCCGTACTGATCTGTTCGTCCTGCCTCTCTGAAATCCAGAGAAATAGTTTCAACTCCTAACTCAGAGAGCGTATGCAACTCATTAGGCTCAGAGATTCCGTTATGGTTTGTGTCCTGCCACAATCGTAAACTTGAGTAGATAGAATCATGGTTGTCAATCACTCCGTCCGAATTGCCTCCGTGAACTGGCTTATCATATTCAGCCAAAGCTAGGAATCCATTAGGTTCGTCTGATTGAGGCTGAGCAGTGAAGTTGCCGAATAGTTCCGTTCCGTCATCAACCACACCGTTGCCGTTTCTATCTAAGGTAAGAAAGGCATTGGTTGACCCTGTTGATGTCCAAGACAGTAATATCTTGTGGCCGCTGCCATTGAAGTTGAAGAGGACTCCATGCTGAGCATCTGTCAGGTTGAAGCCTTCGCCTGTGACATCTATTAGGATCGGTGTGTCTCTGCTGCAAAGTCCATCTACGCAGAAATAGCCTGCACGGCAGTCATCATTACTCGTGCATCCTCCGCTACAAGACTCTAAAATGGTATTTGCGCAATAAAGTGGAAGGCCGCTATCAGGGTCTATACAGGAGTCATAGTAGATGGTAATAGTACCACACTCACCTTCAGGGTCTTGACAGCCTACGGATTGGGAGGAGGGTTTATTGGGATCATCGTCACAGGTTCTTCCGCAAGTATAGGTGCTAGGTTTTACAAAGTCACAGGATGTGCCGGGGCAGCATAGCCCTGATTGAGGCGGACTTCTGCTTGAAAGCGATTTAAGAACCTCTGCCGAAGAAAAATTTACCGGCAGGAAGCTTGCCGGTAAGAAAGAAACTGTCTGTTGTGTGAGAGAGGCAGGTGAACGGTTTGGCGGCATACAATTTCTGTTGAGGTTACTTGTGCTGTGGATGTTCTTCGGCCTTCCGTCCGTGCCGAGGTAACCCGTGCCATCACCGAAGTTCAGGTTGGAGAACACAAGCTGGACTATTCTAGGATCAGGGTTGTTCGTTACAGCCCTAAAATGTTCCCAATCCTCCGTAGTTTTATGAGTCTTGAAAACGTAAGTCTCTCCCGGTTGAATCGGCACGTCGGTCGGTATGAGCGGAGCCGTAAGCCTTATAAGATCCATCCTCCCGTATTTCATCTGGAAAACTATTATATGGCCGGTAGGGGAGTTGGCTTCAGGCGGGGATCTGACCTCAGGAAAAGCTACGTAGAAAAGCAAGAAGTATATGGGCTTAGTAGAAGTATTCGTCACCTCAATCTCTAAGTCATCCACCCATTTCTTATTATTCAAGTTCTTCACATTAACTTTAATTGGCAGATGGCGAGGGATATTATTCTCAAGCTGTTTCTGTTGTCCCGGAGGTAAGTCTGCGCTCTCCTGCTGTGGGGCTTGGGCTTTACTTGAAATGATTCCAATTCCACGCCCTAAGATAAAGCAAGCCGATAACACAATCCCTAAAATCAGCATAACTCGAATTTGAAGTGGGATGAGAGAATTTTTTGAGGTTTTCATGGTTTGTTCCTTAACAGTCTATATTGCAATGTGGATTAAGCGAGGGAGCGAGGCTCTTACCTTGACTGAGAACGCGACTATCCTAATCCCTTTTTTTTAGAAGTCAACCATTATTTTCTCGCTGTAAACCCCAAGTAGAGATGTCACCTATTTGCGCAAAGTAGAGATGTCGAAAAGGCTGACCACTAAATAGCAACAGGGCCAGATTTGATCTCTCAAGCCGCAGCGCGTTGTGCGGGCATGTCGTGAATGTCCAGTTCGCGCAGGATGTAGCCAGCGCCGCCGAACTTGTCCACAATGAAGAGAACGTAGCGTATGTCAACGGAGATGGCGCGCTGCTTTGTTTCGTTATAGAAGAATTCGTTCCCAAGTCCTTCATAGTTTCCGTCAAAAACTATGCCGACCTGAAGCCCTTGTCCGTTCATAATTGGGCTGCCGGAATTGCCGCCTATAATGTCCAGAGTTGAAAGAAAATCAACGGGCACGTCCGCGCGGTCGGCCAATGCGTATGGGCCAAAGTCTCGCGCTTTGTAAAGCTGCTTCAATCGTTCGGGAACGTCGTAAGGCTCGCGCCCTGTGTCTTTCTCAATCACGCCGGAAAGAGTAGTGAAGGGTTGATAAAGGATTGCTTCGCGCGGGACGTAGCCGCGCACCTCGCCGTATGTGAAACGGAGCGTACGGTTGCCGTCCGGGTAGAATTTAACTCCGCGCATCTCGCTCATGCCTTCGATAAGCAGAGGACGCCATCGCGCTAGCGTGTTGTTGAATCTTTCGGTGCGCTCTTCGGCCTGATCGTCTTCGGAGGCAAATGCAGAAGTGAAATCCAGAAGCGGTTCGTGCATGTCGCGCAGTTGCGCGCTCGTCATCTCCAAAAGGTGTATGACCGATTCTGTGCTTGAGAATCGTTGGCTTTCTACTAACTGGCGCGCGAACTCACTTTCGGCGCGGCGGCGCGCATCCATTGGAAGATTGCCGAATCGGTTCTCAAGCGCTGCGATTCTTTGCGTTGCGGGAAGCTCTGCGGCTTTTCTGAAAAGCAATGTGAGCACGGTTCGCTCGACCACAGAGTTGCGCTGTGCGAGCGCGGCGACCGCTTGCGCTCGTACACGCTGAACTATCTGATTGAGGTTGGGATTGGGGTTGGGTCTTTCTCTAGCTTCTGCGACTCTCTGCGCAAAGTTGGCTATGGCGAAAAGATCGCTAGCATTCCATATCTGCGTAACAATCAGATCGCGCAGCGCAGTTGTTTGATAGTTCTGATAGGCTTGCGCAAGAGAGGGAAGAACCTGTCCGTACTTTGCTGTTCGCACAGTGTTCTCGCCCGCCCAGCGTGTGAACGCTGCCTCTTGCGCCCTTTTCTGCTCGACCAGATTTGTGCGGCGAAGCGCCAGAATTGAGCCTTCATAATCCTTTATAGTGTTCGTCAGTTCAAAAATCTTGCCCTGCAATTTCACACGTTGCGCAGGGTCGTTGCGCCCAATCTCTTCGAGCGCTTCGACCTGGCTAGTGAAAAGGTCAACGACGAATGGTTGATAAATATCTTGATTGTATGTGACCGAATAGCTCTCGCGGTAGCGCGTTGTCGTGCCCGGATAGCCTAACGCGAAAACGAAATCGCCCTCGCGCACTCCGGCCATTGAAAGCGATAGAAATTTTTTTGGCTTGTACGGAACGTTCTGCGCTGAATAGTCTGCGGGCTTCCCATCAGGGCCAACATAGGCGCGCAGGAAAGTGAAGTCGCCGCAGTGGCGCGGCCACTCGAAGTTGTCTGGATCACCGCCGAAGAAGCCTATGTTCTTGGGCGGCGCGTAAACTACGCGCACGTCGCGCAAGACCTGATAGATGGAACGATAATAGGATAGACCTTCGTTCATGGGTAAAACTTGCGCGCTGATTCCTTCCGACTGATGCCCGTTTGTGGCCTCGAACTCTATTTGATGAATCTTCTGTTCTATGGCGCGGTTGCGTTCCTCCGTCGGCATGTCTACTTTAACGACGCTCTTCACCTCGTTCGTCACGTCGCTCATACTCTGAAGAATTTGAACCGTAAAATCCTCAGCTTTCATCTCTTCTGCGCGCGAGTGCGCGACGTAGCCGTCTGTGCCGTAGTCGTGCTGCGGAGTAGAGGCGGCGACGAGCGCGTCGAAAGCTATGTGATGGTTCGTTAATATCAAGCCTTCGGCAGAGACGAATTCGCCGGTGCCGCCCGGCAAGATAACAACCGCGTCTGCAAGACCGCCGCCCGCAGGGTTGTAAATGTCCGAGGCTTTAATCTTCAGCCCGCGCTGGGCCAGCCTGTCCATAGGCAGCGACGCAATCGAGTCCGGCAGGAACAATCCTTCATCGCCGAAAGCTGGAAGGAGCGTGAGCGAAACCAGCATTAGCGCTGCGAGCGCAAACCGCAGAGCCACGCGCGAGAATCCGAAAGACATACGAAAAAATCCTTTGGCGAAATTAAGAGCGAACTGGCGCGATATTAACAGAGTCCAGACTTGAGAGGCTATTTCAGAATCAGTAAGAGCAACTCAATCGCTTTGCGAGCTTAAGTTTTTAACTTTGCGCCTTTGCGTGAACATGCAATTCTATTAATGCTCAAGATAGAGAGTGTTGAAGTTTCTCGCAAAGGCGCAAAGGGAAATGCTTAAGCTCGCTAAGAAGATTTTGAAATGTGCGCTAATAAAGATGAAAGGCAGCGAACATGGATTGCTCGCTGCCTTCATCTCTTAACTTATTCTTCCGTTCTATTCGCCGTGCGGAAGGTATTCCCACGGGTCAACAGGCTCATCGTTGATTCGCACTTCGTAGTGAAGGTGCGGGCCTGTAGAGCGCCCCGTTGAGCCTACGCAGCCAACTTGCTCGCCGCGCGTGATTGTCTGTCCCTGCACGACGTCTATGTGCGAAAGATGGCCGTAGCGCGTGGTGAGTCCGCCGCCGTGATCTATGACGACGACCTGACCGTAGCCGCTCTGACATCCGGCGAAGATAACAGTGCCGTTGGCTGTGGCTACGACGGACGTGCCCCACGCTGTCGCTATGTCTTGCCCTGTGTGGAATTCATAGGAAAAGCCGCCGAATGGGTTGTGACGACCGCCGAAGCTGTCTGTCAAATTTCCTGTGACAGGCCAGATGTTCGGCGTCACATCGCGCTCACGAAGGCGAGCTTCGTAAATCTGCAAATCATGTTCAAGTTGCGCGGCCTTCGTTTCAATCTCTGTAATACTATCCATAGGCCAGGCGGGGCCGCCAGACCCGTGCGTGTTCGTCTGTTGCTGCGATTGATGCTGTTCTTCATGAGCCACTCCGCTCATCTCTGCGAAGCGGCGCGACTGGTCTTCAACTGCCTCGACCCGCTGGTTCAATTGATTGAGCTGCTGCTTCTGCCTCTCATTCTCCACGCGCAGGCGCTCGTTCTCGCGCTCTATGCGAAGATGCATGGCCTGCTGCGTCAGTCCGTAAAAACCGTAGAGCGCGGCGCAGAAAAATACGGCTGTAACTAAGGCCGAGACTTTGAGCCAGCGCTTATGGACACAGATACGGCGAATTTGTGAACGGGAACGCGAAGTGTGGGCGACGATGAAAGCGTAAAAGCGGTCGTCTCTGTCTATCATGATGTGCTCCTTCGAGCGTATAGCACGTGAAGGTAAAGCTCCGGGGACACGTGCTAGCGCGCTAAGTGCACAGTCTGCCGACGAGGGCGAACGGTGCAAAAAAAACTTAAACTTATTTGGAAGGTTTCTTGAAACCTACCGAAGAAGACGGCGGATGAATTACCCCTCGAGAAGTGCCGCAAACCGGTAAAACCGTCATCCACCATCGCAAGGGAGTGGCAAACTATCACATGAGCGGCGAGATTGCAACCGTCTGGAGAGTCTTAAAGCTGATTGCAAAGAAAATAGAAAGCTCACGCGCATGGAGCCTAATAGCAGACCGAGCGCGTGAGCTTTCATGTGGATAAATTCAGCTAATCGCCAAACTCAAATCTCTCCGGCCTCTTCGCGTCGGCGGCGAGCGCGCCCGCGAAACATAGAGATGACGATGAGAAGCATAAGGCCTACGAAGGCTACTACGATTCCGACTTTCAGCGCGAACAGAAGGAAACTGATGAGCGCGATAAGTTGGCGCACGAGCACTATGAGAAGCGCTATGAGCGTCAAGATTCCGCCCCAACGACTGAATATTTTAAGAAAAGCTGTCATGATTCTAATACCTTTTCTTTCTATGATTGCGACTTGAAGGGAAGCGCTTCGATGTCGCGCCCGCCAACCTGTTTCACGAAATCGCTGGCTCGAAACTTCTGCGCCTCGAGCGAGCCTGTGACCACAGAGGGCGGAGGATTCGTAGCATCGAATGCATCATAAGTTTGTGTAGCCCCCGCGCGATCAATTTTACGCCGACGCCGCAGGTAGTCAACCAGCATGAAGACGCCTAGCGCAACCAGAGCCACGGGCAGAAGCTCGCGCACGGCCAACGTGAAACCGAAGACCATGTGCAACAGGAATATCACTCCCAGCACGACCATTATCACGCTCCACGCCAACGGGTTGCCGTAGAGCCGTCGCATGATTACGTCCTCTTCAGCATCCGGCGCGAGTCCTTCGCGTATTAGCCGCGCCGTTCGACAGGCATCAATTGCTGAAAAGAGCCACGTGCCGAAAACGCCCAGCACGAAGAAAGGCTCGCCCGAAGTCATGTTCGCCATCTGGAAGAAGCTTGCGAAGACTGCGAAGTGGACTATAGCCTTTGAAGTCTGGCCGTTGTAGGCCGCGCCCATGCCCGGTATGAATGAAAGAAGCGTGGCTACTAGAGGCGAAGTGTTGCGTCGCACAATGGGCGCGAGCGATGAGCGCGAGTGCTCGCGCAATTGCAGCATCTCAACGCCCGTTACAATACAATCCTGGCAATAGGGGAAGCCGCGTATGCGGTGGTCGCAAGCTGGGCAAAGACCACGCGAGCAGCGGTTGCACTGCACGGTCGCAACGTTTCTTGTATGAAAAGCACAATTCATCAGTTTCGCTCTGGTTTCGGCGCGATTAAAATAGCGCTCTCTCTCGACTTGATTCTACTACCTCTGCTCCTGCTGATTCTGTTTTTGATTCTGATCGTTCGGCTGCGGCTTGTTCTTGTTCTCGTCCGCAGCACCATTATTGTCAAACGCAGTAGTGATGCCATCGGAAATTTGCTTCAGGCCATCTGCGACAGCCGCGTTAGCGCCCTGCGCGTAAGTGCGCTCGGCCAGATGTACGCTGGCGCTGTACATCCCGCCGATTGAGCCGTCAGCAGAAACTGTGCTGGTTAAGACAAGCACGGCGACGAGCAGCATCGTTGCTACGGTGGCAAATTGCGGAGAGACTATTGGGTCTAGCAAATCGCGCAGCCAGGAAACAAGACGAGCAGAGAGGGGCGCGCGAACCTCTTCTGCCTCGGTTGTGCCGAGTGTGGCCTGCAAAATCTTTTCATGCATGCCCAGAGGCACAGGCATCTCTTCATTTATGTAAGTGTAGCAAGCGCCTATGGCGCGAACGACCTGGCCGGGCAACTCTGTGCATTGCTCGCAAAGAGCGGCGTGCCGTTCCCATCTGTGGTAAAGGTTGGCTGGGAGGAATCCGTCCAGATAATCTGTCAAATATTCTTCAAAATCTTCGCAGGTCATAGCCGACGCAGGCATCGTCCTCAGAAGAATTCTCGCTTCGAGTTCGGCGGGTGGAGGCGATGGAACTTCAGCCTTGCTCAAAGCCTGCAAGCTGTTTTTAACTTCGCCCAAAAGGTCGTGACAGACGGGGCAGCGAAGCGCGTGCTCGCCGAAAGCCTGCATCGTCTCGCCCACGAGCGAGCCGTCAAGGTAATCGGTCAAGCGATCTTCAAACTCTGCACAAAGCATCTTGTTTCTCGTTTCTTCCCCTCTTGAAATTCAAGTCAAAAGTAAAAAGGTAAAAAGCAAAAGTTAGGACGAAGGCATCTCCATAAAATTGCTTGTCCCTGCTTTTGCCTTTCTACTTTTTCCTTCTGTCTTCATTTTGCCTTTTACCTTTTTACTTTTGACTTGCCTTACGCCATCGCGGCGACGCGCATGCGTTTCAGAATCTTCGCCAGTTCAATCCGCCCACGATTGATGCGCGATTTCACAGTGCCCTCCGGGATTTTCAAAAGATCAACTATCTCCTGATAGCTCAACTCTTCAATGTCGCGCAAGATTACGCACGTGCGCAAATCTGGCGACAACTTATCAATCGCTGCTTGTACCTGCTGCCCCAACTCGCGCCGCTCCATCTCCTTCTGCACGGAGTTCGTAGCAGAGCGCAGATGATAAGTGTGATCTTCAAGATCATCAGCATGCGTGTCGTGCGGAGTGCGCTGGCGTCGCCGGTAATCATCAATTATCAAATTACGCGCAAGCCGCATCAACCAGTTTTGTAAGTCGCCCTGTTTAGGGTCGTACTGCTCCAGCGAACGATAGACGCGTATGAAAACTTCCTGAGTCAAATCCTCCGCCGAGTCTGCGCGCGAGGTGAAGCGATAGGCCAGATTGTATATACGGCGCGAGTAGGTCTGTACAATCTCCTCCCACGCCGCGCCATCGCCCGCGCGACACCTTCTGACTAACTCGGCTCCGTCGCTGGCAGCCAAACTCTTTGCAGCCCCCACCTGATGCCTCTCCGATTTTCTAATCGCTCGCGCCCGAGAAAGCCACCCATGCGCAGAGTCCGTAAAACCCCTTGCCCGGCACGAATTACGACAAGCGATTTACGAAAGTTCCCGTTAATACGGACGCGGGGACACGGAGACGCGGCGACACGGCGAAAAAGAAAAATGCTTTTGGGTTTTTTATCCCGTGTCTCCGCGTCTCCCCATCTCCGCGTCTCTCCTTGCACCTGCTCAGCAAATTATTGTAGGCTGGCTTCGCTATACTATATCTTGTGGTTTCGGGCGCACGGAAGTCAAGGTTCGCAGTTTCAGTGCCCGATTCAGTATTTCAGATTGAGGCTCTCGAACGTTTGCGTAAACATTTGAAGTTCATCGCGCTTATTCTTCTGGCGGTGCTCATGCTGTGGTGGCTGGGGCGCAAGCTAGACTGGGCCGAGGTGCGAAAGGCAATCAGTCAGGCGAACGTTTGGCTGCTGATTTTTGCCGGGCTGACTGTGGTCTTGACCTATGGCTTGCGCTCCTTTCGCTGGCGTGCGCTTCTGTTGCCGCTCACGCCCGCACACCTGAGAGAGCTTTTCGTAGCAACGACTGTAGGCTTCGGCGCTGTCTTTCTTTTGGGGCGCGCGGGCGAAGTCGTTAGACCCGTTGTGCTGCCTATGCGGGATTCGCGCGTACGCCCGGCAGCATCGTTCGTGACCATTATGATCGAGCGGTTGTGTGATTCTATGGCCGTAGTGGTTCTGTTCGCGCTCTGCCTTCTGTGGATTACACCGCCTGCGGGAGAAGAAGCCACGTTCGGGAAAGTGCGCTTGGCTGGCGTTGCCCTCTTGGCGCTTTCGGCTCTTGGAATCGCGGGTCTTGCATGGTTCAAGCGACGTTCAAAGAGCGCAATCGGCTGGCTCGATAAGAAGCTCTCGCATAGCTCTTTCATTCCAAAGCGCCTTTCGCACGGCGTCACGCATACGCTTGAGCAGTTGGCCACTGCGCTCAGGATACTCGTTGACGCGCGCGAATTGGGCATAGTCATAGGCTGGACTGCCGCCATCTGGCTGGTGATAGTGCTTGCAGATTGGTTACTGTTGCGAGCTTTTCATCTTCCATTCGGGTTCGCAGAAACAGTCTTCGTGATGGGCTTTGCGCTGGTCGGTTCGTTAGTGCCTACGCCGGGCGCGGCTGCGGGCGCGTTTCAGGCGACGACCTCGGCGGGCTTGATATTTCTGGGAGTGGCTTTGGAGCGAGCGGCGGCCATCTCGATAATCTCTCCGCTGGTTATCTTCGGGCCTGGATTCCTAGTCGCTCTCTATTACTTGCTGCGAGGCGATATTGATCTAAAGCAACTGCGCCGTCTCACTTCAGCCGAGGCCGTAGAGCATGTGGTCGAAGACGAAGATATAGAACTTTCTCATGCGTGAAGATTGAAACTTCGGGGAAGTTGAGCGCAGGTAGTGCGGCGCGAAACTGCGAAGTGAAGACTATTGAGTGATTTTCTAACTCGTGACCCTTTACCCTTTTGGAGACGTTATGAAGTGTCCCTTCTGCGGTTATATCGAAGACAAGGTTGTTGACTCGCGCGAGTCGCGTGAAGGGGATTCGATACGGCGGCGCCGCGAGTGTCTTCGCTGCGAGCGCCGTTTCACCTCCTACGAGCGCATAGACGAAATCCCCCACATGGTGATTAAGAAGAATGGGCAGCGCGAGATTTTTGATCGCAACAAGGTCATGGCTGGCCTTCTTCGCGCATGCGAAAAGCGACCAGTCCCTTCGGCCAAGCTTGAGGCGATTGTTAATTCGGTAGAGAAGTACGTTCAGGAATCGCCGGAGCGCGAGCGCCCCACTAGCAAGATAGGCGAGATAATCATGCGCAGATTGAAAGAGCTGGACAAAGTGGCCTACGTGCGCTTCGCCTCCGTTTATCTGGAATTCGAGGATGTATCCGAGTTCATGAATGAACTCAAACACCTGGTGCGCGCCCGCTCGGGCAGCGCCCCTGCGAGAAGAGCTTGAAAAGCAGTGATAAGTGATGAGTGATAAGTGATAAGAGAGTCTGGAGTCAAAAGCTTCTTCTTTTTCTTATCACTTATCACTCATCACTTATCACTTATCACTTATGAAAGTTGCTGCCGTCACAGGTCTTGAGCGTTTGGAGCTTGAGCGCCTTCGTGACCGTGTTGGACGATTGTTCGCGGCGTTGCAGGAGGCGACATTAACGGATGCTCCTGCGGAGCCGGGCGCGTGGTCGCCGCCGGTTGATGTGTGCGAGGCTGAAGACGCCGTGACTGTTCGTGTGGAACTGCCCGGAATGGCGGCTTCGCAGATTAAGGTCGGATTGACGAACACGCAACTGCGCATCTGCGGCGAGAAGAAGAGGAACGTGCCACGCGGTCGCGCCGTCGCGCATCTATGTTCGGAGCGCAGCTACGGTCGCTTCAGCCGCACGTTGCCGCTGCGCTGGACTATCAACGTCACAGATGCGACCGCAGAATTAATCAATGGCCTGCTCGTAGTGCGGCTGCCAAAACGCAAAGACCGTCGAGGCGCAGAGTTTAAAGTACCGATTAAAGAAAGGGATGAGGGATGAGGGATGAGGGATGAAACAAGGGATAAGGGATAAGGGATGAGGGATGAATAAGACGGAATGAATTGGTCAACATGCAGTTGGCTCAATTCCTATTCATCCCTCATCCCTCCGCCCTCATCCCTTCCATCGTCCCTCATCCCTTTATTTCTATGGCTAACATGGAACACGAAGAAGCTTTAGAAAGTCTGGAAGACGCGGGCGAAGGCGAGCAGCAGTTGCAGATTCCGTCCTCGTTGCCGCTATTGCCGTTGCGCGATATTGTCATCTACCCGTTCATGATCGTGCCGCTGTTTATCTCGCGCGAGAAATCCATTCGCGCGGTTGACGAGGCGCTGGGCGAGAACCGAATGATACTGCTAGCCTCGCAGAAGGATTTGGACAAGGAAGAACCTGCGGGCGAAGACCTTTATTCAATCGGGACGGTCGCGGTAATCATGCGTATGCTGAAATTGCCCGACGGTAGAATAAGAATTCTGGTCCAAGGATTGGCGCGCGCCGCTCTGGAATCGGTCGAAGTTGGTGGCGAATACTTGAAGGCGCATCTTCATGTGGTGCAGGAAATCCCTGCGCCGGAGCGCTCGCTCGAAGTCGAAGCGCTCATTCGCAACGTGCGCGCTTCCATGGAGAAGGCCGCCAATCTTGGCAAGAACATCTCGCCTGAAGTTCTGGCTATCATTGCAAATCTGGATGATTCGGGGCGACTTGCTGATCTGTCCGCTTCAAATCTTGAACTGAAAGTGGAAGACGCGCAGAGCGTTCTGGAAATCGCTGACACGACCGCCAGGCTTCGTCGCGTGAACGAGCTTCTGAACAAGGAGATTGAAGTTCTTACAGTACAGCAGGAGATTAACACGCAGGCGCGCGCAGATATTGATCGCTCGCAGCGCGAGTTCTATCTGCGCCAGCAGATGAAGGCGATTCAGACCGAATTGGGCGAAGGCAACGAGCTTGCTGAAGAGATAGCGCAGTTTCGCGAAAAGATAGAAGCGTCGCGCATGCCGAAAGCTGCTGAAGAGGAATCTCTTCGCCAGTTGAAGAAATTGGAGCGCATGCACCCGGATGCGGCGGAGACTGCGACCTTGCGCAACTGGATGGAGATAATGACAGACCTGCCATGGTCTAAAGCATCGGTTGATAATCTTGATCTGATAAAAGCCGAAAAAATCTTGAACGAGGATCATTATGGGCTTGAAAAGGTTAAAGACAGAATCATTGAAGCTCTGGCCGTTCGCAAACTGAAAGAGAAACCCAAGGGGCCGATTCTCTGTCTTGTTGGCCCGCCGGGAGTTGGAAAAACTTCTCTTGGTCGCTCGATTGCTCGCGCTCTAGACCGAAAGTTCGTGCGACTTAGTTTAGGCGGCGTGCATGATGAAGCTGAGGTTCGCGGTCATCGCAGAACTTACGTAGGCGCTATGCCCGGTCGAATCGTTCAGGCTCTACAGCAGGCGGGCACAAATAACCCACTCATTATGCTGGACGAGATTGATAAAGTGGGCGCTGATTTTCGTGGCGACCCATCGTCCGCTTTACTGGAAGTTCTAGACCCGGAGCAGAACAACAGTTTCCGCGATAACTACTTGGGCGTCACGTTTGATCTCTCGAACGTGATGTTCATGACTACGGCGAACGTACTAGACACGGTTCAGCCAGCGCTTCGAGACCGCATGGAGGTCATAAGGCTCGCGGGCTACACGGAAGAAGAGAAGCGCGAGATTGCTGTACGCCACCTGATGCCGAAACAGATGGAGGAGAACGGAATCACCGCGCGCGACGTGCACATCTCCAAAAAAGCTCTTTTGGCAATCATTCAACAGTACACGCACGAGGCTGGTCTTCGTCAGCTTGAGCGCGAGATAGGCAGAATCTGTCGCAAGGTCGCGCGACGACGAGCCGAAGGGAAGGATGGAGCTGTGAACGTCTCGCTCAAAAATCTTCACGAGTTTCTGGGCGCGCCCAAGATTCTGCCCGACGAAGTGTTGAAGAAGGATCAGGTGGGCGTTGCGACTGGACTTGCCTGGACTATTGCGGGCGGCGACGTGCTCTTCATAGAAGCGCTGCGCATGAAGGGCAAGGGCGGTCTTGTCCTCACAGGACAGATTGGAGAGGTGATGCGCGAGTCAGCACAGGCCGCATACTCCTATGCCAAGTCGCGCGCGCAAGAACTGGAGATTCCCGCAGAGGATTTCGAAAAATACGATATACATATTCATATCCCCGAAGGCGCAATACCGAAAGATGGCCCGTCAGCCGGAATTACTCTGGCGACCGCTATGGTCTCCGTGCTATCGCAGCGACCCGTGCGAAAAGACGTGGCGATGACGGGCGAGATAACTTTGCGCGGCAATGTTCTTCCCGTTGGCGGTGTGAAAGAGAAGGTTCTGGCTGCTCGGCGCGCTCGTGTTTCTATGATCATCCTGCCGCAGCAGAACCGGCGTGATATGGACGAAGTTCCCAAAGAACTTTTCCACGACATCAAGTTCGTTTTTGTGGACAACGTACGCCAAGTCTTCCGCGAGGCTTTGAGGGATAAAATAATTCCGCCCGTAACCTCCGGCACTCGCCCCGCCAGAGTACCGCAGGCCGCTTCCGGGCGCAGCATGTGAGGGACGCTTTCATTAACTATTTCAACAGTTAGGCGGCTCGATTTTCTTCACAGAGGGGCGCAACCCGCTGCCCTTTCCGAGCATCTTTATCTTTTGACGCGAAACGGTTTTCAGTGGAAAACCTCACTGCTTCGCCCTCTATTTCAGGTAGAGAACGGTTTGACACCCCGCGAAAGCGTGTGATAATCTCCGCTAACTGTTGGCTCTGCCAAGCTTTCTAGCTTGTCGCCACGCGCGGAGTCAACCTAATAAAGGAACTTTTCAATATCCCTCGCGTTGTGATTTTCGGAGGCCGCTTGCCGAGGCTCAGTCGGTTTGAGTCGGCGTCGTGGTTTCGCCCTGAGATTTCGTTAAGGAGAACGACGATTGATGACAACGAGCTTCCCCCGTTCATTATTCCGCGCCATCTTATTTATAACTTTAGTCGCGCCCGCAGCTTCCATTCGTGCGCAGGTTCCAGCCGCTCCCTCTTTGCGCAACACGCCCAACGAGATTGAGCGAAACGACCCGCGCGTCACTCAGATAATCGAGAGTGCCGAGCGCCATTTCAAGCAAGGTCAGCTTAACCTTGATGAC
Source organism: Acidobacteria bacterium 13_1_20CM_3_53_8 (assembly GCA_001920415.1). GTDB lineage: Bacteria > Acidobacteriota > Blastocatellia > Pyrinomonadales > Pyrinomonadaceae > 3-1-20CM-3-53-8. Next base: position 42,471 of record MNJR01000017.1, on the reverse strand, counting down.
AATCGCCTGGATCAGGCTCGCGACGAATTTGACAAGGCCGTTGATTCAATCCTTGAATCCGGTTTGGACGTGCGCTCAAGCCAGCGCCTTCAGACTTACTACCTGGAACTCGTCGAAAGAATCTATCGTCTTGAAGTTCCGACTGCGCAATCCACTGTGGCGCAGACTGCTGTGAACACAACCGCGCTCATCGCGCAGAACAATGCTGCGAGCACGCAGCAACAGCCAGCGCCCGGCACAACTGGCACTGGACGTATAAGAACTTCAGAGCAGACGACGCAGCAGCCGCGCGAGGCTGGCTTCCGTCAACAAAAGTTTGAGCCATCGCCGCTAGACGATCTGGCAAAACTCGTCCTGACACCTGAAGAGCAGAACGTCAATCCAGAAGATTTGGCCGCGCTTGGTCAGGCCAGAAGCGCCATTGATTTCAACTTCACGATCAACCCGCTCATACAGCAGTTCATAAACTACTATCAGGGTCGCGGTCGCTCCACTATGGAGACGGGTCTTCGCCGTTCGGGTCGCTACATGAGAATGGCGCGAAGAATTTTCCGCGAAGAGGGCGTGCCCGAAGATATAGCTTGGCTGGGTCAGGTAGAGAGCGCGTGGCGTCCTATGGCGTTTTCATCGGCGGCAGCTTCCGGCCTGTGGCAGTTCGTGCCCGGCACTGGCCGCCAGTACGGTCTTCGCCAGACTGCCTGGGTTGACGAGCGCAACAGCATAGAGCAATCTACGCGCGCATCCGCACACTATTTGAAGTGGCTAGCCAATCGCTACAACGGCAACTGGGAACTTGCCATGGCCGCTTACAACACTGGCGAGGGCAACGTTGACCGAGCCATTCAGCAGGCGGGCACTGCAAGCTTCTGGGCTATCTATCCGTACATAGCGCAGGAGACGCGCAACTATGTGCCGAACATTCTGGCGACCATATTGATTGCGAAGCAGCCGGATCGTTATGGCTTCCGAGGCATACGCCCAGACTCGCCGCTCGCTTACGATGTGGTGAAAGTTCCTTCGGCAACGAGCTTGCAGTTGATTGCAGACATAGCGGATACGAGCGTCGCGGCTTTGCGCGAACTCAACCCGCAACTCAGGCGCGACATCACGCCGCGCGGAGAGGCTGCCAACATTCTGATTCCGGCTGGCAAAGCCAGACAGCTTCAGGCTCTATTGCGTCGCGTGCCGCTTGATAGGCGCGAGACCGCGCGCATGATGACGATTGCGCCGGGCGAAGATTTGCAGGCAGTGGCCGAGCGCACTGGCACAAGCCTAGCCGTGCTTCAGCAGATGAACGGCGGTGCGGACACAAGTGCTACTAACAGAGTGGTCGTGCCTAACAACAATGTACGTTCAACGATTTACACGCGCGCTCATGCGAACACAGATGCAACTGCACAGTCTGGGCCGCGTACAGTGAAAGCGCGCGCGGGCGACACGATTGCGAAGATAGCTCAAGCCAATCGTGTTTCTGCGGATGAAGTCGCTCGCTTGAATGGCATGACGCCCGACACGACATTGCAGGCCGGGCAGGTAATAATCCTTCCAGCGTCTGCGCCGCAACAACAGCAGAGCGCGCCTGCGCCGCGCCGTCGCAGATAAAAGTAAGAAGCCCCAAGCGGGTTTTATTTAGAGAGAAGAGCGGGCGCGCTTTCAACCGAAATCGAAAGTGCGCCCGCTCTCTTTTTCTTAGAGCAGTCGAGCCTTTGTTAACATGAGTTCGATATAGGAGAGGAAGAGATGAAAGAAATGAATCATCCACGCGCATCACACTAAACCACACGAAACGATTAGCTCTTTTCGTGCAGCTTCGTGTGATGCGCGTGGATAATTCGTTCTCTTATCTTTCCTTTGGCTTATATCGAACTCACGTTTGTTAATGAATAGCGGCCAATGGCGCTTCTCTCGAAATTTCAAGTTTGACGAGAGGTGTGGCCGCGCTCTCTCAAAAAAGATTTATTTCTATACGGTTTCTTTGTTAGACTTCCGAGCGCGAGTCCAAGGTCAAAGGAGGAAGCCCTCATGCCCCGTGCTGTTTTCCTGATCTCTATTTTGTCAACGCTCTTTCTGTGCGCGGGCTTGGCACTTGGGCAAAGCATCACCCATCCCAGCAGCGATGGGATGAGTATCCTTCAGCCTAACCCTATAACGAACCCTGCGGTCACTAACATCAACCTGTCTCATGTAGGCATGCCAGAAGGCGAGTGGAGCAACCTTGCTCCGCAGAGAAACAGGACGTTGCCGCCCACAGCCGTGCGCGTCGTCGGCCAAGACCTTCATCTGGCTATCTTCAACAACCATCAGGAGCAGAAGTTCGAGAGCTATCTTGCATTTCAACTAAAACCGTTCGCAGAAGACCAGACGCTCGAAATAAAAGTGTTCGCCATAGAGCAGGACGGGCACGCGGTTAGTCCCACACAACTCGGCAACACGCAAACAATCTCATTAAAGAAGAAGGGAGCAGTTCTCCCTTTCACAATCGAGATGAATCAGGGCGAGAGCCTGACCTGCGAAATCGTCCTAGTGATTAACGGTACGGAGCGAGGCCGTACCAGAATCAGAGCCGATCATCACGGGCTGGATTTCGCGCCTGAGACAAACAGAAGCAGCAACCCTCATTAACGTCTCATCAGCTTTTTCATTGAGACACTCACCCTCTTCTCTCCAATCCTAATTTTTGGAGCGGCCTCATGCTGTTTAGAACACAGTCGGCAGCCGTTTACGGCATTGACGCAGACCTGGTTGACATTGAAGTTGACCTGACACCGGCGCGCGGAGAATCCGACTCGCCATCGTCAGTAACAATCGTCGGCCTGCCCGATCTGGCCGTGCGCGAATCGCGCGAGCGAATACGAGCGGCGATAACCAACTGCGCCTTCTTCTTCCCGTTTCACAAGACCACTATAAATTTAGCGCCCGCAGACATCAGGAAAGAGGGCGCTAGTTTCGATCTGCCAATCGCGCTCGGCATCCTGGGCGCGAACGGCGATTTGAGCGAAGCGGAAAATTTGACGGACATGCTATCGGTCGGAGAGTTATCGCTGGACGGTCGCGTGCGAGCGATTCGCGGAGCACTTTCGATAGCAATACTTGCCCGAAACTCTGGCATAAAATTTCTGCTGCTTCCTGAAGAGAACGCGAAAGAGGCTGCGGTCGTCGCGGGCGTGAGCGTTTATGGGGTCGCGGATTTGCGCGGCGCGGTTGATTTGATTGCGGCTTTGCGTTCGCAGATTGCGCCCGCGCCTATCACGGTTGATCCGTCCGAACTGCTCAAGCACGACGATCACCACGCTGTTGATTTTCGTGAAGTGCGCGGGCAGTTGACAGCGAAACGCGCGCTCGAAGTTGCGAGCGCAGGCAGTCATAACATTCTTCTTATAGGCCCGCCCGGATCGGGCAAGACCATGCTTGCGAAACGATTGCCGACCATCTTGCCTCCACTGGAATTCGAGGCCGCGCTTGAATTAACAAAGATTCATTCGGTCGCAGGGTTGACAGGGCGCACGGGGCTTGTCACCGAAAGACCTTTTCGCTCGCCTCATCACACAATCAGCGACGCGGGTTTGATAGGCGGAGGCGCTGTGCCCCGTCCCGGCGAAGTCTCACTCGCTCATCACGGCGTTCTCTTTTTAGACGAGTTGCCGGAGTTTGATAGAAGCGTCCTGGAAGTTTTGCGCCAGCCGCTTGAAGACCAGCGCGTGACTATAAGCCGTGCTTCAATGTCGCTCACCTTTCCGGCATCGTTTATGCTCGCCGCCGCGATGAATCCTTGAAGTTGCGTTGCTCATTTGCCACTAATTCGAGGGAAGGAGGAAGGTAACCGAGTTCAATCGTAACATCGTCTTTGCCGATAACTATCTTTTCTACAGTGTTTTCGATGATCTGCCGCTTCTCGTTCTGTTCAAGCTCTTGCCACCTCGAATAGATGTCCCGGGCGTCAGTTAGGATTTGATCGCTCGACAGGTATTGAATGGTCAAGAAATCCACCTCACCTTGAATCTGCGGTATTTGGTCTTCAAGCTGTTTGACCTGCTCTTCGAGCGGCTGGTACTGGAGACGGAACCCCTCGCCGCTGATGTTGCCGTCAAGGTAGAGCCGCATCACTCTGTCCATATCGCCTTTGAGCTTCCGGTGCTTGCCTTCGAGTGTTTGGAGCAATTCTCGTTTCTCCTGAATCGTACGGTCAGTTTCCTGAATACAATGTGTAAGGTCGTCCGTTGAGAAAAAGAATCCCTTGAGCTGCTCGTGAAAGATACTTTCAAGATCGGTGATTGGCAGTTTGTTGCGGCAGGTGAAGCAAACGTATTTCGGCGTGTTCGACGGAACGTACATCTTTGAGCCGCAATGACAGTACGCGACCCCCGCGAATAGCTGCACTGGCTTTTTAGCCGAATGCCGCGGACTCTGCTTTTGCTGGTCGAGGATATAGTTGCACTGCTTCCATATCTCATCGGAGATGATCGGCTCGACCTCGCTCCATACCCAATCCTCTTTGTCCTTCAAGACCCAGCGCCTCTTATCGCCCAGACTCTTTGTATAATTTGTGCGCCGCTGTCCTTTGGCAATCGGGTCACGAAGCAGACGGTCAACAGTCGTGTCGGAAAAGTGTGCTCCGGTACGCGTCCGATAGCCCGCGTCGTTCAAGAGTCGTGCTACGGTCTTCTTCCTTCGGTGCTCTAGGAAGAGATCATAGATGCGCTTTCTAATCGGCGCTTCCTCGGGGTGCGGCACGAGCTTCCGGTCTTTCCATTCATAGCCGAAGGGAGCTGCTCCTCCCAGGGGCTTTCCGAGTTTTGCTCGAATGGGGACGCTTGCTGCAACACGCTCCGCGATCTCTTCGCGCTCCCACTGCGCCATCGCCGCAATCATGGTGTAGAACAGGCGTCCGGCAGGAGTGGAAGTGTCAATAGATTCTTGAAGAGAGATCAAGTCTGCGTCGTATTGTCGGAAGATGTCTGCAAAGTCCAAAAGCTCTCTAGTATTCCTCGCAAGCCGCGCGAGCTTGGAAAAGATAAGGCCAGTGATGTGACCTGACTTAATGTCGGTGAGCATTCGCCGCGCTTCAGGAAGTTCAATGACTGCCTTACCGCTCACGGCTTCAAGGTGATAGACTTCAACAACCTGCCAACTCTTCACTTCAGCATAATAACGGGCGCGCTGCTCATGGTGCTCGGGGCTATCTCCTGTTGCCTGATCTTCCGTGGAGACACGAATCCAGATGCCGACGCGCTTTCCTTCTGGGGCTACAAACTTCTTGACCGACATGTCACTTCCTCCATCCTTGAGTTATGAGATGCTGTCCCTATGAGTTCCTGATGTCCGCCGATACTATGATGCAGGGCGACATAGTTGCGGTTCACTCTTCCTGCTTCTTCATACGTCGCAACGCTTGCATAATGACTTGCGAGATCGCTTTCTTGCGCGCTTGCTTATCAGTATCAGTTAGAGTTGTATATTTCACTCTCACCTTGTAGCCCCGAACGGTTTCTTCTTTGTTTGATCCTTCGGCCTCTTCCTTCTCTAAGAAGTCCACAAAATCTTTGGGATGGAAGAACATAACATTATCCATGCTTTCCGACTCTATCTGGCCTTCAACTACCTTCCTTAATTTGGTAAGCGCCTTTTGATCTGGGGCAAGGAGGATCACTTTGTCATACCCTGATGCGAGACACTTCTGAACGTTCTTAACCTCCTGTTCAGCAGTTGAAGTGACTGATATTTCGCAAGCTATTTTCACCTCGTCTTTCTCTAGGGATACGTCTACGCTGCCTGCACCGCCAAGAACCTGCTGCTCGATGATTGCTCGGTATCCTTTCGATTCAGCTATTCGCTTTATTAGGTCTTGTAGGTACTTGTGCTGTTGGCCTCCGCGACCTAGCGATGGGCTTTCTTTAGCAACTGATTTCTCTGGGCGTAGTCTCGTTTTCCTTATCGGTACATCGACTGCTGATGAGGATGCATATTCCACGGATGAGGGAGTAGCTACCTGCACGGGATTGGTTTGCGAAGCTAAAGCATCATGAGGATGTCCTGAGGCCGCAGCGTATCTCTCGCGGGTCTGCTTGATGATGTCATCGGCAAATCCCTGCGCCTGTGCTGGCGGAGGGAGGGTTATAAAATTGAAGGTGTCCGCAACTGAGGTTGCCGGTCGGCATAGGGCTTCAAATTCAGGCAAGTTAATCAGGTCAGTAGGTTCGTAATTTCCGATCTGGTATTTCAAGGCATTAGCATCTTCGGCCCCAAGCGAGAACATGATGGCTGTCCCGACATTGCCGAAAATTGCTTTCCGTTGCGACTCATCAAGCTGCGAAACAAACTGATGGGCGAGTGTCAGGCATAACTGATATTTACGAGCTTCGGAAAGAATCTTTTCAAAGGCGGTGCTGGTGAAATTCTGGAACTCATCGACGTAGAGGTAATAGGGATGGCGCGCACCTTTGGCAAGGTACGCCCGCCGCATTACCGCTAGTTGCAGTTGCGAGACCAATAATGAACCTAGAAGCATACTGCTATGCTCACCTATCTTGCCTGAAGCTAGATTGACTAACAGTATTTTCTTCTCCTGAATGACATCATAGAAATCAAGCGCGCTTCCTGATTGGGATAGCAGCCCGCTTATAGTCGGAGACATGGAGAACTTACTCATGCGCGTCAGGATTGGTTGCACGGCGTCCCGGAGTCCGTGGAATTGCTGTTGCCAGAACCGCACCAGTCGCGGTGATTGCAACTTGGCAATCACCCTCTCTCGAAACTCACTGTCAGAGAGCATTGATTCAATATCCAAGAAGGTGCTGCCCGGAATACTCAGAAGCGTGTAAAACGTCATCGTAAGGACATACTCCATCTTGTCCCCGGTATCTTTTGACAGGCGTTTGAACGTGGTCAGTAAATCATCAGCAAGGCGACCAATTTCTTCGTCGCCGTCGGCGTTCATAATATTAAGTGCGATTGGGTGCTCCCGGTCTGCGGCATCAAAATAGATGGCATCGTTAATGCGCTCGCTTGGGATATGGGTAAGTAACTCTTCGACTAAATCACCGTGAGGGTCAATTACCGCAATGCCAGCACCTCGCTGAATATCTTGCAGTGCGAGGTTAAAGAGCAGAGTGGATTTGCCCATTCCCGTTTTCCCGACAATATAGAGGTGCTTATCCCGAACTTGGTCGGGAAGGGTAACGAGCTTTGTCTCGCCGCGAACCTCGCTTATGCCAAGCGTCACTTCGCCAGTTGTGAATAACGCGGGAGGAAGTTTTGATTTCATGCTTGCGGTCTCCAAGCGGTCACAGTTGATGTCGGATCCCGGAAAGTGAACCAGTGCGGCTAATTCTTCCGTAGAAAGAATTGTCCACTCCGTAAAGTTCCGATCAAGTTGTGGAACCGTTGATTCTTCGGCAACAGTCCACGTCTGTTCAGGAGTTTCGTACTGACCAATAAAGCTGGTGTGTAGTTTCGTTAGTAATTCGGGCTTGGAGCTAAACAAGCGCACCGCTGTAAACCAAGAAGGAAGCTTTCTTTCCAGATCGCGTACACGCTTATTTGCCGCTTCTTCACTATCGAATGGTAGGTGGTTTTCCAAGTAAAGGGCAACCTGATTGACCGCCCCGTTAGAAAGAGGAACGAACAAAATTTGGGCGCAGGCAGTATCGGCTGAGGTAATTCCAGAGAGAATGCTAAAGAGTTGGTTATACGGGTCAACAGCAAAATCCCGAAGTGTCTTTGAGGTGTTGGAAACTTGGCTAGGTAAACTTACTAAAACATGGAGAGGCTTCTTAGAAGCAAAGAATCCGGGACGCTCAATTGTCACATAGTCCTCAAAGTAAAGTTGAAGCTGTCGCTCAACAAGTTCCCTGTCTTCTGGAGCGAAAGACAGTTGAAAGTAGATGGTTTCTCCTTCAGCTACCACCTCAAAGGCTAACGGTTTTTTCACACTTCTTAAGCTATCTAAAAACTGCTTTGAAACCCCTCGTTGCGCACTGTTATCGGGAAGGATTTTGATTGTGACCGGGTTATCAGCAAATGTTTCGTCTGGAAGCGCGAGGTGATTGATCAGGTCGTCGGATACGGGATAAGTCTTCGCGCTTAATACCTCTGCCAGCGCCCGTGCGGGCAGTACGCCCGAGGTCAGCCTAGAACAAAAGGTAAGCCTACGCTGCATCTCATTGAGCAGATCAATAGAATAACCTTCGGTAGTTTGTAGCGGTGGCGGCTCATCCGGCCACTTATCGTACATCTTTACCTTATCGGGGTCTTTTTTCAGAATTGGTCCGTAAGCGGTAAAAGAGTTTCTGTTATTGACGTTTCTAAAGAATTCATATGGGTCACGGTTAAGCCAAATCCCACCATAGGTAGAGACAACGTATGCTAATCCTTTCGTTGCAAGCTCCGCTTCTGCGTCGGGTTGAGAAAGATAATAGAAAATAGGTGGATTTGAAGGCTGCCGATTTCCGGTGTTTTGTTTTGGATTACGCAGTTGTAAAAGTATATGAGGGGGAAAAGAAAACTTTGGCAGGTAAAAGCATATCGCTACGAGGCGGTCTGGCTTGCGAACATGCGGGAGCGGATCAATATGTAATCCGATTTCTTGTTTAGGTGGAGCTATCCCTAGATTCGGTAATTTCAGCACCTCGTTCCCAAGCCGTTTAACTACTTCTTGTGCTGGAATGAGCACCTGCTGATAAATCGCAGGGTACAAGCTTGGGTCATTTGGACTATGGGGAATCAGTGGGAAATTCCGCGCTCTAAACCAGTAAGTTAGTGAGTAAAAAAGTGACATTAAGAATATGTACTCCTGAAGGCTGGTGCATACATACGGGCAGCAAGTATATGCCTCTCATTTCTTCATGCAAAGATTTATAACCAATCTTGACAGAATGCGTAGGTTTGCTACGCTACGTGGTCATCGGTAACTATAATGGCCCTACCTCAATAAGCCTCCATTCACATATTCGCGTATAGCGGGAAGGTCAAAGCAAAGTACCGTGCTCTATGCGGAGACTTTCTTGTTGTTCACGAGTAGCAGAAGGAGGTAGTTTATGTTTCCGTTATCAAAAGGAATAGAGAAATTGTTCGCTGTTCTCGGAGCAGGACTGATGGGCATTAGCATCTTTGGGACAGCAATAGGAGTAGTGTTCCTTCAATCTCCCGTCGTTATTGCCCTTTCGCTCGCCTGTGGGTTGGTTGGATTTGCATTGTGGGTTCTGGCAATGCTCAACCTTATAGCTAACTAGCGAATTGCAGGAATAATCACGCCTTGTCGCTGACGAGTCTATTGAACTAGACTCGTCAGCGATTTTCTTTTGGAGCGTTGTTATGGATGCAAGCCAGTTACTGAAAGGTAGCAAAATATTCCTGCACGTAGCAGTTGGTGTCGCGGCGCTAATTAGCGCCGCCGCCGCCATCATTTACGCGTTTCAACTAAAAGCTGATTTAGACTCATTAGAGAAGTACAGCATAATTTTTGGGAGTCTAGCTACCGCCGCTGGCGTTTTTGGTATTGCTCTCACTGTATACATCTATGGTAATCAACTTAGAACAATGACGAAAGCAAACGAACTTGAGTCTATTTTGACTGTCTTTAGGTATATTGAAGATCCCGGTTTACGTAAAGTGCGTTGGTTTGTTTATCACAATCATCCCATAATATTTAATGACCTACCTGATGTGCCGCTCGAAGAAGGATGGCCGATTATTGATAATAAAGTACGAAGCGCAAGCAAAGAAAAATTCAACTTACACGAAGTGGATTTAGTATTGAACAGCCTTAATGATATTGCCTACCTTATAAACACTGAACATGTGCCTGAGAAACTTATCCGTAATTTTTTAAAGCATACATTTCGTCGTTGTTACCTGTCCTACAAACCTTACATTAATTACCGCAAAACCCACCCGATACCGGGGCTTGATAAAGATTCGTCCCGGTATGCTCATCATTTAGAAGAGGTAATCAGAAGAATAGACCCCAGCTTACTTGCAGAATAAAAGGAAATACGCATCTTAGGGTTCGTTAGTTATGAAGGGTTTGAAATTCTGTACAGCACTCATTGGCTGCTTTTGTAAAAATGATCTTAAAGACAGTCTGCCTAACAAAACGGGGAACAGCATTATTTATCCACAACATATTTTTATCCTTTCTTTACAAAACCTCACTACGGTAGCCTTTTTCGGCTAATTATTCCTACTTTAATCCTTTCGATTGTCTTGCTACTGTAGAAATACAATCATTAATCACTCGAAACAAAATGACAGGTGGAGGGAAAACCAAAACCCATAACCGACTCTGGTTCGCGCGAAAGCGTAGTGGGCTTCAACAAAAACAAATTGCCGCATTGCTCAATCACCAGACGGTAGATCAAGTCTCTCGGTACGAGAAGGGTTTAAGAATTCCGAACCTTGAAACCGCGTTGTGTCTGGAGATCATCTTTGGCATACCGATCCGAGTGCTATTACCAGACCTCTATAAGCAGCTTGAAGATGATATACGGCAGAAAATCGCTTCGAGTCCGAGCCTAAAGCGTATCTTTGACCAAGCCGAACAAAGCGGCTTTGAAGCATACTGCCCGTATGCGGAACTGCTGCGCAAGCTTTCTCCAACGCCGACTGACCTTGACCGAGTACGTAAACATATTATCCAGCTATCTAACAAATTAACTGAGTTTTTTACTAAAAAACTATGACTCACAGACAATTTAAGGCACAAACGTGGTGGGGGCCAGTGTGGCGTGGTTTGGTGGTTGACAGGGAAGCGCACCATTACCGAAGGGTGAAAAGCGCCATCTGGCTCTTTCTGTATCTCATCATCCATGCTGATAGAAAATCGGGAACGCTTATCAGAAAGTACCAAACCATTGCTGGCGATATGGGGATAGCTGCCAGGACGATTCGCAGATGGCTACTCATACTGCGCCAATATAAATACGTTGAGGTGGACTACACAGGCCGCTCCCTAATTATCCACATACAAAAGTGGAGAAGCATAGCTACGCTTCCTAGAGTGTCACAAAAGAGATAGTAGCGTGTCATAGACTCACCACTCAGAGGGGCAAGATGCGGTCATTAGGAGTAGTGCTATTAAGCTAGTAATCCGCTCATCTAAACCATGAATGGCGCTTTTCGGAGTTAGTAAAAAAAGAGATTAAAGAGAAAGTTAAAAACATTGTGCAAACTAATAATCAAATCGCCAAATCCTCTAAGCGGGAACTCTTGGCACAGACAATCGCTCAGGAGTTCAAGGATTTAGAACACGTCACTCGCTATCTCCAGTGCTGCAAGAAATACCCACACTTTATTGTTTATCGAGCTTATGCGGAGGCTAAAGCCATGCCTACCGAACAAATTAGGAAGTCACGTCAAGCGCTTTTCTTTTACTTACTTAAAAAGTACGCACATGAAAGAAACCACAATACTGTCCATTGATCCCGGTACACGAAATATTGGAGTAGCAGTGTTAGTCGCCGGAGAGCTTACCTACTACGCAGTTAAAATAATTAGAACTAGAAGGACGTTTCAGGAGGGCTGCGGTGGTGTTGTCCATACTATCAGGGAACTGATTAGAGAACATCAGCCAGATATTTTAGCCATCAAGCAGCCACTAATCATCCAGCAAAGCGCTGTGTCTCTGGCCCAAGTAATCCGTGAAATCAAAAAGACTTCACAGCAAGAGGGAGTGACCGTTTACGAGTTTGCTCCTAAAATTGTCCGTCAATTTATTTGCGGTACAGACAAGGCAACGAAGCGACAACTGGCCGAAAGGATTGCATCGCAGTACGTTGAGCTAACGCGCTACCTTAAAGGCCAAAGCAAATGGGAAGTGTTGTATTACGGCAAACTGTTTGACGCTATTGCGGTCGGGCTTACTTGTTGTTATGGGTCTATAGATTCATCCGAATAGGCAGAGTAGAGCTATTAATTAATGAGATTATTGCTTACAAATGAAGAACTGGATAAGACCCACAACCATTTGGGAGCACGACCCTGTACCCGATGCCCTAGAACGTCTTGCATCCGCATTCGATATGCTTTTACGTGAGCCTCCGTCTTCATCTGATGCTGACGATAAGGCTCTTGACAGTGAGCCAGCAACGGGCAATGATCAAATATAGAGCTTATTTCCCTGCCTAAAATCCCACTGAGAAGCTCACCCTCGACCCCCCTTTCAATTAACAAAAAAAGCTTATATATGCCGGATAATGTATCCGATGGTTTGCGGGTAGCTATCTATGCCCGCGTTTCGTCGGAAGAACAGCGCGAAGGACAGACCATTGATTCTCAAATAGCAGAACTCGAACGGTATGCGAGAGAGAAGCAGTGGACGCTTGTTACTACTTATAAGGATGAAGGATGGAGTGGAAGCCTTCTTGCTAGGCCAGAGCTAGATCGCCTTAGAGATGATGCCTCAAAGCGAAAATTCGACATTGTGCTTCTCAACGACGTGGATCGGCTAGCTCGTGATGTTACACACCTCGGAATAATCAAACGCGACCTTGAGCGCAACGGAATTCAAGTCATCTTCCGAAAATTACCCGCAGAAAAAAGTCCTACCTATAACCTGATGGTTAATATCTTGGGGAGCTTCGCAGAATTTGAACGGGAGATGATCTCTGATCGCATGCGCCGAGGCAGGCGACACAAAGTAGAAGTGCGACAGCAGTTCATTGGAACCCGACCAGCTTATGGCTACCATTATGTATTAAAAGATCGGGTTGCACGTAAGGACGGTTATTTAGAAATTGTCCCGGCGGAAGCTGCTGTAGTGCGGCAGATGTATTCGTGGGTGAGTGAGGAAGGGCTTTCAATCCATAAAGTAATGAAACGGTTGAACGAGGCAAAGGCGCTTGCACGGAAAGGTAACCCATGGGCGAAATCTTCAGTTACGAGGATTTTACGAAGCGAAATTTATGCAGGCGTATGGTACTACAACAAACTATACAGTTGTGAACCTACAAAGCCCGTACTTATAAAAAAGTACAAACATTCGCTCAAAAGCAGCACTCGTTTGCGCGCCCGTGAAGAGTGGATTCCTGTTGTCTTACCACTTGAATTAAGAATCATTGAGCGAGAGCAATGGTTGAAGGTGCAACGCCAAATTGATAGCAACATAGTATTTTCTTTGCGTAACACCCGACATCTCTATCTCTTGCGAGGTCTCATTAGCTGCGGAGGATGTAGTGCTGCTTACGTTGGTGACCCAGGCAAAGGTAAGTTCTGTTATCGGTGCAGCAAGCGTTGCAAAATGTTTCCATCAATCATTGAGCATACTCTAGATGAGGCAGTCTGGTCTGCTGTAGAAAAGGCAGTATTGAATCCCACTATTATTGTTGAACAGGTTGCTAAGCATAAGGAACGAGAAGAAGAAAACGGGCATCAGTGGCAGAGCGAGTATATCGAAGTAGAAAAACTTCTCAACAAGCTTAAGAAAGAGGAGTCGCGTATCTTAGAAGCCTATAGGTTAAGTATCCTTTCTCCTGCCCAACTAGGACAGGAGTTGCAGAAAATTAATGCAAGAAAAAGTGCTTTGGAAAATAGGAAAGCGCATCTTAACGAAAATACACAATCACTAAAATCTTCAAATGTGAAGGCCACTATTCTTGATTACTGTAAGAGAGCAGCACAGCGTCTAAAGCATTTTACTTTTGAAGAGCGTCAACGTTTCCTACGGTTAATAGTCAATAAGATCATATATGAAGGACAGCAGGTTAGAATCAAGGGAATCATTCCCTTATCTAAGGATGGAATAGATAGCTCGAACTCCTTATTTCTTAATACAGGGGAGCAAATATTAGAATCATCTGGCGGATTTGCGACCACAACAAACTATCATGATGGTCACAATTCGGACGGGTCAGGTGGGATTGCGACCACAACAATGTATCATGATGGTCACAATTCGGTACTTATATACCCATCAAAACAACTCGTGTCTAGGGGAGAAGACTACCTTGACTATGCGAGCTTTGAACTTACTAAATCTTTACCAGAGCCACCATTTTCTATCCTGAGTGAACAAGGGCTGGCCCTCATCCGGCGACTCAAAGAAGAACTCGTTGACTCTACTCTAAAGGAATTATCCGACCGAGTAGAACAAGAAATTGGCGTTAAAGTAAACATATCTCATATAGGAAGGGCGCTAAAGAGGCTCAATCTCTCAAGAATCAAGATAGGGCCGAGGGCTAAATAAAAACAACCCAGCATGGGTTGTTTTTATTTACTACATATCATTCTTGGCTTCGGCTTCCCTAAGCACTGCGTTAATTATCTCATCTATTTTCTTCTTAATCTCTGGGCGTTGCTCAAGCCAAGCACTTCCATAGAATATATAATTCCCATCCTCATCCTTACCAAGCTCCTCGATAGGAATGTCTCCGGCCTTTATTGACTTGGCTAGCATAACTCCCAAATCTCTTTCTATATTGTCTATCGGTTTGAACTCGAACGGTTCTCCTTGATTTTGTTCTTGGGGCGATTTTTCTCCCATATTATTGATAGTTAATTGTAGAAATATTTAGCCAATAAATTGGCGGACTTATATAAAGAATAGCTTAACCTCAAAATTCGTCAATGGGCTGTAACGTTATAAAATTACAGGTTTAGATTACTCAGAAATATCGTTAGCTGGAGAATTTACCAGCATTGACACTTCATTGGGATTCTTAGGTTCTTAGTTAAGAAAGACCCACTATATAGCGGTCTTTCCTAGTGCTAATAGGCAATTAATATCTTTACCTAAAGCTCTGCGCGTATGAGAGTATAGTACCGTCGATATAAGAGAGTTTGTAGCCCATCCTCAAGTATGCTTTGCTGATACAGACTCAAGCTGAGCTTAGTTAAGGCTTGTCAATATCAAGCTCAGAAATAGTATGGTTAAGGGAATCATGCGCGGTAGAGAGTGCTCCGCGAAGCTCGTAGCCGACAAAATCTTTTGGAAGTCTATCAGCGTTTTCCAGATTGTGATGCTCCTGTCCTAATAGTTCCCTCATAGCAAGCGCTAGGTTAAGAACAGTCTCACGATGAGAACTGTCAAGGTATTCGGCAATGGACGGTATAAGCCGATCTAGTTGCCTTAAAATGGGTCGGATACTCTCGGCTCGTTTTTCATTTTCGGGAAATTTACTATTAGGATTCGGAGGATAGGGAGCGTAGCTGCGCTCGGCAATATCGCCTGGATAAAGAGGATATTTACTATTGAGTTCACGAGTCGCCTCTTGTTCTCGCTGCTTACTTTCATGCTCGGAAGAGCTAGGGATTCCTCTTTGTTCGGTAGACATAGTTATGAGAGTTATTGATTAGAGGAGCAAGAAATTATGCTCCCAGTGATAAGTGATATAAGCGTAGCAAGCGGGGGGAATTAGTCAAGCAAACAAAAAGAGCA
Organism: Acidobacteria bacterium 13_1_20CM_3_53_8; assembly: GCA_001920415.1. Lineage (GTDB taxonomy): Bacteria > Acidobacteriota > Blastocatellia > Pyrinomonadales > Pyrinomonadaceae > 3-1-20CM-3-53-8. The sequence goes on along the minus strand of MNJR01000017.1, from coordinate 27,104 downwards.
GGAGTAACCTGCTCTCTTGCTTTGATGCTTTTCTATACTCTGTATGGCTTGCTAGTGTGCTAAGAAGATTCTGTATGAGTTGCCGAAAGCTTTGGTAAAGTGTTCTTTAATGAGGCTCAGAAGATAAGCTTATGGTTTCGATTCTAATTCTTTAATAATAGCTCGAAACATTGGTAGCTCTTCTGGTTCAACACCACGGTAAAAATCTACCTCACCACCTTCGTCATCTTCGCGTGAGCCGTCAATTAACATAGCGCAACTCATAAGCGCACCATCTTCTAGCTTATAGTATGAACCATGTTCTTCATAGGGATACCACTTCCTATTAGTTTTAGGTTTTTTCATAGATATGAAAATTAATGATTTATCAGCTTAACAAATAGGCTGAAACCGTCAAAAGGGTGAGCAGGGGGCCTAACCCTGCTCGTGTTCTTCGCGCCGTAAGACCTCAGAAATTGGCGCAGGCGTAAAGTACAAGTCACGCTCAATGGGTAAGCCAATTCAGGAATTTATTGCGTCCATATTGTGCCAGTAGCAAGCCATTCAGGAATCTTATGTGGCATATAATTCCTCGATTAGCTGGCGGCTATTTAGAAGGTAAAGCACCATGGCCTCACCCCAAAAAGCATTTGTCTGAAGAAGAATATAAATCGCTAGCTACTCAATTCAGGAAGAGGTTGCCTGATAGAATTGAATAAAGGAATATTCAAGAAGTATTGTGTTATTTTCCCAAGGCGTTTTGTAAGGTTTAGTGTAACTACCAAAGGTATGATGATCTGATGCTGAAAGGACTTACAAAACTCAATGGCCGAATCAAACAACCTCACTCCTACTAAAAGAAGGCTCCCTTCATTAGAAGACCTTAAGAAGGTCGTTACCTTTAAGACCTTCTATCTCATAATTGTAGTAGCTTTAATCGGAATTGTATTAATTCTAATAGACGCTCTTATCTTTCCCTATACTCCTACTTCGCCGCCTTCACCATTCAAGGGTATTTTCTTAGCTTTAGGTGCCACACTTTTAACAACTTCTACGGTTTCTCTTCTCTTTGAGTTGTTCATGAGACTTGATGTAGTGGACTTTATGACTACAAAAGTTACCAGCGTTCTACCGCCTAATCTAACAGTAGAAAGCTCGTTTTCTGCTGCTGGCTTGGTTGAATTTCAAGTTAACCGTACTTCCTTGGACTTTAGCTCTATTGCTCAAAATGCCCCTGGTTATCTTAAAATAATTGGCTTTAATGCCAACGACATCCTCTCCCCTCCGAATATTTATTTTGTCACTGAGCGTCTGAAAACTGAGCGTGAGTTTTCCGTAAAAATATTAATTATCAATCCATGGTCGCTCATGGCACAACGGCGCTCTGAAGCTAAATGTTATAAGAGCCAGCCCGAATTCTTGCGGTCGGTTTGGTCTGTATATCAATTTTTGCATGACCTGTGTGAGAAACTGAGAACTGAAAAGGTGGGGCCAGCGCGGTTCGACGTACGTCTATATGATACGATTCCATCACTATCAATGATTATAGATAGCTATAGGGCTATGGTAACGCCTATACTTAACATAAGAACAGGCGGGGCAAGTCCGTTTTTCATCGTGGATAAGAAACTGAATCCTGAATGCCCATACGAACAATACCAAGGTCATTTTGATGATCTATGGAAAAATGCCGATCCAATAACGGATATTAATTTCGATAGTTTTTACAGACTGACAATTCAAAGAGAATCTGTAAGAGTAACGGACTTACCATCAAGCTTTAAAGAATGGTTAGAACGCAAACTCCTTGTTAGATAGTGAAATTCAAAAGGTCTGATGAAGTAGGAATTCTGTAAATATCAGCTTTGAGTGTCTAAACTTCAGCAGACTATCCAAAAGTCAACCCAGTCAAAAAGTATGATCTCTTTGCCTAAGCTACCGTGCTATCGCATGGTAGAACCTTAGAAGGGCCTAGAAAGGAAGGCGGGGGTCTTTGAAAATCACTGTAGGTTCTTTGTGAACCTCAACGGGCACACCATGTTTTTGGGTAAGCTCTGCTCGCGTTTTCTCTAACAGACCAATCAAACGCTCAAGTTGACGTAACAAATCTTCTCTAGCTGCTTCCGCGGCTGCCCAGTAGTTACTAAGCGGTGGATAGTCTAATATTTCAAGATACTTTTCTCTATTCGGGTTCCAGATAAGTGCTGCGTGGTTGTTAGCAATATGAAAAGGCCCTGATTGATTCATAATGTATTCAGCTAAGGCGGCAAGGTGAGCTTCACGTTTATTACTACCGAACGAAAACTCTAAAAAGTCTTTCCTAGTTTTGCAATTTCTTAAGTCGTAAGAGTTTTCAGGGTTAAAACTCTGAAGTGACTTTAGGATAGTTGTTTTTTTATAAATATCTAGCAGGTGACTGCCACGCTTAATTTCTCTAAAAAGCCGCTTACAGCGAGTTTGCACTTCTTGAACCGCCTTATCGTGCTCGTCCATAACCTCTTGTATCTCTGGATGAGATTCAAGGAACTGCTTCTGATTACCTGAATATGTGGAGCGGTCGCTGATGTAATGTAGTTCTTTTAGTCCTGTACGATCACTCTTCCACCTATCCCATGTCCACTTCTTTTGCTTTAAGTAGTTTTGCTCACTTGTAGCTGTTGAGAGTAGGGGATTAATTACATAATCACGCCACGCGCAAACAATCTCCTTGCTCGGATACTTTTCACGCCCCCTGAGGGATTCTAAGTATACATGGGTAGTGGGAACAGAATGGCCGCCTGATCGGTGATAATAAATCTTGGAAAAAGTATCTTGGTGAGGCGCGAGCATACTATCGCCTACGTCAATCACTATTACCATGCTACCGCTTGGAATTGTTGAAGGTGATGCAGGCTCAGCCTCATGGACACGAAAGTCTTGCAGCGGATAACTAAGTAATTCCGGTATGATCTGCTCTAACCACTCTCTAGTGCTAGTTCTGCCTTTGTAAATTTTAGGCACTCCATCTATCGCTCCGTCATCCTTAACGCCTAGCAATAAATGGCCGCCACCAGAGTTGGCAAAAGCGGAAAGGTGTTTTGCCAGCTTGTTCAAAAAGTTCGAGTCTTGTAGGATCACTCCGCTTTTCCTATCAAAGTAATCCAGCTCTCCCAAGGGGAGACTTAATACCTCATCTTCAGTCCACCGCTCCTTTTTCATTCCTCTTATTTCACCTATCCACGGCTTAAAATTTTGCTGGCTTTGAAAAATGCTTGTGCGCTTTCTCGGCGCGCGAGGCTGAAACCAAATATATATAGATTATGGTATTGGAATGACCTAACCAGTTCTGTACAAAGCGAAGATCGTAGTCGGTCTCAAGTAGATGAGTCTTGCAGGTATAATTGAATAAACGTCATTAATATTTTTAATCAGCACAATAATCTTCTAACTTATTAGGGTTCTTTATTGTTAATCTGAAATTGGTTTTCTCGTCAATTTTACTGCTTTTTTTCCCAAGGTCTATTATGTCATTCATAGTTACATTCTGAATTGCTGCTAGCCTGTCATCAAGCCATTCTATTTCAATAAGGTTTTCTTCTAGTAAATCTCTTAACCCATCTCTTATCGTCCTAGAGTCACACGATAAGAATCTGGTAAGGAGTTCAATATCCCACGCGATAGATAGAGACATCGGAGCTTTGCGTTGAATATCCTGATAATATGAAGGTTTCCATTCTGAAATTTTTATAAACCCTGAGAGCAGTGTTGCGATTTTTCTGCCCCTTTGTGTTTGGCTAACTACTTCTAAATGAAAGTTACATATATTTATCTTTGTAACTAACATCTTAGCGAGGTTACGCATCACCTGTGGATTGGCAGCGATAAGATCAGATAATCTCTTGATAGAGAAAGAAATCAGCTCTGTCCTATCAATAGCTTTCAACCCCGCATTGTCTGGGAGCTTGTTCCCAAAATATTCAAACTCGTTGATGGAGTTGAATCGTGTTGTAGATATAGCCCACGAGGATTCATTGACTGACTGACGCAGCATAATAATTTATTTAACACGGCGTCTGGATAGTTGAAATGATCGCGCTTGATTCTTGAAATTAAATCAACAGAGATGAGAATTTAATCCGCGTAACGGATTTTCACCTCTACTCCAACTTCATCACCTGTGTTATTGCGAACTATAACAAGATATTTATCAGAGACCGGCGCAGTAAAGAAAGCATGTAATTGTTCTCTATCTGAAAACTCTTTATATAAAAGATTGACCTCTCCCTTTTTCTTCCATTGCTGATAATCTCCCTCATCCATTATTAGCACATCAACTGTTTCGTTACTTATTAAATCAATATTTATTCTCTCGCCTTCCTCAAGATCGCAGGGAAAGATGATGTGAGTATTGCCTTCCAAAGTTTCCTCTTCATCGTATAAGCTTTTTTCAATAGCGTCATCATCATTAATTGCAGTTGTTATGCCTATGCCAAGATCATTGGCGCGCCGCAGCAAGGATGCAAGCAATCGTTCATAACCATTGGCTTCATATAAATTAACCCAATGCCAGCGACGTAGTCTAACAGGCACAGTACAGTCTTCTAATTTTGTCGGGATTATAAAAATTGCGCCTTCGGGCTGCTCATCTGCTACATCCAACGCGAACTTAATTTCTTTCTGAACATAGCCTGCCTTGGTAACGGAACTTTGGGAAAGACAAACTACAACCACATCACTATTTCGTACTGCTATTGGTATCTCATAATTCCAATCTTGACCTGGTAATAGATTCTCTTCGTCTAACCAAGGATCAAAACCATCACGCTTTAATAGTTGATATAACTCACGTACTATCGGCTTATCACAAGAGGCATGACATAAGAAGATTCGCAATAGACGATCAGCATTACTTCTCATTGGATTACCTATATCTATACTTGCAGGATACTCTTTAATCACTTGCTCGTTACTTTCGATCCATCTTAAACCAACATCGGTAATTTTCACCCAATTCTCCGGGTCTCTGTTACTTGAATGCGTTGACCTAATCAAATCTTTTGCTTTAAGTTGGTCAAAGCACTGGCTGGCTAAGTGCCTTTGGTCAGCATTAAAAACAACACCCAATGAATGTTCAACTGGCGACGTGCCTGGTAGCTCGCCGGTTCCAATTATGTTGCCCTTATAATCTCCATGATATTTAGTTTTTAGCCATTGCAATATAGCTTTATTAATATCAGTCACTGCTATACTCGACATAATACTTCTCCCGAAATTTCATCATTTGTAATACCTACACGACTAACAAAGCATTTCTTGATGGACATATTATTCAACTTCATATTCGCCGCGTAGTCGGCGCGCGGTTTTCATGATCGGTTTCTTCCCTGACTTTTGCTTGGCAGATGCTTGGGCAAATCTAGTTCATCATCAATAAGGACATCCACATAGATTCCTGTGATCCTAGCGTAACGGAGTAGCACCAACAAGGAGGGTTCCCGTAGTCCTCTCTCAAATTCGGAAATGTGAGTTGGATAGACAGGCGAGCGCACTACATCCAGCCTCTTAGCCATCTTCTCCTGCGATAGATCAAGACTCTTCCTAATCTGTAACAGCTTTGCAGCCATACGTCGAGGCTGAGCACGTCGTTTACTACCCATCAGAAGTTACCTCCCTCCTGATGGGTCGTATATTTCCGCTTGATTTTCACACCCAATTCGGTGTGAAATAGCGGCGCTTGTTATTGGTGCCGACAACGCATAAAGCAGCTTGTCGGCACTGCACATCATTCTAGATGTGCCCCAGCCTTAGTCATTGCCAACGCGGATTATGCCTTTAGGACGCTCTGACAACAATAGGAAAGTTTTTGATGCTGAAAAGAATTTCAAACCTCGTCGTCTTCATCGCATTATTGCTAATTGCTTTTTTGTTGGTAGTCCGTATTCCGAAAGTAACTGCGCAGGGCCTACAGGAATTTGTACCCAATGACCCGAAGTATAGTAGCACCTGGGCGCATCAACTAGACTTACCTCTGGCGTGGGCTGAGATGCAGAGGATTGAGCAGACTACCGGCCCGGTTGGACCTGATGCGGTGGTGCTTGTCTTTGACGGTTGGATCAATGCCAGCCACCCTGATCTAAGCGGTCACGTGTTGACGCAGTACAATGTAGATTACACGGGTGAGCCGACCTACGAGCAGCAGAACCACGATCACGGCTCACAAGTCGCAAGCGTCATAATCGCCGGAACAAACAACGGCATCGGCCCGACAAGCGTGGCCGGACTCTCTAGTCACGTCAAGATTGTCTCAGTCAAGATCAGCGCAACCAACGGCACGGTCGGCTCACCGTACCCTGGCTTCCAGTATGCCCTTGATCTCAAGAATCAAGGGGTTAATGTCGTTGCCATCAACTGCTCCTTTGGCGGCGGTGGCGATGACACAGCTACCACGCGGCAATGGCTACAGCGACTCAAAGCGCAAGGTATCTATGTGTTCGCCGCAGCAGGCCAGCAAGCCGGAGGCGGCAACCTCGATACGAACACGCAACTGTATCCGGCGCAGTACGGCGCTGACTTCGATTCCAATGTCGTCGCAGTCGCCGCACTTGACACTGACGGCGTCAGCATCAGTGCTAACTCTAACTTTGGCCCCAACACTGTTGCAGTCGCCGCTCCCGGGGTCAACGTGCCGGTCGTGTCCACGCTTGATCCGATTAATGGCTCTGCCAATGCCAGCGGCACGTCAGAGTCTGCCCCGGAAGCAGCGGCGGCTTACGCACTCATCCGGGTGTACAAAGAACCTGACCCGTTCAAAGCAGCCCTGCGCCTAAAGATGGGCGCAGTGATGCTTCCCAATCTCTTCGGCAAGGTAGGGTATGGCAGAGTTGATGTGTATAACTCTCTGACTATGGCCTCGCCGCCATCCACTTTGGCACTCCTGACAGAGCCAAATTCAAACCGCGCGCTCGCTTTCGAGTCGCCAACGATGTCTGCGGGTTCGTTTCCCTTACACAATGACCTTACACTCGGTACTGATACCAATACGCGGGTAATGCTGTTTGCTATGAACCTAGATTTACAGCCCGGAGAGACCGCCTCGGCGGTCACGGCGCAGACGCAAGGTGGAATACAGCTTCCCGTTGAAAGCGTGCTGCCCGTGCCTAATCTACCGTGGCTGAAACAGGTAATTGTAAAGCTGCCTAACGGGTTGGCTAGCCCAGGAGACATATCTATCAGCATAACCGCACATAACATAACAAGTAATCAAGGAATAATCAGCATACGGTAATCCGTAGCTCGAAGGCTAAATTCACCCTCGTTTGAGGCGGTTTTTCGGTTTGGCTAATTGTTCCTACTATCGGCATCACTCGATTAATCCTAATCTGGATACAGTAACTAACCTTCGCTTTATCCTTAACGATTTCTTCTTTGTCCCACGATAACGATCTCACCATATTCGCCACGACTAATTTTCGTGGTAAGCGGACGGCATTCGGTATCAAGCAGAAAGACCGCCGCGCTCACATCTACATCATCGGCAAGACTGGCACAGGTAAGTCTACGCTTCTTGAGACGATGATTCGACAGGACACGCTGCACGGAAACGGCCTCGCGCTCCTTGATCCGCATGGCGATTTGGTCGAGAAGGTCATACGGCAAATACCAGAGCGCAGACAAACCGATCTGATCTATTTCAACGTTCCCGATAGCGCACATCCTTTGGGCTTTAATCCGCTTGAAGCTGTTTCCCCGCAACACCGCTCCCTTGCAGCCTCAGGAATACTTTTGGCCTTCAAAAGCATCTGGGCTGATTGTTGGGGGCCGCGATTAGAACACATCCTCAGAAACGCGCTGCTTGCCCTGCTCGACCAGAAGCAAGCAACACTGGCTGACGTATTACGGCTGCTTGATGACAAGTCGTACCGCGAGCGTGTGGCACGCGAAGTACAAAATGAGCAGGTGCGTAACTTCTGGCTTAGAGAATACGAGGGTTATCCATCCCGCTTTCGCGCCGAAGCCATCGCCCCAATCCAGAATAAGGTTGGAGCGTTCCTATCAAACCCGATCCTCAATCGAATCTTAACCCAACCGAAAAGTTCATTCCGCCTGCGCCAAGTAATTGATGAAGGCAAAATCCTCATAGTTAATCTCTCGAAAGGGAAAGTTGGCGAAGACGTAACCGCGCTGCTTGGTTCTTTGCTTGTCGCCAGAATGTCTCTGGCAGCCTTGAGCAGGACGAATGTGCCAGAGGCCGAGCGGAGGGATTTTTATTTCTACCTCGATGAATTCCAAATCTTTACCACCATCGAATTAGCCGGGATGCTATCCAGCCTGCGCAAGTATCGCTTAAGCCTCGTGCTTGCCCATCAGTACCTCTCGCAGCTTGTACCAGAGGTGCGCGACGGTATCTTAGGGAATGTGGGAACTATTGTCGCCTTTCGTATTGGCCTTATGGACGCTGAACTGCTCGCTCAAGAATTTTACCCGCAGTTCTCAATGAACGACCTTCTCAACCTTCCTAATTATTTCATCTGTCTAAAGATGATGATTGATGGAAGAGTATCGGATTCTTTCAGTGCGGAAACTTTACTGCCGCCCCGCTAAAAGCACTCGCCGTAATTACTTTCTGCAACAGCCGCTAGGGTTCGATGGGAGATTGTGGCTCTCGCCTGCTTGTAAGGCGAGGGTTCTAGTCTCTCAGACTACAAATCAAAAGGAGGAAATGTAATCGCTGATTAGGCTTTGTCCACTGCGGCAAGAAGACCGCAAGCTCGGCATGTGCCGAGCTTACTTGTATGCGGAAGGAAACGACACATGGCAAAAGACAGCCATCACGTGATTCCCCGCGTTCGCTGCCGAGAACTGGGGATACCACCGAATTTTCCCGGCAATGTAAGGAAGTTCTCTGTGTCGAAACACCGGGCGTGGCATACGCTGTTCGGCACCGCCTTGCCCGAAGAAGCCATAGAGATCATCAGGAACGAATGGAGCCTGACAGAAGAAGGAGAGCAAAGCCTTCAAAAACTGTTAGGCAACGTTTCCCTGTTAAGGAGGAAGAAATGAATGCTAACGCACCACCAGATTGCCACCTGTGCAATCTTCCAATCTTCAAGGGGACAGAAGTCTTCTTGAACAAAGAAACGTTTCATCCCAACTGTGCCGTAGTCGCGGCAAAGGAGAAAAAGCATGGAAGCAACGCTCATGACACACGTAGGAGCAAGGAAGGTAACAAGGCAGGAACTATCTCTTGTGCCAACTCCGCCATCAACCGACACGTTTAAGCCTATCGCTCACGCCGCGCTCATTGATGAACTGGAAAGCTCGCTAGCGTTCCGGCATATCAGCGTCGTGCGCGAGGAGTATGCCATCTCACCGGACAGTATGCGGCTATTCGGTCTATTAGAACTCAACGCCGTGTATGAGGGAGTACGATTCGCTATCGGGCTTCGCAATGCCAACGACAAATCAATGCGCCTCGGCATGGTCGCAGGCTATCGTGTTTTCGTATGCGACAACATGGCGCTCTCTGGCGACTTCAAGCCATTGCTCGCCAAGCACACCAAACACTTTAACCTTGTAGATTCTCTCTCTACAGGCGTTGATCGGATTCAGAGAGGCTTCCAGCCGTTGCGGGAGGCGATTGACTCAAAGCGCGGCTACCAACTCCGTGAAGAAGAGGCACGTTCTCTTATCTACCAAGCGTTCACGGAGAAACGTTTACCGTTGAAGCTGCTAAAGACTGTCCATCGTGAGTTCTTCATCGCGCCATCACATGAAGAGTTCAAGGCGCAGACTATCTGGAGCTTGGAAAATGCCTTTACGACAGCCTTCAAAGAACTAAAGCCTGTCAAGCAATATGAAGCGGCTGCCAAACTCGGCAAGTTCCTTCAACCTTACACGCAGGCATTCTGATCTGATTTCCGTCCTACACGACACCCTTAAACTACGAGAGGGTGTCAGGTAGATGCCCTCTCTTTTCTAGGAGTACAGTATGAATTTGCTGCACGAATACTGCGAGGGCTACATTGCAAGTCTTGACCCGGAAAATTATGGACTCTGTGAGAAATGCGGCGAAGAAGGTTTGTTTCGAGTAGTCAGAGAAGCATACAATACTTCGTATGCCGTCTTTCACGAGGAGATAATCTGGGAGGAACTTATCAGCAATGCTATTGGTTTAGATTTAGGCACTAACGAATGAGACTACAATTGTGCGTATAATGAGACTGCTAGAAATAGTAGTCTCTTTTTCTATTTGGTTAAATTTCGTGTCGGTGAAGCGGCTAAATGTATAGTGTCATTATCTTCCCATTCTCAGTAAAGGTTAGATGGAGTCGTCTGCTTTTCTGTGTTGTTTCATCGAAGTCGAAAATATGCAATCCCAGCCCTCTGGCGCAGAGTGAATGCTGTTCACTCGACGCGAGTTAATTCGGCGTTAAATGACTTAATATAAAGATATGGGTTGTATTAAACTAACGACAGCCACCTATTCCACCAGCATTGTTGTGCTACTTGGGTACTCTCATTGAATCGAGTTATTTCATTTTCAAGACTCTCATTCTCCGCCAAGCATGCATACTGTGTATCAGTGACTTGCCTGTTATGAGATAAATACCAACGATTTGCGCAATTCATGTAAGATACCGCAGATTTCTTTGCCTTATGCCAATCATTAATAGCAGTAGGCTCACTTTGGAAATATTTAGTGATAGATAATTCTGCGGTATCTTCCTCCTCCTGCCATTGCTTGACACAGTTATTATAATTACCCTTCATTGAAGCACGCTGATCATCAATTCCCGGGTATACATTGGGATCAAAATTGGGACCTGTCAAATCAATTAAGTCCTCTGATGCATACTTACATTGAGTAATTAGCTTTAGAGCATTAAGAACAGTTTGCCGTTGATTTTCGTGAAAAGACTCATGGTGCTTCATCAAGCTGTGTATCCACCCTGTTAATGAGAAGCCACTTAACAGAATCGTAATTACTGCGGCCCCGCCACTCGATTTCAGAAAATCAGGACTCCAGAGTCTAGACATTCCTCCACGTTCGGTATTATGGCGTGAAGAAGATTTTTTTGCCATGCTCATTCTCCTTTAATCATGAGGTGTCCGCGGTTTGGGACGCGGTGTCGGATTAGGGTGGGGAGTTGGATTTGGCCTAGGGTCAGGAGTTGGTACAGGACGCTGATAATCCTCCGTAATTTGATTGAGGACACTCCCATTTTTTTCTCTGCATGCAAGTAGACGCTCGGAAGTGTCAGAGCTATTTTGCAAACTGGTAGCGAATGTAGTGCAACCCAGCAATATTAAGACCCATATAGCACTTAACATCCGCCCCATTGCATTACCTCCAGATGAATGTCTATTACACAGGGAGAGCTAACCTAATTAGAGTAATCACAAGAGTCATGACTACTCTTCTTTAAGATTAAAGCAAGACGCAAGCCAGAATTTGATGAAGCTTATATTGGCGAGGATAAACCTGTGAGCAGCCCGCGCCAAACTATCCCACTATTTTGAATCGAATACTATATATTGAGGAACATTATTTTTGCAGCTACAAAATATTCTTCAAAACTCAGTGGATGGAGACATCATCACCTATAAAATAAGTTTGTATTCACGTTATTAATTTTTCGTTAATGAAGCATTGGTATCAAGATTTGTGGGAGGATTATCGAAATACTACACCTAAACGTCAGGTACGTATAACCAAATCGTCTCAGTTCCGCATAACTGACTTTTCTAGTAGTAGCTTGATTCCGTTGTGGAAGCACAATATTTATAAGTTGCATCATATTCTGACGTTATTTAGCAACCCATGCAGCCAAATGGTTCCATAGCATTCCTTCATTATTGATTTGTCATTCCTGTGTTGTATACCTACGTTATGACGCAGGTTAATAGAGATTGAGCTAGGGGGCTGTCACATCGAAGATAGTAGAAATCGCCGCTACTTGCGAAAATTCAGCGCTAGACTACCGAAAGCGGAGGTACTCAGGGGTGATCTTGGCAGAGCTTAGTCACTCTAACACTCGTCAACCCTAAATGATTTCTCAACTCGTCAAACGGTAGCCACACCTTCTTGTTATTCTTCTTATTCGCTGGACAAGCTTGTAGCGTAGTGTTGAGACAGACCCAGATAGCATACACAGGATGCACCTCCCACACTGAAGCTCTATCTGGGCCTCCGCCTGGACTATGGCTCGCATCGTAGAACAGTTGTCCGGTGAACATAACCAGATGGTCACGTAAAAAGCTTGTATAGTCTGGTGAGTCGAATGTATCCCACTCATCCGGCCTATGACGAGGGCTTATCTCTGCTACGACTCCCCCCTCATTCATCTGCTGAGCTTTGGTTTTATTAGCGTCATTCGGATGCGCGGCCACTTCGATGTGAATGTCGTTGTAAGAGCAACCTAGCAAGTTGCAGTTGACGCTCTCACCACTCGTAACATCAGAGTGATGCGCGCCTAAGATGAAGCCAACTAGCGTAACAGCTTCACCTTCGCTAAAAGTTCTACCGCTTCCCAGCTTCATATTTTTGATAAGTGTGCGCTGGCTCGGACTAGGCAGGTGAAAGCGATCACCTCTAGTGAACTCTTCCATAGAAAAAGCATTTACCTTCTTCTGCAACTCTATCATGTCGCTTACTGTGATTTGCTTCGGGTGTTTAGCGTTTGCAAGGAAGTTATTCTTTATAGTGTTCTGAAGGTCATTCGCTATTCTGATCGGAGTGCCCGCATCGCCTTTGGGAGCGCCAGTACAAGCGCAGCTATCAATTGAGCGCGTCTTTGCAAGCTTTCCGAGTTGTAGAGGGATTTTCTTGAGGTTATTAGGATTACAAGGCTGCTGCGCCAGTGAGAAGCTAAGAAGAGAGGCGAGAATAATAACGGCTGAAAAGGATCGGTAGCGCCACATCTTGAAGACCTCCCTAAAAGAAAATTTCTAGGTCGTGTCTTCAATTGAAGTAACGCGAAGCTGAGGGTGACCCTTCTTCGCATACGCCCACTTGAGGCGTCACGACCCTGCGGGAGATTATGCCCAAATGAGCTGAAAAGGTGAATACAATTTTTGTTGACTCAGCCCGATTTTGGCGATAGAGTCTCGGCTGTTCTTCATAAGCAGGTCTGGTCAACGCCTTCATCGGCTAAGTTTAACCTCTAACCCTTCTTCAAAGGAGACCAGCAATGCGCATCATACGAAGATTTATTGCTGCCTCGGTGTTTCTTTCGCTTCTTCTCGCCTCGGTGACGGCCTCCGCCGACACCTTTACTATGAACGAAAGCTTCCTGCGGACGATGTTCCAGAGTCAAACAATCCAACCAGTCTTTCGAGTCAGGATGAATCATAACGGCCCGCTCCACAGCCTAGATACGGACTGCGAGATGCACATGGCCGGGACTGTTCTCAACGCGAATCTGGGCACGCCTTCAGCGATAGTCGTAGAGTTCCCTAACTGGTGTAAGTTCAACCCGCAAGGCCAGCTCGGCCAGAGCTTCAATAGTCTCTCTGGTATCTGGAACAGCTTCTTTACTGGCAACGTGCAGAATAAGAACTGTGATGTTAAAGGGTTCCTGCGCATCTTCTGTGAGCACTGCCAAGGCAGTGGCGGTGCCTCCAACCCTAACCACGCCTACGAGTACCACCCAGCCCTCTCAATGACCTGTGCAGGCGAGACATTCTCTTTCGGCGATATGCTCAGGTCATTCCCCAATCTAAGACACATCTCTCCCTCGACGGCTTCCCAATGTATCAGGGAACGAAAGCTCGAAGTCCGCTTTAAGAATAACCGTTACGAGTTTCGGGAGAGTGGAGGCGGCACCTGCGGTAACTTCGCAGTAGTCAGGATCAACAGTATAAATATGGACTGGTCTTTCGCTCTCGACGGCGGGCATTACACCTTCGCGGATGTTACTGCCCATGGGCAGCATGGAGGGCTTGGCATCTATACCCTATCTGGCTCAGACCCAGATACGTGGCTGGGGCAGGCCATCGGGCAGGGCGGCCTCAATCAGAGCAAAGTCATGCACGGAGTTTTCACCTATGATTGGGAATCTATCATCGGCACCCTGATTGACGAGCAAGGAAACTTTTTAAGACCTAGCCAGTGGACTGAGGTCGAGTTCCCACTGGCTCTGATAGCTTACGGGGAAACATCAGAGACACCTTAGAGGTTAAATGAAAAGAACTCCCTTAACAATATTCCTGATAGCACTTCTGACAGTTGCGCCCGCGCTTAGCCAACATCGCAGAAGGGCGAGGGTGACAGGATCAGCTAACGCCACTTCCTCAGGTAGATCTAACGCGCCCGAGGGCGCAACTGCCAGATGCAGAGATGGGACGTACAGCTACAGTAAACATAGAAGAGGAACGTGTTCTCATCATGGAGGTGTGGCTGAGTGGCTTCGATCAGATATTCCGAACTAAAAAATTGAAAGGAATAGAATTGCCTTATCACAATGGCTAAAAAGGCCAACCCGTTGCTAACTTTAGGCTGTTTGCTTCTCTTAGGACTAATCGGAGGGGCGGTTTCGCTCGGACAAAAGAATCCTATTGCGGGCGTAGGACTTGGAATAATAGCAGTAGGGACGCTGGTGTTAATCGGGTATGCGCTTCGTCCAAGACGCTGTGACATCTGCGGAAATGTCCTGCAAAGAACTTCGTACACATGGACTATTCAAAACGAGAAGAAAAGAGTCTGCCCTCACTGCAACCAATCTTTGGCTAGAAAAAAGAGTAAAGCGGCCATGAGCCAATTTAGATAAGACAGCGCAATTGATTCTATGATCCTAGTAATACTACCAGATTGCAAAAATAACTAAGGTCGAGTAAGAATTCGTCATGCACAGACGAATCGAACTCAAAGATCATTTGACAACTGAAGAACTTAAACGCCCGCTTGACGAAGTGCAGGAGGTTCTAGGCCATCGCAACCGCTCGACTACGCGGGTTTACGTGCAGAGGATCACGCGCAAGCGAGACAAGCACAGCCGAAAAATCTCTGAGCGCTTGAAAAAGTCGAGGGTGAATATTTGCTAATGATGAGAATCGGTTAGTTGAAGTGTCTATGTCAGCAGTCTCTACTGGCGTGTAGGTTAAGCTTTGTGAATTGCTACTCTGCTTATTTGTGCTTTTAGCGCAAATTTGAGTTTCAATGCGGAGTTAATTGATAGCGCCATGACACCTTCACACCATTAATTATTTTAGTGCCATTGCTGAGACTGAGATCAGAAATTGGCTCTATGGTCATACTACCGTTTACTATATTGATTTTGGGATTGTAAAACAGCCAAAATCGAAGTGCTTCTTTAGCTATCTCAGTATTTGCAGCTTGAATTACAATTGTAGATGTATCGCTGGAATCATCAAGTTTCCACTGACGTAAACTATTTACTGAATCATCAGGCAAACCTTCCCACCTAGCGCGGCCCTCCGAAGTCAGTTCGTACCACAGACCTATCTCGTCAAGTGAAAGCTCCTCGAAACTAGCCCGTGGTAACCACATACAATACGCATAGAGATTATTCTTTCGATCTTCGTCTGTAGGTACATGAAAATAACCTTCTTCGTCTATCTGTAGAGCCTTAACCCATCCTTGCTGCTCCATTTCTAGGAGTGCGTTTAAAACAAGAGGTACTTCTAAAGTATCTGGATAGCCACAGTGACGTATGAGAGCGCCGTATAAGGCAGCGAAAGATGAAGGCCCATCTATTAATAGATCAAGTAGATGGCACTGAAGTAAGGCCCCAAGGTTATACAAATCATTATCTGCCATGTTTTGCATATAATCTGAATGTTTCGTGAAGGACGCTGTTCCCCCGCACTATAGTATGACGAACGATTCGCTCACCCGTCTGCTTATTAACGAATACTTCCTCAATACTTGTCGCGCCTTTATAAGCTCTGCCTGCCGCTCTCTCAGCATGGGCACTAACCCGTCGCCATATCCCATTACCAGAAGCAATAGATTCTCTTAGGCTTTGAACAGAACGCCCAGCTGCTGAAGACGGTGCCCTTGTACCGCTCGCCCTCGCTACTTGCTGGCTAACAGTCTCGATAGCATCGTCAGCAGCATTTTCAGCTGTCCTAGCTGCCCATGAAGCAATCGCGGCTCTACCTATTTCAAGTACACTCCGAACTATATCAACTGCCGCAATTATATCACCCGGTCGCTCTTCGACCCGCCCTGTCCAGAGAGGTCCACGAATATAAGGACTACCATCTTGATTTTCGCCAAGTACTAAAACTCTATTACCATCTTCACTATAGATGAGAAGATATGGATGTTCAGGTGTAGAAATAAAAGGTTCCCATCCTTCTCCCGGCGAAGTATAAGTACCATCCTCGTTTGGATTCACCCACACAGGCAGCTCACCTCTTTTAGTAAACCAACGACGTCCATCAGCATCTACACGATTTAGTGGGTTGTTGGATGTATAAGCATAAAGATTCCAACTCTGGGGACCGTTTTCTTCCTGATCAGCAAACGGCTCATCAGGACTAGTAAATCGCCCTTGTGCACTCGAATAGTATCTCGCCCCGAAATAATCCAATCCAGTTTCAACATCTCTCTCTTTTTGGGTGAACTTCTGTCTAAGTGAATCATTTCCTGTATAACCTAACTGAGATGAGCGTCCACCCACACCAGCATAAAGCTCTTCACCAAACGGTAAGTAATCATGACGGCTTATGCCTGATAAACTTCCACTCTGATCCACTATCATTCTAGGCGTGCCTAGTTGATCCGCAACCATCCATCTAATATCTGCACTATTTTGTAAGGACTGATAAGCTTCCACCTCCACTATCCTGCTCCATCCATCAACGGAAGCATTCGTCACTACTCTGATCTTCGTAGTTGTAATGGGAGAGAATGTGAACTTTCTCCATACCAAGTTATTTCCACTCACACTACCCGATGGAATAGTCACCCAAGCTGTTCCGTTCCAGTACTGCACATCAAAGGAGGTTAGCCCGTAGAGACTGAACGTCATGCTTTCTGTTGGCTCACTTGGATTCGAGTAGTTATCCTGAACTGTGAAGACATCTATCTCGCCTATGGTCTTACTGCCTGGGAAATCCACCTGTAGCCACTGAGGGAAACTACTCGCGCCGCTATGCCACGTTCCACCGTTATAATAGTCCAGCCCTTTATGCTCGCCGTTGATGGCGGCTGACGCTGGGAATGAGTACGATGGATAGGTCGAAGAGGCGCTGGCCGTCGAGCCGTTCGACGCTGATGCGACGTTGCTTCTCTGAGGGGCGTCCGTTCCATAAGCCTCCACCTCCACTATCCTGCTCCATCCATCAACTGAGGCGTTGGTCACTACCCTTATCTTGCTGGTGGTGATGGGCGTGAATGTAAACTTCCTCCAGACAAGGTTATTCCCGGTCACACTACCGCCAGTAACAGTAACCCACGCGCTTCCGTTCCAGTATTGCACCTCATAGCCCGTCAGCCCGTACATACTGAAAGTCATCTGCTCAGTCGGCTCCGACGGGTTAGTGTAGTTATCCTGCACTGTGTAGAGATCAATCTCGTCAATGAGCTTAGTGCCGTTGAAATCCACTTGCAGCCATTGGGGAAAAGTGGGTGACCCGCTGTGCCACGTTCCGCCGTTGTAGTAGTTCAGCCCTTTATGCTCACCATTAATGGCGTTTGACGCGGGGAATGAATACCCCGCATAGGTGGATGAGGCTGTAGCAGTTGACCCGTTCGAGGAGAGCGCGACATTTGTACGTGAGGACGAACTGGTAGGGCTGGCCGTAACCAGAAGCTGCCCGTTGCGGTAGCCATACTCCTTTTGCGGAGAAGAGGGCGAAGCGTTTGCAGCGTACTCAGACAATAACTCTCCATCCATTCCATAGATTTGCCAAGTCTCCTGGTTGAGGATGCTCCTGCGCGCGCGGTTTCCATTAGCGTCGTAGGTATAGCGCGCGGTCTGTCCATTAATGTCCTGAGCCGTGACCATGCGGTTCTCTTCGTCATAAGTACGACTGCCTGTGCCCGTGTAGGTATCGTTGTAAAGATTGCCGTTCGCGTCATAGCTCATCACGCCTGATTGCCCTGACGGGACTCCCAAACGATTCGTTGTCGTATCAACAGTGAACTGCGGCTTCGGAATGCCATTGCCCCATGTCTGCGTGGCGTCAATAGTGCGGTTGCCCCATCGATCATACGAATAATATTGACCCCACTGCCACGTCCCGTCGCGGTCTTCACGCGCCGATGAGAGGCGATTGAGGCTGTCGTAGTCGTACCAGAAAGTTGAGCGCGTGTAGCTGCTGATGTTGTCGTCGCCAGGGATGTACACGTCCTGCCGCTTCAGGTTCCCATTGTTGTCCGTGCCGCTACCGGCCCAACTCTGGTCACTGTAGTGATTAATGATCGCCCCACGATTCCAATAATCATCATCATGTGTAGTGCTCTCCCTGATCTGCGAAAGCTGACCTCGAACATTGTAGAAGAGCTTGTTGTAGATAGGTGTAGTAGTGCCGAACTGCTCCTGGGTCATCGAATTCCATGAATTGTATTTGATTCCAGTTGAGTAGGTGCGATTAACTCCGTCGCCAAGTGTGCCTGTGAAACTGTTAGTGCGTCCCGCTCCATCGTATGAATAGCTAACCGTGTGTCCAGAAGGGTATGTTTCAGAGAGTGTGTGCCCGGCCAGGTCGTAAGTGCGCTGCACCTGGTATGTAGAACCCCACCCGCTGGCAGTCTTGAAAAGCTGACGTTGCACGAGCGGACGCCCCATAGCGTCATAGCTATCTATTGCGCGGTGGCTAACAGTAGAACCGTTATTGTAATCGCCCCCAGCGAATTCATACCAAAAACGACCTTTGCCCTGAATTGCCCCATCATACTTGCGCGTGATGTCTGGGTTGATGGTCGTCGTATCTGAGTAATCTACGGTAATGTTTCGGTTCAACCCGTCGTAGGCGTACATCGTAGTCACACCGAGCGCATCAATCCTGGAGGTAAGGTTGCCGTCGGCGTCATAATCGTACTTCATTGACCACTGACTATTGCCGCTCACAGGATCAGTTAAAGCTAAACTAGGATTAGCAGCCTGCTCAGGATTCTTGGCGCGTATCAGCCGGGAGAGGGAATCGTACATGAAGAAACGTTGCTGGCTACCTTGAGCCACCATGCGTAAATTGCCGAGCACGTCGTAGGTATAGCTTGTAGGCTGCGTGGGATTACTGGCGGCACCTAAATTTCCGTTCAAGTCAGGTTCGTCAACTCTTACGAGTCTACCCAGCGCGTCTGTAACGCTGCGTCTCACTTTACCTGCTTGGTCTGTGACAGTAGTCACGTTAGAGTCGTAAGCCGTGGACACACTTCCGTCCCAGTTTGCATTAGTACCGGAACTCGGCGGCTGTGAAGCACCAGAGAAGTTAGCTACCTCTATAACTCTGCCCAAGACATCGCGCGTCATTCGAGTCCACCCGTCTGTTGATGCCGAACGCTTGGGATTAGACCTATATGTAATCTTTCCCATCTGCTCGTAAACTGTCTGTACAGAAATAGTAGTATTGGACGTGAAATTAGAGCCGTCTTCGCTCTGTTCTGTAAGCACAGTTCGGCCTAATTGGTCGCTAGTCACTCTACTCTTCAGCAGCCCGTCACCTTCTGAGTTCAAGTCCGCTGCCACTTCAACCTGTCTGGTGCTGTCGTAGTAACTTGTCTTCACCTTGCGGTGCCGTGTCGTACCATTGATTGTCACGGCTGGCCCCGTCGCAATACCGGGTCTGCCGAACGGGTCAACAGTGCCTAGTAACTGATTGGTATAATCAATAGTGGAAGTGTTGCCATTTGCATCCGTCTGGCTTGTCACCAGTCCTGTGTAGCAGTCGTAAGCCGTCGTAGTCGTCTGCTGGCCTGTGCTGTTCAATGGATCAACCACTACTCTGGTAGGCAGAGCGTGAGTTGAATCGTCATAGAATAGTTGCGTTACGTTACCCTTCGGGTCTGTCGTAGTAGAGAGATTACCGTAAGTCCCGTATGTATTGACTGTATTAAGCCATGTATCATCGTTTGTGCCAGAAGTCCCTTTATTATCCAGGCGGCTCACCTGTGTGACATTACCGACTGTCGGCGCAATGCCATAACCTTGCCCGTCATAGCTGAACTGAGTATCGCTATCTCCAACGATTGTCTCCTGTGGAGCATTAAGGATTAGCGGAAGAGCACTCGTCGAACGCTTTGCATAAACATTCGATGATGAAGCACTCGTCGCTTGGTTGTAGTAGTTACTGTTGATTGTGCGCAGAACTGTCGCCCCCGCAGGCACACCTGTAGGTATGTTCTGAGCATCTCTCGTCACAGACGATGGATCGAACCAATCGTAATCAGTCTCTTGCAAGAGATTCCCATTGTAATCGTACTGGTAAGTCTTAGCGGACATCTTCGATGGGCTACTACCTGTGCCAACCAGAGTCGTGTACTCTGCATCAACCACCACGTTAAAAGGCACTAGGTCAGAGATGCTCCCAGATGCCATCATATTTTCAGCACCCTGAAAAGTCATTAACGACCAGTGCCTCTCGACGACTATGCCGGGGCGTGTGGTGCGGTAGCTGAGTCCTGATTTGCCGGTCATCCCGAAGTAGTGGCTGTAAGCATGATCATGCGGATAGAAATCTTCACTTGTTGATGATCCATCAGGGGCTTCAACCTGAGTATTGCCACCCAAATAGGCGAAGGTATAGCGCCAGATATCAGATGCTCCGTCATGGTCGATAGTCTTAGTAGCGACCACACGTCGTGCCATGTCATTGGCATCGGTGAAGAATGCTGGTTCGATAGTTGGTCCGAAGCCTGAATAGGTATAGCTAACAGTCGCACCAGACGGCATCATTACTTGGCTCAATTCGCCTATCCCGTCCGACACATTACGTGTGTAGCTTTGCATCTGATCCTGGCATGTGCCGAACTTCACCTCCGAGGTCGCCTGAGTCGAAGTGTCAGAGTCGTAATTGAACGTATACTGCGGCGAGAAGCCGGGCTGCGTAGCCGGATACACGATGCTGCGTATGACCCAGAGATTGGTCTGGATATAATCCTGGTGTGTGCATTCTGTGCCACCGCCCGTCTCGCCGCCATAAGGGTTCCAATCCTGTATGTCATAGACCACGCCCTGTACGCTGGTTGTTCCCATATTGATGTCTACGTGCTCCCATGTACCACCTACTGTCTGATACCACGCTTGGTATCGTCCATGCCCGTTGTTAGCCGACTGGTCTAAGGTGAGCTTGATCTCGCGCCCTGTTCCTTCATCCTGATAATGCGTGCCGTTTGTGTCCTCGAATATCTTTATGCTGTTGCCGTTTGTATCTGTGATCCGCTCGATGCCGTTGCTGTACTGTATGACCTGCGTGCCGTCTGGCATGTAGACTGTCGCCCTGATGGGATTACTGCTGGGGTTAACAATGGCGAATATGTGTGAGCCATCGAAGGAGAAGTACCTCATGGGCACGCCCGTAGTGTCGGGGGTCGTCCTGAAATACCCGCGCAGGAATGAGTGTACGAAGACGCACTTGTAGTAGGTGTACTGCATCTGCACCCATTCGTCTGAAGTTACCTGATTCTGCTGTGGCATTAGGTAGAAGAAATCATCGTGTGCCTCGCGTAAAAAGAGGGCATAACGCGCGCCGAAAGTCCATCCTCCCATAGGGGCAGGCTGCGGCACATCCACGACATACATGGTGTTGCTGAGGTTGCCGTACTCATGCTGATACCGGGCAACGTCCCATACCTTGCTGTTGTAGTTTGCACTAAGCGAGAAAGAGAGCTTGCCGCCTGCTATTGGTGGTAACGAAGCGAGCGGGATAGAGAGGTTGATGTTACCGTTGTTGAGGCTGATGCTCTCAATGTCCGATACTGAGTATGATCCTCCGTTGTTGATCCCTCGGTCGGGACGTGCACCAGTCTGAGTGGTCTGCGCATAAGATGCTATGCTCAAAAGCGCAATGAGAAAGAGGGCAGCTAAAATCCGGGTTCTGTTTGCTGGCATCGTACTATCACTCCTGAAAGAGTATATCCACTGTTTTCTACTGCTGCGCTAAGTGTGAGAAACCAGTCAGGTCAAACCGCATTACAACCTGACCCTGCCGCTTCCAGACGATGCTCGTTGGAATCTTCTCCCCGCTCTGATCCACCCAGTTGGAGAACTCGGCAATGATCTGTTCTCCCTGCTCTTCCGAGATCACCTTTTCGATCAGTCCGGTCTTGGAGTTGATGTAGTAGAGCCGCCATGAACTCTGTGGGCTGCTCTGGCCGCTGCTCGCAGGCTCGCCCACGCGCACTATGTCCCACACCGGGCCTGTGTAGTTGTCTGCGCTTCCTGCTTCTTCAGGTCTAACCTGTCGTGCAATTGTGTAGTAGCTTGCACCGCGCAGTTGCGCCAGGACGAACTGGTCCGGGCTGTCCAGGACGATTCGCTCAATCAGGGCGCGCTCTGCGCCGGTGGCGGGACTGGCTGACGAGCGAGCGCCATCCGCAACGTTCCAAGTAAGCAGGGACGGGCCGCTAACTACCGTTCCGTTAGCCACAGTTATATCTACGCGCTCGCCGGTCGCATCCTGATGGCGAGTAACCTGTAACGCCTGTTGCTGTTGCCCGATGGTCAGCGTTCCAATCAGAACAGACTGCTCGCCTCTTGCGGAGAGAAACCTCTTTCCTAACAGGCGGCTTTGCCTGAAGGCTTCAGGCTGTCGCGCTAGCCTGCTGGACAGATCATGAGGGGCTGAAGCAATAGGTGAAGGCGATTGCGAAGGTGATTGCAGAGGCGACGGAACCTGTGCTAATGGAACTCTTGCAATAGATAATCTCGTGCGCGCCGATGCTATGACTAGAGCGGTAAGTGAGCAGACGGCCAGAATAATAATCGGCCAAAAAATCTTTCTTTCTCTTAATGACATGATTCGCTCCTGATTCTTACTCAGAACGTTCGAGGCATGGATTTATTCCAATGCTTGCTTTCCTGGAAACTATTTTCTCTTCATTACATGCACATCCGGGCCATTACGCAGCCCAACCTGTATGCTGTGTTGTCGTTCGCGGGTCTTCGTGGAAACTAAAGAAGGAAGCGCATCCAAACGTTTATGCCTTTCAGTTTGAACCAATGCTGCGGGGTGCGCTAAGATGTGGGCTAGTCAAGCGATACATCTTCTGCGCTCTTTTGCGGCAGAGGTTGTGTTGTTCAATTAAGCCCTATTCATCACTTGTCGGTGATGAACAGGGCTTTCTTATTTCACAAATTCTAAGAATCTCAGGGAATCAACAAAAGCTAAAGACAAGACTTCAGCGTAGAAAGCTAGTAAGGCTTTGCGAGTAGAAGAGAAGTCTGGAGCTAGAGATAATTCCATAACTCTGTTTTGCGCAATTGTTAAGCCGGTATCTTGGGGATTGAGAACCGACGGTGAAAAAAATTATGTGCGAGCGAGCGTGAATCTATTTCAGGGCGAAACCGTTTGTCAAGAAAATTCTGTAGAGTTGGAATTGCTATTTATTAGACTTAGCACCCCTTGCATATTTTTTAGCAACAATATCTATTGAGGTCAGCCGTGTTGAGAACCCGGATGAAAAACTTATAGAAGATTACATAACTGGCAGATTCGGATAAAAGGGCTATGTTTACTCTGTAAGGATTACATCAAAAGTAAAAAAGCTCGAATCATTTCTGCATACTTCTCGGAAGGCTGTCTCCTCCCGGCTTCCCACCGTCTCAGCGTGCTCTCATTAACACTAAGCGCCTGAGCCATCCTCTTTTGAGAATACCCAAGGCTCTGACGGATGAGTTTGAGCCATTCTGAGGTGGGCAGATTGGGCGTGTAAGGACAATAGCCGAGGAACCGGACGATCTGAGGGATAAGCCATACCGCAGGCTCAGTGCGGTTACTCTCCCAGTTGTAGATGCTGCATTCATCTACCCTGATCTCAACGGCAACCTGTTTCTGAAGCAATCCTAGATCAAGCCTTCTTGCTCTCAGGTGATCGCCATAGGTAATTAATGCGACGGGGTATGCCTCAGGTTTAGGTTTTATGGCTTGAAGTCGTACATGGCAAAAAGGCAATGCAGGGATGCCCTTGCGGATTCTGGAATGATCCGACTCGTGAATGCCGGTGCACGCCGCTTCAGATACAACGTTACGTTGGAAGAATCAGTGGCCCTTTGCTAGACCGTATAGACATTCATATTGATGTGCCGGCAGTGCGCTTCAAAGATTTGACTGGGACGGATCCGCCGGGCGCGGAAAGTTCCGCAGATATTCGCGCGCGTGTCGAGAGGGCGCGCGAGCGACAACGGAATCGTTTTCGTGGTGAAGGAATCTTCTCGAACGCTCAGATGTCGCCGCGACAGATAAGACGCTATTGCCCGATTGATACGGAGAGCGAGCAGATGCTTGAAAGTGCAATGGCGCGACTCGGTCTGTCTGCTCGCGCCTACGACCGCATACTAAAGGTGAGCCGCACCATCGCAGACCTCGATGGCTCGGACGAAATAGGCTCGCAGCAAGTGGCGGAAGCTGTGGGCTATCGTTCACTTGACCGGACTTACTGGACTTAAGACAAAATTCTTAAGCAGCGTGAGTTCGATATAAGAGAGAAAGAAGAAAGGGAGAGAACTGTCCACGCGCATCACACCAAACGACACGAAGAGAAAGACCGTTTCGTGCTATTTCGTCTGATTTATAGCGGTTCTCACTTGAATGCGACTCATGTCAGTACCGCCTGCGGTAGCGGGCGGGTCGTAGCCGCACCGATACCCGCCCGCTACCGCAGGCGGTACTGACCTGCATGCCTTGATCAGAGTGGTCGCACCCAAGTGAGAACCGCTATAGTGAACAGTTCATTTACTATTATCTCCTCAAGGCTTATATCGAATTCACGTTAAGTAGCAAGCGTTGGAAAAATCATTGACTATTGAATAGAGCAAAGTGTGCGCCATCGGATTTCTTCTGCTTTAGCCTACGGGCACGTGCCCATACAACTGCCATAGTCACTCCGCACGAAGCGCTCAGATAGGGATAAATCTCGACCATGTAGCGCGGTTCCGGCGCGTAGTGGTAGGCCATAAAGATTGTACGAATGCCTATGATTGATAATATTAAGAGAAGGACAGTGCGATTATTCCTGCACAGAGCAAAGCCCACTAAACCGCATAAGATGAGCGGTAGAACGGAGAGTGTCTTGATAATTAAAAGTAGATTCAGCGTCTGCTGCTCATTCATCCAATTACTTATCTGTAGCCTGTAGAGCAACGTGCTTCCCAGTTGAAAATATTGATTCGGGTGATTGGTGACAGTGCCGGTTAGCCACATGGATGCAATGCGCTTAAACGGCACTATTAGAAGAAATCTGACCGGGGCGCGCCTTATTCGTTCCCACGCAATCGCTCGAAATCCTCTATCAATCTCCGGTGTGAAGCGGCCAAGCCGGTTATAGTTTGCTATCAATTCATTTACGCGCGAGTGCTCTTCTGCGGAATCGAAAGCTGTATCAGGCAATTGCGCCGGGTCGAAAAAAACATTTGCATCAGGGGCAAAGGATGCGCCGAATATGTTTTCAGCATATTTTTCATCTACGACCCATGTGCGAAGCCACCACAGGTAACCCGTAGGCATAAAGGCAGGGCGCGCGAAGCCATATTCAGAGGCGAGCGGCTGAAATTCTCCCAGAGTGATGTAGTTGCGAACAACCCAGGGCGAGAGCAGGAGCGCAACTGCCAGACAGAAGCTAGAAATATTCAGAACTCTTTGCCGTAAGCGTCGTCGCGCGGCTGGAATCAGAAGGAATAGAATAATGGCTACGGTTAGCAGCAGGGAATCCGGGCGAGTCAAAAGAGCCAGACCGCACACCGCACCCGCGCCGAACCAATAACGATTCTCCTTAGAACCACTTTTCAAAGCCAGAATCGAGAGCGTTGTCGCCGACAGAGTCAGGAATATCGCCAGCGTTTCGGTTAACACATAAGATGTCCACACGAAAGAGAACCAGGAGAAGACTCCGCTTATAATGAGCGTATAAACAGCAGCCCGCCGCTTCAATCTCATGGGAGCGATAGTGAAAGAGATAAAAGCGACCAGTAGACAACTGGCAAGGTCTATAAAGATTTGCGGTAACTTGACTGCCATCTCATGGCGTCCGAAAACTGCATAACAGGCGGCGACAAAGAGTGGATAAAATGGAACGGTTGCTTCTCCGGGTGTGTATGGAGCAGACGTATCAATGGAAAATCCATGTCCGTCAAGAATGTTATTTGCCGTAGCGATATACCTGCCGAGCGCATCATTAACCGCTGGCGGTGAAATTACCGCAAAGGTAAAGCGTATGATGAATGCAATTGAAAGTAGAAGAAGGATTTTCGATTTATGCGCTTT
This sequence comes from Acidobacteria bacterium 13_1_20CM_3_53_8, assembly GCA_001920415.1. Lineage (GTDB taxonomy): Bacteria > Acidobacteriota > Blastocatellia > Pyrinomonadales > Pyrinomonadaceae > 3-1-20CM-3-53-8. The sequence goes on along the minus strand of MNJR01000017.1, from coordinate 758 downwards.
TAGAAAAGCCAGAAAACTGTAGTTTCCCGCCTGCTCTTCCTTCCCTTCTTGAGTTTCTTCAGGCAGTTGTATAAACTCCGCAGGCATTCCCGTTTCTATTGTCATAGAAATATTTCGCAATCTTGATTGTATTGAGCTGCTAAGCTTATGAGGAAATGCGTAACGGAGCAAGTATAAGTGTCTTCTTCCCAGCCTTCAACGACGAGGCTACTATTGCAGCGTTGGTCGAGGAAGCCGAGGATCTGCTTTCGCTCGTGACTGACGATTACGAAATAATCGTCGTCAACGACGGCAGCACGGATGCGACTGCCAATGTGCTAGATGAATTGTCGCGCACGCGTCCCCACCTCAGAGTCTTTCATCATGAGAGCAATCGGGGCTATGGGGCTGCGCTTCGCAGCGGATTTCGTCTGTCGAGCAAAGAACTGGTTTTCTATACAGATGGGGACGGGCAATATGATGTGCGTGAGCTTGCAACTTTACTCCCGCTCATGACTGACGAAACAGATGTTGTCAACGGATATAAGATTAATCGTGCGGACAGAGCAGATCGGATCATACTTGGAAAGATATATAACAGGATGGTTCGACTCTTATTCCGGCTTCCCATACGCGATGTTGATTGTGATTTCAGGCTGATACGGCGTAGCGCCATTCAAGACGTAGAGCTTCGTTCATCGAGCGGCGGCATCTGTGTGGAGATGGTGCACAAGTTATACGCGCGGGGCTGCGTCTTTGCGGAGGCTGCTGTTCATCAT
>MNJR01000044.1:6485-9803 GCA_001920415.1 Acidobacteria bacterium 13_1_20CM_3_53_8 | reverse complement strand
CACAAGCCACGCATATATACTCGGGAGATTTCAAAACCATGATTGAATGAGAACAAATTATGACGCATTGCGAGTAGTGAGTGAGTTATTTTTTCAGCTAATTGATGGCGTTGAATGAATCGCGATGAGAAGAGGTTGGGAGCAACCCGGGTGGAGATGTCCGCGCCATAGGGCGTGTGAGCGAGGAATCTAAACGCCAACAAGTGCTATTTTCCATGGTAGCCTTTTACACAGGGCGGTTGCAAAGCTAGGTAATGCAGATCTCCCCATCGTCTGTGCCGAGGAATTGCTCTAAACGCCAAAACGCAAAGTCACGGATGCACACTCGAACATCAGATAGGCAGGTTCTGATCGCGATGTCCGCCTCGCTGTGGCTGAATCTTTTCCGATATAAAAGAAATAATCCACAAATGGGGTACGTATCTCCGTGATGACGTTACAGCTGACAGAGCCTGATTTGGCAAGCTAAGAAAATATACAGGAAGAGTACTCCAAGATTGACGGGCCCATATCTGGGCTCTTGAACCAACAGAACTCGTTGCTAAGCGTACAGACATGTCACTTTTTCCGAAAGGACCGTAGCCTCGCCATAAGTCTGCTCAAGAATTTCCGCTGTGGCTTGGCAGCAACTGGCGGCTGTCTGCCGGATACCATTGCAGCTTGGCCATTATCTTCCGTCTGAGGCACGACTACTCTACTGGCCTGCACAGAAGCATTGGCTCCGCCAACAGCGACTGTAAGTAGTCTGGGATTGGGATCGTTGACTTCGCCTGATTGGTCGGGTCCGCCAGCTGGTGCTACGTCGTCGTATGGGAAAGCATAGCCCCGGCCGTCAAGGTTCGCTGCATGTACAATTCGAGAATAGTGGTTGGTAACCGGATCCTTGTAGTGATCCACGAGTGGTGCTGGAAATCTGTCGGCACGCAAAAGGGTGGAACGATTGAAGGCAGCAGCCAGGCGAGGAATTATGACATTTCTCTCGGGGTCCGAGCCGGTAGCGAATGGACCCGTACTGCAGCTGAAAATATCTGCAGTGCGAGGTCGAGTAAATTCCTTCCCACTGAAACTCAGTAAATTGTTGGACACTTGACCAGATACGGTGCCGAATCCTGCTTGCGTATCGACCACTAGAGGGGTGCCAGTAAACCTTGCCCATGTTCGAGCCACGTAAGCTTCGTAATAGTCAGAAAACATTGAATGGTTCATGACGATGCCGTTGTTAGGGCTCAGTACGCGTAGGTTCCGACCGCTCTGGTCCTTGACGATTAGCGAGGACCATGGCTGTTTGTCAGTGGCTGTCTGCGCGACGAGCCCAGAGCAGATTGTATCCAGGCCATTTTGCGGTAGTCCGGATACATGCTGAGTTGCTCCGGAAGAATTCGTAAGGTCGAGGGAGATGGGTAGTCCCACGAAATCGACATAGCTAATATTCGCATATAGCTCCCTGCTGTTGAGGGTGAACTCACAGAAACCCCAGCTGATATTGAAATTGGGGTCCGAAGGGTTCGTGACGGACGGCTCGACGAGGGCAGGTCCAGGGTTTAGCCGGAACGTTAGGGGTGCGCCAATTGAGAACCAAATACGACCTCCTGCTATCTGAGGGATAGTAACGGTAATTGTCGAACCAGGCCTGCCCAGTGGAATTGCGCAATTCTGAGTGAGAGGCGAGCCGATTGAAGGCGGCTCTGCTGGATAATAGTGCGTCTTTCCGTCAGATTGGAGCAGGAAAAGGGCATTATTGTTCTGAATGGCCCGTCCGGTGATGAAAGCATATACAGTACTTGAAGTCGTCTGATTTTGTAACGCAATACTCAGGGTAGACGCCATGCTAGAAAAAGGTGATAAGGCTCAGTTTTCTTCGCAGGAGCCAATTTGAATGGTGAAAGGAGGGATAGAGATCAAAAGGCACGGGAGGCGGGAGCGAGAAATAAGACAGGATCTGGACTGGAAAACTGGACACATGATGAAACAAATTATGGGGTGGAAGGGGCCCGTCGAGTGAGCAAGATGAGAGGTCTAAGTAGCGCATCACTGCCCATCCACCAACGGGGGACGATGTTTGGTCAACCAACTGTCAAACCCAGAAGAACACGTCAAACCTGCCCTAGCCCGCCAAACAGTGTGGAAAGCGGTGTGGATGGAACGTCAGGAAAATTGATGAATTGGCATCGTCCTTTTCCTTGGACCCGTGACACGTTTTCCAACTCGCAGCCGGGGGGGCGGTTTCAACGTGTAGCGAATCAGCTCGAAGCAGCATCAACCTCAAGTCCTAGTGGCAGATCGATCAGGGGCCAGACGATCCATGATTCGGTGTTCGCGCTTGGGATGCTCCCGGGTGCGTTAAAGAAACATGATCGTTCCTCGTTCGCATAAGACAAAGCACTGCGTGACCATCCTTATCGCAAGTCACACGAGCTTCCCACGAGGCTGCCCTCACGCCTGGCTTGGCATGTAGGGTCCCATTTGTTCAGCTTTGGTTGTCCGCCATTACAGGCAGTGCCTTCCGTGGCAACTGTCTCAGACACCGCTGTAATAGAAGGTTAAGGAAATGAAGGGGAGAAGTAAGGTCCTCAGGACTGGGTATCAGAAGTTGAACAGCCTCCTGTGCCTTTTGACTGGAACAACACGTCCCTACTCAACTTCACTCGCCTTCGATGTGCTCTGGTACAAGTCCAAACTATCGGGATTAGCGAGCTCTACGCATAGGCTAAAATCCCGAGATTGCTGTCTTTCCGCGCAAGTTGCTCGTAACTTAAAAGCAGATCTGTGTCCGAGCGCCGCCTCTTCTCTACGTTTGACAACCATTTCGTGTCCCAAGTTTGAAACTACGAATGTCATAGGGTAGACTGAGACAACTTCTTGTAAGGGTTCCTTCTAAATCGCGCATTATCACAAGCTCCGGAGGCTACACCTCTAACAAGAGCTGACTCTTCCCGGACAAGGGGTAATGCCGAAGTTAGCAATGGAGAGAGCAATCGAAAATGCATTTGAGGCTTATCTCAGGCTCACATATCTTGTTTAGCTTCACTCAAAACCCGTACTATCTAGGGAATCGGAAGTAGATCGTCGTTGTGATGAGGCTATTTATGAGTTGAAGTAAACAGTCTCTGATCTATTTGTCTGCCAGCGTTCCCAATCATTTGGAGGACATTAACTCTCGAAGATCGGTGATGCGGCCCTTATGAAGCTTGTCTTCGTCCAGTAGAGCGCCCTGCGCCTCCCTCCCCTTCTCGACAGTACGTTCCTGTTCAATCTTCTCCACTTCACCACATAACCTCAATGCGTTCTGTCTCATTTGCTCGGCTACCTTCTCTCTTT
>MNJR01000044.1:0-6440 GCA_001920415.1 Acidobacteria bacterium 13_1_20CM_3_53_8 | reverse complement strand
CGCCCTCTGCCTCTTTCAATAACCGTTTCTGCTGCTCAGCTGACAATGTCCAAGGCTTCGAGAGCACATCTGCGAACAGCTGCGTGCGCTGCACCCAAAACCGAACCTCCGTATTCGTGTCTGGGATGATTTCCAGCCGTTCCAGTGCGATGTTGCGTACGGAGTGAAAGGAGCCGACAGTGCCTTTTACCTTAACCACGCTGCCAACATCAATGCGCGACAGCATTTCTATACGCGCGCTTTCTTCCGTCTTCGCTCCATCATCCATCTTTCCACCTGCCGCTGCCGCAGCATCTTGCGCCGATACGGACATGCCATTCTGTGGTGCATACCTTTTCTCATTCTGCTCTATCACCTTGTTGGGCTTGCGGCAAGTGACATCAATTGTAGCACCACTGCTGTCGTCAAGGGTGAAGACCCAGAAGTACTCGTTATCGTCAAATGCAACCACGAGCCCAACGACGCAAATGAACTGGATAGGATGGTTGAGGTAAAAGAGAAGAGGGGCGGAGGCATGACTGGGTTGTCGTTGGTAACTGATGCTGTGGTTGTGGTTGACAAAGCCAGGCCGGCTTCGGAGGGCGAGGTGAATATCGGAGGCAGTCAGTTTCACCCACGTGAAGTGCGTTGGTGAGGCTTTGTTGCAGTAAGCGGGGTAGAAGTGGAGGTGTGCATTGGCGACAGTGGGCTGGCCATGAGGAGGCTCAGAGGCCATGACATGGTGGGATGCGAATACTGTTGACTAGAATACAAGTTGGGGTTGAAGTTGAAGATAGGCAGCCCCGCATCCTCAAGCGGATGGCGTTACGCCCTTCGGTTAAGACGGCAACCCACGCCAGCGGCCCTCTTTGTGCAACTAACTTGTCAAGAGATCCCCTTCAGTTTAGCCACAGGGAGAATTGCCATTCTGCCAATGGATGCGATACTCGCTCCGCAATCGGCTTGCAAGCTGCAGGCCACGATGGCGACTTCTATAATGTGCCGGCGAAAATGTATCTTGCGTTTTGGAAGTGTACCAGCAACTGAGTGGTAATGAAAGCGATAGACACCAATCCCTCCGAAAGCGCTACCCCGAGCCTGCCGAGTGGCAATCGAAGGAACGACCTCTCTGTAGCAAGCTTGTCAGAGAAAGCTCCCTCCAAAACGGAATCCGGAGAGAGCGCCGTGGGCCAGACTGACCGATGGTCATTGGAAGAAACATGGAGACCCCCGAAAAGAGCTCCCACAACACATGAAGGATCTCCAGCACAAGGACAGGATCTCGCCATAGTTTCCACGGCTGGTCCAGTCCACTCTGTCTTTACCAAGAATCAGAAATGCTTCATCGTCCTTATGGCCTCATTCGGTGGCTTCTTCTCTCCGGTCTCTGCAAACATCTACTTTCCCGCCTTGAATGCCCTCGCTCAAGACCTGAATGTCACAAGCACGCTAATCAACCTGACTTTGACTTCCTACATGGTATAGACTCTTCTACCATGCTCCCCTCTTGCCCTTGTGCTCACCTCTCCCATTCAGATTTTCCAAGGCCTTGCGCCTTCCGTTATTGGCAATCTCGCAGACAGCGCCGGCCGACGTCCGGCATACACGGTATGTTTCATCATCTATATCGGTGCCAATGTCGGCCTGGCCTTGCAGAATCAATATGCGGCCCTCTTCGTCCTTAGGTGCCTACAGAGCTCTGGCAGCAGTGGCACAATCGCTCTCTCCAGTGGAGTCGTTTCAGACATCGCTACCGCCTCTGAGAGAGGCAAGTATCTCGGCTTCACCACAGCTGGTTCACTTCTGGGTCCGTCAATAGGACCAGTTGTGGGAGGGGTGCTCGTACGCTACCCCCCCTTTCCTGAGACATTTCCGTATCTGATGTCAATTAGGCTCAATTCCTCGGCTGGAGAGCCATCTTCTGGTGTTTGGTCATCCTTGCGATTACATTCCTTGTCCCATTCGTGATCCTCTTTCCTGAAACCGGTAGGCCCTTTACCACTACTTTCTGTGAAAGTACCACCACTGACATCTCACGCAGCCCGCACAGTCGTTGGCAACGGCTCCATCCCGCCTCAGGGCTGGAACATGTCCCTAATGAACTATCTCGCCCTTCGACGTGCCCGAAAAGCCAACCAGTCAAACGAGCTTACTCACACCCAGTCACGAGCCTCATTCAAACGATCACCCCGCAAACGCTTCAACCCACTTGCCTCCGTCCAACTCCTCTCCGACCTCGAGACCGTCATCCTCCTCCTCTACAACGCATTCCTGTTCGCCGGCTTTTACGACGTCGTCGCCTCCCTCCCTTCCGTCTACGCGCAAATCTATGGCTTCAACTCCCTCCACATCGGCCTCTGCTATCTGCCATTCGGCGTCGGCTGCTGCTGTGCCGCCCTTCTCAACGGCCAGCTCCTCGACCGCAATTTCCGCCACTGGGCGCGGCGCCTCAACGTCGAGATTAAAAAGGGCCGACAGACGGATCTAAGGAACTTCCCTATCGAGAAGGTCAGGCTGCAGGTTGCATTTCCAATGCTCTACATCAGCTGCGCACTAATGCTCATCTATGGCTGGATCCTCGAGATAAACGGACCATTGGCGGTGGCGTTGGTATTGTTGTTCCTTTTCAGTCTCGCCGTGACAGTGTCGTTCAACGTCATCTCGACACTGCTGATTGACTTTTACCCGAAGGCGCCAGCGACGGCGACAGCAGCGAGCAATCTGATGAGGTGTCTACTGGGGGCAGGGACGACGGGGGTGATTACGCCAATGATCAACGCGATGGGAAGAGGATGGTGCTTTACCTTTTTGAGTTTGTTTTTGGTAGCGAGCAGTCCAATGTTGTGGGTTGTCTATTTCAAGGGAATGAAGTGGAGGGAGCAGAGAAGAATCAAAAGTGAAACGAAGGATAAGGAGCATGAGAAGACCCGTGTGGGAAAGGAAGAAGAGGCGATTGTCAGATCAGGGGTGCGGCAAGAATCAGCAGACAACAGGCTCCCCAGTTGAGGGCAGTGAGGCTGCGGCCCAGGGTGTGATAGAGGAGGAAAGGGAGAAAAGCGAGGCGGAGGAGCCGATCAGGCATAAGCTTTCCCCCGTGTATTCGCAGGACTCGGCCTCTTGAGTCGATCTAATGTATTTCAAGTAACATTGTTGCAATCAGCGAAAGTTGGCTTTTAACTGCAGAATAAGCATGTCTCGCGCCAGGGTTGCGTGTGGTGCAATCACGGTGTATGAGCATTGTTCGGTGTCCATAATTGAACTCTACCTTTGAACCACTTCCTCCAAAAGGCTCTTGCGATACTCGCTTCAGGTTCTGCAATCCTTGTAGTGACCTCGGCTGTCCCCTCAAGCAACGATCTGTTGGACAATGGCAGTATTGTATTCTGGTTGCGATTAGGGCTCGCGATAACCTCGTCGCTGTTCAACGCCGTGGGTCTCGTTCCCCCTACAAGCTATACGCATCAACAATCCGCAAATGGGGGATTTCTGTCATTGCTGTACTCGTACCTCGGCTGTACCGGAGATCTACTGAAATGACGGCCGTCAAGGAGAACCGACGGAACGCGCGGCCTTCTTTCGCAGGGGGCAGACGGTGCTAAGCAGACGATCGTCGGGAGGGGTGCTCCACGGACACCGAAAGAGAGTCAAAAGAGGAAGGATGGTGGAACGAAGATGTGGTCGTCAAAGTAGCGGTTGGCTGTCCTGCGGGAGTCCTTCGTGTGCGTGGCCGGCTTGGGACATTGCCGCAATCCCTTGATAGGTGGGGAGTTTCGGCTGCTTTTTTTGGCCGTGAGGTGTCTCACCTTGCGTGCAGCTCGTCATGAGTACCGGATAGCCAGACGACGGGCCTATAAGGTGCACAACCTGCTGCTCGTGGGGACACCAGCACGTGACTGCCGCATCTCAGCTATGACCCTTCTCAGCTGAGTTGTTGTACGAGCGCTCCAACCATCGCCCGTATCACCGAAACGCGATATCACAACACTTTGAAGTGGCTCTCTAGTTAGCAGAGCCAAAAAAACAGAGCGAAAGGAATTCCCGAATGATATGGAAATACAACTACCTTATTCCATAGTAGATGTAACAACTTGGATCAGAATTTTTTCGTTTTCTCGTACGATTATTCATTTTCACTATGCAAAATCGTAACATGAGCTGACTCTCAGTAAGATGAATCTGATTAGCTGAGTAGAAAGGGATCGGGAGATCATGCAATGTAAGAACTGGGCGCCGAGCCCTTGGCGTGAAAACCACAATAGGGCTGCTGAATGCCAAGTCTGATAAGGCTGACTTTATACAAACACCAGCATCTATCATTTGGGGGTTCCCGAGGAGGCTGTCTGGGATGTTGCTCCGGCCATACACGCCCTCTTTCTTTGTTGCCCTCCCATTCTACAAACTCTTCGTACATTAACCTTGTGTGGCGACACGGATGTATGGCTCCTATAGCCTTGGCCAAAGTTCAAATCTTAGCAGAAATCTGACAAGCAATGAAAGGCTAGGGAATCATCTTCCACCCCCATTTCTCAGTAGGCAGCCGTTTCGAGCGGGCCCACAGCAGGGGTTTTCTCTTGTCTCTCAGAGCTGAATGCAAACGCGCACCTATGGGCTTAGTGTAATTGGTCTCCCATTTACGGCCTTTACATCGTCGGCCATGGGCATTTCAGAGCTTGGAGATAATTGGTACTTTTGCGTCTTCAGCTCACTTTCGTTCTCACCGCTGTAGTCTATCTAACACGCAATGTCTTACCAGCTTTCAGGGCTGAACCTTTACTGTAATTCTTGTCCAAGGAGATCGATAAAGTCTATATAAATGGCTCGTCTTTCCCACCCTTCCTCCTGTCTACATTCGCATTATTCAAGTCCACACAGCAGCTCTACTCCTTACGTCATCCAGGCCATTCTGTTGTGCAGTTGAGCACACCCAAGCTATTCCCGTGTTCCCATACCACACCTCCAATAAATATCAACCTATCCGACAAGGATAAAAGGCAACCATGTCGTCCTCCGAACCCGTCCCTGTCCAAGGCAAAGCCACCTCAGCCGAGGATCTTTCCGACTCAGCTGGAATCGCCTGGGCAATTCCCACATACAAAACCGACATCACAGTGTCGCTTCTTAAATCGGGGATCGATGACGATCAGATCAATCAGGGTAGATCCGAGATCAGGGGCCGCTTGACAACCACCGTCATCGGCAAGAGGCCCCAGATTATCCTGATCGAAACCACTGTACAGGACGGGCAGGAGTTCCCAAACAACGGCATTACGCTCGCCACGTTCAGCAAGACTACCGTGTATCTCCCGGTGGTGTTTTCAGTCCTTGTTGAGGAGAGTGATTTTGGCTTGAATCCTAATGAGACCATTCTCAACAGAGAGTTTGATCTCGAGACTACGAATATCGACTGGGCAAATGGTCAGGTGTTCCAGATCACAGGCGCGGTCGGCGGATATAAGGTTTTGTTGAAGTTTCAGGTAGCAAAGATTGTCTAGGAGGTATACACAGTCCGGGTTGGGAGAAGGAAGGGGAGTCTACGCCTTCAAGGATAAGGGATTGGAGTTAAGGGCTAGTAAGGGTCAGATTTGACGAGCTAGCTCCCAATCATTCTTTTAGCTTAGATTTCAAGTTGATTCGATAGTGATTTATCAGAGATTGAGTCATTCGCTTTTGCCTAACGGTCCTCTCATTTGTTTATATTGAAAGCGCAACCCACACTATATCCTAGTAAGAAATCACAATATTTAGTTTAGGGGGTACTGTGACGTATGCTGTGGCGTATATGTCAAAAGTTCGGACATCCATTTTCGCCAGATAGTTCGGTCGGTCGTCAAAGAGAGCAAAAAAGGGTCTCCACTTACTCAAGGAAATACTTATTTGCTCTCCACTCAAGAAACTCTCAATCAAGGCACGAAAGATGTGTTTATGGAGCTTGAATGTAATTTTCTAAGATCGTTAGTTGTTTGTGTTGTGAGTAGACCGCGTTTCGGTTACTACTCGTCGGTTCGTAAAGGTCCAGCTGGGCAGGCCCCAGATGGCAAGGTGGCAAGGTGGCGAGATAGGTCGAATGTACATATAAACGTCCTCTTTTCCTCAGGTAGAGAGATAAATAAGACAGTTGCTTCCAACCATTCTATGCATACCTCTTTGCTGCACGCAACACTATTATTCGCGAGACCGGGTTATTAAGTGGTAGGATAAAATGCTATCCCAGATACCGACGACGGTGTTCAGCTACGCCTCAAGGTGTGGCCCTGGTAGGACGTTCCTGAAAAAGCTCGGATACTTGTATGGTGGACGATGAAAAGAATTTTGTAACATGTTCATGGAGCGATAGTGCAGCTGATGGCTGGCTGCCTAGGCCCGGGGCGTTTGGCAGAGGTTGCGGGCTCGGCTTTGATGTCCATTTCGGCCTTGATACCCTTACCCTTCTTCGTACCTTAGTTCTTCTTTCCCTTCTTCAA
>MNJR01000092.1 GCA_001920415.1 Acidobacteria bacterium 13_1_20CM_3_53_8 | reverse complement strand
GGCTATCTTAGTGCCTGTTGTTACTGTTCTTGCAGGTGTTCTTGGTGGAATATTGGTCGCGGCGTTAGTCGTCGCGACCATTGCTGCGTGGGGGCTGGCCGCCGCTTTTCTTGCTAATCCTATCACGTTGGTCGCTATGGCAATAGGCGCTGCTGTGGCTGTTATTATTCTCGCAGTACAGCATTGGGGCCAAATTGTTGCATGGTTGCAAGGTGTGTGGTCTGCGTTCGCTGGGTGGTTCATGGGAATACTTGGCGGACTTGGGGCGTGGTTCTCTGGGCTCTGGGCTGGGATCATTGGTGGTCTAAAAGCAGCGTGGGCGGGTGTTACGGGCTTTTTCGCTGGACTGTGGGCAGGGATAACTGGAGGAATACAAGCCGCATGGGCAGGCGTTGCTGGCTTCTTTACAGGGCTGTGGAACGGTATTGTTAACGGTATTCGAAACAACTGGAACCTCATTGTCAACATCGTCAAAATCGGTATTGCAACGGTCCTCATCGTTCTCATGGCTCCAATTATCGCCATCGCTGCTGCATTTATCTGGTTATATAACCATAACTACTATTTTAAGGCATTAGTTGATAATATCATCAACTTCTTCAGAAACCTCTTTACTTGGGCAGTAGCGGCATGGAATGGATTTGTTGCGGGACTGGCTGCTACATGGCAAGGGCTTGTTAGTACTGCAACAACGTTGTGGAATGCAATAACCACTGCTATATCAGTCACAGTGAATTCTGTTGTAAATGCTGTAAAAGTCGCGTGGCAGGTAGCAATAAGTGTTCTTACTGCACTATGGAATGGTCTTGTGGGTATTGCCTCTGCTGCATGGAATGCTGTAAGCGGCGCAATTCGTACAGCATTTAATGCTGCTATTGGGTTTGTTCAATGGATTTGGGGGCAAATATCCGCAATCTTCTCTAGCGCATGGGGTACCTATATTTCAGGTCCTCTTACGTCTTTGTGGACTAATGTATCTAGTGTGTTCTCTAGCGCATGGGGTACCTATATTTCAGGTCCTATCAACTCTCTCTGGGATAGCTTGTCGACCACAATTAGCGGGTGGGCGACAAAAGCTTTTGATTGGGGGAAAAACTTAATACAAGGCATCATTGATGGTATCAAGAGTATGGCAAGTGCTGCTGGTGATGCCGCCGCAGGTATCGTTCACAATATTGGCTCTTTTCTCGGGTTCCATAGTCCAACCGAGGAGGGCCCTGGTCAAGATGCCGATAAGTGGGCTCCAGCCTTTGTTAGCATGTATACCGCTGGTCTGCTTGCGGGTGTACCACAAGTTCAAGCAGCGATGAGCAAGCTTATGGCTCCCATCGAGATGAATGCCAGTTCTAGCTCCATTGCTTATCCCAAGCAGTCCAATAGTTCCGCCGCTATCCTCGCTGCCGTTGCCGCCGGTGGTACCGCTACAAGCCGAGGACAAAGCGAACAACCGCCTATTCACATCTACATTGATGGCCAAGAAGTCACATCGAAACTAGGACCTCACATTGCAGACGCCATACGAGCAAAGGGGGTCCGCAGATGATAATGGCCTATGTTATACATCACGATGATAGCTTGTCTTCCTCTGAGGTATAATGTTCTACAGAATGATCATTCTATAGTGCACTATCCACGAGAAAGGACAACGACCTATGCCAAACGCCAGCGGATCGCCGACGTATCGCGATGTGAGACAATGGTCAATCGATGAGCAGCAGCGACATCAACGGCTTGAGTACAACATGCCGCAAGACCGAGACAAGGTGATATCAGACTTTTGCAAACGTGCTACACTGGAATGCATGCAGATGTGTGCTTATGGCAATCGCAAGCTCGACAAGCAAGAAATTGCGATAAAATCAAAGTTCGCGTGTGAGCAAGCGAGCGCACAGACAAAATGTATGAGCTTCACGAACTACTATCATGATTTTGAGAAGACAGCGAAGGCCACATATGAAAAAGCTTACTCCTGTGCTCAAAACATTTTTTCTCGCAACTTTAGACTGCTGGAGCAGATGCAACTGGATACAGAAAGATACAGCTTTGACAGCGCCTATTCGAGAATCCAGCGAGAAGTCGAGCATTTCGTGTGCTTTTCCGATTATGGAAAAGGCTTCAACTGGTATGGAGGGCAGTGACAGCATGGACACAAAAGAGCAAGAGAAAATAAGGTCTGTTTGCAAGCACGCCGTGAAAAACTGTTTGAAAGATGCTCGATTTATGCAGTACCTCGAACCAGCACAAATTGTGCTATTTGCGAATAGAGAGTATGAGCAAGCAGAATACGACAAGCCAGACAGTGAAACCTTTACGCAAGCATACATCGCAGCTTACGCCAAGGCTCAAAGTGAGTTGATGGTACATCGATCCTCGCCGTTTTCCGTCACAACACTGCCATCTCAGAGAGCCGCGAATATGATGATAGACATCGACCTCTACGGCTTCGACATGGCCTATGAGTGGCTTCGCTCCAGTGTGGAAGCCGCTGCCATCCCACAAGAAAGCGAGATGACGGCACCATGACACCATTCCGACCTGAGCCCAAACCAGAGGACATTCAAGATCCTGAGCTGAAAATGCTCGGCCAATGGTGCCAGTTCAAGCAAGAGCAGAAAAGCCAGCGATACCTCGACGAGCTACAAGCACCATTGCGTGCCGCTGAACAGCGCAAAGCCGAGGCCGAGCGACAACGTTTAGCGCCATTCGATGCGGCAAAGCGAGCATTGGCACACAAAGTCTTTCGCTGAGACGCATTGTCTAGACACGTTGTCTCATTAATGATGTCCCTCTATTCCCCTAGCAAAGCATGCAGGTTTCTTCTATACTAAGTTTGAAAGTTGAAAGGATAACAGCAGATCTTAACCCGCTGTTATCCCTAAGATCAATAAATTGTCAGCCCTGGTTAACCGTGATGCTGTAAGAGAAGTTTCACTAGCATCATTGCATCGTGTAAACTGACTGGGCCCTTGCCTTCCGCCAAGACCGCAAGGATTAACAGGACTTCAGCTACAACAATGAGCTGTCGGCTCAATCTCCAGGGTTGACGCTTCTTTTTTTTGCTCAACCAGTTTCTACCTCCTTTCTAGCTAGAGTAACAGTAGTAGGGTGACTGCTGCCAGCCTCCTCTGCTAAATATAGCTAACAATAGAGGTTTTTTCTATGGGGAAAAACGGACAATTTTTGCGACAAGAATTGTGCGCCAGCAGCGGTATCACTTTGGTGCTACTGGTATTGTTGAGCTATGAACACGTACCACGAAACCGCTGCTGGAGCGGGTGAAGATTTTCAAGTCACTCTGCTGATGAGCTTTTAGCACCAAATTTGACGGGGAGCCGAATTGTGTCAGAGAAACGACAAGTTACGTTACCTGACAGATCATAAAGACACTAAGGTTTTACATACAAAAAAAAAGCCCCGGTCTGCTACTGGTGAGTAACAGCCGGGGCGATGGATTACAGGATGCCTAGCAACTGCTGATGTTTCAGCTTCTCAAGTTTGAGTGCTGCAGCCGCATTCTTGCATTGCCAGTGACACGACGGACACAAGGCCTCTAATTCCGGTACAGGGTTTGCCGGATCTGCATTGACATGGTGTGCGTGCAACCAGACGGGACAAAACTTGCCGCTCCACATTGAATAGCGCTTTTCTCCATGTCGCACGCCGCGTGTGGTGTGCAAGGACTGCTCGACCAGCTGGTCGAGCAGTCCTGGCCAGGGTGAAGGTTCTGCCAGCATGCGACACACTGAGCTACGAGGACAGGGACTGGAGGCACGTTTGTGATTGCTTGTGTAACAAAGCTGTTCATGCTGCTTGCCTCCAGCTCGTCATATCAGCATTCACAGCAGTGGCATAGGCAACGGGATCATTGTTGTCCGCTGTGGGTGCGTAACGCGCTAGTATCTGCTCAGGAGTAGTCAGTCCCGCCCCAACATACAGGGGGCCTGAAATGAGCTTGTAGAACGCACTATAGCCAGCTTGCCAGCTGGGAAAGGCAGCAAAGCCACCTACACAGGCAGCACTAGGGATACATCGTAGGTTGCCAAGGGACAAGTTAGACCTGGCAACGCCAGCAGTCCCATAGCCTGACTCATGTTTAAACACTGCAAGGGCGAATGCCGGATCTATGCCATACTGCGTACCATAGGTGTAAAGTGTGTAGCCAGTTCCACATGCAGGACTGTTGTTCTTGCAGAGGATAGTATCAACCTGAGCTGCTGAGATAGATGGCGATCCGGTTACTGCAATGCCAGGGCCGTAGGTGCCTTGTCCTGTGGTTTGCATCCAATGCCCGTAACTCCACATCAGGATAGGAATACAGAGGACTCCAAGGATAGCGGCGATGATGTATTCAAAAGGCTTCAATGTATATCTCCTTTGCGTGAAAAAGGAGACCAGTGTTACAATGTGAGAGCACTGGTCTCCAGTGTGAACATCCGAGCTAGTGGCAGAAGTTTTGCAGCCCTATGCCACTAGCGACAAAACAAGATGTGACTATTGCACATATGCTGTGCTAAAGTGTACGCAACCCCTGTGATGACAAAGGACACTGAAATTGCAAACAGCAGTAGCTTTATGTCGTCTCCTGACGGTTTGTGCATGTCTTATCCTTTCTAGCTGTCAACAAAACATGCATGCCCTTCAGCATGCGCTACTTCTAGCATTGCCTCGCACTGGGGGCAGCGAACCGCAGCGATCGTCACGGTGTCCTGCTCGAGCATCTTGCCCAGTTCCTCTGCCAGAGCGTCATACTTCTGCTGAGCTACCAGTGAGATAGCATCCCATGGACGCGCCTGTTCTGGTTCGATAGCGCAGAATGCTTGATGGATATGTTGTCCTGTAAGTACCATAGCTACCTCTCATCCTGAAAGCATGGATGCTTGCGAACATCCTTCACTGCTACGCTTGCTTTACACTTGTCGCACTTAATAGCAATAATATCAGGATACTTGCGCACCCACTTTAAAAGCTTTTTTACTAACATTTTACAACTCCTCACTCAAAAACGATAAAGGCGCTACAGTTGACGCAATAATGTGTTGCTGTTGTTCTGAGAGTGCAAAAGCTGTATAGAAGAAGAAGACCGTACCATCATAGGACACGTCATGGTCTTCTATTCCTTCGATATTGCCCATAATCCACCACTCTGCATTAATGCACTCTTCGCTCTTCGCAAAGAATAAAGAGTGTTTGTGCATGTGTTGCTCCTTTCAATTGAGCATGAAAAAGCCGCGCCCTAGAAGTTGAGTACGGCAAGGAAAGTCGAAGGACAAAACGTGGTTTGTCCGTCATGTGCGTTTTACCTCCTCAAACTTTTGTACGAAAGGCCAAACCTTTGGGCAAGCATTTACCTAGTCTTATGGTGTTTCGGGCGATGAGCCCTTCACGCTGTACACCATCCGCATACCAGCATTTCGCCACGTTTTGCATAAACTTCAGATGACCAATTTCTCGGAGACGGCCCGTAGTTGCACAAACATCCACTCTATCCATCCCAAGAAAAGTACAGCATTTTTCAACGTTTGCGGCATTGCGGTTCGATATCCAATAGAGGTAGACCATCCGCTCTTTAGAGGTCAGTCCAACGGTCCCTTCTTCTTCGTAGAGTTGCCACATTGACTCGTCGCCTCGTGCCCATGCGTCATCCGTCTGAGCTCGCATCTCTGCCGGATCGCGGCTTACGACAGGTGTGACGGTTAGTGTTCGTGGTGTTAAAGTAAGCATTGTTTTTTTTGCTCCAATAGAAAAGGCTCCGCTGGGGAGCCCGACGCGCTACGATACCGCTTGCTTTTTCTGCTCTTGCAGGCGCTTGGATAGCTCTGAGATGAGGGTGGCGACGTCGCCAAAGTTGAGTCCGTCAAGGTCATCCTGTGGCATGCTCAGTAGTGTCCTCAGTTTCTTGACAGTCTGGAGTTGCTGCTGAGTCGCTGGGCCGTCGTTGTCGTATGCTGGTTTGCGTTCCTGCTGGGGTGCCTGGCTGCGATTGATCGGTGCATCAGCCAGGCGCTCATCGCCAGTATCAAACTCAGGCGCGTATTGCGCATTAAACCCGAGTCCTGCTAGAGCACGGCCTATTGCCCCTGTTTCTGCTTTCTCAATGAAATCAGCAAAAGCAGCATTGTTTTCTTGCTTTGTTCCTGTTGCTTTCCCTCCCTTGCCATCACTAACAGTAGCCTTGAAAATGGCTATGCCCTTAGCACGCTTAATCACCTTTTCGTATCTACGTTTCTCATCATTCCAGATTGAAATTTCGTGCTCACATTCCCGATCAAAGTCCAGATGGAGCATGTCAGTCTCAATTGTGCCAAGAGGACACTCTTGTCTAAACCAGACCAATCTCCATTGAACTGGCAGGTAGTCTTTCTTACCTTGGTTGGTAGAGATTTGAATGATATGCGAGCTGGGATTGAACTGATTGATCATATGGGTATCCTTTCTACTAGATGAGTGCCTGTAGGATTGATCCAGGGGTTACGTCGCCACTGTCCCAAGAGACGTTCGTGTACATCTGCCGAAACCACTTTGGTGTCTCTTTGAGAATGCCGCGCTTCGTTGTGTAGGTGGTCTGTCCGAAGGTCCCTTCGATGATTTTCTCTAGAGAGACTTGAGTGGCGTGCCCTTTGCTATGTGCGAATGAGGAGCGGCGTGCTCCCTGGAATAATACTTGGTCGAGATTCATTGACTGTAACTTTGCGATTAATGCTTTCTTTGTGATCATAGTGATGCCTCCTTTGTGTAGTTCGAATTTGAGGAAGTACCTATTCATTGCCTCGCCAGGGCTGTATCTGCAGAGTTGTCATCAGCCACTAGGGCACGTTTAGCGTCTCTGCAGGTCCGTCGCTTTGAGGGATCACCTCATCAGGTGAAAAGCTCGTCCTGTGTTCAGTTCTCCTTTCTTCGAGAGGTCGGTTGTCTTAGATGCAGGGGCTTTTGCAGCGATCGCTTTCTCGATGACCTTGGCAACCTTGGCAGGGGATGCGAGCTTACCTGCTTTTACAAGGTCGGCAGTCCACACTGGAAGCACTTTCGCTGCGAAGAGTCGAGCTGCCTCTTTTGCCTCAAGCTGATTCATGTGGTAGCACGGCTTCTTCGAAGGGCAAGAGCAACCAGAAGCTTTGCCATCGATGAGCGTTGTGCAGTAGGTATCCTTGCCATTGCTTGAGCGGACGAGATAGGAGATGCGGCCATTGGGCTTGCCGTCCGTCTTGTGGATGTAGCATGCCAGGACCTGAACTTGCTTCGGTTGCTTTGTCATTTCTTTGCTCTCTTTAACTCAAATTGACTTAACTTCTATAATAGTTATAACATAATCCAACGCCGATGTCAATAGTTTTCTTAACCAATATTTACTTTTTTTGAAAAATGTAGAAACTTCTTTACTTTTTGCTCACTCTGCATAGCTGGTAGGATAGATTGACTCTTCTGTTGACAATTTAACCTTTCTTAGCTATTCTTTAGACATATGTTCAAACAAGAGGTTACCAAAATGGAGCAAAAAGACATGTACACAATTGAAGAATTGTATGGAGAGCTTGGGATAACTCTGACCGAGCTGTCTAAGCGTACAGGAGTTAGTGATGTCACTTTGGCAAAGATTAGAGATGGGCAGTCAGCCAGGAGAAGTACGGTCAATTCACTGCTGCATGCTTTCTCAGAGATCTATAACATCAGGCTTTCTACCGAGAATGTGAAGGGCATCATTATCAGAGATAAGCTAGCACGTCGGCAAGAGCAAGAGCGCCTCGCTGAGAACATCCCTATACCGTCTAACACAACCTCGCTGATAGATAGCACTAGCCAAGAAGGAACCGCCCAGAATCGCCCTACAATGGCAAAGAAGAGTACATCTTCTTCAACCTCTGCAAAAAAAAGTAAAGATAGCGGTTTGCCAGAAGGTGCTATCCTGGCGACTGACTTTGCTCGCAATCATGGCGTAGCTCGTGAAACCTTCAGAGACCACATGTTGATAGGACTCGGTGCTGGCACGGTTTATGGCGAGGAGCTGGATCCAGTTATGGCCGTCAAAGACCACGTAGATTACAGCGAACGTCCGAAGCCTGGCAGACCAAGGGAGAAAGAGCGCTATCTCACTGCCGACCAGCAACGCCAGGCGCTCGAGTTCTGGAGGCGACATAAGGTTGCCTTTGAGCCGTGCGATAGGCTTGAATGTTGGTGCCACTCTCTCGACTGAATTTCTGGCGACCAAAAGAGCTACCTACTATTACCCAGGTAGCTCTTTTTCGTTGTCCTCTGTCTAATCGTCACAGCTTCAATGTCGGCTTTGTGGTACAGCTTCGACGTCGCGTCCAACTTCACACAACGCACTTTCTTGAGCTTGTGGACATAACTCGGCTTGATAATTCTGCCATGTTTCAGACTCAAAATCTGGGCCGCATGTTTTGCCGTGATGTAGTCCGAGAGGGACTGAGTCTTCTTAGTCAACTGTGTACTCCCTAGAGCTAATGTTTCGTTGCTAACATTGTACCATCAAGTTTGGTCCTAGAAAGTCTTGACAGAATGGTTTTAGTAAGGCATAATAGGTTAAGTAAAGGACACTTTAATTTACCTATCTCGCGTTTTTGAAAAGGAAAAATCTATGTTACCAGCGACGACAACGACACCACAACCATACGTTCTAGCGTTCTCAGAACTACCGGACATCAAAGAGCTTCTGGCATCTCAGCTATCGGAGTCATCCATCAATATGTATCGCCGTGATATCGCTGCTTATCAGAGCTTTGCACAGGTACACAATGCGGATACGATGAGTGCCCAGACGCTCGTCAACTGGCGCAATCACCTGGCTCTCAACTCTACCATGTCTCCTAACACCATTAATCGTATGCTAGCAGCTGTCAAACGGATCATCAAAGAAGCGGCGTCAAACCATATGGTTGATGCCGCAACGAACCTGCAATTTAGAAACGTCGATGGCGTGAAGACCAAAGCCCTCAAGACACGGTTGAAACAGCATTCCCGCACACGCATATCACCTACTGACATGAGACGGCTATGTGAGCGTCCAGACACCTCTACACTGGTTGGTGTGCGAGATAAGGCACTGCTGGCGGCTATGGCGTCTTCTGGAGGGCGTGTAAGTGAGATAGCAACACTGACAAAAGAGCAGATCGTCAAGCAGGATAGCGGCTATGTGATCCAGGTCTGTGGCAAAACGGATACCGAATACAGAGATGCCCACTTGAGCATAGAGGCATACCAGCTTATCACCAAGTGGCTGGAGATACGTCCCGTTGAGAGCCACTTCATCTTTACGGGCTTTGCAGGACGCGGGAACCGTCCGCAGGATACTGCCATGTCTGAAACGGGCATCTGGAAGGTAGTCCAAAAATATGCAGAGCAGTGCGGCCTCTCCTACGTAAAGCCTCACGACTTTAGAAGGTTTGTCGGGACCCAGCTGGCGAAGAAGGATATCCGCAAGGCACAAACCGCCCTCGGCCATAAATCTATTGAAGTCACCGCACGCAATTATGTACTTGATACGCTAGAGGCTGGTCTAACCGACGATCTGTACTAGAAAGCAAAGCAAGCAATGTTACACAAGGATTGGCGTGGGTGGCTGGAGAGCAGTATATAGCTACTGTTGCATAGATCCCTCAGCGACCAGGCGCACATCGACCATGCTTGTTGTATTTTGCATTCGTAGGATTTTTGCAAGTTGCATAGATCCCTCAGCGACCAGGCGCACATCGACTTGCATTAATTGCAATGTGTCAACGCAAACCTAAGAGTTGCATAGATCCCTCAGCGACCAGGCGCACATCGACAAAGTCTAGTTTTGACGGCTTCCCCGATATCATCTTGCGCGTTGCATAGATCCCTCAGCGACCAGGCGCACATCGACTTGCTTCGGTAGTCGACAAATGCGGGGTAAGAACTCGAAGTTGCATAGATCCCTCAGCGACCAGGCGCACATCGACTGCACACCTACTCATCCCGCTCCACAAGCCGCGCAAAGCCTCCTGTTGCGAGAGGCGTTATTTGTCTGCACAAAATACCGCTTTTATCGTGTTGCTGATGGCGGCGATGTGGTCTAGATTGGCCTATGAAGCAGTGCGAGGCGTCGTGCTCAACATTGTCACCACTGAGCCCCTCGCGGATTGTCAAAAGTGCTGGTCTTAAGGGACGTAGCGATACTATATCATGCATCGATGCATAGCAACAAGGTTTACAATGTTACACAAGGAAAAGCAAGGTTTGACGTGGATGGCTGCGAGGCGCTACGAGGATAGGCGTTGTGGTCGGTGATAGTGCTGGGAGATTGCCGATTTGCTGTGTGTCTGCGAGAATAGCGCTATGCAAGATTAAATGTCACTTGGTCAGCAAAACCTCCATGATGGCTCTTCGGGAGACACTTTGCAAGGCATGGAGGTTTTGTGTTGGTTGGCGTTAGATACATAAGAGGTATGGATGTAGCAATGTGGACCACGGTCCACCTTTGCATAGTATTGCATCTACTGCAATTGTGCAGTGCCTACACAGTATCGCACTGTTTCGTTTGCATCGCCCACGCCGCGCAAAGCGACGCCGCATTGTTCCTACTCTGCACAGTCATCGCTCTCATCGCACGGCCAGGGACTCATCGATGAGGCTTTGAAGACACGATGTGGTCGGTGCTTGCTCATTGATAGAGTACTCCGTGTCTGACCCAGAACTCTAACGCTTTTCGTTGCTGCTCAGGAGTGAGGTATCTATGTACATGCTGTCTCAAGGTGACTTCAGTGACTTCAATGTGCTCGCCAGCAATGCCAGCAAGAACACACCTCTTCATCACCGAATGCGACACACAATGAATCACAGCAAACCGCGTCATTGATATCGTCCCGCGAGGTCTTTGCTTGTCTACGCGGCTCTGAAACTTTGGGGACTCCGATGTAGTGAAAGTGGTCGTCATGCTGACTCCTCCTCGCTCGCTATGAAACATTCGTTCGTCCTTTCAACGGTTTGTCTAGTGGTGTGATCCAGTTGTATCGCGATGCTGGTTTCTGTTTCTCAAATGGTGCTACCTTGTTCGCCTTTGGCACATGCAGCTTATCCTTGTTTGGATCGTCGGGATAGAGCAGCTTCGACTCCTCATACTTCTCCATGTCATAGATCGTGACTTTGAACTTGCCTACCCATGTGACACTGACGGGCGTCCTCTTATCCCACGTTGCCATATTGCACGCCTCCCAACCTGGATATCACGTCTGATATTCGCAACCGATGGATGAGAGAGAAGCTTTTCCATCCCATCATGCCAGCTTTCAAGTCCAGATCTGCTATCTCAGGATAGTTGCGCTGCCTACCGATTGCCCAAAATGTGGTCTCCAGTGGGATAGGTTGCGGCTCAGGCGGCGCGTTCTCAAGAGGTCCAGGTGCAGGCGGCGCGTTCTCAGTGGCTTCAGATTCCGAAGTTCCCGGCGTACTAATAGATATATCTCTTATAGTATCCCGGGAACTTCTATTTTCTTGAGTAAACACTGGGGGGGGGTATAGAACCTCTGTTCGTGTTCTCATCCACTCTGCAACTGTCCCTTTGCGCGCCTTGGCAACCTTAGCTATCTCTGCTTGCGTTGGCTGTTTGCTGCCATCTTTGGCAAGATCTTCGTATGCCTTGGCTATCCGTTGCTCTGCGTCGTTGCGACGTGCCTCATAGCTATCCTCGCCCTCCGGTGTGAGGTACGGCATTTCAGTGATGGTTTCGGTGATCGGCAAAAAGTCAATGTCACCTAAGCAAAAACTGACGATGACGCGGTTTTCATGGCGAATAGCGCGGGATCGGTGTGCGGCCTGGGTCAACTCTGCATTTGTGATGTACTGTGCAAAGTGCTCTAATCTGGGATCGGTGTGCTTGCCAGTCTCTTTGTATTCCTGTGGGCTGGTCTCTTTGACCATCTCGGTATCATCACGGTAAAGTGCTCGTGCTTGTCTGAGCAATTCGTCAGGTCGCAGTGTCGGAGTCCCGACCAGGAGCAAGATGGAGCAGTCCTCCAGGTGATTGCTCCCTCGTATCCCCCAATAATGCCCACGTCGATGTTCAGGGATATGCAATGCCTCTCCAATGGCATCGACGCAGCCCATGAAACTGATGATGCCAACGGACTCGGCGGCGATCGCTTCGCCCTCAGGATCAAGTTTGTGGAGTTGATGTTTGACCTCTGCGATCGCTCGCTGGAGATCTCTATTCGGCTTGCCATCCTTGCGCTTGGTTGTGAGGCTCGTTTTCCCGTATCTCTTGCCAGTTCTGACGGCAATGTGTCGGGTCCCTGGAGCTGGGCCAACATCGGCGCGTGCTATTTTGATCTTGCGTCCGAAGATACGGCTATGGATCTCAGGATCAGCCGTAGCATCGAGCAAGGTTACGGGGGGAAGCTTGCCGTCTTTATCTGGCACGAGTTGTAACGGCTCTGTGATGTAGAGACGATACTCTGTGCCAGCAGAAGGCCCTACTCTAAGACAGCTATTCCACTCCTGGCCGCGCTGCCATCTAACAAGCTCTGACATGAATGCTCGCAAGAGATGGGGCATAAGCACAGGTGCTAGGTGCTGCACTCTGTTCTCTTCCTCTGGATTATCGAGGTCCAGTTCCACATAGGGATGTGCATTGCGATTGTAGGCATTGCTATCGAGGACTCCAAGCGTCTCGGTAAGCCGTCCGTGTAGCTTCTCGTTGAGTGTGTCAAAGAGTGCTTTACCGTACAATGGCGTCTTCGATTGTGCGCAGTCTGTCAGGAGCCCTTGCAGTGTGCGCAGAAAGGCGTCCGCCGGACTATTGGGCTCATACTGCACAAGCGTATCATGCAATTTGGTGAGTGTGACCTCACGTTCTGGTAGCCAGCTGGAGGTATCAATCTCGTCCAGGATGATTGCCTCATGCTGGGCAGGATATGCGCTTCCTATGTGGGCTTGCTGGTAAACGGCGCTGCCCCGCTCGAAGAATTGTCGTGCGTAGTCACAGAGGTCCTTCTCTCCCAGGCTATCGGTATGCTTGCTATGCAATGACCAGCTATTATAGCCTTTGATAGAGAGCCAGTGATGAATCCCATGTGCAGAGCAGTTGTGCTCTGTGACTGCTTCGATATGCCGATAATACTTGAGGTCCTCCACAGAGTCGACCATGTTGTGGCGCTGGGCGATCCAGGCAACATTGAAATTGCCGACAGGTTGTGTCGTGGGGGCCCCTAGCGATGCAGCAATGCGACTCTTGCCGACTCCAGGAGGCGCTGCGACAATGAGAACACTGCCATCATCGGCTTTGATGTGGGCGCTGATTTGTCCTTGAATACCTTTGCCAATCGTTGCCAGCTTCGCGTGGTGCTCCTCAATCGTGACACGCGGGGCAGCTGGTTGAACGTGAGGGATCGATCGTTCCTGACGGCGTGGTTTTGGCTGGCTGTAATCCCTGGAAGTGAGACATCATTGAAAAATCCAGACTGCCGGAATATACTATCGATCTGCGTCGCGTCCCCATTGGTCCAGTAGACGAGCATGCTGCAGAGTGCGAGGTGTGCTTCAGATCGGCTCTTGTGTCCCTGGGCGTTGCCAGAAAACAACTTTGCAAAGCGCCACCCATTCTTGGCATTCGTCGCTTTCTCAATGACTTCGTTGTCCAACCTGCTCTTGGTATAGATCGGCTGAGGTGCACGAACACCTGTTCCATGCCCCCCCCCAGTGTTTACATTATCCTCTGAGAAGTACTTATGTACTATTTTATCCAGTGCTGTTTGAATATCTTTTCCTGATGAGAGATTTATGGGAGAATTTTCAATATGATTTCCTGTAAACGTGATATAGCAATCATTATAAGATAGCTCAAATGGTCCCTGTTTTTTGTAGTTGAATGGCAGATGAGCCAGTAATACACCACGAAAACCGGTGCCGCTCGGAGAGACTTCAAAATAGGCATAGTGGCGTAACTGGTCTAAGATATTCTGAGCCCACGATTCTGCCTTGCCTGTCTTTGGATCTCGACAATGATCAAGGTCGAGAGCAACAATGTCGCCATTGCAGACGTAACCTATGCCGTCATAGCCACCACGAGCATAGCGAGCTAAGGCTTGATCAAAGGTTCCCCAGGTGGTAGCGTCAGTTGTTTTGGCAGCTTTGCCAGTGCTCGGTGTGAACGGCGGCTTCTTGAGCTTGCCATCGCCCGTTGCATACTTCCAGACAATCCATTGACGATGTGTCATCATGTGTCGTGGTGTGTTTCTACGCAGACGTTCTATGACTTCTGCTGACACGGCATGTGCGTTGCTTTGAGGGAGTGCTACCATCTCGCACCTCCCTCGCTGCCACTAATGATACTTGTTCTCAGTAGGCATCTGTGGTATTCTTTAAGCAGAAGTGCTTGTGTTCTTAATATAATCATCGTCTTGACGGTCGAACTGGTTTCTGGTATGCTTCTATCAATAGAAGAAACAGTTCGACCTGTTTCCTTTCTGGGCTAAAAGTGCTCCCTGTCTAGACTTTGCAAAATCTGGGGGGCATTTTTAGTTGTCCCACTACTTGTGTACAAGGCTGGGGCCTGAGACCTCCTCGCCTATATTCTCTATCCAGCTTTGGATAGACGTTGTGCTTTTTGGTTATCCTTTGTTTTCTTTGTTGTGACCTTCGTTGCAAACACCACGATGGCCTTGGCTTCCTGGTCTGCTTTGGGGACCCCTTCGACCACTAACATATCTTCTGGATCTGTCATGGCCTCTTTTACCATGTCCCAATGTCTCGCTACAATGTAGACAACGTATTTTGTTGCCATACTTGCGGGTTTGGGCAAGCCTAGAGGCAAGCTTGGAACTTTGGTATTCTCCATCACGGTCACAAGAAACGGGCCTTTATCAAGAACCTTGCCAGGGCGGCCAATGATTTTTATGTTCATAAAGACCGCTTGTCCCTTCCTTCTTTCAGCTTGGGTTATGGCGACTGCAAGATTGTGGTCTACAAATCGATTGACTGTTTTTAGGATATTTTGCCTTCGGTTTTTCCTTCTTACTTTTGCGTCTTGCCTGGAGCGCTTCAATTCCTTTCCTGGTTTTGGTTGTCCTGTCGTGTAAGCCAGGTAGAAGAATATCCCTCCAAGTGTACGCCGCCGCGATCCATCTGGTAGTATCATTCCTCCAGATGCTTCGATCTGTAGTGTCTGCTCCAGCAACTGACGGGACTGAGTACGTCCTAAGGCATGGACAATGTCTTTAATGGCATTGCGCACACCTTTTTGTTTCTCTCCCAATCGATTCGCAATCATCATGGCGACTGCGAATTGCGATGGTTCCCGTTGTTGCTTTGGCTTGCCTTGATCGATCATGGCTGTCTCCACTACTTCAACGATAACTCTGGGCTCCAGTGCTGATGCTGCTCACTTTGCCTCTGTTCGTCCTGTGCCAGGGCTTTTTCAGTAATGCAGGTGAGCTCGGCACTTACTGATCTCCTGTTTTGCTTTGCACGCTTTAAAAGTTTCTCATGTAGTTCAGGCGAAAAGTAACCTTGTACAACTTTCCGATTCTTTTCATATATAAATGTTTTTGGCATATCTCCCTCCCTCCTGTTTTGGCTCCGCGTTACATTGAAGATGCTAGAAGTTATTATAAGTCATATTGCCGATCTTGTAAAGTCTTTTCGCCAATATTTGTTCATCGCAAAAAATTGGTCTGCACTGCTCTTTGGTGTATCACTGCATATTCTTGAAAGATATGGTATACTCTTTGTGCCTGTTGTGTGGCGATGTTATTCATTGGTTTCTGGTGGCTTCGGTAGTCGGTCAAGGATCAATTGCTGCACTTTTGCGATAGCGTCAAGCCGCTTGTCTATGTCCTCCTTGGTTGCCATAGTCTCCTTGATCGCTTTGATGTCCGCCTTGACGCCTTGCATATCAATCTTGAGTTGCGCAACGTCGGGGGTCATTGTCCCGACCTGATCCATAATCTTCTGAAGTGTGTTCGCCTCAGGAATGGAGAGTCTGCGCTCGAGTCGCATAGGCTCCGTTTCACGCTCGAGTTGCTCAAATCGGTGTTTCAGCTCGTTAAATTCAGCTCTTGTGGGTGGTTGATCCATGTTGTGTACTCCTATTTCTATGAAGCTAATCGCCATTGCCTTGACGCGGATCCGCGTCAAGATACTATGCTGAGTTCCGTGCGTCCGTCAAGCGGATCCGGGCCGACAACGAGCGGGCGTCCCTGGCGACGGGTGTGCAACGTTCTCAGCTCACTCTCAATTCTGTAGCGGGTACTATCCGGCAAGCTCTGTAATTTGGCTATAGCGTCCCCCCTGCCACACATGAGAGCACCAACTAGCATATTGTGTCCATAGTGCGAGCGCCTGGCTCTCTCAAATTCAGGACTATCCAGAGTGCCGAATATGCCTCTCATCTTGCCTGACTCATACCATCGCATGGCATCCAGTGCGAGAACTGGTACATTTACGCAAGAGTCGTGTGTACCACAGACAATTGCAGTACAACCGTGTTGCCACTCTGCTATGTTTAATGAGAACGTGTACCAATTGCTAGCTCTAGGAAGTATAACAGCACGTAACCTTTCACCTGTATCCAGACGCACAAGAGAGATGCTACAGCCGTGTACAGTCCCGTAAAGCACCTGCACTTTGAGGGCAGATGCTAGATTACAGAGTTGTAACCAAACATCCATTTGTTTATATTGCGTGTAGCGTCTCTCTTGCATCTATATATCTCCTTTAGGTCCCTCTAATTCTTTTCTGTCCTCACGTTCAATCATACGTTGTTGTTGCCTAAGAGCATGCTGCTTGCTCATATTATGGAATTGCACCATAAAATCAGCATCGCTTTTTTCCCGTTCGATCGTTCGCTGATTATGCTCCAGTTGCAATTGAACGCGTGATTTTTTGAGCTGGTCGTCCATTTGCTGATTCGTCAATTGCACAAAACCTTCAGATTGTGACTTCTGGTGCCTGAGCACATGAGCGAGTTTGGTAGGGGAAGGTCGGAGGAAGAATGCAACGTAGGCATCTCCAAGGATCACACCGACAACTCTGAGGGCTATGAAGAAGTAGACGGGCCAATCTCTTTTGAAGTCCCCAGCTTTGGTGATGAAAAAGAGAAAGGCCATCTGTCCAGCGATATTGATAAGGGCCATCATACACCACATGCCAATGGCTCCGGGGGTATCTTTATCAGGTGGCTCCATACCGTTTTGCTTGGCTTCGTTTGCTCTCTCCTTTCGCTCTGATAGATCAAAAGTTGCCATACAAAAAGGTATTTCTATCAGCAGTGATATTCCCCACAAGAGCGCTTGTGTCCCCCAGCTATTGTCCTCTGGCAAGAAGTGTTTGATATAGTAGTAGACTTCCCCTACTGTGCAGACGATAAAGGCGATAGGACCAACGACACGCCATGTATCTTTCATCCATCCCATAAATTTTTTGTGGGATGGAGGGTCATGAGACACTTTTGAGAGTATCGCATAGTTGCGTGCAATTGCTTGCTCTGGTGTCAGCTCTGAAAAGGTCCCTGTGGTATCAGAGATGACCGTTGTGTCTGCATCAATCGTCGCTGTTTGATTCAGTTTTACTGATGCTTTCTCCGAATCCTTTCCCCCCAGTCGGCCTAACCTATCTTTCATCTTGCTTAGTCGTGACATGTTACTCTCCGCAAAGTGAAAATGTTTTCAAAACGAAATCTTAAAGGTCCTGTTTGCGGCCCGTTATGGGCCCGTTTACCTTGGCTTTTGAAGCGGCTTGCTCTCATGACAGTCTTGAGACATTCTCACGATTTTCAAGCCGCTTCAATGAAAACTAATCAGAACTTTTTGCACTGCGGAGTTGTTCGCGTTTCTCCTGTCGTTTCTGGCTAATCTCTCGGTTTTCCAGTTGAATGTTGAGAGCTAATGCGGCCTTCAGTCGTTTGCGCATAGTAGCGTGAAGCATTGAATAAGTGGTCAACATAAATTCGCTTTGGGCGTTTTCAATGCCCTTTGCAATTTCATCTCGAAGGGCCATGTACTTTTCGTACTCTTCTCGACTGATGTCTGCCATGATTGGAATTTCCTTTCGATGTTTACTCGGTTCCCATCATGGCCTATAATTGAAGTAGGACAGATGGTAACTCAGATGTCTCGACAATGCCGGTTCAATCTTTGCAGGGGAGAACCGGCTAAACATTTTTTGGCTACAAGGGACTACTTAATCTTTAGGCCTTCAATGTCTTGGTAGTGGATGGCTCGGCCTAGTTCTTTAGAGAGTGCGCGTGCAAACTTGTTCGCAGTGTTGACTGTGATTTCTTCGCCTGCTTCTGCTTTCTGCAGGACCTTAAAATCTACTCTTGCTTGACGGCACATCTCTATTTTGCTCCATCCACATTCAAGCCTGAACTCTTCAAGCGTCATATGGACACCTCAGTGCTTTCTTTTAGAATACTGTAGTTTACTATAGGTTGTCAATAGATAGAACGTGGTAATTCTTGTTTTTCTAAGCATTGAAACGAAAGTACTATTCTGCTTGCTCTGCGGGACGCGTCAAAGGATATTGCTGAATATCGCTAGCGGTTTCATATGGCTGTCTCAGGAACGAATCCTTGCCATACCCCACGTTGCGATGAGGTGTACGGACAGCCGGACAGCAACTACCACGATGTGGTGGCAATGGTCTCCAGTGCTTCGACCACATCGCCACACTGACAAGCCACCATCGCCACACGAGGCATTACACAGCCTTGCCAGGGATAGACGATAGATGGCATGGTTTCGGCAATGCTCTCTCAGATTTGCATTGTAGTGCGATGGTGGCGATGAGTGCCGTCGTTTTGGGCTGGCAGTGTCTTCTCATTGCGCGCGTATAGACTGTAGGTGTGTTGGTGTGGCTCAGCAATTCTTCAATGCGCGCGATGCGGTGTCTATGTGTCGAAGCCCTTCGACACCACAGGACTGGCAACGTATCTATGCTATAATGTCTATATTGATCAATCGACACAAACGCTTAGACACGCTTTGAAGAGCGCGGGCGTCCGACGATAACGGAGCCCGTTTTTTTTATGTCTCGAAAGCGTGTCAGGAACCACCGCCAAACCTCATCATTTATTCCTGCACAAAAACAACCTCAATCTCAGTATGATTATATCCTTCCTCAAGATGAAACAAGAGTAAAAAGAGAAGCATACATATCAGCTATCATCGAATGCACTTCAGATTTCGCCGATTTTCCTCATAGAACAGACGAAGAAATCCAAGAAAGAGCTGTAAAGCAGTGTAAGCAATGCTCGTCCAACGATACAGAGAAATTTAATACATTATTTATAAAACGTTACATTGAAAACTATAAAGCAGCAGAGGCACTTTACCAAGCAGATTACCGTGCATTTCGCACAGCTTTCTTTGAGATGCGCAAGGACTTAGCGGCCTGTATCCAGCATCTGGGCGACTTCTTTGACCAAAATCACCTCGGCACAATGGAGGTGAGCTGATGCCAAACCTTGGCACAATGGTCGTCAACTTCACCGCGAACCTCAGCGGTCTCACTGCTGGCACTGCTGCCGCCAAGGCCAATCTTGCGCAGGTTGCGTCAGGCGGCGCATTGGTCGGCGGTGCGTTGCTTGGTGTAGGGGTTGCTGCTGGCGCTGCTGGCGTTCAGGAGAGGCGCAAAAGAACGTCAAGATGATCTCCGACGGCATCCTCAATCTCGCAACGGTCACAGGGACAAGCACCAAAGAACTTACCGATGGCATGTTCGACATTGAATCTGCTGGTTTTCATGGCGCAGCGGGGCTCCAGGTATTAGAAGCCGCGTCAAAGGGAGCTAAGGTTGGTGGGGCGGATCTGGCGACGACGACCAATGCTCTCACGACAATCATGACGGACTATCACCTCAAGGGCGGTCAGGCGGCGTCTGCAACGAATGCGATGATGTCCGCCGCCGCATCAGGCAAGATGACGTTGCAGGACCTCGCAGGATCAATGGGTACCGTGCTGCCTATTGCCTCTTCCCTTGGCATCTCTTTCCCACAGGTCGGTGCCGCTATCAGTGTCATGACGAACTCTGGAATGAGTGCTGACGAGTCAACACAACACCTCGCCAACACTATTCGCTCCCTTGCTGCCCCTAACGCCGTTGCTGAAAAGTCGATGCTCTCCATCGGTCTCACTGCACAACAAGTCAAAGACACTTTGTCAACACAAGGTCTCACTGGCACTATCGAGCTCATTGAGGACCATGTTGGCAAAAAATTCCCTGCGGGCTCCGTCGCTTCTGTCCAGGCATTTCGAGACATTATGGGAGGTGCAACGGGATACAGCACTGCCTTGATGCTCGGCGGGAAGAACATGGAGTCTTTCAAGACAAACGTCGACGCTATCTCGAAGTCCCTGAATACCGGAGGAAGTTCAATCGAAGGTTGGAGCACAGTACAGCAAAACTTCAACTTCAAGATGTCGCAGGCAAAGGAGGTTATTGAGACGACAGGCATTAAGATCGGCACTGCTCTTATGCCTGCGGTTACTCAGCTTAGCAATGCCTTCACTTTCCTGGTTGGGGTAGGTACCAATGTTGCCAACTTTTTTAACCACAACCAGGTGG
>MNJR01000058.1 GCA_001920415.1 Acidobacteria bacterium 13_1_20CM_3_53_8 | reverse complement strand
TGTGCGTGCCGTGAAAAGCGAAGCCGCCGCTAGAATCCGCTATGGGATCGCCGTCGTTATTGTAAGTGTCTGCGCCATAGACATCATCAACGTAGCCATCCGTATCATCATCAATCCCATTGCTCGCTTTATCGTGTCCCTGCGCATCCAATCCGGTCTCGCCCGGATTCTTCCACATATTAACTACAAGGTCTTCGTGCGTGTAGAGCACCCCTGTGTCAATCACTGCGACGACGACGCCAGAGCTTCCAGTGTTCGTGTCCCACGCGGCAGGAGCTTGAATCTTGGTCATGCCGTACATCTGACTAAAATCCGGGTCGTTCGGCGTCGCAAGTGTCCTGTAGATGTAGTTGGGCTGAGCAGAGACTACGCCCGGCAGTTCACGATAGCGCGCGAGTCCTTCATACACGCTCATCCCTTCCGGCAAACGCACGTGCTGCCAACCTATGGACGGGAACTCCTCAATCACACTTGCGCCGACAGAGTTGTTCGCCACAGAAGCAGACTTTGATGTAGCATCACCGCCGAACTTGACTAGCAACTCCCCTTCGACACGTCCGCCGCTCTTCTGCGCCCTGCTACTCTGCGGCGTAGCAATGACGAGAGCCAGCAACACGACCATCCCCATGCACAACCAGAACCGGTATTGAACTGCTTTCTTCAACAGAATTTTCCTCACAACTACTGAGCGGCCAGGCGTCTAGATTAAGAACTCATTTCAAAATCTGTAGGAGTCGAACCTCTTTGCGAGCTTAAGTATTATATGAAGCGCGTGCATAAATCAGCCGCGCTAGCGGCTCGCTGATTTTAGCCCGGCTTTTTAAAGCCGGGAACAGCAACCGCCGCGAGTGGTGCGTCGCGCTAGCGACGATTGAAGAATAATTCAACCGTCGCTAGCGCGACGCCAATCAAATCCGCTGCCTCTCCCGGCTTTGAAAAGCCGGGCTAAATTCAATCGCCGCTAACGCGGCTAATTTATGCACACGCTTCAAGTGTTATCTTTGCTTCTATAGCGAGAACCATCAACTCACATGAATCTTGAGTATCAAGAGAGTTGCAGTTTCACGCTGGAGGCGCAAAGAAAAGAGCAAAGACCGCAAAGCGGGTTTTGGAACGCTCTCTAAGCTTCATCTGACGCTGTTATCTTAAATGGTATAAGTTGTAAATCCCAAATCAAGAGGCTGATGGCGCATCGAGGCACTTCTGGATTAATCCGGCTTTGATGCGTTAATGTAAGATCGCGTTGCGCCATTCAAAAAGCGCGCTCCTCTTTTCGCCGGGAGTAGAAATTTTCTAGAAATGCTTGAGCTTAAACCCGCAACCTTTGATGATTTCAAACGCGAAGCCGGTCGCGGCAACGTAGTGCCCGTAGTGCGCAGCATCCTGGGCGATCTTCAAACGCCCGTCGGAGCTTTTCTTCGCGTCGCTCAAAGAGCGCGCTACTCATTCTTGCTAGAATCCGTAGAAGGCGGCGAACGCGTCGCGCGTTACTCATTTCTGGGCGCGAACCCGCATATGGTCGTGCGCGGGCGCGGCGAGAAGACGATCATCGAAAGAGAAGGCATAGAGGAAACTATTGAGCAACGCGCAACGGATTTCTTGCGCGACTATTTCCGCGACCGCTCGCTTGCGCGCCGCGCAGGGTTAGCTCCATTGGCTGGCGGCGCTGTGGGCTATCTGGCCTACGACGCTGTGCGATGGTTCGAGCCTGTGCTTGATCTTGACAGGGCAGCTAATGAGCGCGACGACGCCGTCTGGATGTTCTTTCGCACGCTGTTGGCATTCGACCGCGTGCGCCAGCGCGTTGAAATTACTTCCGTAGTCCTCACGGAAGAGGCAGAGTCAAGCGAAGCGAGGCTGCGCGAGTTGTACGAAACGGCAGTGGCAGAGACCGAGCGGCTCGAAAAGCTTTTAACCGAAATTTCACTGAATAATAACGCGCTTCAGCAGGAAGAGAACGCGGCTGCGAAACCCGAAGCATCTCAGCGAAGCCCTGCATTCACTTCAAACTGGACGCGCGAGGGTTTCGAGGAAGCGGTTGGTGTTGTTAAGGACTACATCGCTGCGGGCGATTGCTATCAGGTCGTGCTCTCACAAAAATTCATGAAGCGCACCAAAGCCTCGCCAATCTCTATCTATCGTGCGCTGCGCGCGACGAACCCGTCGCCTTACATGTTCTTCCTTCGTCTGAATGACGAAGCGATCATAGGCGCGTCGCCGGAGATGCTTGTTCGTTGTCGCGGGCAGCGCCTGGATTACCGCCCCATAGCGGGCACGCGCAGACGCGGCGCGACCGAAACGGAAGACTGGATGCTGGGCGAAGAGATGCGCGCAGACGAAAAAGAGGTTGCGGAACACACTATGCTCGTTGATCTGGGAAGAAACGATCTGGGGCGCGTCGCCGATTACGGTTCAGTCGAGGTTGACGAGTTGATGACGATTGAGCGCTACTCTCATGTTCAGCATCTTGTTAGCAGTTTGCGCGCACGCCTGCGCGACGGCCTTGATCGCTTCGATGCGCTCGCATCATGTTTTCCTGCCGGAACGGTGACGGGCGCTCCGAAGGTGCGCGCCATGGAGATAATACGCGAGCTTGAGCCTGAAAAGCGCGGGGTTTACGCTGGCGCAGTTGGCTATCTTGATTACGCAGAAAATCTTGATTCGTGCATTGCCATTCGCACTATGGTTATGAAAGACGGCGTGGCTTCGATTCAGGCGGGCGCGGGGCTGGTTGCCGATTCCGTGCCAGCGCGCGAATATGAAGAGTGCGTGAACAAGGCTCGCGCTCTGGTGCGCGCAATCGAGATGGCGGAAAGGGGTTTGTGAGTTGCTAAAAAATCCTCGCGTCATTGCGTCAATAATCTTCCTGCTGCTTCTATTCGCAGTTGCGATGGCGATGGGGCAGACCGCGCCCGCGCAAAACACTAAGCCGCCGGATCAACCTCAAAAAGTGAATGCGCGTCCGGTAGCCATAGCTTCGCCGCAAGCCTCGCCTACGGCTTCCGCCACAGCTTCGCCAAAGTCGGAGCCTTTCGATCATGCGACGAAAACCGAGATGGCCGGGCAGTGCGTGACGCTTGAGACGGAGATTGGAAAGATTGTGATTGAAGTTCTGCCGGACGCAGCGCCTGAGACCGTGCGAAATTTTTTGAACTTGGCGGCGACGGGCGCTTACGATACGACTACGTTCAGCCGCGTCGTACGCGGGTTCGTCATACAGGGCGGCCAACTCGGCACAAGTCAAAGATGGAATGAAGCGCTTTCAGCGCGCGCGCGTCGCACCATTCCCGACGAGCCTAATTTTATAAGGCACGAGCGCGGCATAGTCTCTATGGCTCGCTCCGAAAGGCCGCGCAGCGCAACAACTAGCTTCTTCATACTCGTTGACCGCGCGCCGCATCTTGATGGAACGTTCGCGGCGTTCGGTCGAGTGACGAGCGGCATGGACGTGGTTGATTCGATTAACAACGCTGCGGTTGAGAATGAAAGGCCGTTGAATCCCGTGCGCGTCACACACGCAACGGTTGCGCCATGTGCGCGAGCCTCGCAATGAGCGCGAAGATGAGAAGTCGAAATCCAAGGAGCGCATCAGAACTTTTGAAGACGACGTGCGTCGCGCTCTCGTTCTGTCTTCTCACAGTCTTCGCAGGTTGCGCGAGCACGCCATCGGCAGAAACGCCGCAGACGGCGCGCACTGAATTGGCCTTGCGCGGGATTGATTACGACGAAAAGTCTTTCGTCTTCG
Organism: Acidobacteria bacterium 13_1_20CM_3_53_8; assembly: GCA_001920415.1. Lineage (GTDB taxonomy): Bacteria > Acidobacteriota > Blastocatellia > Pyrinomonadales > Pyrinomonadaceae > 3-1-20CM-3-53-8. Next base: position 24,173 of record MNJR01000058.1, on the reverse strand, counting down.
CGGCCACGCACGACGATTACGTTTCCGTGAGACTTTTCATCACGGCGGGCATGAACCCGAACGCCAGAGATTCTAATGGCGACCCAGTTCTTATTCCTGCTATGAAGAACGGTTACACGAAAGTTGTGCAGGCGCTTCTTGCCGGGCACGCAGATGTAAATGCAGTGGGCAGCAAGGGCATGACTCCTTTGATGCACATGGCTTCGGACGGCTCGTCCGACATGGTGCGCCTGCTTCTGGATCAAGGCGCTTCGATCAATGCTAAATCCACAGGCAGCGACGGAGGCGCAACTGCCTTGATGTTCGCAGCGCTCTCTAACTGGCCGGACATAATGCAGCTTCTGATAGAGAGGGGCGCGGACGTTAACGCCAGAAACAACGAGGATCAGACCGCTCTCCTGTGGGCTGTCTCTTATAACCGTACTCAAGCGGCCAACATGCTCCTTGAACATGGCGCAGACCCGAACATCGCCACCAATCTTGGAAGAACGCCGCTCATGATAGCTGCGGCCAACGGTTATGGCTGGCTCGTAGACCGTCTTCTTGAAAGAGACGCAGACCCGCGCGCCAGAGACAAGCAGGGAATGACCGCAGCAGACTGGGCAATCAAAGGTCATCATCAGGATATGGCGCAGAAGTTGACATCCTCCCCGCATTAAAAATGCGAGGATTCCATCTCGAAGGATGGTAGGTTCGTGCTTCATCTGGGAGCTATCTCCCATCCACACTGGCTCTGCCCGAGCCGTGAAAACCACAGGAGGTTTTCGGGTGTTTCTCTACTTTAGCGTTTTAACTTTTACGTTGGGGACTTCCCTCAACAACGCCCTAGCTAGAGTTTCAAAGAGCCGCACAGGTGACTTCCACAGGCTGATGGGCACTGGTGGAACAAAGCCTGTCGTATTGAATCTGAGTGTAACACACGTTGAGGCGCACATTTGAAAGCATGTGCGCGGTTGCCACAATTCATCCCTCCGCATGAATGCAGGGGTCTTCTTGTGAGTTTTGATAAAGCAGAAGACGGACATCAACCGTCAGTAATCAGCTATTAGCCGTCAGCTTTCAGATAGCCGATTACCGAAAACGATTTAAGAAAGGCGTGAAAATGAGAAACCAGCATCGCAATGCATCAAGTATAGCCGTATGCCTTTTCATTGCGTCTCTATTTACTTTACTCTTTTCCTCCACTGCTCTTAGTCAAACGCGGGCTAGACCATCACAGTGCAACGCGGCGGCTTCGTCCCCCGTTTCATACGTCCCCTTGCCCAGCCATCCCTTCAGCACGGTCTCAACCCGTGACGGCTGCTGGCTCTTCGTCTCTGTCAACACTTCTAATCCAAGATCACTGAGCGGCGTCGCGCTGTTACAGAGGTCTCAGGGACAGATTAATCTCAAAAAAGTTTTCCCCATAGGGGGCGAATCCACAGGGATGGTGATGACACACGATGGCAAACTGTTAATCGTGGCCGACGACAATTATGTAGTCTTCATGGACGTTGACCGTATGATTAAAGGTCTGGGTGATCCTATCCTGGGTTACATAAGCGACGGAGATTTTCCGGGAAGCGTTTATGTTAACGTCACGGCGGACGACCACTTTCTCTTTGTTAGCGACGAACAGATTGAAAGCATCACTGTCATCAATCTACAAAAGGCCAGGGCAGAAGGTTTCCATGAGAGCGCTATAGTTGGCAAAATTCCTACGGGCGCTGCTCCCATCGCTCTAACGTTCTCACCAGATCAGAGATGGCTATACACGACCAGTCAGATCGCACCGGAAAACTATGGATGGCCTATAGAGTGTAAGCCGGAGGGTGCTGACCCGGCCACGTCCAAGCCCAGATACCCTCAAGGCGCAATAATTGTTGTTGATGTGGTGAAAGCCCGAACAGACCCGGCGCATTCGGTCGTCTCAAAAGTGCCCGCCGGTTGCAGTCCAGTACGCATGGCTATAACTCCCGGCGGGGACAGGGTGTTCGTCACGGCCAGAAACAGTAACGCTCTATTGGGCTTTGATACTGCCAGATTCTTGAACGACGCATCGCACGCTCTCATAGGCACAGTTCCCGTAGGCACATCTCCTGTGGGAGTCGCCGTAGTCAACGACGGCAGCCAGGTCATAGTGACAAACTCGAACCGCTTCTCGCGCAATCGTACGGCTCGCCAGACCTTGACGGTGATAGATGCCACGAAGATTAGTTCGGGGCAATCGGCAATTCTGGGCAGCATACCGGCTGGCGCGTTCCCGCGCGAGTTCGGATACTCGCCGGACGGTCACACGCTTTTTGTTGCGAACTACAACTCGAACGAGATTGAAGTTATTGACCTCAGCCGACTGCCCATAGAGCGTGCGAACCCTGCCGCTCAGCATTAGTATATCTGTTTCGTGTAGTCGTTATGCGCACGCTCGTCATTGATAATTACGATTCGTTCACCTACAACCTGGTTCAGTACCTTGGCGAACTGGGCGAAGAGATTGTTGTGCGTCGCAATGACGAGGTGACGGTTGAGGAGGCCGAAAGTGAGATTCGTCCCCATAGGGTTCTGATTTCACCGGGGCCGGGCACGCCTGCGGACGCTGGCGTGTCGCTTGAGATGATCCAGAATTTTTCGGGCAAAATTCCTATTCTCGGCGTCTGTCTAGGTCATCAGGCAATTGGTCAAGTGTTCGGAGGTCATGTTGTGCGCGCGCCCTCGCTCGTTCACGGCAAGGCTACGGAGATATGCCACGACGGAAAGACTATTTTCGAGGGGCTTGAGTATCGCTTTCCGGCAGGGCGCTATCATTCGCTAATAGTCGAACGAGAAACGTTACCTGCCGTCCTGGAAATCTCTGCCACCACGCCCGATGGAATCATAATGGGTTTGCGCCACCGCACTATGAAAGTAGAAGGCGTGCAGTTTCACCCCGAATCAATCCTGACGACTGAAGGCAAGCGCCTGCTCGAAAATTTTTTGAAAATGGGAAAAGACAGTTTTTAGTTTTCAGTTTTCAGTTTTCAGAAAAAGCTATGGGCTTTGCTGACAATCAACTAACTGAATTCATGATACGCAGTTGAAATGTTTGAAAGAAAGCACTCAACGAGTCTGCGCAAGCAGACGAAGAGAGTAAAGCCCCTGACGAAGCGCAAGCGTAGTCTGGGGTATACGATGAGAAAAATAGTTGTAGTCTGCGTGAGCAGACGGCGGAGGCGCGAGATGAAAGATAGCCGCCTACAGCATAAACATCTGTCGTCTGCTAAAGCAGACTCTAACTGCTTTCTCATTCTTTACCCCAGACTACGCCTGCGGCTTCGTCAGGGGCTACATTCTGGCCGCCTGCTAGCGCAGGCTCGTTGAAGCGACTTCGACAAAGTTACTGATGCGTAACATCAATCACTGAAAACTGAAAACTAAAAACTGAAAACTGCTCTTATGCTGCGAAGACCTTCATGGTTGTTGCCGACGCCCGCGCGCAGGGACGAGACAGAGGGCGGCTTGCGCCGTATGCTGCTCGGTCTGATGCGCGGCGAAGATTTGCGACGCGATGAAGCTGCGCGTCTTCTGGATTCGATTCTCGATGGAGAGGCAACGGACGCGCAGATTGCAGCCGCGCTCGTTGCGTTGGCGGTCAAGGGCGAGACGGTCGAAGAGTTGGCTGGAATGGCAGAAGTGATGCGCTCGCGCGCCGTGCATATCAACGCGCGACACAGCCTATTCATTGACACAGCCGGGACAGGCTCAAGCTATGCGAAGACATTTAATGTTTCTACTGCGGCGGCGTTTGTCATAGCTGGCGCTGGTCTGCCCGTTGCGAAACACGGCAGCCGCGCCGCCACGAGTCTTTCAGGAAGCGCAGATGTTTTGACGGCGCTCGGCGTAAACGTCTCGGCAGAGCCATCGGTCTCTGAAAAATGTTTGAATGAGCTAGGCATCTGCTTCATGTTCGCTCCTCTTTATCACGGAGCGACGGCGCGCGTGGCTGGAATCCGCCGCGAGCTTGGCGTGCACACGACCTTCAATCTGTTGGGGCCTCTGACAAATCCTGCGCGAGCGCCGCGACAGATAATCGGCGTCTGGCACAGGTCTTTGATAGAGCCACTGGCGCACGCGCTCACGCTTCTTGGAACCGAGCGCGCGTGGATAGTTCACGGCGCGGACGGGCTGGACGAAGTGACGCTAGCCGAAAAGACATACGTTGCGGAAGCGCACGCAGGCGAAGTCAGAACTTTTGAGATTGCGCCTGAAGATTTCGGCCTTCGTTCATCTCCGCTCGAACTGTTGCGCGGTGGCAGCGCGGAAGATAATGCGCGGACGATACGCGAAATCTTAAGCGGCGAGCGAAGAGACGCAGCCAGAGATTTAGTGATTGTAAATGCGGCTGCCGCCCTTCTTGTCGGCGGAATAGCACAGGGCCTGCGCGACGCGGCGCAACTTGCAGAAGAATCAATCACAAGCGGCAACGCGGAGAGAAAGTTGGAGCAGTTGATTCAGGCAACAAATGAGTGAGACGTAGTTCAAGTTCAAGTCAGTACCGCCTGCGGTAGCGGGCGGGTCATCATCTCGCGCATCACCCGCCCGCTACCGCAGGCGGTACTGACTATGCTTCTTCGCGCATGGATTTTCTTACTGAGATAGTTAATCTGAAAAGAGCGCGGCTGGCGCGCGCGAAAGAGCTTTGCCACCTTGAGCGTATGAAAGCGCGTGCGCTTGATGTTAGATCGTCTGCAAAGCCGCATCGCTTTCGTGCTGCGCTCATGCGGCGAGACCGTGTGAACATCATCGCAGAAGTGAAACGCGCTTCGCCATCGAAGGGCATAATACGGGCGGAAGCAAAGCCATCGGAAATTGCGCGAAGCTATGAAGCGGGAGGCGCGGTTGCTGTGTCCGTGCTGACGGAAGAGGATCGCTTTCTAGGTTCGCTCGATGATTTAAGAGATATTCGGACAGAAATCTCGCTGCCCTTGCTGCGCAAGGATTTCATCTTTGACGAGTTTCAGATTTACGAGGCGGCGGAAGCCGGAGCCGACGCGCTTCTGCTTATAGTCGCTGCTCTAGACGACGAAAGCCTTACGCGATTACGAAAGATAACAGAGGAAGATTTTCGTATAGATGCGCTCGTTGAAGTTCACACACGCGAAGAGATGGGAAGAGCACTTGATTGTGGAGCGACCCTGATAGGCGTCAACAACCGCGACCTGCGCACCTTCAAAGTCTCGCTCGATGTTTCGGTCGAATTAGCCGGACATGCGCCTCACAACGCTCTGCTCGTGAGCGAAAGCGGATTGCAAACAGGCCAAGACATAAATCGTTTACGCGAACTTGGCTACTCAGCATTTTTAATCGGCGAAACTTTGATGCGCGCGTCTGAACCGGAAGAAGCGTTGAGAGAATTAAGAAAGTCAAAAGTAAAAAGGTAAAAGTAAAAAGTGTGGACACGCCTTGCAGGCGTGAATTATAAATTAAAAATTAGAGGCGAAAGCTTTCGTCTTCACTTTTGCCTTTTTACTTTTGACTTTTGCCTTATTTTTTATGGTTCTAATCAAAATCTGTGGAATCACGAATCTGGAAGACGCTCGCGTGGCTGTCGCGGCTGGCGCGGACGCGCTCGGATTTAATTTCTACAGACGTAGCTCGCGCTTCATAGAGCCTGAAAAGGCGCGAGCGATTATCGAGAATTTTCGGGAAGATGTTCTGTGCGTCGGCGTGTTTGTGAATGAAGAGAGGCCGGAAGATGTCGAGAGTATAGCGATTGATGTCGGCATCAAAGCTGTTCAGTTGCACGGCGATGAATCCATAACTTACTGCCGCGCGCTCAGAAATTTTTTCGTAATCAAAGCGCTGCGCGTGCACGAAGATTTCATGCCCGAATGCGTAAGCGAGTACGACGTTGATGCCGTGCTGCTAGATGCTTTTGATAAGAAAGCGCGGGGCGGGACGGGGAAGAGAGTTGACTGGAATATAGCGCGGCGCGTGCGCGATCTTGTGCCGAAGCTATTCCTTGCTGGCGGTCTTTCGCCCGAAAATATCTCGGAAGCAATCGAGCAGGTTGAGCCTTACGCCGTTGATGCTTGTAGTCATCTGGAAATCTCTGCGGGGCGCAAAGATCATGAAAAAGTCCGAGCGTTCATTGCCGCCGCACGCAAGGCTGCCGGTTAAACCTTGACGACAGCCCTCCCTCTTCGGTTATTCTGACGGCGCGAGAGTTTAAGGAAATCAACCGAGCGAGCACACTACGCGCTCTCTCTTAACTTGCCCCCGTTAATCCCACCGACTTTATCATTACAAGCTTGGTACAATTTTCTTCGGAATAAAGTATGAGCGCAACTGCGCCGGAAAAAGTGGTTGGCCGCGAGCGTGGTCGAGAGCAGGGGCGCGTGCTGCTGGTCTCAGAGAGCGCGACGTCTGCCCTGTACCGCGAGGCGCTTGAAGACGCCGGATTGAACGTCGTAGGCGTGAGCGGTGGCGCAGCCGCGCTTATTTCTTTGCGCCGCTCGCGCCCGCACGTTGTCGTCGCAGACATTTGTGTGAAAGGCATCAGCGCCGCTGAATTGGTAAGAAGTTTAAGGCAAACTCAGGATGCGCTGCCGCTCGTTTTCGTGGGCGATGTTGAAGCCACACGGGAGCGCCGACGCGCGACGCTCGAAGCAGGAGCGTTCGATTACTTTCAGATTCCTGACGAACTACCTCTGCTGATTGCGCGCGCCCGCCAGTTGATAGGAGTTCAGCAGAGGATTGATCGTCTTCGTGCAGAAGCCGACAGGGATTATCTTACAGGGCTTGCTAACCGACGACGATTTCGCACGGCGCTTGGGCAGGAGGTTGAGCGCTGGCGTCGTTACAATGTGCCTTGCTCGCTTTTGCTCGCAGACATTGATTATCTGAAACGCATCAACGACGCGCACGGCCACTCAGCCGGAGACCGTGTGATACGCCACGTCGCAAGCGCGCTCACAGAAGCCTCGCGCGACAACGACACAGCCGCACGCATGGGCGGCGAAGAGTTCGCGCTTCTTTTAGCGGGAGCGGACGAAGCGAGCGCAATGGCGGCAGCCGAGCGCTTGCGAATCATAGTCGCCGCAGAAGCGGTCGAAGGCGTAGGCATAGTCACAGTCAGCCTTGGCGTAGCATCGTGTCCCGTTCATGCCGAAACCGAGCGCTCGCTTTACGCAGCGAGCGATGCAGCGTTATATCGAGCGAAAAATGAAGGTCGAAATCGAACTGCTATTGCAGGCAATTGAAGAGATTTAATAAACAAGAGCGGAAGGAGGAAGAGCAAGGCAGGAAAATGAGGGATGAAAGAATAATTACTCCCGCACCTTGCACAAAGTTTGGATTAAAGCCCTCGATAGAGGGCGACAGCATAAAGCCTAGCCCGTCAGGGCTAGGGTAGTGTTGAAGGAAAATAGTTAGAGCTATCGAAGATAGCGACAGCCCTTTAATTATCACACGCTGTCGCCCGCTCTCGCGGGCTTGATTATCTTTATTGCTATCTGTTCCCAGCGCTTACGCACTGGGCTTTATGCTGTCGCCCTCTATCGAGGGCTTTAATCCAAACTTCGCGCAAGGTGAGTAATTATTCCCGCCGGTTCATCCTTCCTACTTCATTCTTGCTCTTCTTCTGTCTCCTGCTTTGCGTCTTAGCGTCTTTGCGTGAAACAATAAAAAGCTGATGCCGGACACAATCACACAACCAGACGAACGCGGCCACTGGGGCAGGTACGGCGGGCGGTTCGTGCCTGAAACCTTGATGGCGCCGCTCGAAGAATTGACAGATGCATACAACGAAGCGCGCGATGATGAAAGTTTTCAGAAAGAGTTCTCATCGCTCCTGCTGAATTATTCAGGAAGACCGACGCCGCTCTTTTATGCTTCACGCCTTACAGAGCACGCTCGTGGCGCACGCATTTACCTGAAACGCGAAGACCTCTCGCACACAGGCTCGCACAAGATCAATAACGCTCTGGGACAGGTTCTGCTCGCGCGTCGCATGGGGAAATCTCGTGTGATTGCAGAAACGGGCGCGGGACAGCACGGCGTTGCGACTGCGACCGTCTGCGCTCTGTTCGGCCTGAAGTGCGTAGTCTACATGGGCACTGAAGACATGAGGAGGCAGCAGTTGAACGTCTTTCGCATGCAGCTTCTTGGCGCGGAAGTGCGTGAAGTTGATAACGGATCGAGAACGCTGAAAGATGCAATCAACGAAGCACTGCGCGATTGGGTGACGAATGTTTCGGACACCTACTATCTACTGGGCAGTGCGCTAGGGCCTCATCCTTATCCGTTAATGGTGCGCAATTTTCAGAGTGTGATCGGTAGAGAAACAAGAGCGCAGGTTTTAGAGCGCGAAGGCCGCTTGCCTGATTGTTTGATTGCCTGCGTCGGCGGCGGTTCAAATTCAATCGGACTCTTTTATCCTTTTCTTTCTGACGCAACGGTTCGCATGATTGGCGTAGAGGCCGGAGGGCGCGGTAAAGAGTTGGGCCAACACGCCGCGCGATTTCTACAGAGCGGAGGAGGAAAGCCCGGAGTCTTGCAAGGCACTATGAGCTATGTGCTTCAAGACGAGCACGGACAGATTGCTTCCACGCATTCTATCTCAGCCGGATTAGATTATCCTTCGATTGGCCCTGAGCACGCGTTTCTTCATGATCTGCGACGAGTTGAATACGTTTCGGCTTCCGACGAAGAAGCGCTCGCATCTTTTCAAACTCTATCGCAACTCGAAGGCATAATTCCTGCGCTGGAATCCGCGCACGCCGTTGCTCACGCTCTGAAAGTTGCGCGCGAGATGAGTTCGAGCCAGATTCTCATCATCAATCTTTCCGGGCGCGGCGATAAAGATGTGAACACGGTGCAAGAGAGTCTGGAGTCAGACTGATTTTCGATTTTAGATTTTGGATTTTCGATTGGAAGAAGCGGAAAGCTCTTAAATCGAAAATCCAAAATCTAAAATCGAAAATAACCGGACTTCAGACTTTTTCGGAGAGTTATTGTGAGTCGCATTGCAGAGGTCTTTTCTCAACTCAAGCGCGAAGGCAGGCGCGGATTGATTCCGTTTCTGACTGCTGGCGACCCTGATCTTGAAACGACCTATCATCTGCTCATTGAAATCGCGCGCGCGGGCGCAAGCGTTATAGAGCTTGGCGTGCCTTTCAGCGATCCTGTGGCCGATGGGCCAACGATTCAACGCGCGTCGGAGCGTGCGTTGCGTCATCGCTTCGGCATTGCCGAGATTCTAGATGTGGTCGCGGAGTTCAGGAAAAAATCTGAAACGCCCGTCATGCTCTTCAGCTATTTCAATCCACTGCTGCAATTCGGCATAGAGCATCTGGGACGAGAGGCAAGTGTGGCTGGGGTTGACGGCGTTCTAGTCACAGACCTTGTGCCGGAAGAGGCCGTAGAATTTTCCCAAAAGATGAAGACGCACGATCTGGACATGATCTTTCTCGTCGCGCCGACTTCAACGGATGCGCGCCTGCACATGGTTGCCGAGCGCTCAAGCGGCTTCATCTACGCAGTCTCTCGCGCAGGCGTCACAGGCGCTCGAACAGAGATAAGCAGCGAAGCCGAACATCTTGTCTCGCGCGTTCGCCGGTTCTCACCCTTGCCCGTTGCCGTAGGCTTCGGCATCTCCAATGCTCAACAGGTCGCGGAAGTCTGGCGCTACGCAGACGCAGCCGTAGTAGGCTCTGCGCTCGTCTCCGAAATCGAAAAACTTAGCGGCTCGCCTGATCTTGTGCAGCATGTTGGAGAATTTGTTAGACACTTATTCCCGCACGAGGCAGATGAAATGTAGCTCAGCGGCCTCTTTCATCTATAAACAAGAAAGATTTCCAGACAGCAAACTTTCACTGCGCTCATGGCAACAAATAAGTTCGTATTTCACTTTAGCCCCCGACCGCTACGCCTGCATTTCAAGATAATGGAAAGATAGATGGGAAGAATAATTCTCGTTACCGTGCTTGGTTTATTACTCACTTGGTCGGCGGCCATCAAGGCCGTAAATAGACCGATGCCGGAATCGCTCTCGCCAGCAGATCGTGCGGAAGTTTTCGAGACAGTGTGGAAGACAATCAATAATGAATATTACAATCCGTCTTTCAATGGAGTTGATTGGGCGGCTGTGCGCGAGCACTATCGGCCTCAGATAGAGGCTGCGCGAACGGACGATGCTTTTTATGCGCTAATCAAACAGATGTTGCGCGAGTTGCATGACCTGCACACGGGCTTTGCCGCACCCAACGACCAGCCGTTGAGCACCGGACTTTCGGTCAATGAGGTAGAAGGCAAGCTCGTTGTGGTGCGCGTAGAGCCTGACTCCGAAGCTGCGCGGTCGGGCGTTAAGGTCGGAATGATTGTGCGCACGTTCGATGGTAAACCAGTCGAAGATCGCTTGGCTCAACTTCGCGCCGCAGTTGGGCATTCTTCAAGCGCACAGGCGGACAGGTTTGTTATCTACAACTCCTTTCTTACTGGCCCGGCAAACGCGCAGTTCAAACTTGGGCTTGAGCGCGAGGATGGTACGCAGTTTGAAACAACGCTTAAGCGAAGCGTCGTTTCCAGACCGTCGCCGTCGCTTATCTCGCAACGCCTGCCGTCAGGCTTCTACTACATGAAGATCAATACGCTACGTTCGCCGGTTGACGAACAATTCAAGAGTACGGCGGGGACATTCATGACATTGGAATGAAGATGGCCGACTACTTCTTCCCTACAAAAGTCTCTTTCGGGCGGTTCGTCAATCGTTCAGGCGAGACTCCACTCTTCCGCACGTTGAGCGCTGACGGCGGCAGTCAAATTTACAAAGGCCGTGTTGTGATTTTGGTTGACGAAGGTACTAGGAGCGCCGGGGAAGTATTCGCCAACGGGTTTCAGGAGAACGGGCGCGCTACAATCGTAGGAACACAGAGTTGCGGCTGTGTTGCCGACACAGATACAAAAAAAGTGAAAGGCGGCGGCGTGCTACAGTACAGTCACCTGGGCTACATCTCAGGCAAGGGGCGTAAGCTGGAAGGAGCTGGTGTCGTACCGGATAGGACAGTACCTCTGACGATAGCTGCCTTACGGCAGGGGCGCGACTTGGTTCTGGAAGAGGCTGAGCGTATCTTGAAATCGCAGTAGGCTAAACATAGGCGGCGAAGAACTCACAAACTTAAATATATGGATGTGAAGACACATCATAAAGGAATCGAACCCGGCGCAGCAGTTGTTCTAGTTCTGCACAGCCCGCGCGAGAAGTATTGGGGTGTGCTTGATGAAATCAGCGCTGCGGGACTGTTTCTGAAGGGGCTTGACCTGAATGCGTTCGAGGATTGGGTGCGGGCGATTGTGAAAGATGAACCTTTCATGGGGCCTGCCGATCTGTTCTTTCCAATGTGGCGAGTGGAGCGCGTGACCAGGGATGAACGCGAGGGCGAGATCCCGTCGCTTGCGGAGCAGGTTGAGAAAAGGACTGGCCGCAGCTTGCAAGACGTTCTGTATTCTGGTAAAAGCGCGGAGTCGTAGCTTAATTCTTGCATGTGTGGTTTGACAGAAAGGGATTTCGCACTGCCGGTTTGCGCTCCGCCTCACCCTCGCGGAGTTTCGGGACAGAGAGGGCTGTCGCCGCAAAAAGTGGCCGTGCTTCTAGGCTTTTCTAACCCTCAAAATTTTTCAAAAAAAGTTGTGTTTCATGCTTGAAACAATGTTCCATTCCTGCGTTTCCTGTGCTATACTTGCTGTCGTTCTGTGGCAGACCGCAGACGCTTTTAAGCTAGACAGACCACGAAACGTGATTAAGAGAATGGAGAAAGAGAATGTTTGCAATGGCAGAAGATAGATTTGGCGCGGATCGCGGTAAAGCGGTCGAGGCGGCGCTACTGAACATTGAGAAGAAATTTGGCAAGGGGTCAATCATGCGCCTTGGCGAGCGCGAGGTCTCGGACATCCCGGCGATCTCTACGACCTCTATTTCGTTGGACGCTGCGATTGGCGTGGGCGGCGTGCCGCGCGGTCGCATTATCGAAATCTACGGGCCGGAAAGCTCCGGCAAGACCACGCTCGCGCTTCATATAGTGTCTGAAGCGCAGAAGGCAGGTGGCGTCGCAGCATACATTGATGCGGAGCACGCTATGGATGCTGAATACGCTGGGAAACTGGGCGTTGATATTGACCAGCTTCTAATTTCGCAGCCGGATTCGGGCGAGCAAGCTCTGGAAATTGCGGAAGCTTTGGTGCGCTCAAACGGCGTTGACGTTATCGTTATTGATTCTGTTGCGGCGCTTGTTCCGCGCGCCGAACTCGACGGCGAGATGGGCGATAGCTTGCCGGGCTTGCAAGCTCGTCTGATGTCGCAGGCTCTCAGAAAGCTCGCGGCGATTGTCGCGCAGTCGAACACCTGTTTTATCTTCATCAACCAGATACGCGAAAAAATCGGCGTCATGTTCGGTTCGCCTGAGACCACTTCGGGCGGGCGCGCGCTGAAATTTTATGCTTCCTTGCGTCTGGACATTCGGCGCATAGGCGCTATAAAGGATGGCGACCGCACCGTTGGCAATCGCACGAGGGTCAAGGTCGTGAAGAACAAGGTCGCGCCCCCTTTCCGCGAGTGCGAGTTCGATATAGTTTACGGCGAAGGCATCTCGCGCGAAGGCGACGTGCTAGACCTGGCTGTCAACAATAAGGTGGTTGACAAAAGTGGCGCGTGGTTCTCCTACAAGGGCGAGCGCCTGGGTCAGGGACGCGAGAACTCAAAGCAGAATCTGAGAGAGAATCGTGAGCTTCTGAGTCGCATAGAAACGGAAGTGAAGGTCGCGCTCGGAATTACAAAACCAACATTAGAAGCGGTTGGCGAAGAGACAGAGGCGGAAGTGGCAGCTAAAGCTTCTAGCCGCAAAGCCGCTAAATAAGGCAAAAGTAAAAAGGTAAAAGGCAAAAGTGAGGGGAAACCAATTTTTAATAGAATTGGGTTTCCGCCTAACTTTTGCCTTTTTACTTTTACCTTTTTACTTTCCTCTTGAGCGATTTTCATTTATGTTTCGTTGGTAATGGAAAAGTCTCTTCTCATAAAAGGCGGGACGATTGTCACGATTTCTCCGAACGATGAAGTCGTGACGGGCGATCTATTCATTCGCGGGCATAGCATAGAGAGCGTAGGCGCTGCTGTTGATTCGGCTGATGAAGTGATTGATGCCCGAAATCGCGTTGTGTTGCCGGGCTTCGTTCAGACGCACGTTCATCTCTGCCAGACTCTGTTTCGCGGTTCGGCGGACGACTTGGCTCTGATTGACTGGCTAAAGAAACGTGTCTGGCCTATGGAGGCTGCACACACGCGCGAAAGCATAAGGGCTTCTGCGCGTCTTGGCGTGGCCGAGATGATTAAGGGCGGGACTACGTGCGCGCTAACTATGGAGACTGTCAATCACACCGAAGAGGTGTTTCGAGTCATCGAAGAGAGCGGTTTTCGCGCAACCGTTGGCAAGTGCATGATGGACAAAGGCGACGATGTGCCCGCAGCTTTGAATGAAGAGACTGCCCGATCAATTGAAGAATCTCTGGCGCTTTTTGAAGAGTGGAACGGGCGCGCCGGTGGCCGCGTACGCGCCTGCTTCGCGCCGCGATTCGCCGTTAGCTGCACGCGAGAACTTTTAATAAAAGTCTCTCGCCTAGCACGCGAGCGCGGAGCGATTGTTCACACGCACGCCTCTGAAAACCTTACGGAGTGCGAGATAGTCGAGCGCGAGACAGGACTGAGAAATGTTATCTATCTGGATTCGCTTGGCCTCACTGGAAAACAGATTGCGCTCGCGCACTGCGTTCACTTAGATGAAGAAGAGATGCAGACTCTTGCTCGCACAGGCACGCACGTTCTTCATTGTCCTTCGTCGAATCTGAAACTCGGCTCAGGCATAGCGCGCGTACACGAAATGCTTGAGCGCGGAATCTCTGTGAGCTTAGGCGCGGACGGTGCAGCCTGCAACAACCGCCTGGACATGTTCACTGAGATGCGAACCGCCGCTCTGCTACAAAAAGCCACACACGGCGCAGAAGCTTTGCCAGCGTGCCGCGCGCTTCGCATGGCGACGATTGACGGCGCACGCGCGCTCGGTCTTGAAAGTGAGATAGGGAGTCTGGAAAAGGGGAAGCGCGCAGACCTGTTTGTACTAAACATGGATCGCCTGCATCTAGCTCCCACTCCACACGACATAATCTCATCAATAGTCTATTCGGCTCAGGCTGACGATGTCGAAACAGCCATCATTGATGGTCGCGTGCTCATGCGCGAGCGAGAACTGATAACGATGAATGAGCGGGAAATTATTGACGAAGCCAATCTGGAATCGGGTTTGCTGTGGAATCGAATCAGCGCGGCGAAGTTATGAAGGCTCCGCCGCACTTCTTATATGAAAAAAGCGTGTCCACTTTTTGTCCGCTTCTGAGTGCAGTTGAGTACACCTCAGCACAGATGAAGCGAATAAATAGAGCGCGAATTATTTAGAAAATTCAGGAAGTCCCGTAAAAAAAGCTGTGCCAGCTCGAAGGTAGCGATCACGGGGGGCGCGTCGGCGAACGAGCTGGCACGGGCGGGCAACTATCGAAGTTCGGGCCTTGGATGGCCGGGTCTTGCGACCCTTGCTGATGTTGGGCTATCAGCCCCATCCTCAACGCCTCGGATTATACACCTCTTCGCAAAACTGTCAACGACTTTTTGATAGTAATCTAACAAAATAAGCACATCTTCTACCAAGTTGACACTTTATTGCTCGCTATCTATACTGCTTTCTTCTGTTCACAACTGAATTATTAGGCCAGGTAGCTCAGTTGGTAGAGCGCGGCCCTGAAAAGGCCGGCGTCGGCGGTTCGATTCCGTCCCTGGCCAACTCAAGTTAAAAGTAAAAAGGCAAAAGTGAAGAAGCTTTCTTCCTAACTTTTGCCTTTTACCTTTTTACTTTTGCCTTTTATCGTTGCCAGTAATTCTTTATCTTCTGGGCGAGGAGTGGGAAGGGGACGTATTCGGCATTGCGTCCGGCGCGGCGCAGTTCTTCGACCATGCGCATGGCTCCGTCGGCGTTGCGCGTGTGAACCATTATGGTTGAGGCGCGCTGCAATTCTGGGCGCGCCGCGAGCCATGTAGCAAGAGCGTAGCCTGTGTTCTCGTCGTCAGTAGTTTCGGAGTGGTAATGCTCCGGCAACAGGTCGTGATCTAAAAAGATCGCATCGTACTGCTTTTCGGTTAATAGCACACGCGCACGCTCTATGTTATCTGTTATGTCAAGAAGGTCGCCCGCGAAACGTTCCTCGAACCAGTCGTGTCTGCGCCTGTCGTCGTCGAGCAGAAACACACGTATGGGACTGCGTTCGACGTGTGCTTGATGAAAGCCGAGCCTGCTCAACAGCCCGCTTAGAATGCCCATTCTTATTTCTTATAAAACCCCTTTGACTATTAATCTAACCTGAATCGGATTCGTCAGGAAAAATTTAAGGACGCATTGAATATATCACAGCGATGAAAAAGGCGCTGTATGCTAGATATGTTTACGTAATCACTGATAAGCAGGTAGAGTGCGGAAAAGTTTTCCTCATGTGGAAAACTCAAACTGCAAAGTTCGGCCTTGCAATCTAGGAATCGGATGCTATAATCCGCTGGCCTCGCCCGAAGCCAGCTCGCAGAAAGTAAGCCATCAAGGGGCGTCAAAAAATTTCCGCGTCAAAGCTATTAACATCTGGCGCGGGGCACGCGTTAAGATCAGTTTCGGAAAAGTAGTAAGCCAACACGCTTCAGCAGATGTCGCAGGACAAAGCCAAAATTCATCCGCTCTTCGCAGTGCCCGACAAAGAGCCTGACGACGTTTCGGTTTCCGCCGAAGCCCAGCCCTTAATCACAGACCAGTCAGCCGTCTGCTCTTACTGCTTCGGCACAGGCTTGGAAGTCGTGCCAGGCCGTGGCGCTCGCCGTTGCCGTTGCAAATCCGAAGACCATCGCTCGAAATTGATTGCAGCAGCGCGTATCCCTCGCCGCTACGATCAGTGCTCTCTGCAAAACTACTATCCAGCGAAAGGGAACGGCACGCAGTTGCGAGCGTTCCAGTACGCCTGGCGACTGGCGCGCGAATATCCTGCGATTGATCGCGGTCTTGTTTTGATGGGAACGGTCGGTGTAGGTAAGACGCACCTGTCGGTATCAATCCTGCGCGAGTTGATTGAGAAGAAGGGCATCACATGTCTCTTCTACGAATTCGGCACGCTACTGAAAGAGATACAGAACTCCTACAACCCCATCTCGCAGACTTCCGAATTGAAAGTGCTAGCGCCAGTGTTCGAGGCTGAAGTTCTAGTGCTGGATGAACTCGGCGCATCAAAGCCTACGGACTGGGTGCGCGACACAATGATGCAGATTATCAACACGCGCTACAACGACCGCAAGCTTACAGTCTTCACTACGAACTATCTGGACAAGCGGCGCAAAGAAGCTGATGAAACTCTGGAAGACCGCATAGGCGTGCGCCTGCGTTCACGTCTTTACGAGATGTGCAGGACTGTTCAGATTGAAGGCGAGGATTACAGAAAGAAGTTTGACGGGCAACATCCTTCATAAGTCCCCGAAAGTCTAACCACGCTCCATCTGAATAAGCGCGCCGATTAATTCAGTGACTTGCTGCGCGCCGCCGCTTCATCTCTCTAATGTAATTTTCGTAAGTGGCTTTGAGGCTGCTGTCCAGAGAAAATCCTCTGGCAAAATCCTGATCCGCTTCTACGGTCTTCCCTTGCGCGAGTAGAATCAGACCGCGACTGATATAGGCAAGCGCATAACCGGGGTTGATCTCTATAGCGTGGCTATAGTCCGCAAGCGCACCGCTCATCTCATTTTCCGCTTCCAGCACAGTCCCGCGACTGTAAAACTCATCGGGGTCTGTGGGGTTGATTTCGATTGCGCGATTCAAATCAGAGAGCGCCTTCTTCAAATCCCCTTTGCTCTTGTAAGCCATCCCGCGACTGTAAAACGCTTCTGAAAAATTCGCGTTGATTTCGATTGCTCTGTTGAAATCATTGATTGCCCCGTCTACGTCGCCAGTGCTTTGCCGAACAAGCCCTCGATTGTAGTAGGCTTCCGACATACGCGGCGAAAGCTCTAGCGCACGGTTGTAGTCTGCAATAGCGCCTTGAGCGTCGCCCTTAGCTTTGCGCGCGTTGCCACGATTATTGTAGGTCATTGCGTCTGCGGGCGTGATCTCCATGGCGCTGCTGAAGTCTGCAATCGCGCCATCGTAATCATTTTTGGCTAGACGCGCGACGCCGCGATTGTAATAAAGCTCGAAGTTGCGCGGCTCAAGCGCTATGGCTTTGCTGAAATTTGCAATCGCGCCATCGTAATCGTTCCTGCGCATTAGGATAGTGCCCAGAGCGTTGTATGCTTCCGGGAATCTAGGCTTCAACTCGATAGCTTTTTGGAAATCTGCGACCGCGCCTTCGATGTCACCACTGTTCTGGCGCGTCAATCCTCGATTATAGAACTCTGCGGCACTGCGAGGTGTTTGTCCGAAAGAGAGGGTCGGCGTCAAGATCAAAGAGATAAATAGCAGCCAGAGAAGTCGCTTCATAAATTGCACCAAATTGAAGAAAGATAATGAGGCCAGAATGTGAACCTCTAGCGGTAGATTCGTGCCCTGTCAGACCATTATGTATAATGGTTGCGAGTTTAGCAACAAATCAATTCTTTCAGATAACAGCAGTTTAACTACAGATGCCCAGGCGAACAGACTTACACAAAATCTTAATCATAGGCTCAGGCCCGATTGTAATAGGCCAGGCTTGCGAGTTCGATTATTCGGGGACGCAGGCGTGCAAGGCTCTTCGGCAGGAAGGTTTCGAGGTCGTGCTGGTGAACTCGAACCCTGCGACCATAATGACAGACCCTGAGATGGCGGACAAAACTTATATTGAGCCGCTGACGGTTGATTCGGTCGCGGCGATTATTGAAAGAGAGAGACCTGACGCGCTTCTTCCTACGGTCGGAGGCCAGACGGCGCTCAATCTTTCGATTGCGCTGGATGAGGCTGGCGTGCTGGAAAAATTCGGCGTGGAGATGATAGGGGCGAACCGCGAAGCGATTAAAGTTGCCGAAGATAGAATGCTTTTCAAAAAAGCTATGGACGAGGCAGGGTTGCAGATGCCGCTCGGAGGATTTGCGCGCTCGTGGGCTGAAGCGCAGGAGATTGTAGAGACCACGGCTTACCCCGCTATCATTCGTCCATCTTTCACACTGGGCGGCACGGGCGGCGGGATTGCTTACAACCCTGAAGAGTTCGAGGAGATTGTTCGCGCAGGCCTGGCCGCTTCGCCTATTCACGAAGTTCTGATTGAAGAATCAATCTTGGGGTGGAAAGAGTTCGAGCTTGAAGTGATGCGCGACCTTGCTGACAACGTCGTCATCATCTGCTCGATTGAGAACTTCGATCCTATGGGCGTGCACACGGGCGACTCCATTACGGTTGCGCCCGCTCAGACTCTCACGGATGTTGAATATCAACGTATGCGCGACATGGCGATTCGAGTGATTCGCAAGGTCGGTGTGGAAACCGGCGGGTCGAACATACAGTTCGCCGTGAACCCCGAAAACGGCGAGAT
Organism: Acidobacteria bacterium 13_1_20CM_3_53_8; assembly: GCA_001920415.1. Taxonomy (GTDB): domain Bacteria; phylum Acidobacteriota; class Blastocatellia; order Pyrinomonadales; family Pyrinomonadaceae; genus 3-1-20CM-3-53-8. The sequence goes on along the minus strand of MNJR01000058.1, from coordinate 5,591 downwards.
TAGAATTATAGAGATGAACCCGCGCGTGTCGCGCTCGTCGGCGCTTGCATCGAAAGCTACGGGCTTTCCGATTGCTAAGATAGCTGCGAAGCTGGCGGTCGGTTACACGCTGGACGAGATTCCGAACGACATCACGAAGAAGACGCCAGCTAGTTTCGAGCCTACGATTGATTACGTGGTTGCGAAAATTCCGAAGTGGAACTTTGAGAAATTTCGTGAAGCGGAAGATGTGTTGGGAACGCAGATGAAAAGTGTAGGCGAGGTGATGGCGATTGGCCGCACTTTCAAGGAAGCTCTGTTCAAGGGGCTTCGCTCGTTGGAAGCAGTCAAGCCTCTTCGTTTGGAAGATGTGCCCGATGACGAGTTGCAACGAAAGCTCGCGCGGCCAAATTCTCAGAGATTCTCTTACATTACTTACGCGTTGCAACACGATTGGCCTATCTCTGAAATTTATCGTCTGTCGCGCATTGATCCCTGGTTTCTAGAACAACTCAAGCAAGTGATGGAAATTCAGAAGGAGGTCGAAGGGAAGAAGCTTGAAGAGATTCCTTTAGAAACCTTGCGAACGTTCAAAGAGTACGCGCTATCTGACCGTCGTCTTGCTTACCTGACAAAAAGAACTGAAGACGAAGTGCGCGCCTTTCGCAAATCTCTTGGCCTCGTTCCTGTCTATAAGCGTGTGGACACTTGCGGCGCTGAGTTTGAATCGTTCACGCCCTATCTTTATTCGACTTATGAATCGGAGGACGAATCTGAGCCGACCAACGCTCGCAAGATAATGGTCTTGGGTTCGGGGCCGAATCGAATAGGGCAGGGGATTGAGTTTGATTACTGCTGCTGCCAGGCGTCGTTCGCTCTTCGTGAAGCGGGTTTTGAGACGATCATGGTCAACTGCAACCCTGAAACGGTCTCGACCGACTATGACACTTCCGACCGGCTTTACTTCGAGCCGCTCACGTTCGAGGACGTGATGAACATAGTGGACGTGGAAAAGCCTGATGGCGTCATAGTGCAGTTCGGCGGGCAGACGCCGCTGAATCTTGCAATGCGTTTGCACGCGGCTGGCGTGCCCGTCATAGGCACTTCGCCGGACTCGATTGACCTTGCGGAAGATAGAAAACGTTTCGGCGCGCTTCTTCGAGAATTGGGAATTCCGCAGCCGGATAACGGCACGGCCACGACAATCGCAGAAGCGCGAGAGATAGCAGAAAAGATTGAATACCCGGTTCTGGTTCGTCCTTCTTACGTTCTTGGCGGTCGAGCGATGGCGATTGTTTATGACGAGGACAGTCTTGACGATTACATGCGCGCGGCGGTTGACTTTTCCCAAAAACGACCTGTTCTGATTGATAAATTCCTGGAGCGCGCGGCGGAGTTTGACGTTGACGCGCTCGCAGACGAAGAGACGTGCGTTGTCGCCGGCATTCAGGAGCACATTGAAGAAGCAGGGATTCATTCGGGCGATTCGTCTTGCGTGCTGCCGCCTGTCAGGATTGAGCCTGAGCATCTTGAGACCATGCGCCATTACACGCGAGTGCTGGCGAGCGCGCTCGGCGTGCGTGGGCTTATGAACATTCAGTTCGCAATCAAGGACGACCGCGTTTATGTGTTGGAGGTGAACCCGCGCGCATCTCGTACTGTTCCGTTTGTCTCGAAAGCAACGGGCGTTTCGCTCGCGCGTATTGCCGCGCTTGTAATGGCAGGAAAGAAGTTAAAAGAGTTCGACCTGCCTGATGATTTAAGCGTCAATCGCTTCTACATCAAATCGCCCGTCTTCCCGTTCGTTAAATTTCCGGGCGTTGATCCCATCTTGAGTCCAGAGATGCATTCGACGGGCGAAGTGATGGGCGTGGGCGATTCGTTTGGCGAGGCTTACGCCAAAGCAATGATGGGCGCGGGGCTTCAGTTGCCCGAAAGCGGCACGGCATTCATCAGCGTGAACGACGGCGACAAGGGACAATCTGTAGTGCTGGCGCGCCGCCTTGTTCGTCTGGGATTCAAAATCGTAGCGACTGTTGGAACTGCCGCGCGGCTGCGTGAAGTTGGTCTTAACGTCGAGACGGTTTTCAAAGTCAACGAAGGCCGTCCGAACATTGTTGACTCAATCAAGCGCGGCGAGATTGCGCTAATCATCAATACGCCCTTGGGTCGCGCCTCGCACTTCGATGAGCAGGCCATACGCCGCGCCGCGCTTCAATACAACGTGCCGTGCGTGACAACGATGACGGGCGCGCACGCGCTCGTTGAAGCAATCGGCGCTCTTCAAGGGCGAACGAGTCTGAGCGTTCATTCCCTGCAAGACCTTCATGCGGTCGGGCACACTGTGAGTTAAGGTTGGTTCGACTTACTCCGAACTTCTCACTTAAATAACGTGAGTTCGACGTAAGAGAGAAAGGGAGAGAACTATCCACGCGCATCACACTAAACCACACGAAGAGAAGAATTCGTTTAGTGTAGTTTCGTGTTGTTTCGTGGATAATTTACTTGCTCGTACTTCTCTTTTGGCTTATATCGAATTCACGTTAAATAATGCTTGACGCCTCCGCCTCGCGGCTTTAATCTGTTTCTGGCGGCTCTTTTAAGGTCGTCGCCCCATCTAGAATCTCTCGCTCAACTCCTTCTCCACAGCGAGCGTCATCTTTAATATTCAAGGGCTTAATAACATGAAACGCTGCTTCGCTATCGCTTTGCTCTCGCTCATATGCATCTCAGTGCCCGTCATGGCCGGTACTTTGCAGGGGCTTGCCGTAGAGATTCACGACGGGAAAACTCTCTCGGTTGAGAATGCAGGGCGACGTATCAAGGTCGTACTGAAAAGCGCAGACGTGCCGGAAGCGGATCAGCCTTACGCAGATGTCGCGCGCCAGCATCTCTCTGATCTGGTGCTGGGCAAACCTGTGACAGTCGAATACACAGGCATCGCTCCGGGAGCAGTTTTCATAGCCAGAGTCTATTGCGGCGATAGGGACATCAGTCTTCAGATGATACGCGACGGCGTGGCCTGGTTTACAGACCGCGACGCTTCGGACATGAGCGACGCCGACCGCACTCTGTTTGCAGAAGCAGAGCAGGCGGCGCGCACTGAGAGGCGCGGTCTATGGCAAGACCCGCAGCCTGTTCCACCCTGGGAATGGAGACGCGCTGGAAGGGCTGCGGCGCACGCTACAACGCAGCAAACTTCCGCACCGCAAACTCAAAGTGTGCCGCAATACGTTCAGCAGCACAGAGAGCAGGTGGCCGAAACCAGGTGGCCTGTCTTTGAGCCGAACGGCGCAGGGTTCTCTATAAGAATGCCTCGGGGCGGGCGCGGCTTCGACGCAAACATTCAAGTCCCGCACGATCAGACGATTGACGCGCATCTATATCTCGTCAAGCATCTAAAGATTCAGTATCTAGCCATTTGGGCCAGCGGCCCCTCCGAAGGGGAGACAATCAACTCGCTCTTTAATCGCGCTCTTGAAGCGCTCAACGATGGCGCGGATCAGGCGCGTGTGCCGTGCGAATTCACACAGGAGAGGGACGTTCCATTGAATGGCTACGTGGGTAGGCGTTATAAAGTGCACGGCTGTTTTCTCTACTGGGGCATGCGCCTCTATTTCAAACCGCAAGGGAAGATGTTGAAGATGTACCTTGTTGGCGTGCTGAGCGAAACCCCGAATGACCCTTTAGTTGACGACTTCCTGAACTCTTTTGAGATTCACTGAGTTAGAACAGTTTTCAGTTTTTAGTTTTCAGTTTTAAGTAACTCATGTTACGCAGAATTTGAGTTTAAGCCGTCTTTAGACGGCGACAGCATAAAGCCCAGTGCGTTAGCGCTGGGAAAAAGGTAGCAGTAAAGATTACCTAAGCCCGCGAAAGCGGGCGACAGCCCATATTAATCAATCGGCTGTCGCTATCTTCGATAGCTCAGATCTTATTTTTCTGACTTAAACCCAGCACTTACGTGCTGGGCTTTATGCTGTCGCCGTCTAAAGACGGCTTAAAATAGCTTCTGCGTAACATCAGTTAAGTAAAAGCATTTCGCTTCTTTCTGAAAACTGAAAACTAAAAACTGAAAACTGTTCTTCGGAGGAGTGGTGTCTATCGAAATATCTGCTGTCGTGATAACTGTGAGCGACCGTTGCTCGCGCAAAGAGCAGGAAGATAAATCCGGCGATGAGCTTGCGGAGCTTCTCAACGATTTGGGCGCTCGTCTCGTTGCCAGAGAAGTCGTGCCTGATGATCTTGAGCCGCTTGCAGAAATGCTGCGCCGCTACGCGGACAGGCAGGACGTGAATTTGATAGTGACAACGGGCGGAACCGGCTTCGCGCCGCGAGATAACACGCCGGAGGCCACGCGCGCCGTTATTGAAAGGGAAGCGCCGGGACTTTCGGAAGCCATGCGCGCTGAAACTTTGAAGAAGACCGAGATGGCTATGATCTCTCGCGGCGTGTGCGGCATACGCTCCGGCACATTAATCGTAAATCTTCCAGGCTCGCCCGCAGCCGTGCGCGAATGCTTCGCCGTCATCAAACCCGTCTTGCCGCACGCAATAGCCCTGCTCGCAGGCAAGCCGCACGCGGAAGCGAAGAAAGCAAAAGTAAAAAGGTAAAAGGCAAAAGGAAGGCAAAAGGTAAAAGTAAAAAGGCAAAAGTGAGGGGAAGCCAATCTTCTTATTAAAGGTGGTTTCAGCCTAACTTTTTACTTTTGCCTTTTGCCTTTTGACTTTCGCTCCATGCCCGGCTTAGAATTTTCGCAAGCGAGTCCTGACAGCAGCTCTTGCATTCTGAATCCGTTAAGAATTTTCGATAATGATGCTGAGCGCGATACTTCTACAAACGACGAATGTGCCGAAGACTGTGGGTGGGCCAATCACTGCTTACTGGCCTGTGATGATCTTCTTCGTCTTCGCGGTAATCTTTCCAGTCTTGCCGATTGTCTTGGGACGCTTCCTGCGACCGAGCATCTACGGCAAAGGCAAGATGCGCCCATACGAGTGCGGCATTGACCCTGTGACGGAAGCGCACGACCGTTTCACAGTGCGCTACTACATCGTCGCCATGCTCTTTCTTATCTTCGACGTGGAGACGATCTTCCTGCTGCCCTGGGCTGTCATCTACATGGGCAACGATTTCTCGTTCACTAAGTTCGCGCTTCTGGAGATGTTCATCTTCATAGGAATTTTAATCGTCGGCTACTACTACGCCTGGCGCAAAGGCGCGCTCGAATGGGCGTGAAAGGCAGTTTTCAGTTTTCAGTTTTCAGAAAAAGCTTTTCGCTCTTCTTCTGAAACTGAAAACTGAAAACTGAAAACTAAAAACTGTTTTTATGGCTGAACACGAAGAAGGTTTTGTACTGACTACGGTTGATTCTATATTCAACTCGATCAGGCGAAGTGTGGGCGCGAAGGTGATGGACGCGGGCGCGCCTGTTGTCAACTGGGCGCGAAAATCTGCGCTGTGGCCTATGACGTTCGGGCTTGCTTGCTGCGCCATAGAGATGATCGCGTGCGGCGCTGGACGTTTTGATATTGATCGCTTCGGCGCAGGCGTTTTCAGGCCGAGTCCGCGCCAGAGCGACCTGATTATCATCGCGGGCACAGTGACGCTGA